>CAYQCP010000049.1:259-25025 GCA_964416005.1 uncultured Gemmatimonas sp.
CCGTCCCGCCTTCCGTCCCGCCTTCCGTCCCGCCTTCCGTCCCGCCTTCCGTCCCGCCTTCCGTCCCCCCTCCCGTCCCCCCTCCTCCTCCCTCCACTCGTTCCCCCGCACCAAACCCGCGCACCCCGCACCCGTCCCTCCGCACCCACATGCAACGCCAGCGCCTCGAATCTCTTCTCCACAAATCCGCCACCTTGCGCATCGCCGTAGTCGGCGATGCCATGCTGGATGTCTATCTCCGCGGCGACGTCGATCGCGTCTCGCCTGAAGCGCCCGTTCCCGTGGTGCGCGTGCGCGATCGCAAGGACGCGCTTGGCGGCGCGGCCAACGTCGCGCAGAACGTCGCCGCGCTCGGCGCGCGCGTCGAGCTCGTGGCGGTGGTGGGCGATGACGACGCGGGGGCGCGGCTCAGGCAGATGCTCACCGCGCTCGGCGGCGACACACGGGGCCTCGTGAAGACGGCGCGGCCGACGACGACCAAGACTCGCATCCTTGCCCGCTCGCAGCAGCTGCTGCGCGTGGACGAGGAAGTGGACACCGACTGCCTCGACAGCGAAGTGGAAGCGCTGCTCGCCGCTATTGACCGCGCCGTGGCCGATGCCGACGCGCTGGTGCTCGAGGATTACAACAAGGGCGTGCTGGTGACGCCCGTCATCGCGCGCGCCATCGCGCAGGCCCGCATCAAGGGGATCCCGGTGGTGGTGGATCCCAAGTACCACAACTTCTTCTCGTACAAGGGTGCGACCGTCTTCAAGCCGAACCGTCGCGAACTCGAAGCCGCGCTCGGCGCTGCCGTCGATCTCGAACATCCGGACGCGCTGCCGCTCGTTCTCGAACGGCTGGGCGTCGAGAGTCTGCTGCTGACGCTATCTGAGAAAGGCATGGCGCTCGTGCAGACGGGAGATGGGAGACGGGAGATGGGAGATGCGGGCGCGCGAGGCGGGGAGAAGCGTCGGCACGGCAGCGTCGCGAAGGTGGGTGACGTCAGCATCGACGGCATTCCGACGACGGCGCGCGAGGTGTATGACGTCGTGGGCGCGGGCGACACGGTGACGGCGTACCTGGCGGCGATGCTGGCCGCGGGCGCGACTGCGCTCGAAGCGGCGGTCATCGCGAACTATGCGGCGGGCGTGGAGGTGGGCAAGCTGGGCGCCGCGACGGTCAGCCCCGCTGAAGTGCTCGAGGCGTTCGACGGACACACGCAGTAGCAGGCGCGGAGGGCTGGGGGTGTGGTCCGGCGAAATTGTCGGGCCTGAAACGGGGGCGCTTCGCGCCCCGTCTATGCCGCCCTTCTATATTCGCCGGACCACACCCCCGGCCCTGCGCACACACACCGAAGGGAGAGCCAACCGAATGAAGCGCCTGTTGTTCTTCATGCTCGCCGTGCCCGTCGCCGCGCATGCCCAGTGGCAGATCGGGCTCAACGCCGGGCTGCGCACGCGCCCTGACGGCGGGGACGGCAAGACCGTGCTCGGCGTGCAGTTTGAGGGGATGATCGTGAAGCCCGCCGGCAAATGGACGCATATGCTTCAAGGTGCGGTGGTCCAGATGAAGAACAATACCGCGGCCGGTGAGCGCGTGCGGGAGAATTCGATTGAAGGGACCTTCATGTTGCGGCGCGAGGTCTCGCGACACTTCGGCCTCGCTGCCGGTCCCGTGCTGAGCTATTCCTTCGGCTGCCGAGTGAACAGCACGTTCGAAGTCGTCGGGTGCATCGAGTCCTACGCCGAGGACGCCACGGTGCGGCCTGGGTACAACCTGCAGCTCGACTACGCTGCGACGACCGCGCGCAGCGTTACGTGGCGTTGGGGAGTGCGCGCCACGGGGCACACCGTGGCGAGCGGAAGCAAGACGCCCAAGCCGGTAGTCTGGGCGGGCTTCACGGCCCCGTTCTCGTCGGCGCGCTGAACTTCGGAGCGCGGGCTCTCGAACGAAACGGCCCAGCGAGAATCTCGCTGGACCGCTTTCGTGCGCCGGAGTCGGGGGACCGAACTCGGTCTACCGTGCAGTAGCTCCCAGATAGTTCGCAATCATGGTCCGAGCGGCGGCGAAGCCCGCTGGAGTCTGCATGAGCGCGACGACTTGCGTTGGGGTCAATGACTGAATGGCGGCATTCCATGACGACATTGCCGCATTCAGACTCCCAACCGTCGGGCTTGAGCCCAGCGTCTGTAGGGCCGTGGCGATACCCTGCGCGGCCGCTGCGGGAATACCGGCAGTTGAAAGCGTCTGCGTGAACGACGCCACGGCCGCTGGTGAGCCCGCGGCGACCGCGTTGACGCTTGCCTGCGCCGCAGGCTGAGACGGCTGGACGCCGACGGCGGGTCGTACCGGCGTCGATGGCGGCAATGCGAGGGTGCCGCCTACGTTCTGGACGCTGCTCCCACTCGGGGTTGGAACGAAAAGTCCGCTGACCGTGGAGGACGCGATGCCGGGCGCGCTCGGGTGAGTCTGCGCAAATGCCGTGCTGGCAGTCAGTGCGATGGCCGCCACGGCGACGAGATTCTGAATCTTCATGATCTCAAGCTCCTTGTTGTCGTCAGTGGTGGTCGAACTAGAACCGCATGCCAATGCCGAACCCAAGCGAGAAGCGCGGGTCGTTGCCATTGGCGCCGGTGAGGTCAGCGATGGCCGGCGTGAGGATCACCGGGAACGCCTTGATGGGCACCAGCGACAGCCCGACCGTAAGATCCTGGCCGCCCCAGTCCGCAAAAACCGACGCCTGCTCGTGGAACGTCGCCCCCGCCGAGGCGAAGAAGTTGATCGTGCTCTTGTCGGCCTCGAAGTCCTTCTGGAACCGGAACCGGCCGTTGCCGATGCCGCCCGAGAGGGTCACCTGCTTGAACGGCGACTCTGGGAACGAGAGCACGCGAGTGGCGGCCACGAAGACCGAGGGATCGGTGTCTTCACCGCCACCCGTGGCGAACGCATTCTCCACACCCAGCGCAATGGAAGCGTTGTCGCTCACCGCGTGGTGCGCCTTGAACGAGAAAGCCGAGCGCTCATAGAGACCCGAGCGGAAGGTGCCGAGCGAGGCGACCACGACCTCGAGGCCGATGGCGTCCTTGGCATTGCCCACGCCGAAGCCGAAGGCCATGGAGCCGTCGTAATCCGTGCCGCCGCGCCCCTGCTGGTATCCGCCGCCCACGAAGCCGTCGCGCCAGGCGGCGCCAAAGCCGGAGGGCGATCCCGAACTGGTGCCCGGTGCGCCGCGGAAGAACGGCTGGGATGCCGGCAGGCCGGTTGCCTGGGGAGCCGCCAGGGTCAGCAGCTGCTTGAGCTGATCAGCCGGCACGGCGGCCATCTGCTCGGGCGTCATCTTAGCGAGGTCCGCAAGCGTGACCTGCTGAGCGGCGACCGGTGCAGCGATCATCGCCACGAGGGCGAAGCCTGCCAGACGCTTGACGAAGTTGAGTGCCATCGGCGATCTCCTGGTGACCTGAAAAATGGCAGTTGGGCGACCCACGCACGTGGTTCGCCAACTATAGGGCGAGTACTATGCCCAATGTGGGACGGGAGGGCTGGGCTGTCAAGAGCGAAAGTGGGCTGGTACATTCCCGTTGCCCAGTTGCTAAGGGGCCCTTAGCTCAGCGGTTAGAGCAGCGGACTCATAATCCGACGCGCGATGGTTCGAATCCATCAGGGCCCATGGTTCGCAACGCACGAATGAGGGGTCCTGTTCGCGAAATTGGCGGGCTTGAAGGGGCGCTTCGCGCCCCGTCTTTGAGTCCGCCTATATTCGCGAACAGGACCCCTCATTCGTGCGCTGGCTCGAGGAGGAAGGGAGAGGCGGGCGCGGATCTGGGTGGGGGCGGCGCGCGGGTTTGATTGGCGGTGCGTGAGTTCGGTTGCGCTTTCGGCCAACAGCGCACGCAACATCGGGTATGCCGCCGAGTTGCGCATCCTTCACCGCCGAGCGTACCGTATGCAGATGGCACAGCGCGCCGCGCGTTCGCTTCGTACGCGAGCCTGGACTCGCTCCGATCTCGAGCGGCTTCCGGACGACGGAAACCGTTACGAGGTGCTCGACGGAGCGCTGCTGGTGACGCCGCAGGCGGCGTTTGACCACCAGGACATAGCCACGCGCCTGACCGTGGCGCTATCGGCGTACTGCGCCGCGCACGGCATCGGCGTTGTCGTTTCGCCTGGCGCGGTGCCGCACGGCAAGAGCGAACTCCAGCCAGACGTGCAGGTGATTCCGGGCCGGCCGCCGCGCGGCGCCAAATGGGCGTCGCTGCCGCGCGCCGTCCTGGTGGTCGAAGTGCTTTCTGATTCCACCAGCCGGCGGGATCTGGGCATCAAGCGCGACGCGTACCTGCGTTGGGGCATCCCGCAGTACTGGGCGGTAGATTTCGACGCGCAGCGCGTGACGGTCTTCGGGCTCGCAGACGGTGAGGGGGAGATTGTCGAAGACGTGCTGCGGTGGCAGCCGGATCCCGCGCAAGCACCCCTCGAGCTGCGGTTGGCCGCGCTGTTCCGCCCATGAAGGTCCGCTAGTTCGAGGAGACGGACACCCTGCAGGTCGCGGCCCAGCGGTTCGCCGCGCGGGCCGGCGAAGCGCGCGAGGGAGCCGCGTCCCCAGCAGTTCCCTTCCCCCCGACCTCGGAGCGAAACGCCGGGGGTGTCTCCTCGCGAATACTTGAGGGCCCGAAGGGCCCGAGAATTTCGCGAGAAGACACCCCGGCGTTGAGCATTCCCCTAGGGCGCGGGGACTAGAACCAGGCGGGGTCCGCCTCCAGCGTGGTTGCGTCGAGCCTGGACAGCAGCGCGATGTCCGGGCCGATGCGCGGGAGCTCGAAGGCGAACCAGTAGCGCATCGCTGCGAGCTTCCCCTCGAAGAACGCCCGCTCCTCGTCGTTGACTGCCGTCCCCCGTCTCCCGTCTGCCGTCACTCCCATCCGCAGCCACAACCAGGCGACCACCACCCGGTTCGCGACGTCCATGTACACGTTGGCGTTGGCGAGCGCGAGATTGGGGTCCTTGGGCATCGCCATCCCCAGCACCTGCGTGCACTCGGCCCACTGCCCGAGAGCCGTCCCGAGCTGGTCGGCGTAGGGGGCGAGGTCCGTTTGGGCCGCCTGAGCCAACGTGGCGCGAATGCGGCCCATCAGCGCCTTGAACGACGCCCCGCCCTGCTGGACGACCTTGCGGCCCAAGAGGTCGAGGGACTGGATGCCGTTGGTCCCTTCGTGGATCTGGTTGAGCCGGTTGTCGCGGTAGAGCTGCTCGATGGGATACTCGCGGGCGTATCCGTAGCCGCCCATCACCTGCATGGCGTTGCTGATGGCAATCTGGCAGCCGAGCGCCGGAAAGGTCTTGGCGAGCGGAGTGAGGACGTCCAATAGGAGACTCGCGGTAAACCGCTCGTCCTCGGTGGGGGCGGTCTGCTCGTCGTCCACGAGGCGGCCGCATTCGAGGATGAGGGCGAGGGCGCCGTCGACGTTGGCGAGCCCCTCGAGGAGCATGCGGCGAATATCGGCGTGTTCGATGATGGGGACGGGTGCGGAGTGCGGGGATTTGTCGTTGGGCAGACGGCCCTGCCTGCGGGTGAGCGCGTACTGGACCGCGTGATTGTATGCAGCGTGGCCCATGCCGGTGGCGGCGCGCCCCACGGCGATGCGCGCCTCGTTCATCATCTTGAACATGTACGACAGTCCCTTGTGCGGCTCGCCGACCAGGTAGGCGACGCAGGGGTCCTTCTCGCCGAAGTTGAGCAGCGTGCTGCAGGTGCCGCGCCAGCCCATCTTGTGGA
Organism: uncultured Gemmatimonas sp.; assembly: GCA_964416005.1. GTDB lineage: Bacteria > Gemmatimonadota > Gemmatimonadetes > Gemmatimonadales > Gemmatimonadaceae > PNKL01. The sequence continues at coordinate 6,012 of CAYQCP010000049.1, forward strand.
TGAGGCCGCCGAGGACCACTCCGTTTCTCACTGAGCCAGCGCCGCCAGCGTCCGGCAGAAGCTTGGGCACGATGAAGAGCGAGATGCCCTTCGTGCCGGCGGGGGCGCCTTCAATACGCGCCAGGACGAGGTGGACGATGTTCTCGGTGATTTCCTGGTCGCCGCCGGAGATCCAGATTTTTGTGCCCGTGAGGTGATACGTGCCGTCGGGCTGAGGGGCGGCGGAACAGCGGAGGTCTGCGAGGCTGGAGCCGGCGTCGGGCTCAGTCAGCGCCATCGTCCCCGCGAAGCGGCCGTCGAACATGGGCGGGAGCCACGTGTCTTTCTGCTCCTGACTGCCGAAGGCGGCGATGAGGTTGGCGGCGCCGACGGTGAGGAGCGGATAACTGGCGGTGGCCGGGTTGGCCGAGTCGAGGAGGGCGTAGGCGGCGATGGAGATCAGGTGCGGAAGCTGCATCCCGCCCAGCTCGGCGTCCTGCGAGGCGGCCATGAGCCCCGCCTCGGCGGTGGCGGCGTACGCCGGCTTGACGCCCGGGTTGAGCACGACCTTGCCGTTCTCGACCCGCGGCTCGTCGGTGTCATTGAGCTTCTGGTGGGTGGCGTAGAGGTCGGTGGCGATGCCGCGGGCCGATTCCAGCACCGCGTCGAAGGCCTCGCGCGAGTAGTCGCTGAAGCGCGGGCGCTGGCAGAGGGCTTCGGCGTCGAGGACGTCGTAGAGCTGGAAGGCGAGGGTGCGCGGATCGATGAGGGTTGGCACGATTCGTCGTGAAAAGGGAACGGGCAGGCGCTAGGGCTTCGCGGGTGGCTGCAACATGTACCCGACGCCCCGGCGTGTGGCAATGGTAATGTTGGCCCCGGCCGCCTGGAGCTTCTTGCGCAGACGCGAGACGTTGACGTCCACGACGTTCGTCCCGGGGTCGAAACTCAGGTCGAGCACCTTCTCGAGCAACTGGGTGCGCGTGACCACCTCATCCACGTGGCGCAGGAAGTGCACGAGCGTCGCGAGCTCGCGCGCGGTGAGCGCGAGCGGCTTTCCGTTGACCCGCACCTCATGTGCCAGGCGGTCAACACGCACGTTGCCGGCGCTCAATTGCGCCGTGGGCCGCCCACTGTGCCGGCGTACGAGGGCCCGCATGCGGGCCCGCAGCACGTCCAGCTTGACCGGCTTCTCCAGGTAGTCGTCCGCGCCCGCGTCGAGCGCACGGATGGTCATGGCGGAGTCGGTGGTTCCGGTCAGCATCAGCACGGGCGTGGTGCAGTGGTCGCGCCGCAGCCCCTGCACCACCGACAGCCCGCTGCCGTCGGGCAAATCAAGGTCGAGCACAATGATGTCGTAGGCGGTGATCATCGCCATCGAGCGCGCCGACCCTGCCTGGCCCGTGGTATCCACGGCGCACCCGTGCTCGGCCAGCACGCGTTCGATGATTCGTGTCAGTGTCGGATCGTCGTCGACAAGAAGTACGCGCATACCCGTTGTCCAATGGTCCGGCCGCCCCCCCCGGTCGCGGCCCGTGGCAAAGATGACGCGAATGTAATGCGCCGTTTCGAATGACGTAATCCGGAGGCGGCCATCTTACGCGCTCACCGTTGGACCATTCACAGCAGCACAGGAGACTTGCATGAAGCTCTCGTTCGTTCCGGTTACCGTTCTCATCCTCGGCGTGGCGCGGCTTGGCCAGGCGCAGACCGCCACCCAGACCGTGACCTTCCAGGTGGACGCCATCAACGACCTGTCCGTCAGCGGCACGCCGTCGCTGGTGATCAATTCGTCGAATTCCGGCAGCGCGCCGTCAAGCGCCACCTCCTCCGGCCACACCTGGGCCGTCACGACCAACCAGACGGGCGCCAAGGTCACCGCCAGCATCGGCAGCGACATGCCCGCCGGCCTGACCCTCTCGGCCGTCCTGAGCGCGCCGTCGGGTGCCAACAGCGCCGGCCTCAAGGCGCTCAGCACGACGCCGGTGGATGTGGTCACCGCCATCAGCAAGCTGAACGCCAGCGGGATGGGCCTGTCGTACCAGCTCGACGCCACCGCGGCGGCGGGAGTGGTGCCGTCGACGACGCGCGTGGTGACGTACACCATCACCGGCGGAGTCTGACGCATGACTGCCTACTCCGTCGTGGCGGCGCTGGCGCTGGCGGCTTCGTCAGCCGGCGCGCAGGGCATACTCACGGTATCCGGTTCGCCGGCGCCGATGCGGGTGTCTGCCGCCGCGGCGGGGATGGCGCCGACGCCGGTCACCGACAACAGCACCACCTACTACATCCTGTCGGCGCCGGTCGTGGGCCAGCGGATCACCGCCCAGCTCGACGCCGGCATGCCCGTGGGCGTCACCCTCGCGGTGCGGCTCGACGCCCCGATGCTGGCCACGAGCGCCGGCACCGTGGCGCTCGATACGACGCCGCGCGAGGTCGTCAGCGGCGTGGGCGTGAATGTGGAGGGCACCTTCTCCATCACCTACACCCTGTCGGCCACGGTCCAGGCAGGAGTGGTGCCGCCGCAGTCGCGCACCGTCACCCTCACCATCGTGGCCGGCGTCTGACGCCGCCCACCTTACCACACGCATTCATGTCCTCACGCATCCCTTCATTCCTGCGGCTCACCGCCGTGCTGTTCGCCGCCTCGCAGGCTCCCTTGACGGCCAGCGCGCAGCTGTCCGTGCGCAGCAATCTCGTCGAGGAACATCAGGCGGGCGCCGGCACGCGCTACAGCGGCGTGGTGGTGATCGCCAACGCCTCGGGGCGCGCCGAGTTGGCCCGCCTGTCCCAGACGGACTACCGGTTTGACGCCGACGGCACGACGCATTTCGATGCCAGCGCGTCGTCATCCCGGTCGAACGCCCGCTGGATTTCGCTGCAGACCTCGCACGTGCTCGTGCCGGCACACGGCAAGGTATCGGTGCCGTATACGGTGGAAGTGCCCGCCGTGGATTCGCTGCGCGGCACGTATTGGAGCACCGTGCTGGTGGAAAGCGCGAGCGATGGCGCCAATGGCGCCGGTGGAGCCGCGGGCGTGCAGGTGGGGGCCGTCACGCGCTACGCCGTCCAGGTGGCCACGCATGTGGGGGTGGCGTCGGCCCGCACGGTGCGCTTTGGCACGCCTGTCGTGACCGCCAGCGCCGAGGGACACCGGGGGCTGATGGTGGACGTGCTGCACACCGGCGAGCGCGGCGCGCGTCCGGTGCTCTGGGTGGAGCTGTACGATGCCACCGGCGCGCTGCGTGCCCGGGCGCGCCAGACGCGCGGCCTGCTGTACCCCGGCACGTCGCTTCGGCAGCAGTTCGACCTCGGGCGGCTCGCCGCGGGCACCTATAAGGCCGTGATCTTCGCCGACTCGGGTGACGACGCGGTGGTGGCCATGCAATTCCGGTTCGTCATCTGATGCGCCGCCCTGCCCTGCCTTCGCTGCACGCGCTGCACGCGCTGCACGCGCTGCGTCTGCTGCGTCTGCTGCGCCTGCTGCCTATCGCGGCCTTCCTCACGCGCGCCACGCCGGCCGGCGCACAGGCGCCGGCCGCGCCGCAGCTGGTGCTGCGCGCGGCGCGCGCCGAAGTCGTCCCGTCGTCCGAGGGCGGCGCCACCGCCACGGGGGTGTTTCGCGTTGCCAACACCGGCGATGACACCCTGCGCGTGGAGTCGGCGCTCGACCTGCCGGCGGGGTGGACGGCCGTGGCCGCCACCGAGTCGTTTCGACTGGCGCCGGGCGCCACCGACACGTGGATTGTGGCGGTGCGGGTGCCGGCGAGCACGCAGGCGGGCACGTACCAACTGCGCGGCACGGTCGCTGCCGCGTCCGGGCAGGCACGCGATTCCATGAGCGTGCGCATCGTCGAACGACGCGCGCTCGAGCTCGTGTCCGCCGGCGTCACGGCGTGGACCACGGCCGGCGACGAGTACCAGGCGCGGTTCATCCTGCGCAACGCGGGCAACGCGCCCTCCACGGTGGTGCTGACGGCGCGCAGCAGCCGGGGCACGCGGATCCTCATCGACCGGCCGACGCTGACCGTGGAAGCGGGCGGCGTGAGCTTCGTGAGTGTCACGGTAACCTCGCCGCGCGGCATGCAGCGCGCCGCCGACGATGTGGTGGAGCTCCTGGCCACCGACGTCGGCGATCCCCGCGTTCGCGCCCACGCGTCGAGCCGCTCGACCATTGTCCCCGGCGCCCCGTCGATGCTCGACGGCCTGAGCACGATTCCGGCGACGCTCACGCTGCGGGCCGGGGGCGCCGCGGCCGGCGTGTCGCCGGTCGTCCTGAACGCGGCCGGGCTGCTGCGCGACAATTCGACCGCCGTGGCCCTCTCGATGCGCGCTCCCGTGGAATGGCGCTCGCCGCTCAGCGAACGCGGCGAAGCCCGGTTGACGCTGCGCTCGCGCACGCTGGCGGTGCGCGTGGGCGACGACGTGTACGGCTTCTCTCCGCTCACCACCAATGCCGCCCTGGGCTTCGGGGCGCAGGTGGACGCCACGCGTGGGCAGCTCAGGGCGGGGGCCTATGTGCAGCGGGCGCGCACCACGCCCAATGCCCCGGTGGAGGAAGGGCTGTCCATTGGCACGTCGGCCGCCGCGCCATTTCAACTGGCGGGCACTCTCGTCTCACGCGGCGCGTCAGGCGCGTCGCGCGCGCTCGTCTCCAGCGTACGCGGTGAGCTGACCCTGCCAGGGGGCGCTCTCTTGGCCGCGGAACTGGCGGCAAGCGACAGCGTGCGCGTGCGCGGCATCGCCCAGCGCGCGCGGCTCTCCGGTCGTCGGGGGCGCTTCTCCTACGACGTGGGCCACCTGCGCGGCGCGCGTGACTTTGCGGGCCCCATGCGGGCGCTGGCCGTGGACGACGCGACGCTGGCGGCGCGAGCGACGGCGCGCCTCACGCTGCGCGCGTCGGCCACCAGGCAAGGCGTGGAGGCCGGCCGCGACGCAACGGGCGGCGCCTCGCGCGGATTTGCCTCGCGCACGCTGGGGGCAACCTGGGCGGGGCGCACGGTCATCGAGTACCGCACGCTCGGCCGTCACGATGACGTGAGCCGCCCCGGCGCGCGCGTGGAGCAGCGCGGTGTGCGCGCCACGCAATTGGCCCAACTGGGGGCGTTGTCCCTGTCGGCCGACATCGAGCGCGGCACCGCATCAAGCCTGAGGGTCACTTCACCAAATGCCGGCGGCATGACCGAGCGGCGCAACTACCTGTCGTTTGGCGGCTCAGCGCGCCTGGCGTTGGGGGCCCTGGGGACCGTATCGCTGTACGCCGAACAGACCGACGGCAACGCGCTCGGCGCCAGTGGCGCCGGGTCACTGAACGGCGGAGGTGCTCTGCAGGTGGCGCTGCCGCGCGGCGCACGCCTGGAGTTCTGGGGGACGTCGTTTGCGCTGCGTCCCCGGGGCCACAGTGACGGCGATGCGTGGACGCGGCTCGGCCAATGGGACGCTCAGCTCTCGATGCCGGTGACTGGGGGGGCGACGCTCGCGCTGCGCGCCCACGTCTGGACGAATCCCCGCCTGCAGGGCACCGAGCACAGCAATGCCGCGTGGATCGAGCTGCGCGCGCCGCTGCGCCTGCCGACCGGGCGCGCCCTGCAGGAGGGGCGCGTGGAGGGGCGCGTGAAGGATGCCGCCACCGGACGCGCCGTTGCCGGCGCGCTGGTGCGGCTTGGAGACCATGCGGCGGCGAGCGATGCCAACGGGCGCGTCTCGTTTGCCGGCCTGGCGCCTGGCCGGTACACGCTGGCGCTCGACGCCACCGGTCCCGCGGCCGGCGCCCTGCTGGTGGGCGACGTTGCCGTGCATGTGCGTGAGCGGGCCAAGGAACCGGCGCGGTTTGCGGTGTCGCTCGTGCGCGGCGCGCGGGTGAGCGCCGAGGTGCGGCGGGTGGACCGCCTGCTCGGGGCCGGCGACGAGCGCGAGGCACTGATTGACGCCGGCGTGATGGCGAGCGCGGTGGCCGTGCTCCAGGGAGAACGCGACACCCTCTACCAGACCACCGACGCCGCGGGGCGCGTGGACTTTGGTGAGGTTGCGCCCGGGCGCTGGGTGCTGACGCTGCACTCGGCCGGTACGCTGGCCTCGCAGGACCACGAAATGCCGCGGCACGAGATGACGGTCGTGTCCGGCGAGCGGCGCGCGCTGCTGCTGCAGGTCAGGGCGCGGCGGCGCACCGTGACCTTTGTTGACGCTGTCCAAACCACGAGGAATGAAAATGAGCGCTGAAGGCTTGTACCAGCTGGACTTGTCGGTGATCACGGCAGTCGCCCTTTTGTCCATGCTCGGCGCCGCCGAGATGGCGCGCGCACTGGGCCGGCGGCGGCGCGTGCGAGCGGGGGGCGCGCGCATGGCGCGCCTGGAGGTCTTTGAGGGGGCGTTGCTTGGGCTGCTGTCGCTGATGATGGGCTTTACCTTTTCCCTGGCACTTCACCGTTTCGAGCAGCGCAAGGCGGTGGTGTTGACCGAAGCCAATGCCGTGGGAACGGTGAGCCTGCGGGGGCGACTGCTCCCCGCGCCGCACGCGGCGGAGGTGGAGGGCCTGATACGGCGTTATGCCGACGTGCGGCTGGCGCTCGGCGCGGCGCCGTACGGATCGCGCGAGCGCCGGGCGGCGATTGACACATCGCTGCGTCTGCAGGAGCAACTGTGGCGTGAGGCGTCGGCGAGCACTCAGCGCGATGCCCGCTCCGTGCCCGCGGGGCTGTTCGTCGCGGCGGTGAACGACCTGGTAGACGCGCATACCGCGCGGCTGACGGCCGACCGCAACCACGTGCCGGCGCCGACGCTGCTGCTGCTCTACAGCATTGCGGCACTGGCGCTGGGGTTTGCCGCCTATGCGAGCGCGGCGTCCGGAACGCGCAACCGGGTGTCGGTGGGGATCATGGCGCTCACGATCGCGACGGTGATCGCGCTGATCGTGGACCTGGACCGGCCGCGCCGCGGCCTGGTGACCGTAAGCCAGCAGCCGATGGAGGAGACGCGGGCGGGGATGTGACGGGGGGCACGTTGCGTGCCTGAGAAAATTTCCCCATCGCGCGACCAGTAGAAGTGTCCCCCCAGATTCTCGGCCTCGCGAGGAGGCCGGGCCGGGGCGCACGGGGATGTCGACACGGGAGCTGGAGCGGGCACGGATTCTGGCGCAGGTACTGGCCGGGGCACTGCGTCTGGCGGAGGGCGCAACACTGATGGGCGTGAGTTACCGGCAGGCGAAGCGATTGCGGCAGCGCTTTCGCGCGGGCGGCGATGCTGGCATTCGTTGCCGGGGGAGCTGAGCGGTCCGGTAGCGCCCGGGCCCGGGCAGCGGTTCGGCCCGACGCTGGCGTGCGACGGGGCGCACGCTGCAGCACTTCGCGCCGGGCGAGTCGGCCGATGCGGCGGTGGCGATCCTGCGCGCGTGGGTGCTGACGTGCGGCGTGCCGCGCGCGCTCTACCTCGACGGGGCCGGCGTGTATCGCGGCATTCCCGCGGCCGAGCGCACCGTGAGTCATGGGCGCGATCTTGGATCGCGCTTCGGGCATCTCTGTGCGGCCCTGGGGATTCAGCTGATCACGGCGGGGTCGCCGAAGGCCAAGGGGCGCGTGGAGCGGGCGCACGGCACGCACCAGGATCGGCTGATCAAGAAGATGCGCCGGGTGGGGATTGCGACGATCGCGGACGGCAATGCGTATCTCGCCCGCTACACGCCGCAGCACAACGCACGCTGTGCCGTGCCGCCGGCGGCGCCCACCAACTTCCACCGGCCGCCGCTGACGGCGACGGCGTTCGACGCGCTCGGCCAGGCGGAGAGCGAGCGCGTGGTGGGCCGAGACGGCGTGATCCGCTACCTCGGGCGGGAGCTGCAACTGGAGCGCAGTGTGCGTCGCCGGGTGCCCGACGGCACGCGGATCCTCGTGCAGGAGGCGGCGAACGGCGTGGTGCGCATCATTCAGCGCACGGGGGCGGGTGACCGCACCTGCGCGTGGCACGAGGCCCCGCCGCGCCCGGCCGCGTTGCGGCCCAGGCGCTCACCCGCCGAGACCGCCGAGGCGCAGCGCCCGCGGGCCGACCACCCGTGGCGGAAGACGCTGCACAAGTGGTACCTGCAGTCGGTGGCGGACAAGCAGGCCGCCACGAGGGGACAGTTCTAATGGCGTAACACTGGGGACACTTCTACTGGTCGCTGACAGGGCGTTGATTTCGGGAGGGAGGCGACTAGTTTTATCCGTCTAGTACGGGCGCGTAGCTCAGCTGGTTAGAGCGCTGCTTTCACACAGCAGAGGTCCGGGGTTCGAGTCCCTGCGCGCCCATGCAGTACAAAGCGGAATCCCTTGGGGGGATTCCGCTTTTTTCACCTTTGTCAGGTGACGACGGAGCGACCTTCACGCGCTTCACGCGCGGCAAGCTCAATGTCGCTGTCAACCATCATCGCAACAAGCTTCGCAAAGCTCGTGCGCGGCTGCCATCCAAGCACCCTTCGCGCTTTGGCGCTATCACCCTCAAGGTGATCAACCTCAGCGGGCCGGAGGAAGCGAGGATCCGTGCTGACGCATGCCTCCCAATCGAGGCCGACTCGAGCGAACGCTGCCGCCAGGAAGTCCCGTACAGAATAGGACTCCCCAGTTGCGATGACGAAATCATCGGGCGACTCCTGCTGAAGCATCAACCACATTGCTTCGACATAGTCGCCGGCAAATCCCCAGTCTCGCTTCGCATTGAGATTCCCCAACGCAATAGTACGCTGCGTGCCGGCGACGATTCGCCCCACGGCACGGGTGATCTTTCGGGTCACAAAGTTCTCACCACGACGCGGCGACTCGTGGTTAAAGAGAATCCCGTTCGCTACGAAGAGACCATACGACTCTCGATAGTTTATGCCGTACCAGTGACTCGCCACCTTTGAGACTGCGTACGGACTACGCGGGTGGAACTGAGTAGCCTCAGACTGTGGAGCAGGCGCAGCGCCGAACATCTCAGATGACCCCGCATTGTACAGACGCATCTTCTTCCCGCTGAGTCGCTCAACGTCTCGTACGGCCTCGAGTAGCCTGATGGCGCCGACCGCGATAGCGTCGGCCGTGTACTCGGGCTCGTCGAAAGAAACTCGCACATGCGACTGCGCCGCCAAATGGTACACTTCGTCCGGCAGAATCTCCTCAACGAGAGAGCGTAGACGAGTACCCTCGATCATGTCGCCATAGTGGAGTCGGCATCGAGTGCGCAACTCTTCGTTCGACAGCAGATGATCGATACGCCCCGTATTGAAAGAAGACGAGCGACGCACAACGCCATGGACCTCGTATCCCTTGGCGAGAAGGAACTCAGCCAAATACGAACCGTCTTGTCCTGTGATTCCCGTAATCAGCGCACGCTTCAATTAGATCACTCCCGTCAAGTCGATGCTATGGTCGGTATGTTTGGAACGCCGGACAGGTCTCGCGACGAACACAACCGTCCGGCGACTGCTCCAGCCCCGCTCGCAAGGGGTGTTCGAGCTAGGGGCTCACCTCGTCTAGCGCGCTAGCTAGCGTGTCGAAGATCCTCGCAAACTCGCTATCGCCCAGACTAGATCCACTCGGCAGGCAAAGCCCTCGCCCGAATACCTGTTCGGCGAAATCATCGCCGACGTAAAGCGTATCGCGAAATACCGGCTGCAAGTGCATCGGTTTCCAGATCGGACGAACCTCGATATTCGATTCCGCGCAACGCCTCATTACCCTGTCTCGCGCTCGCGATGCAGAGACTCCCAAGTCGAACAGGACTGTCGTGAGCCAACGGTTGCTTCGTACTCCCTCGTGAGGTTCCGCCAACATGGAGACGACACCTCTAGAGGAAAAGAAAGCACAGTATCGGTCGAAGTTGGCACGCCGCGCCTCAACTCGCTGGTCCAAGACTCGCAACTGTCCACGGCCAATCGCGGCGAGCACATTGCTCAAGCGATAGTTGAACCCGACCGTGGAGTGCTCATAGTGAGGTGCATGGTCCCGTGCTTGGCTCGCAAGGAATCGTGCTTGCTCGATCCACTTGGTGTCGTTGGAGAGGAGCGCCCCGCCACCAGAAGTCGTAATGATCTTGTTGCCGTTGAAACTCAGGACTGCCATATCCCCGAAGCTCCCGCAAGGCCTACCACCGAGTCGAGAGCCGAGCGCTTCGGCTGCATCTTCGATCACCGGAATTTCATACTCGGCGGCGACGGCCAGGATCTCGTCCATCATTGCCGGCATGCCGTACAGGTGTACGGGGATGACGGCCTTGGGCCGTTTCCCCCTCTTCACTCCCTTTCGAATCGCCGTCCGAAGCGCCTCTGGATCCATGTTCCAAGAGGCTCGCTCTGAGCCGACGAACACCGGCGTGGCGCCAACGTAGCAGATTGGATTCGCAGTGCCCGCGAATGTCAGGCTCTGGCACATAACCCAATCGCCGGACCCAACACCGAGAATCCTCAGCGCCAAGTGGATTGCGGCAGTCCCGCTACTGACCGCCGCGGCGTCCCGCACCGAGGTAACTTGCGCCAGTTCTTTCTCGAACGACTCGACCTGCGGACCGAGCGGAGCAATCCAGTTGGAGTCAAAAGCATCCTGGACGAAACCTCTTTCTTCGTCTCCGAGGTGCGGCGGTGAGAGCCAGATACGACTAGGAAGCGACAGATTGCTCATGTTGACACTACTGGCTTCGCTGGAACGCCAAGAACGACTTGGCCGTCAGCGATGTTGCTGACGACGGCCGCCCCCGCGCCAACGATCACGTCGGCGCCGATCTGGATTCCCTGCCTCACTGACGCACCAATGCCAATCCAACTACGCTCGCCCACACTGACGTTGCCCCCGAGATGCGCACCAGGTCCTATGTGAACACCGCTGCCAAGGTGACCATCATGATCGACGGTTGCCGCTGTGTTCATGAGGCAAGCCGGGCCCGCACTTGAAAACGGACCGAGTATCACTCCCGCCGCAACGAAGCACCCGGAGGCAACTCGGGCAAGGCTACTCACCACCGCGGAAGGATGTACGATCGAAACCAGCCGCACCCTCTCACGTTCCAGAGCAAGGTACTGACGTAGCCGTATCTCATTGTCGCCGATGGAGACGAACACCTCGTCGGTCTCAGCGAGACAACCCAAGACGTCAGCGATCGTTCCAAGCACGGGCCATGGTCCGAGGCTGCTGACCTCAGGCCAGCGATCATCCGCGAATACAACCTCTCGCCGGCCACCGCGCATCGCCGCGTCCGCAACAACAGCTCCATGCCCACCTGCCCCCAAGAGAACGAGCCTAGGCATCTACCGACTCCCTCCGAATCGCGGCATGGTCGCGTCGCCGGCAGCCGCGATCCCTCGCCGCGAGAGAACGCGTTCAACCGAGATTGCGAGAATGCGCAAGTCCAACAAGAAGCTCCTATTGTCAACATACCAGGTGTCCATCGCCAACCGCTCTTCCCAGTCTAGTAAGTTGCGGCCGTTCACTTGTGCCCACCCTGTGATCCCCGGGCGCACTGAATGCCGCCGCGCCTGTTCTGCGGTGTACAGCGGAATGTACTCCATCAACAGCGGCCTCGGCCCGACAAGACTCATCTCACCCCTCAGCACATTCCACAGCTCTGGCAGCTCGTCAAGGCTGGTAGAGCGCAGCCACGACCCAAATCTCGTTAGCCGATCGACGTCAGCTTCGTGGGCCTTGTCTAAGGTCGACCCCTGAGTCATCGTGCGGAACTTGAGCAGCACGAACGGACGCCCGTCAAGACCGGGCCGCCGCTGTCGGAAGAGTACGGGGCGTCCCATGAAGAGACGGACGAGAATCGCGACCACGAGGAGCAGAGGAATCCACAGTGGCATCGAGGCCGCTATCAGGATCGTGTCAAATGCACGCTTAAGCATTCGCAGCCTGCACGACCCAGTCGACGAACGTAGCTGCGAGCTTTCGTCGATCGAACTCGCTTTCTGCCAGCCTTCGCGCGCGCCGTCTCATCTCTTGGCTCCTGGTCTCGCTGGCGGCCGCGGCGAGCAACGCCTCTGCCAACGCAATTGGGCTATCAGGTGGGACGGCGAAGCCACATTGATGTTCAGTCACGAGGTCAGCCATCCAGCCCGGGTAGTTCACAAGGACCGGTACCCCAGCGGCGAGGTAGTCGAAGAACTTGTTGGGCGAGGTGCCGTAGTAGAAAGCTGGAACATTCGCAAGGATCTGTAACCCCAAGTCCGCAGCTGCAAGCAAACCCGCGAGCTGGCGCTTGGGTACCGGAGGTAGCATGAACACGCATTTCAGATCTTCAGCGGCAACCCGCCTGAGCAAATGCTCTCTGAGTCCTCCTGCACCCGCAAGCACCAGCTTGACGTGCGAGTGCCCCCCCTCCTGGAGGACGCGGGCGGCGTCGAGAACGGCGTCGAGTCCATTTGCCTTACCGTGTGCACCAGCAAAGAGCGCCATGAAGTCATTCTGCCGAATCCCCTCAGGGCGCCACGGCACAACGCCATCATGAAACAGGGTGAAATCACAGCCATTCGGCACCATCGCTATGCGCTCATGCGAGACGCCACGACTGGCAATGCCATCCACGATACCAGGCGACAACCCGATCAACCGCGTTGCAGAGTGATAGCTGACCCATTCCAACAGGGACATCGCTGCAAGCAGGAGTGGACTACGGATAATGCCCATTGCCCGCGGCAACTCAGGCCAGAGGTCACGCACTTCAAAAACGAACGGCTTCTTGCGTAGCCAGCGAGCGGCGATTCCGGGAATGCCAGCGGTGAGAGGCGTGCTTGTGGCAAAGACCACATCGCAGGGTTCGTCCAGAGCCAATGCAGTGCTCCTCAAGGCAAACTTTGCAAATGCCCAAGTTCGCTTTGCTAGCCCGTCGCCATTTGAGTAGCCGAGGTCGAACTCAATGACCTCAACGCCATCCTCAATCATCCCTCGGCGCGCGCCGCCGATGAACTCGCCTACCAACCCTGTGGCTCCCCGCTCCGCGCTACCGCACACAATCAGCACTTGGTGGCCATGCCTGAGCAACTCCCTGGCCATTTCGTACGACCGCGTGCCAGCCGCGCCGTCAGGCGTTGAGAAGTACTGATGGAAGTACAGGATCTTCACGCGACCCACTGGTAATGGGTTTCAATCGTAGCGTCGCTCGCCACCTCGACCTCGAGGACCGGCACCAGTTGGCGCTGCAGGTACAGTCGCGATTCCCATCCGTGAACCAATTCAATCCGCGAAATCGGCACCGTTGAGGTTACGACGATCAGGTGTTCTCCATCGGTCACTCTGAAGCCATCAATCGTCCAGCGCGCCGGTCGCAATCGCCATCTGACGACCGCGCTTCTCCTAAGCCCCTGAACACGATCCCGCACTACCAACGATCCGCGCCTGAGATGAACAAGTCGCTCATGGGTCACCCCGTACGCATCCCGATACTCAGCACCTGCAACGACCGCGTCGTGCTCAGAATGCACCGTGGTCACCGCCGTGGTCTTGAGCCAGTCGCCCCACAAGAAGCGACCGAGTTTGGGCATCTGTTCGCGTTCGTCAAACTGCACTGTATTGTGCCCCTTGACGCCGCTAAATAGCCGTCCCTCGTCTTCTCGCAGTGCGTAGCTGAACGTGCCAGCATCGCGCAGGAGGTTCGCACCAGCGACTGACAGGTCCACGTGCAGCGCGTCCGCCTGACTCGGCCGAAACCGAAAACGCGGATAGCGAAGCACCGCGGAGGCACAGTCGACTCGGAGAACTGCAAACCCGCCGCCGTCAAACTGGGCCGAATGGGGAGCGGGAAGCGTTGTCTCAGGCCTCTCCACGCCCAACAGAAACAGCATGTCATCCCAGGGTCCGGCTTCGCTAAACGCACACTTGCCGAAAAACAGCACGGCCGCCAACTGGAGGCTTGGGCGGTAATCGGAATGCAACGCCGTCGTCAATGGCAGGAGGCACACGCCGTCATTGGCCCCGATGTTCGGCACCGTTCCATTGGCCTGATCCACCATCGAGAGGAGCCACGTAGTGGCAGCCTTTGCGCGGTCATAAACGACCTCAGGGAATGGCTCCGCACCAATACGCCTTCTCCACAACTCGGCGACGCAAAGTGTGTCGAGAAGAAGCCGATGGTAACTCGTCGAATACTGACTGAACGACCCGTCAGGAGCCACGAGCCGCGCCGTCCGCTCCGCAAGCATGTTGCGACCTATGTTCTCTAAACGCCTTCCATATTCGCCACCTGTACTGCGAAGCCAACTCCCTCCCGCAAACAGCGCCACGGCCTCTGACGTGCCATGGTTGTTGTCCTGAGCCTTGGCGTAGCTCCGCGTCGGCTCTATGCGCAGGAGATGCTGCCTAACGAGGGCCCGCAGCGCGTCAAGCGGCTCATGCACCTCATCAAGCATCAAAGATGCGACCGCAAGGTGCATTACCCGGAGGGACGCCTCCTGGCCGCACTTCCAGTTACAACCAAGGTAAGGAGGATTGCGCGCACTCCAGTCGGCCAGCCAGCCGTTCAACTTCTCCCTGGCCCCGTCTTGCCCATGTAGCACCTCAACTGCTAGGTGAAGCACCCAGTCGAACCGAGATGCCTCCCATGTCGCCTTGATGTCACCATCATCCGCGGCGAAATCCGGTATACGCCACCAAGGCTGCGCCTCCCCTTCTACCCGCGAATCTCGGAAGGGATCGCGATGCCAGTCTGGAACAGTTGTCGCAGCCATACTAAACCAGCCGAAGAGTTGCCACTCCCGCAGCGTCCTAGCGAAGACCAATCGGTCATTCACCCTTGCAGCCGCCCTGAAGTATGGACCAGGCACGGTCTTCGGGGCGCGAACCCGCTGCACCCGATGCACGCCGAAGCGTAGCGCAGCACGATACCACGCGACGAGAAGCAAGTTGCGCCAACCAAGTGCGACGCTCGTCCGAGCCCAGACTGCCAATTCCCGAACACCCACTAGATCTCCCGCTGGGCCAGCAACTCGCGGATCTTCGTGGCGATTCGGGCACCGGATTGGCCATCCCACATCGGCGGAATCGATCCTCGTTTCCATTCGCCGGCAAGAAGGCGATTCATCGCCGGTGCAACCGCTGACGGCTCAGTGCCAAGAAGTTCGTTGGTGCCGAGCGCAACCGTCTCTGGGCGCTCCGTGGAGTTCCGAAGCGTCATGCACGGCACCCCCATGAACGTAGCCTCCTCCGTGATTCCTCCAGAATCGGTGATCACGCCCTTCGCAAGCCGCACGAGATAATTGAACTCCAAGTAAGGCAGCGGCTCGACCAAGGCGACGTTCTCCGGCAGGCGCCCCACACCGCGCAGCGTATTCGCTGTGCGCGGATGGACGGGAAACACAACCCGCACAGAACCCGCAGCCTTGCCAACTGCCCTCAGCAGGGCAGCCAGTTTGTCGCTATCATCCACGTTCGCTGGACGATGCAGCGTCATAACCAAGTACATTCCTGCGGCGAGATTCATGGGCCGCCAGAATTCGGGCTGCCTCAATCGTGACAACGAATGCAGCAGCGTATCGATCATGGTGTTGCCTACGAAGACAATACGATCAGCGCTGACGCCGGCAAGCCGTAGGTTTGCGTTGGCGTACTCGGATGTAGTAAAGAAGTAGTTGCTCACTGCGTCTGTAACGAGTCGATTGATCTCCTCTGGCATCGACCAGTCATTCGACCGGAGTCCGCCCTCCACGTGGGCCACGCTCACGCCCATCTTCTGAGCGGTGATAGCGCACGCCATAGTGGACGTGACGTCACCGACAACAAGGCACAGTTGCGACCGTTCCGCGCGCAGTAGAGCCTCGTACCGCACCATGATTGCGGCGGTCTGTTCTGCCTGAGTGCCCGATCCAACCCCGAAGTTATGGTCCGGCGACCTGATGCCGAGCTGCTCAAAGAAGTCGCCGGACATGCGCGCATCGTAGTGCTGGCCTGTGTGAATAAGCCTGACCCGCACTGCCGCTCCCCCTTCACCGTTTCCGTCAAAAGCGCGCAAGATCGGGGCAATCTTCATGAAATTCGGGCGCGCACCCGCAATAACGTCCACGATGGGCAGGCCATCTCCGATAGTGATCGCACTCACCGCATTGACTCCGCAATCTCTATCGACACTCTGCTCACTTCGACAATCTCCTCGAACGGTATAGGCGAACCTAAGGCGCCCTCGCAGGCCGCAACGAACGCCGCCGCGCATGCTGTCTGTCCCTTGTCTTGCCGCCAAGATCTCATAGATGAGACACCAGGCCAACCAAACCCAATGAGCTTGCGATAGTTGTCCAGCTGAAGAATCCGCTGCCCTGCGAACACCTCAAGCCGCTCTTTCGGAAACGTCCTGCTTCCGTTTGCGAAGTAGTTGATCGTACCAATAGAGCCATCGGCGAACTCCAGCTGAATGGTCGCGGTATCCCTCGTGCGGCCCTTCATAGTCGCCACTGAATGGCGCGAGATAGGCGCGCACGCGAGGAACCGCAGCAAATCAATAAAATGACATGCCTCCCCGAGTATTCGCCCGCCGCCGACCTCTGTTGCTTGAGTCCAGTGCTCCTCTGGAAGCGCTCCCGCATTCACTGTCATGATGAACGCTTTTGGTTCGTCGCAACGTGCAAGCAGTCTCTTCGCCTGGACGACATGGGGAGCGAACCGCCTGTTGAATCCAATCATCAGATTCGTCAACCGGCCCGCGGCATCCTGCGACGCGACCGTTTGCTCGATTCTCTGAAGCTCGTCGAGCGATAGGCAAAGAGGTTTCTCCACGAAGACATGTTTACCGGCCTCCAGAGCTCGGATGACCAGTTCTGCGTGGCTGTCATGCCGGGTCGTTATGACAACCGCCTCTGTCTCCCCGTCCTCAAAGACCCTCTCGCACTCCGTGGTTGCCTGAACAAAACCGAACTTCCGACCAAGATGCACGCTGCTCATGCCGTTCTGAGACACGGCGAACCGGAAAGAGGCACCGGCCTTTCGAAAAGCAGGAACAAGGATGGCGCCTGCGTAGTTACCTGATCCAACAATACTGACCCCGAGCGAACCCTGACGCTTCCTCGTCTGAGGCGGGCCGAGCCTAACAGTGCGGCGCTGCGATTGAGCAGCGCCCGGGTAGTCTAAGACGACTCCGAGCGCACTACTTCCGGACGTGATCAAGTCGTACGCCAACGATGCGTCGTCAACGTGGAAGCGATGTGAGATCAGTCGATCAACCGTCAGAGCGCGAGTGGCCATCGCATCGAGCACGGCTTCGAAGTTCCGCTGAGCGGTCCAACGCACGAAGCCCACGGGATAGTCGTTGCCCTTCTCCTCATAGTTCGCGTCGTAGCGACCCGGCCCATAGGACGCTGAGACCTGAAATGACAGTTCCTTCTTGTAGAAATCGTCGCGTGACAATTCGAGTCCCGCTACTCCCACAAGCACGATCCGCCCACGCTGCCGGCACATCTGCGCGGCATTGCGGACCGGCGCACTACTCTCTGTGGCGGCAGTGATAATGACAGCGTCGACGCCACGCCCGCGAGAAAAGGACACTGCCGCCTCGACCACATCCGTGCCAGCCGATAGATCAACGACCTCTGCCCCGAATTCTCTTGCCATCTGTAGCTTGCCGATGTCAAAGTCAGCACCGAGAACTCGGCAACCCTGCGCTCGAAGTAACTGCACGGCGAGTTGCCCCAGGAGGCCAAGTCCAAGGACTACGACAGACTCGCCCAGTGTAGCCTGCGCGAGCCGGATACCCTGCAGCGAAACGGCACCGATGACCGTGAAGGCGGCCTCGTCGTCCGACACTGAATCCGGCACCCGTACGCAGAGGTTCTTCGGAACACTCACGATCTCCGCGTGCTTTCCGTTGGACGCAACCCGGTCTCCAACGGCGAACCCTGAGACACCGGCACCAACGGCGATCACTCGCCCGACGTTGCAGTATCCCAGCGCGACTGGTTGGTCTAGCTTGCTCAGCACAGCCGATGCAGTCGACGCCAAGCCGTCTGTTCGCACCTTCTCGATGACCTGCCTGACTTTGTCAGGTTGTTGTCGAGCCTTGCCTAATAGACCTGCTTTCCCAAATCCGACGAGCATACGCTCAGTGCCCGGCGAAATGAGCGTGCGCGTCGAGGCGATGAGGAGGCTACCCGGGCTGACACTCGGCATCGGGACTTCTACAACGTCTGTCGCACCGGTCTTGAGGGACTGCAGAACCTGTTTGATAGGCCTAATCCGAGAAAGGATGGGCGTTGCGAGCGCATAGCTTGCGAAGTGACGCATGTACACCATCGGCCGCCGATTCGCGAAGCAACCGACTGAATTTCGCGCGAAGCCCGCGCGCGGGCAACAGGGCGGAGTCCCCGTGCCCCGCACGAACGGCAAGCCGGCGAGTCTCGCGTCAAAAGCAGAAGTCCAGCCCTCCCCTGACTCTGAGACTGACTGGACGACCACTGCTGCATGGGCTTTGCGAGCGGAGCTCCGGATTCACCGAGACGGCCTCTTAGCGGGACAGCTCATACAATCTCTATCTCAGGGAAAGGAAAGATGAACCGCCCGCCGGCCGCCAAGAAATCCCGCTCCCGGCGGAGAATGCCGTCCTTGAAGTGCCAAGGCAAAACGAGGAAGTAATCCGGCTTCATCGCACGTCCAATCGCCTCTGACACGATTGGTATATGAGTCCCTGGAGTAACGCGGCCATGCTTCTCCTCATTAACATCGGCGATGGCCGAAATGTCAGCCGCAGTAAGGCCGCAAAACTGCAGCACAACATTCCCTTTCGTTGAGGCACCGTACCCTAAGACACGCTTGCCGTCGGCATTTAGAGAACGGATCAGACGCGTAAGGTCCTCGCGATGCTGGAAGACGCGCTCCTCGAACTGCCGGTACGGCCTCGGCGTGTCCAGGGCGAGGCGAGCTTCCTGCTCCAGCATCCAGTTGATGACAGCGTCATTCGCCCGGATAGCACGATTGGAACGTCGCGCAGCCGTCACAGCGAAACTGCCGCCATTCACAGCGTTCATCACGACGTCCACCAGCCTCAAATCAGCACGATCCAGGATCTCCTTCACGACAGATAACGAGTAGTACTCGAGATGCTCGTGGCAAATCGTGTCGTAGGAGT
>CAYQCP010000050.1:0-24873 GCA_964416005.1 uncultured Gemmatimonas sp.
CGCGGTTCCATACCGTCATCTGGCCGGCGATGCTGATGGCCGCCGGCGAGCCGCTCCCCGGGCAGGTGTGGGCGCACGGCTTCATCTCGCTCGGCGGCGAACGCTTCTCCAAGTCCGCCGGCGTCAAGCTCACGCTCGACGAGGCCATCGAGCGCTATGGCGTGGATGCGTTCCGGTATTACCTCCTGCGCGACGTTCCCTACGACGGAGACGGCAGCTTCTCCTGGGAGCGCTTCGAGGAAGTCTACAACAGCGACCTCGCCAACACGCTGGGCAACCTGGGAAGCCGGTCGGTCGCGATGATCGAGAAGTACCGGGCGGGCGTGGTACCGGCCGTGGTGCCAGACGCCGAGCTCTTCGCGGCGCACGGCGCATCGCTGGCGCAGGCGCGCGCCGCCGTGGACGGGGACCGCCGCCATCGCCCGAACGAGGTGATCGGCGCCCTCATGGACGTCGCCCGCCGCACGAACGAGTACATCCAGCGCACGCAGCCGTGGGTGCTCGCCAAGGACCCCGCCAACGCCGGCCAGCTCGACGCCGTGCTTGCGACGCTCGCCGCTTCGCTGGCGCACTGCGCCGCCTGGCTCGCCCCCATCATGCCGGAGAAGATGCAGGTGCTCTGGACGCAGCTCGGCGGCCGCGGTGAGGTATCGGCCGTGCGACTGGACCAGCCCATCGACGTTGGCGGGTGGCACGTCAGCAAGGGTTCGCCGCTCTTCCCCAAGCCCGAGGCTCCACCGGCCGCATCGTAAGCCACCGCGAAGAACGAAGAACGCGAAGGGGCGCGAAGATGTCTTCGCGCCCCTCTGTTGTCTCTCTGTTGTTTCTCTGTTGTCTCTCTGTTGTGTCTCTTAGTCTGTGATCTTTCCAGCAGGCATAACGAAGGTAAGCGGATCTACCGGCTTGCCGTTCCGCCACAGCTCATAGTGCAGGTGCGGCCCCGTGCTCAGGCCCGAGTTCCCCACCGTCGCGATCGTCTGCCCGCGCACCACGCGCTGCCCTGACGACACGACGAGGCGCTTGGCGTGCGCGTAGACCGACACGAGCCCGTTGCCGTGGTCGATCCGCACCATCAGCCCGTAGGTGCCCTCGCGTCCCGCCTTGACCACGCGCCCGGCCGCCGGCGCGACGATGGGCGAGCCCATCGGCGCGACCACGTCGACACCCTCGTGGGCGCGCGACGCGTGCAAGATCGGGTGGAACCGGCTCTTTGAGAACTGGCTCGTCAGCCAGCCCGCCGTCGGCATGATGGACGGCAGGTTTGCCATCCGCTCCGCGTGACGCTCCAGCGTGTCGCTGACGGCGCGGTAGCTCGCCGACAGTTCGGTCGCCCGCTGGATCATCCCTTCCAGGTCGGGGCGCGCACCGCCGAAGCCCAGGCGACCCATGAACGGCTTGCTCGCGAAACGCTGCGGCTTCTCGGCGACAGCGCCTGGAAGCGCGGGGACCTTCAACGGAGCTGCCGCGGAGCCCACCGTCGCGACTTCCTTCTCCGCCACTTCACCGGTGGAGTCCGGATCGATCCCCGCCAGCGTACGAATGCGTTCGTCGTGCTGCTCGATGCTGGCGATGGTGTCCACGAGCGCCTGCAGCCTCCCGTCGATCGCCGCGAGGTCCTGCCGGAGCCGCGCATTCTCACGTGCGGCCAGGCGAGCCGAGGGCGTCGCCCACGGCGTGAAGAGCACGGCGCCTGCCGCGAGCACGAGGAGCAACAGGACGGCCGCCGTGCCGAGCAGCACGCGCAGGCCGCGGAGGCCTACCTCGTAGCTCTTGGTGGCGGACGTGCCGTGAGGCACGACGAGAATGGTCCAGCGGCGCGGCATCCGAACAACTTAATCCGGCCCGCAACCAGGCGGCAATGCACAAACCGAAGGCATCCCGAATGCGGTGGCATGGAGAGAGGGCCACCCCGCCGGGGGGTGGCCCTCGATCCACAGCCGCGCTGCGGTGCTACGGCTTCTTGCCGAAGTCCACTGTCGGCGCGTCCTTCGCCGCCGCGTTCGTGACCTCGAAGTAGTCGCGCGCCTTCGCGCCCGTCACCTTCGCCGTCAGCACCTGCGGGAACTTGCGGATGTACGCGTTGTACGTCCCCACCGCCTCGTTGTAATCCTTGCGCGCCACGGCGATGCGGTTCTCCGTCCCCGTCAGCTCATCCTGCAGCTGCAGGAAGTTCTGGTCGGACTTCAGCTGCGGATACGCCTCCACCGTCACCATGAGGCGGCTCAGCGCGCCGGTCAGCGCCTGGTTGGCGTTGGCCATCTCGCCCATGTTGCCACCCTTGATGGCGCCCGTCAGCCCCGCACGCGCCTCGGTGACCTTCACGAAGACGTCCTGCTCCTGCTGCGCGAATCCCTTGACCGTGTTCACCAGGTTCGGCACCAGGTCGGCTCGCCGCTGCAGCTGCACCTCAATGTCCTGCTTGGCCTTGGCGGCCGCTTCGTCGTAGCCCTGGATGGTGTTGTACCCGCACCCCGCCAGGAAGAGCGGCAGCAGGAGGAACAAACCGCGACGTAGCATCTGTCTTTCACTCCGTAAAGGAAGGGGGAACTGCCTGGCAGCGCTCGGCTCGCTAGCCGCTCCGCCACCATAATCTCACTCGGCGCACTTCGCCGTCGATCATCACGTATGCTGCCCGTTCACATCTTCCGTCTTCCGTCTCCCGTCTTCCATCAGCCCTCCACCGTCACTCCATCGAGCCACGAGGCCAGCCGTTCGAGCCCATCATGGCAGCCCCGCAACACCGTCTCCGCATCACGGTCACTGAGCTTCGCCGTGCCGCGCCGATGCCCGACAAGCGCCAGGAACGGCGCCGCGTCGAACCCGGCCTTGGCCGCGACGTCGCGCGCCACCACGTCCGTATCGAGATACGGCGCGGTCAGCCCCTCCGTCAACCGCAGCGCGGCGCGGAACAGGGCGAAGATCGTGCCGTGCGCCGCCTCGAGCAGCGCGCGCTGGGCAGTGCCGTCGCCGTGGCGCGCCTGCATCTCGCGCCGCAGCTGGATCACCTTCCCCATCACCTCGCGCTCGAGCTGCAAACGCAGGTCGCGGCGCGACACGGACAGTCCCTCCGTCGGCAGCGCGCCGTGCAGCACGCGATGCACCGAAAGGATGTCGGCATACTCGATGGCGAAGATGTCGGCGCTCGTCCGCCACTCCGACGACGTGAGCGTGAGCGGCGCGGGGTGTCCCGCCTTCATCCAGGCGCGCGTGGCCGTGCCGGCCGCGCCGAGCGCGGCGTCGGCCAGCGAGCGTACGACCACCAGCACGTCGATGGTGCCCGTCGGCGAGCCCTGATGCCGCGCGGCGGAGCCGTAGAGCACGACCGCCTCGAGCGCATCACCGTGCGCCGTGCGCAGCTCCTTCACTAGTTCGTCCAGCGTCATCTTGCCCATGGTTACCAACTCCCGCTCGAGCCGCCACCTGAGAAACCGCCGCCGCCACCGAACCCGCCAAACCCGCCGCCGCCGAACCCACCGCCGCCAAAGCCGCCACCGTGGTGCCGGCCGCCGCTCATCGCCTGTCCCAGCAGGAACCAGAGGAGGCCGTTGCCGCCGCGCCGCCGCCCGCCGCCCATCAGGAGCATCAGGATGATGAAGCCAACCAGGAAGAGCCCGGGCGGGATGCCCTTCTGCTGGCGCTGCGCCGGCGCGCGCGGCGCGGCGTACCCGCTGTCCATCGCGAAGCCGAATTCCTTGGCGTACGCCTCCGCCACGCGGAGCGACATCAACTCGAGTGCGCTGCCGTAGTCCGCCCGCTGGAGGAACGGCATCGCCTCGCGCCGGATATCGCCGGCGCGCGAGTCGGTGATGAAACCCTCCACCCCGTTGCCGGTCTGGATGCTGATCTGCCCGCGGCCGTTGGAGCTCGTCTCCTTCGGAACAACGAGGATCACGAGGCCAGTGTTCCGCCGCCGGTCGCCCACCGCGGCAGCCGCACCGACCTTCCACTCGCGGCCGATCTGGAGCGCCACGTCGCCCACGTTGCGATCGCCGATGTCGGCGAGCGTCACCACGGCGATCTCGCCGCCCGACTTGGCATACACTTCCCCGATGATGCGCTCAATGCGAGCGGCTCGCTCGGCGCCAATGACGCCAGCGAAATCGTTCACATAGCCGCGCGGCGCCGGGATCTGTGGATCCTGCGCCAGCAGCGTCGTCACCAGCAGGGCGGTTTGCACCGCCAGGAGCATCCGGTCTCTCCAGTGGGGGATGGCGTCGCGTGCGACGCCTCGTTGCTATACGGAACTCACACCGGGAAAGTTACGTTCCCGAACGCCCGGAAGGGGGAGTTGCCAAGGGGCCGCGCCCCGGTTTCGACCCCAGCCCCCTCCTCCCCGTCCCCACCGCCGTCCCTCGTCCCTTCGCCTCTACCCCCTCCTCGTTCCGCCGCGTGCTAAGGATGCAGCCTATCCCCGTTCATCCGGGTATAGAGCACGATCGCCCCCCACGGCGCGCGGTCACCGAACTGCACCGCGGACTGCGACGCGGTCAGCACCGCGATGAAGTAGGTGTCGGCCGGGTTCAGCACCGGCAGCGGGCCCAGCACCTGCCCGTCGACAATCCAGACCATGCACCGATCCGTGCGGCGGTCGCCGCCGAGGTATCTCGCCGACCGGACGCACTCGTTGCGTCGCGTGGGGATCATGAGGCTCGCGTCGGCCCACCGCAGGAGGTCGTAGACGTTGTTGACCCGGTCGCGGTGCTTGGCCACCTCGGCGGGCGGGAAGACCTTCCAGCCGCGCCGCACCGCTTCCTGGTACTTGGACTCGTTGTACGACGCCATGCCGGTGACGCGCACCGTGTCGCCGAGCACCGCCGTCTCCGGGATGCTGAGCTCGTAGTTCATGGTGTCGGCCGGGGTCAGTTCGAACTCCGGCGTGCTGGACGGCTCGATGCCGATGCGGCGCACCGTGAGCGAGAACGGCACGCCCTTCGCGTCCACGCGCAGCGTGAAGCGTCCCGAATCGTCGGCGATGGTCTCGCCCATCACCCGTCCGTCGCGGTCAACCGCTGTGATGCGGGCGCGCTCCACGAGTCGCGCGGTGGCCTGCGACCGCAGCGTACCCCGAATGACCTGTGCGTGCGCGGGCACTGCCGCCAGCAAGGCCGCGGCCGCGCACACGTAGAGCAGGGGACGGGGGGACGCTTTCACAAGATGCTCCAGGAAAGGGACACGACCGCCGGCGGGAACGCCAGCGGCCGTGCCATCCTGCCTGAGTGCAATATACTGCCTTACGGCGAGGTCGTGCGCGGGGGCTGCTTGTCCACCACGTAGACCACGCTGGGCGCCGCGGACGCGGCGGCCATCGAACCCGTCACCGACGCCGGGAACACCATGGCGGTGATCACCGTGCCGGCCACCGTCGCGCCACCGATCGGGTCGGCCGTCGTCGTGCCGGCCGTGCCCGCCGGCGCCGCGGCGCTGGCATGGATGGTCGCCGCATTGCCGGCGGCCGTGGCGCGAATCGCAAATGCGCCCGGAGCAGCCGTGATGTACGACGAGTACTTCTGCTCTGCGACCGCCGCGAACGCCGGTGTGCCGGCGATGGCATCACCCACCGCCGCCGTCTTGTACGCGTCAATCGAGCCGAGGCCCGTATTCGCGTTCAGCACGCGGATGGCAACGTTGCTTCCCGGGGCGGGAATCACGTCCTCGAGCACCACGATCTTCTTGGAGCCGGTGCGCGCATAGCCCGTGAAGAGAATGGTGTAGTACTTGCCGGCCTCGAACGTCTGCGTCAGGTCGCCCAGCACGGCGGTATTGCCCGCGGTGGTGAAGTTCGTGGCGTCGGCGTTGAAGATGCGCAGCTGCCGCGAGCCCGCCTTGAGGCCCTGGTAGAGCCCCTGCCCGACGCCGCGATACGCGACGTTGACAAAGGTCTGCGGCGTGAATTCGATGTAGTCGATGAACCGCACCGTCGTGTTCTGGGTGTCCGGCAGCGCGTTGATATACCGGATATACGCCAGCGGCGGGGGTGCACTCGTTGCCGTCAGCGCTCCATCCTCCGTCGAGCACCCTACGGCGCCGACAGCGAGCACGGCCAACAGCATTGGAACCTTGGAAATCCGCATGAGTCTGAGACTCCGTGAGAGAACGTCGTGGAAAGAGAGCAGGTTCTGATCTACCTGCTTTCGCCTGTTGAGCCGCCCGACCCGGGATCGTCCCGGGTGAAACCGCTGAACAGATCAAAATTCACCGCAAAGGCAGTGGCAACCACCACGGCCACCACTGAACCGACGAGCAAGTAGGTGCGGCGCTTGGAGAACTGGCGCCCCTGGTAGCCCGTGATACCGTCCCTCGGCACCTGGACCCGTTCGCCGGTCCACGTGGCAGCGTTGCCCCGCAGATCCCGCGTCCGGTACACCTCGAGAGTGACATTCATGCCGTCGCTCTCCACCAGCAACCCGTCGACCTTGTCAATCGCAGACCCCAACCGGTCACCGAGCGTCGCGCGTCCGCGGTCATTGAGCACCACCGCGATTCGCGAGCCCGTCGCTGGCACGCCGGTCTGCAGGGGCAGGTACGTGTAGCAGCCCATCTGCAGCAACAGCGCGGCGGCGCAGAGACCGCCGACAAACCGGCGCCAGAGGCGCCAACGCCGGTTCATCGGAAGAGTCGTCATTCAATCAGCCTCAGAACCCGTAGGTACCCTTCGCCGCCACCTTCGTCCCGTTGTAGTACGAGGTGTAGCGGGACTGCATTTCCTGATACGGCACCGGCCATTCCACCGGCGTGCCGGTCACGAGGTCGCCCCAGCCGCGGCCGTCGGCGTACCAGACCAGGTAACCCGTGAAGGCCGTTTCCATGCGCTTCTCGTACTTCATCGCCTCGAGGATGTTACCGCACGCCGTCGAGGTAA
The DNA here is from genome assembly GCA_964416005.1 of uncultured Gemmatimonas sp. Taxonomy (GTDB): domain Bacteria; phylum Gemmatimonadota; class Gemmatimonadetes; order Gemmatimonadales; family Gemmatimonadaceae; genus PNKL01. Next base: position 6,860 of record CAYQCP010000050.1, read on the forward strand.
AGCTCGGGGCCTGCGGAACGCGCGGTACGCAGTCGGCCGCCGTCGAGTAGGGCGCCGTGGCACTCGCTGGCACGCCGATCGATCCCAGACCGTTCTTGATGCGCGTCTTGTCGATCAGGGCCGCGGCCGCGGCGAGGTTGCCCGTGCGGATGTAGCCCTCCGCTGCTAGCATGTCGACTTCCGTCGCTGACATCTCGACGTAGGGGCCGGTGCTCGAGGCGCGGTTGATCACGCCATAGCGGCGGTGATCATAGAATGAATCGCCCCAGCCGTTCACCGGCACGTCTTCGCCGGCCGGACGGTTGCGAATGTAGCGCCCGGCGGGCAGCGCTACGGTCGGCGCTTCCGCACCCTGGATGGCGCGCGTTGCACCCTGCGGCCAGCGCTGGTCAGGCGTGATCACAAGGAACGCCTTGCGTGTATCCAGGCCGCCCTTGAGCCACGCATCATAGGCGCCGGAGACGTCGGCCATGCCGAGATAGAACATGGGCAGCGAGTGCCAGCCGCCCGTAACGTACGACTGCGTGACGTCAAAGGCCGCGCTCCAGCCAGTGCTGCCGCCGATACTGACGGTGAAGTCCTCGGTGATGCCGTTGGTCGCGTCGCTGATGACCGCCTGCCAGTTCACCGCGGCGCGTTCCGTCGGCGTGCGCGCAACGCCCGCCCGGAGGCGCGCCTTGTACGAGCGCACGAGCCGGATGAAGTTGTCCTTGGTCAGGTTGGCCTGGCCGCTCATCCACGTGCTGGGGAGCGGGAAGCCGTTGGAGCCGGTCGCCGCCGCCGCCGAGTTTGCGACCGCGATGGCCGAGTCGAGCATGGCCAGCGCCGCCGCGTTTACGGCGGAATAGTGCGAGAGGCCCGGAATCTCTGAACTCCCGGTCGTCGGCAGCACGATGGCCGCCGAGTCATACCCGAGCGACAGATAACCCAGTGCGTTGCCGAGAATCATGTAGGCAAAAGCCTTGGCGCGGGCGTCCTGCGCCGAGCTGCCCATCGTGAGGCCTTTCGCCTGGTACGCGTTAATCGCAGCGATCGCCACGGCGGCCGAACGCCCCGTGCGCGAGAAGATGTTCCAGTTCGCGACGTTGCCGACCGAGTTGTCGTTGCCGAGGTCGTTCGAGATGGGGTTGCGCGGAATGATCGTGCGCGCCGCCATGCCGAAGTTCGCGACGGTGGCAAACTGCTCGCCGGCGAAGATCTTGGCTTGAGTGTTGATGGATTCGGACGCGCGCTGGGTGTTGTTCAGCTGCACGCCCAGACCGCCGACCACGCCTTCCACGCCGGCTGGCGTGGCGTAGGCGCGGGCGACGTCAGGATTGTTGTGGTTCACTACCTCGAGGCTGTCACCGCAGGCGGTCAGCGCCACCAGTGATGCCCCGATCCAGAGATAATGCTTGCGCATTGATATTCCTCAGTGCGGTCCCCCGGCGGCGCCGCCATTCGGCGGCGCCCCCGGCGACCCGGGTCGTCAGAAGCTGGTGCTGATCGCGAAAGTGACCTGCCGCAGGTTCGGGAACGTGAACGCATCGATTGCGTTGAGTGCGCCAGAGCCGAAGTTGCCGCCGCCAACGCCCACTTCGGGGTCGTAGCCGGTGTAATCGGTCCAGGTCTTCAGGTTGCGCCCGATGATCGAGACGTTCCAGTCGCCGCCGACGGCCGGCAGGCGGCCGATGCGGTAACCGATCGACATCTCGCGGAGCTTCACGAAGCTGGCGTCTTCCACCGTGTTGTTGTTCGGCGCCAGCAGGTCATACAGCCCGCCAATGCCGCCCGTCGAAACGGCGCGGAAGTAGTACCCAAGCGGCTTGGCGTCGCCGATGCTCTTGCCGTTCTGATCCACTTCCTTCATCTGGAAGTCGCCCATCGACCACTGGCGCTGCTCGTTCCACACCGACTTGCCCACCGTGGCGTCGAGCAGGGCGTACACCGTGAACTTCTTATAGTTGAAGTTCTGGCTGAACGACCAGTGGAAGTCCGGCAGGGCATGGCCGATGTTGAACAGCGGCACTGCGCCCGTCGAGTCGCGCTGAAGAATCGGGCCACCCCACTGCAGGTTCTCCACGCCCCACGGCGCTGAGGCGGCCGGGAGGCGCGTGAACCACAGATTCTTCGTGATGCCGTCCTTGATCGTGTTGCCGGCACCGACGTAGACGATGAATCCGTCCTGGTTCTTCTGGTAGTCCTTGCCGCTGCCGCAGTTGGCCGCGAAGGCCGACGGTAGCTCGCTGCACTTCTTCACAAACTTGCGGCCCCAGATGGAGCCGAACGTCTCGCCCTGCTTGATCTTGAACATCTGTTCGGCACCCTGCTGATTGGCTGCCGAGTAGAAGGTCTCGGGCATGTCGAGGCGCGAAACCACTGACGTGGTGGCATCCCAGTTGAAGCGCACCGAGTAGCCAAGGTCGCGCTGCTGGATGATCGGAATGTTGAGCGAGACTTCCCACGTCTTGTTGGTCAGCTCGCCCGCGTTCTGCCACTGCGTGCCGAAGCCCGCCGCGGCAGGCGGCGTGACCGGCAGCAGCTGGTCGTTGATGACGTTCTTGGCATTCGTGATCGTGATGCCGTACTTGTTCATGATCTCGAGGTCGATGCCGGCCTCGATCTCACGCGACACTTCCGGGCGCAGGTCCTTGTTGCCCAGGGTGTTCGGGTTCAGGGCGCCGCCGCCGCCGATCGTGAACGTCTCGTACTGGGCGCTGTACTGCGGGCGGTTGCCCGCCGTCCCTTCCGAGATGCGGAGCTTCAGGTCCGAGATCTTGGAGACCTTGAACCAGGGCTCTTCGCTGACGCGCCACGCAAACGAGCCGCGGCCGTAGGTCTGCCAACGCTGGGCCGCGCCAAACAGCGAGGCCGCGTCGCGGCGGACGAGCCCGCCGACGATGTACCGGCCCTTGTAGTCAAGATCGAGGTTCGCGAACATGCCGAGCGCCTTCACCTGCTCTGAGAAGCCGCCGATGTACTGACCGCTCACCACGGCGTTCGGATCCTCGAGACCCGGCACGGCAAGCTGCACGCCGCCGTAGCTGCCGCCGCGGTCGTCCGACGCCTCGTACGAGGTGCGGAGCGTCAGGCGGGAGTCCAGCGCGTTGTCGAACCACGACTTGCGCGCCGTCACCATCGCGGCGCCATTGAGCGCGTAGGACTTGTTGTCGCTCCAGTCGAGATAGCCGAGGTTGTTGGAGTTCGCGGCCGTCGTGCGGAATCCGCGGTCGGCCTGCGACTCGCGGTGGTTGCTGCGGCCGTCATAGCCGAACTCGGCCGAGGCGTCCAGCCAGGTCAATGGCTGCCACTTGGCGCTCAGGGCGCCAACGAAACGGGTGATGCGGTTGCGCGGACGATAATTCTCCGCGTAGTACGCCGGATTGTAGTTCTGCGCGCCTCTCGACTGCGGGATGGTACGTACAAAGAGACGTCCCTTCGAGTCGCGACGCAGCAACTCGGAGTTTGGCGACTGGCGCGAGAGGTACAGCCACTGCACGCCGCCGTCGTTGTCGATGGCGTCCGTGAAGGCCGTGCGCACGCCGAAGTTCCAGTTGCCCGCCATCTGCTGGTCGATGTTCAGGCGGATCGAGTTGCGCTGGTAGCCGTCCATGAAGCGCAGCGAACCCTGCTGGCGGAACATGTTCGCCGAGGCGAAGAAGTTCGTACGGCCGACACGACCCGTCGCGTCCAGCGTGTTGTTGTACTGCTGGCCCCTCGTGAGGAGCTGGCGCAACGGTGACCCGGCTCGCGGGAACGGATTCGAAAGGTAGAGCCCGCGCATGTTGACCTGGCCCGGGTTACGCGAGATGCCGCCGTCGTTGACGAAGTTCACGGGCGGCAGCGAGAAGTCGGTGCCCTGGTCGTTGATGCGATACGCCTCGGCGTAGATGTCCGCCGTCCGCGTGCAATCGGGCGCGCCGCTCGTGATGACGCAGAAGCGCTTGTAGTCCTGGTCCATCAGCATCGGGTGCGAATTCGGAATCTGCAGGATGTTCTCGACGTCCGACGAACCGTACTCCGCGTTGACGCGGAACTTGATGCCGTCCTGCGAGTTCTTGCCCGAGCGCGTCGTGATCTGGATGACGCCGTTGCCGGCGCGCGATCCGTACATCGACGACGCAGCGGCGCCCTTCACCACTTCGACGTTCTCGATATCCTGCGGATTGATGTCCTGCAGGCCGCCCTGCGAGACCACGCCGTCGATGATATACAGCGGCTCCTGGCCACGATTCTGCGCGTTGATCGACTGCGGGCCGCGAAGAATGATGGACGGAGCCGCACCCGGCCGGCCGCTGACCGACACGATGTTGGCGCCCGCCACCTTGCCCTGCAGCTGCGAGAGCGCGTTGGAGCCCGCGACCGGCACGTCAGCCTGCGAGACCTGCGCCACGGTGAAGGCGAGCTTCTTCACTTCCGTCGCGCCGGACACGCCGGTCACCACCACCTGGTTCAGGCGGTTGACGTCAATCTTCATCTCGAAGTTGTGCGTCTGGGTGCCCGGTGAGAGCTGCACGTTCATCACCTGCGGCTGATACCCGATCGCACGAACGCGCATGTTGACGATCTGTCCCCGTGCGCGCGCCCCTGGCACCACGATCGTGTACACACCTTGCGCGGTGGTACCGACCGAGATCTGCAGGGCCTCGATCACTACGTTGGCTCCGTACAGCGGCTGGCCAGCGTCCGACAGCACCTTACCGGTGATGGTGACGTTCTGCGCGGACGCAGACGCCGAGACGCTGAACAGGAGAGCCAGTACTGCGGTCGTAATCCAGCGGAACCGAGTACTCATGGTCATCGGACTCCCTCAACAAAAAGGTGAAGAACTGAACCTGCTTCCATACAAGTGCTTCGCGCTGCTGCCCCCGTGCGGGGGCAAAACGTCAGGCGGGGGGCGGAACTTCGGCAGGACCACGGAGTACGTCCGACAGTGCCTGCGAGGACACCCGAAACTGCTCGATCCCGAACGACGTTCTTCACACGCGAGCGCCGTTTCGTAACCGTCACGCATCCTACAAAAGCACCGCACCCTGGGGCCGAGGAGCCCAAGGGCTGCACACTCTCCCCTACCCGGGAAGCGTGAGCTCCGTCACAGCCGCATATCCTATGGATCGGTGGGGATTTGTGCAACCGGTCTCATCGGGCAATCCCCTACAGACCGTTCCGTTTTTGCACGCAGGCACCCAAGCCTTTGACTAACAGGCGGCTACGGCCCGCCGCTCGCGTGCGCGACGCGCCCGGCTGTACAGCTTGCTGACGCCTCGCGGACGTCGCGAAGTTCCACGCCGACTTGCGCTCCGCAGCGGCGCTCGTGGTGACGGCCGCCCGTCAGAGGCCGTATTCTAGTGCGTGATGCGCCCCCTCGGTCCTCTCGCCGTCGCTTCGCTCGCGGCCGGCGCGCTCGCGCTCCTGCCGGCGACACTCGGCGCGCAGGCCGCGCGGTCGCTCTCGACCGCGGTAGACTCGATCTACCAGGCGGCCCGGCTCCAGCTCGCGCGCGGCGACACTGCCGCCGCCCTCGATGGACTTGAGACTGTCCAACGGCGTGCGCCCCGATTCGCCGGCGCCTTCTACGACCACGGTGTCGTGCTCTCGCGCCGTTCCGAGATGGGGCTCGCCCTCGATGACGTCCTCCGGCGCCGCCGCGCGGGCGACAAGCTGGAACGCGCGCTCGACCTCGACCCCAACAACCCGCTCTACCTGCTCGAGCTCGGCCGGCTGCGGCTGAAGACGCCATTCCTCCGCATCGAGGCGGAGCGGCTCTTCGCCAAGGCGCAGCGCGCCGCGCGCGCACGCGGCGACGCGCGCCTGCTCGCCGTGGTCGAGTACGAGCTGGGCCTTGTCTCCGCGCGACGCTTCAACGCCCTGCGCCATCGCCGCATCCTCACCGGCACCACGACGTCGCTCGACTTCGAGTCCGCCGCCAATGACTGGCACTACATCCGCGATTTCCTCGACCAGCGCTCCGCGCCCGTGGCCGATGCGGGCGACATTGACCGGCTGAAGGCCGAGGAGCACTTCCACGCCGCGCTCGCCGCCGACTCGTCGCATGAAGGCGCCGCGGCCGACCTGCTCGCGCTCCTGTACGAGTCGGGGCGCGGCGCCGAGATGCTCCCGCTCGCCACCACGCTCGCGCATCGCCAGCCCGCGGCGCCGCGCACGTGGATGGCACTCGGCCTCGCGCTGTACGCCCGCGACCGGCTCGAGGAGTCTGCCGTCGCCTTCGACTCGGCGCTCGCGCTCCTCCCCGCTCCCGTGCGGCGCGAGATGCTCGACGTCACCCAATGGCTGCGACCCGATGATGCGGCACATCTGGCCACCGTTCCCGCCGCCGAGCGAGAGGCTACGGAGCAGGCGTGGTGGCGCTCGGCCGACCCGCTCGCGCTGACCCCAGTCAATGAAGCGCGCGTGGCGCTGCTGGCGCGGGTCGCGTACGCCGACCTGCGCTTCACGTCGGAGGAGGCGCAGCTCCCCGGCTGGCGCACCGACCGCGGCCAGGTGTGGATTCGCTACGGCGCGCCGGGCGTGATTGCGACCCTCGCGCCGGAAACACAGGACGTGAACGGCGCCGAGAGCATGGCGCGCGTCATTACGGTGTGGTGGTATCCCGCCTCGTCACTGCGGTTCGTCTTTCGCGGGCCGCCGGCCATCAACGCCGCCTCCTTCGCGGGCAACTTCCGCGCGTACGCCGACAACGCGCGCCGCATCATCCCCATGAGCCTCGACGACGTCCACGCGACGCTGCGGCTCGACACCGTCGCAGTGCAGGTGGCGCGCTTCCGCGGCACGTCGGGAACTCGGGTGGAGCTGTTCGCGCAGATTCCGACCGACCGGATGCTCGCCGACGTGGACCTCTCCCCCGCGCTCGTCGAGGGGGGCTTCGCCTTTGGCGATGACGCGGCACAGCGGACACCGCAGATGATTCGCGATTCCATGCGGGTGGCGGCCGGCGCGTCCGCGAACCCGCTGCGGCGCAGCTGGGCGCGCACCGTGACGCCGGGACGCGAATATGCGTACCGCATCGAGGCGCGGCAGCCGGACACGGGACGGGGGGCACGGGGGGACGGCACGCTTGGCGTGATGCCGCTGGGCGCCGCGGGGTCGCCCGACATGTCCGATCTGGTCATCGCCGACCGCATCACGACGGAGGGCGAACCGGTCACGCGCGAGGCGTTCCGCATCGACGCGAACCCGGCGATGCGATTCGCGGCGCGCGACACGGTGGCGCTGTACTGGGAGACATACAACGCGGGGGCGCTGGCCGACGGGGCGGCGCGCTTGCGCGTGCGCGTGACGGTGCGCATCCTCTCGATCGACCGCGGCCGGTCGTTCAGTGCGCGCGTCATTGGCGGCATTGCCGACGCCGTGGGCCTGAGCGCCGTGGGAGACGAGCAGGTGTCGATTGCCTACGAACGGCAGGTCGCCGCCGGCGCGACCGTACCGCACCAACTGGCGCTTGGACTCGGCGATGCGCCGGCTGGTCGCTATGCCCTGACGCTCGAGGTCGCCGACCTGTCCTCGGGTCGTGCGACGCGCACGGAACGCATTCTCACGCTGGAGCGCCCCACCCCGTGACCGCCATTCGCCGCGTGCGCCTGCGCACCCTGGGGCTCGCCGTTCTCCTTGCGGCGCATCAGGCGGCAGCCCAGCAGGCACCCGCACCTGACGCCCCGCAGGAGCAGCGTGCGAACCGACGCATTCCGCGGCGCATCGTCATGCCGTTCGTGATGGGCGCGGCAGCGGCACTCGCCGCCTCGGCGTACTTCCTCGGCAACGCCGATGATCCGGTGGGCTCGTGCACGGGGCCGAGTTGCGTGCTTCCCCTCAGCGTGGGCATCGGGGGCGCCGTCGGCTACCTGATGGGGCGCGAGAGGGACCAGGCGCACGCGCTGCGCTACCGCCGCGGGGCGCCGGTGTACGCCGCAGGCCAGCAGTTGGCCCTGCCCGGCGAGCCGCAGTGGCTCTCGGTGGGCGTCCGGCGAGGCGCGGCGGGCGGCGCCGGCGGCGTGCAGCTCTTCACGACTGACGGGGCGCCGAGGGCGCTGGCGCGTCGCGCCACCGGCATTCGCGGTGTGCGCGGCGTGGAGATCGGCGTCGATGCCGTGACGGTCGCCGCGTCCAGCGGGTTGTACGAGTTCGCCGCCGATTCAGCCGTGGGCGCGCGCGTACGCGACGGTGACATCGTCGCCGTCGCCACGCTGGGCGGACGGCGCGTGGTGGGCGTCGGCGATCGGGTGGAGCTGGCGCCGGCGCGCGGCGCCGCGGACACCTCGTGGCGAGCGCGCCCGGCAGGCGCGCCGGTGCGGGCGATGACCGTTGACGCGCGGGCCGGCGTGCTGTGGGTGGCCACGGACAGCGCGCTGCTGGCGCTCACGATGGCGGGCGACTCGCTCGTCCAGCGCTCGTCGGCGCGCCTGCGCGGAGGCGCCCGCTCCGTTCGCACCGACGGCACGCGCGTGGCGGTGGCGGCGGGCGAGCGCGGCCTCTGGCTGTTTGACACCGACGGCGGCACGACGGCGCGCGAGCGCTTCCTCTGGACGGGTGCACGCTTCGCGTACGACGCCGTGATCACGCGCGAGCGCCTCTACGTGGCGGGTGGCGGCGAGGGGCTGTTCGTCCTCGATGCGCGCGCGGCGCGCGGCACGGTGCTCGGCCTCGCGCGCCAAGTCGGCTTTGCCGTCGCGCTCGGTGAACAGGGCGACTACACTTATGTACTGGACCGCGCGGCGCCCGCCGTGCACCGCATTCGCTCCGACTTCCCACTCCGCTGATGCTTCGCTCCTTCTACTATACGTCGGCCCTCGCGCTCACCGTGATTGGCTGCTCCGGCAACAACGGCGCGGCGGCGGCCACGCGGGCTGACGATGCCGCCTCGTTGCGCCCCCAGGGTCCGCCGGCCGCGCTCGACTCCTCGGCGACGGTGCTGGCGAAGGCCGACGCCGGCCGCATCATCGGCAGCCCCAGCGCCACCGTGTGGGTGATCATCATCAGCGACTTCCAGTGCCCGTTCTGCAAGCAGTGGCACGACGAGTCCTGGGACGCCATCCGCAAGGAGTACGTGGAGACGGGCAAGATCCGCGTCGCCTACATGAATCTCCCGCTCAGCATGCACGCCAACGCGGCGCCCGCGGCGCACGCCGCGATGTGCGCGAGCGTGCAGGGCAAGTTCTGGCCCGTGCAGGACGCGATGTTCCGGACGCAGCAGGAGTGGGCGAACCTCGCCGACGCGCACCCGTTCTTCGAAAGTCTCGCGCGCGACGCGGGCGCCGACGTGGACGCGCTGCGCGCCTGCGTGAAGTCGGGCGTGATGGGGCCGCTGATCCAGAGTGACGAGTCGCGAGCCACCAACGCGGGCGCGCAGTCCACCCCGACCTTCTTCGTCGGCAGCCAGCCGCTGGTGGGCGCGCAGCCGCTCGCGACGTTTCGCGGGGCGATCAACGCGGCGCTCGCGGCGAAGCCCGCCGGCCAATAGGTCGCGCCTGGCGTGAACGTCGCGCTGCGCGCCGCCTACGCCACCGCGGGAACGCTCGCTGAGTGGGCGGCGGCCGCCGCGCGCGGCGGCGACGGCAAGATGGCGGCGTCGCTGGTGGGACGCCGCGGGGTGCTGGAACGGTTCGCCGCCTGGGGCGCTGTGCACCGTGATCCGTCACGGCCGCTCGTCTGGCTCCACGCGCCCTCGGTGGGCGAAGGCCTGCAGGCGCGCCCCGTCATTGACCTGCTGCGCCAGCGCCGTCCGGACGTCCAGGTCGTGTATACGCACTTCTCGAGCAGCGCGGCCGCCTTCGCGTCGCGCGTCGGCGCCGACTACGCGGACTATCTCCCGTTCGACACGCGCCGGGGCGCCCGCGCCGTGATGGGCGCGATACGCCCCTCCGCACTGGTCTTCAGCAAGCTCGATGTCTGGCCCGTGCTCGTAGATGAAGCGGTGCGCCGCGGCATCCCTGTCGCGATGATCGCCGCGACGCTCGCCGAGGGATCGGCACGCCGTGGCGCCGTGGCGCGCGCCTTGCTGACCGACGCGTACGCCTCGATGCGGGTGGTCGGCGCCGTCGATGAGGCGGACGCGGCGCGCCTCGTGACGCTGGGCGTGGACCCGGCGCGGGTGCGGGTGACGGGGGACACGCGCTACGACCAGGTGTGGGCGCGTGCGCAGGCCGTGGACCGCGCCTCGCCGCTCATCGCTCCGCTCGTCTCGACGCGCCCCACGCTCGTGGCCGGCTCCACGTGGCCCAGCGACGAGCAAGTGCTGGAGGACGCATGGCGCAACGTGCGGACCGCAGTTCCCGCAGCGCGGCTCGTCATCGCCCCGCACGAGACCACGGACGCGCACCTCGCCGCCATCGAGGCGTGGACGGCGCGCGCATCGCTGCGCACGGCGCGGCTCGGCGCTCCCGGGGCCGACAACGCCGACGTCGTCGTGGTGGACCGCGTGGGGGTGCTCGGCGACCTGTATGCGCTGGCCGATGTCGCGTATGTGGGCGGCGGGTTCCATTCCGCCGGCCTGCATTCGGTGATCGAACCGGCGGCGTTCGGCGCGCCCGTCCTCTTTGGCCCGCGCTGCACCGACAGCCGCGACGCCGGCCTGCTCGTCGCCGCGCAGGGCGGCCGCGCAACCGCCAACGCACAGGAGCTGGGTTCGGCGCTCGTCAGCTGGCTGTCCGACGCCGCAGCGCGTGAAAGCGCCGGTGGGCAGGCGCGCGAGATGGTGCGCTCGGGGATTGGCGCCGCGGAGCGGTCGTATGCGCTGGTGGCGGCGCTGCTGTAGCAGCGCAGAGAAACAACAGACAGACAACAGAGAGACAACAGAGAGACAACAGAGGCCGGCAGCGCGGTGCGCTCCGGCCTCGCTGGCAATCAGGGTCGCATTCCGGAATCCCGATCCTCGATCGCGATCCGGATTCCAGATCCTCAGTCTATTTTCTAAGCCCCTTGGGAGTCCACGCCACGCTGAATCCGATGCCGTTGCCGGAGCCCAGGTAGTCGCTCCCACCGGCGGTCGCCGCGACGCGCAAGGCGACCTGATCGGTCAGCTGCACGCTCCCCCCGACGTCCACTGCGACGTTGAGCTTGCCGTCGCCCTCTCCGAGCTTGCAGTCATTGCAGCGGTCCAGCGAGAGCCGCGGGTGCGCAAACGGGGTGAGGCTGATTCCGTTGTCGAGCAGGAAGCGGTGGCCCACCGATGCACCGAGCGGGATGCGCACCACGTTGTGGCCGTCCACGCCCGAGAAGCCGAGGCCCGCGGTCAGCGCGACGTCAAAGGGGAACTCGGTCGTGGCGCGCGTCAGCTGGCGGGCGGCGTGGCCGCCGAGCACGAGCCGCGACGAGGCGTTGCCATCGGGATCGGCGAGGCCGGCGTCGATGCCCACCTGCCAGAGCGGCGAGACGGCCTCGCGCCACTGGAACAGGAGCGTGGCGCCGGCCCGCCCACCGTCGGCGGCGGCGAAGTTGTACTCGCGCTCGACGAGCGTCGGCAGCTGGAACGACGGGTACGTATACGACTGCGCACCCGCCATGGCGGGGACGAGAAGGACGGCAAACAGAAGGCGATTCACGGATCAGTTCTCCGACTGGGGACAGGAGGTTCCTACCCCAGACGAATGCGAAAGGCTCCGGTCACAGGGGCGAGGGGTGAAGAGTTCTTCATCACAGAGACACGGAGGAGCACGGAGGGCCACAGAGGACTACAACGACTGGAGTAACGACATCGCGCCACGCAGAACCTCGCGTGGCGCGCGCAGTTCCCCCAGGAAGTTGCCGTGGCAGTCCTCCGTGGCAGTCCTCCGTGGCCCTCCGTGCTCCTCCGTGTCTCTGTGATGAAAACACGAAGAAACGAGAACACGAGTTAACGCCTGAACTGATACGCCAGCTTCACGAAGAACGCGTCGTCATTCCGCCGCAGGTCGGAGAACTCATCGGCCCGCGGCGCGGCGCTGCCGGAGCCGTAGCCGAAGAAGGCCACCGTGCCCGGCGTCGGCTGGTACGACGCCAGCCAGTCCATGCGCAGGCGGCTCGACGCCGTCGGCACGCTCTGCGACTGGTTCACCCAGAGCGTGCGCCCGTCGTCCGCGCTGCGCAGGGCATCGCGCCGCTCCGACCGGTACTCGCCCACGACGCGCACGAACATCGCGCGGGTAAGCTGGTACTCCGCCTTCACGCGAGGGATCAGCGTGCGGGCGTATTCCGACCCGTCGAGCCGACGCGTGATGCGCGACGAGGCGAGGGTGGCTTCGACGCGCGCCGCGCTGGTCGGGCGCAGCGACAGGGAACCGGAGATCCGGAGGTCCGTCCCGCGCGATCCCTCGGCGAAGATGGGTGACGTCGTGCGCTGCACCGAGACCGTCGCGTTGACGCGCTGCAGCACAGGCGACGCAAGGGTGGCGCCCACGTCCGCCAGCCCCGATTGCCAGCTTGCCGGCTGGTAGAGCAGCGCCGTCGAGCCGGACCCCACGGTGTATCGCGCGTAGGCCGCGGGATCGACGTAGAAGAACTGGCGTCCCGTCTGTGTGGTGATGTTCCATCCGCCGCGGAGGCGCAGCATGAAGGTGATGTTGTCCCGTCCCTCGAGCGGGGCGCTGGAGAGCCCGCCGGCCGCCCGCCAGATGCGGGTGGGGCCGAAGAACGTGGTCACGCTCTCGAGCAGCGCGCCCGGGGCGCCGTACCACGACAGGCGGTTGAACCAGTGCCAGCTCGTGACGTTCGTGCGCGGCACGAATCCCGCTTGGCTCTGGAACTCCCGGCCGATGTCGATCCACTGGAAGTTGTAGCCCCAGTGCCTCCCCGTGCGGTCATGCTCGAGCTTCCAGATGGCGCCCTGCTGCGTGGAGCCCGCCGCGCTGCGCGTGGCCGCCGTGCCGAGCTGCCCCTCGAAGTAGTAGAGCTTGTGGTGCACCCAGCGCACGTCGGCCGCCACGACGCGGTTGTACTCGTCCGCGCGCTCCTTGTCGGCGAACGTCAGGCCGAGGTTCGATCCGGCGCCGAGGTCGCGCCGCAGGCGACCGATCTGGAACTGCGCGTTCCCTGCCGCCTGATGGTCCTGCGCACTGAGGAGTGCCACGCTGTAGGCGCCGAGCTTGCCCGTCACCTTGCCGCCTACCGAGGGGTCCACCAGCTGCCGGGTGTACACCAGCTGGTTCGGCGTCGCGAACAGCTCGATCCCCTCGAGGAAGAACGGCCGCTTCTCGGGGATGAACAGCGCGAAGCGTTCATTGAGCGTGACCAGCCCGGCGTCGCTCTCCACCTGGCTGAAGTCGGGATTGAACGTCGCGTCGAGCGAGAGCTGCGTGAAGCCGAGCCGCAGGTTGGCGCCCGCCGTGGTGATGGTGCTCCCGCGCGTGAAGTCGCCGGCCGCATCGCGCGACCCGGCCTGGGTGGCGGTCACGAACGGCTGCACCTCCGTGACGACGCCGCGCTCGAGGTCGCGCAGCCCGGTGAGCGTGCCACCCTGCGCGATGAAGCTCGCGCCAGCGCGCCGCACGTCGGTCCACGTATCCTCATAGCCGGTGGCGGGCGAGAAGCGATGGGCGTTGAATCCCCAGGCCTGCGCGCCCGTGCCCGGCAGCCGCAGGCTCTTGAACGGAATGCGGAGCTCCACTTCGTAGCCCTGCGGCGTCAGGCGGCCGCGCGACTCGTAGTAGAAGTCGGGGTTGTAGTCGATGTTTCCGCCGAACATCCGCGTCGCGCTCGACGCGCCCTCCGTGCGCACGCCGTCGAGTTGCACGCCCAGCGCGTTGACGCCGAACATGAACGCGCGCCGCTGGTCATTGAACGTGTCCAGGTACAGGATGACGCGGTCATCGTTGTCGATCTTGTCCCGGTCGGCGCGCGTGGCGCGCAGCGACGCCACGTCGGCCGTGTACGCGCGGATGCCCACCATCAGGGCGTCCGGCGCGTACCACACGAGCACCTCGGTCTTCTCCTGCGCCGGGCGGCTGTCGGACGGCATGTACTGCCGGAAGCCGTCCAGCAGCGTCGCCCGCGCCCAGGCGGGCTCGTCGAGCGCGCCGTCCACGGTGATGCGCGCGTCGAGGCGCGGAATGGCGACGGACCGCGCGGGGGCCTGGGCCGGCGCGGTGGAAATGGTCAGTGTCAGGCCGAGCAAGAGAACTGGAATTCGCATCCGGATAAGATACGCAGACCTGCGTTCTGATCCTACGGGCGACGACGACTGCTGCCTGAGGGCTATTTCCACCGCATACCACGGATGTCACGGAACCTGAGGGATCAGTCGGAACCTGCCCGTGAACAGAACACCTCCAAAGGCAGGATCCGTGCAATCCCCCAATTTCCGTGTCATCCGTGGTATGCAGGTGCCGTTCCCCGCACCCGCCCAAACAGCAAGGGCCGCCCACGAATGAGCGGCCCTCGGAAATACCTATGGAAGCGAAACTAGAGCGCTGTCGCCTTCTCGGTGACGACGCGCACGGTGTCGTCCACCACCTGCACGAAGCCGCCCGACACGGTGAACCGTGCGTTCGTGGCGCCGTTCACGCGCAGCGTCCCCTGCCCCAGCACCGTGATCATCGGTGCGTGGCTCGGCAGGATGCCGACCTCGCCGTCGAAGGCAGGCGCCACCACGGACGACGCCTCCCCTTCGAAGAGGGTCGCTTCCGGCGAGACCACCGAGACCTTGAGCATCGCCTAGGCCTGCAGCTTCTTGGCGTTTTCCACCACGTCTTCGATCGGGCCGGCCATGAAGAACGCCTGCTCCGGGAGGTGGTCGAACTCGCCCGCGCAGAGACGCTCGAACGACGAGATCGTCTCCTCGATCTTGCAGTACTTGCCGGTGATGCCCGTGAACTGCTCGGCGACCGCGAACGGCTGCGACATGAAACGCTGGATGCGGCGGGCGCGGCCCACCACCTTCTTGTCCTCTTCCGACAGCTCGTCCATGCCGAGGATGGCGATGATGTCCTGCAGTTCCTTGTAGCGCTGCAGGATGCGCTGCACCTCGGTGGCCGCCTTGTAGTGGCGCTCGCCGATGAACTGCGGGTCCAGGATGCGCGAGCCCGACGCGAGCGGGTCCACCGCGGGGTAGATGCCGAGCTCGGTGATGGCGCGCGAGAGCACGACCGTGGCGTCGAGGTGCGCAAACGCCGTCGCCGGCGCCGGGTCGGTGATGTCGTCGGCCGGCACGTAGATGGCCTGCACCGACGTGATCGAGCCGTCGCGCGTGGAGGTGATGCGCTCCTGCAAGTCGCCCATCTCCGTCGCCAGCGTCGGCTGGTAGCCCACGGCGCTCGGCATGCGGCCGAGGAGCGCCGACACTTCCGAACCGGCCTGCGTGAAGCGGAAGATGTTGTCGATGAAGACCAGCACGTCCGCCTTCTCGCGATCGCGGAAGTACTCGGCGACGGTCAGGCCGGTCAGTCCCACGCGCAGACGCGCGCCGGGCGGCTCGTTCATCTGGCCGTAGATCAGCGCCACCTTCTCCAGGATGCCCGCTTCCTGGAACTCGAGGTAGAGGTCGTTCCCCTCGCGCGTGCGCTCGCCAACGCCACAGAAGACCGACTTGCCGCCGTGGCCCTTGGCCACGTTGTTGATGAGCTCCTGAATCACGACCGTCTTGCCCACGCCGGCGCCGCCGAAGAGACCGATCTTGCCGCCCTTCACGAACGGCGCGATGAGGTCGATGACCTTGATGCCCGTCTCGAAGATCTCGGTCTTGGGCTCGAGGTTCACGAAGTCCGGGCGCTTGCGGTGGATCGGCCAGCGCTCCACCGACGCGGGAATGTCGGCCCCGTTGTCCACCGGCTCGCCGAGCACGTTGAGGATGCGGCCGAGCGCCGCGGTGCCGACCGGCACCGAGATCGCGCGCCCGAGGTCCACGGCTTCCATGCCGCGGACGACCCCGTCGGTGGTGCTCATGGCCACCGCGCGCACCTGGTTGCGGCCGATGTGCTGCTGCACCTCGGCGACGACGCGGATGTGCGTGCCGCTGGCGTTGATGACCTTCACCTCGAGGGCGTTGTACAGGTCGGGGAGATGGTCCGGCGCGAACTCGACGTCGAGCACGGGACCGATGATCTGGACGATCGTCCCGACATTCGTGGCAGTGGCAGTGGCAGTCGTCATGAGTATGGTCAACCCTGGAGTGCAGCAGCGCCGCCGACGATTTCGGCGATCTCCTGCGTGATGTTGGCCTGGCGGGCGCGGTTGTAGGTGCGACGGAGGAGGTTCAGCATCTCCCCCGCGTTATCGGTGGCGCTCTTCATGGCGGTGCGCCGCGACGCCTGCTCGGCGGCGGCCGTCTCGACGAGCGCGCGGTAGACCGCGTTGCGCACGTACGAGGGGAGCAGCTCCGTCAGGATCGCGTCCGCCGAGGGGTACAGCAGGTAGTCGCGCCCGGCGCCCGAGCGCTTCGGCGCCGCCACCGGCAACACGCGCACCGTCTGCGGCGGCGTGGAGAGCACCGAGTTGAACTTGGAGTGCACCACGTACACCGCGTCGAGCACGCCGGCGGCGAAGTCGGCCATGAGACCGTCCACGAGCGACGCCGCGTTGGCCGCCGTCGGGATGTCGCCGATGTCGGTGCGCGCCGTCGCGAGGTCGCGGCCGATGTAGCGGAAGTAGCCGATGCCCTTGCGGCCCACGACATGCAGGTCCACCGTGGCGCCCTGCTCCTCGAGGTAGGCGACCGTGAGGCGCGCCTCCTTGATGAGGTTGGCGTTGAAGCCGCCGCAAAGACCGCGGTTGGCCGTGATCAGCAGCACCGCCACGCGCCGTTCGGCCGCCGGCTGCCGGAGCAGCGGGAAGCGCTCGGCGAGGTCGGCGTTGAACAGGCTCGAGATGACGTCGCCGAGCGCCGTCGCGTACGGACGGGCGGCGGCCACACGGTCGGCCGATCGCTTCAGCTTGGACGTGGCCACCATTTCCATCGTCCGCGTGATCTTCCGCGTGTTCTCGGTGGACTTGATGCGGCCGACGAGCTCTCTGCCTTTAGCCATGGATCAGATGCAGACGGAAGAGGGGAGACGGAAGACGGGAGACGGGAGGCGTGATCACGCGATCGACTTCTTGTACGACTCGATCGCCTGCTTCAGCGCCGCTTCGGTCTCCTTCGACAGCACCTTCTCCTTGCGGATTGCGTCGCCCACCTGCGGGAACTTGGCCGCCATGTAGGCGAGGAAGCCCGCCTCCCACTCGCGCACCTTGGCCACCGGCACGTCGTCGATGAAGCCGTTGGTCACGGCGAAGATGATCATCACCTGCTGCTCGGCCGGCATCGGACGGTACTGCCCCTGCTTCAGCACTTCCACCGTGCGGGCGCCGCGGTCGAGCTGTCGCTTGGTGGCGGCGTCGAGGTCCGACGCGAAGGCCGCGAAGGCCTCGAGCTCACGGTACTGGGCGAGGTCGAGGCGCAGGCGGCCGGCCACCGACCGCATCGCCTTGATCTGCGCCGAGCCGCCGACGCGCGACACCGAGATGCCGACGTTGATGGCGGGGCGCACGCCCGAGAAGAACAGGTCGGACTCGAGGAAGATCTGGCCGTCGGTGATGGAGATGACGTTCGTCGGGATGTAGGCCGACACGTCACCGGCCTGCGTCTCGATGATCGGCAGCGCCGTGAGCGAGCCGCCCGGGGCGAGGATGTTCACGCCGTCGACGACCTTGGGGTCGTTGGAGATCTTGGCGGCGCGCTCGAGGAGGCGCGAGTGCAGGTAGAAGACGTCGCCCGGGTAGGCTTCGCGGCCCGGCGGGCGGCGCAGCACGAGCGAGATCTGGCGGTAGGCGGCGGCCTGCTTGGACAGGTCATCGTACACGACCAGCGTCGCCTTGCCCTCGTTGTACATGAAGTATTCGGCCATCGCCACGCCCGCGTAGGGGGCGATGTACTGCATCGGGGCCGGGTCGGAGGCCGTGGCGGCCACGACGATGGAGAACTCCATCGCGCCCGACTCCTTCAGCTTCTCCACCACGGAGGCCACGGTGGAGGCCTTCTGGCCGATGGCGACGTAGACGCAGATGACGCCCTGGCCCTTCTGGTTGATGATCGTGTCCACGGCGACGGCCGTCTTGCCCGTGCCGCGGTCGCC
>CAYQCP010000051.1:0-23412 GCA_964416005.1 uncultured Gemmatimonas sp.
GGCGGGGGAGGCGCCAAGGCGGCAGGTTGCGCGGGTCCAGGAGGGCCGCCCTGCCCGTCCCCCCTCACCCCACCCGCCCCCCCGCACTCCTCCCGTCCCCCCGAACCAATCCCCCTCACTCCGCCCTCGTCCCCCAAATCTGCCCACCTGTCCTCACGACCGCCATATTCCCCGCGTGCTAATCCTGGTCCTCGCCATCGCGCTCATCGGAATCTCCACCTCCGGCCCCCTCGCGCGCCTCAGCGAGGCTCCTCCTCTTGCCATCGCGACATGGCGTCTGGGCTTCTCGCTGCTCATCGTCGCGGCGCCGCTCGTCTGGACGCGCGGATGGCGGCAGTGGAAGGGACTCAGCACCAAGGACCTCGGCATCGCCGTCGCCGCCGGCGCCTTTCTGGCGGTGCATTTCTGGAGCTGGATCGCCTCGCTCGGCATGACCACGGTGGCGGCGTCGGTGCTTCTCGTGAACCTGCACCCGGTGGCGATGATCGCGGGGTCGGCGCTCTGGCTCGGCGAGCGGCCCACCAAGCGACAGATCGTGGGGACGATCATCGGGCTCATCGGAGCTGCGGTGGTGGCATGGGGGGACTTCTCGACTGCGGGCACGGGCACGGTGGGGTGCAGGGGCACGGGCACGGTGGGGTGCAGGGGGACGGAATTGCTGGGAAATGCGCTGGCGTTGCTGGGCGCTCTAACCGTGGCGTTCTACTACCTCTCGGCGCGGCGGCTGCGCGCGAAGCTCGATGTGTGGCCATACGTGACGCTGGTGTACGGCACGTGCTTCGTGGTGCTCCTGGGCTTTTCTGCCGTCACCGGCGTGCAGCTGGCACCGCAACCGCCGCGCGAGCTGACGATCTTCGCCGCCATCGCGCTGGGGCCGATGCTGCTGGGGCACACGGGCTTCAACTGGGCGCTCAAGCACGTGAGCGCCCCCACCGTGAGTCTGGTGATGCTCGGCGAGCCGGTGGGGGCGGGGATCATCGCCTTCCTGGTGCCGGCGATCGCCGAGGTGCCGTCGGTGCGGACGCTGGTGGGAGGCGCGGTCATCCTCACGGGCATCGTCGTGGCGACGCTTTCGCCGCGGCGTTCGTAGCGCTTCGGCTCGCGAGTCGCGACGCGGGGGACCGCCCCTGCTCAATTCTCGGGCCCGATGGCGCTCTGCGCCCTCGGGCCCTCGAGTATTCGCAGAAGCGGTCCCCCGCGTCACGCCTCGTTCGGCTTCGGCGACGGACTTTGTCGCCGCGGCGACAGGCTTGCGCACGATTCCGCCACACGTTGCGTTCGACCGGTGACGCGCCGGACCACGCTCCTCGCCAGTCTTCGGCATGCTCCGCTCTCTCCTTCGTCGACTGCCTGCGTCGGACGCAAAGTGCTCCCGCATTGCGTGTAGCCCAAAAGGGCTACAAATTGCCTGGACACAAGAACCGGAGCAGTCCATGGCGAAGTCGGCGACCGTGCGCGCCCGAGTGGCGCCCGAGCTTAAGGCGCGCGCCGAGCGTGTGCTGGAGAAGCTCGGACTCTCGGCGACGACGGCGATCACGCTCTACTATGAGCAGATCGTTCTGCGGCGAGGGATCCCGTTTGACATAGCGCTCCCCAATGCCACCACGCTGCGCGCCATGCGTGACGCTGAGGCCGGACGTGGACTCACGCGGCTGACAAGCGCTGCCGCGCTGCGTGCCCACCTCGAGCGCGACGAGTAAGCGTGCGGCGGGCCGCGCTGACGGGGCAATTCAGGCGCGACTTCAGGCGCGCCCGTAAGCGCGGGTGGGACATCGAGCACCTCAAGCGCACCATGGAACGCTTGATGGACGACCAGAAACTGGAGCCCCGGTATGCCTGCCATCCTCTGCGTGGCGAGTACCTGGGCCACTGGGAGTGTCACATCGAGCCGGACTTTCTCCTGATATGGTACCTGCCCGGCGATGACGAGATCGTCTTCGTGCGCACTGGCTCCCATGCGGACCTGTTCGGCTAGCGATACCCGAGGCGGCGGCCTTTCATGGCGAGCGCCGTGGGGGACACTCCGATGCGAGTCGCGCCTCGTTCGCATCGTAGGCCTTCCTCGAGCGCTCCGTCCCCCTCCTCCCCGCTCCCTCCATACTCCACTCCTCCCTCCTCCCAAACCCCTGCACTCCTCCCCCGTACCGCCGTTAAGCTTCCCCCATGCGCCATCTGCACCTCGACGTCGAAGTCACGCGCGGCGACACCGTGGAATCACGGCATCGCGTGCACGCGGCCGTCGTCGAGGGGGACCAGCTCATCGCCGGCGCGCGCGATCCGCACCTCGTCACGATGTGGCGCTCCTGCGCCAAGCCGTTCCAGGTGATGCCGCTGCTCACGTCGGGGGGATTCGACACGCTGCAGTGGGGCCCCGAGGAACTCGCCCTCGCCTGCGCGTCGCACGGCGGCGAGCCGGAGCACACGGCCATCGCACAGCGGATGCTCGCCTCCATCGGCCTCGAGGAGGGCGACCTGGCCTGCGGCCCGCACGAGCCGTTGTCGGCGCGCGGCGCGCGGCTGTGGCGCGAGAGCGGCCACCCGCTCACGCGACTGCACAACAACTGCTCGGGCAAGCATTCGGCGATGCTGGCGCGCGCCCACACGATGGGATGGCCCACGCGCGGCTACCAGCGCATCGAGCACCAGGTGCAGCGCGCCTGCCTCGGCGAAGTCTCGTGCTGGAGCGGCGTGCCGTTCGACGACATGGCCGTGGCGGTGGACGGATGCAGCGCCGCGGTGATGGCCCTGCCACTCGATCGCATGGCGCTCGCCTACGCCAGACTCGGCGCCGCCATCGAGGCGGGCGACGAGGTGCCGTCCCGCATCGGCGCCGCGATCCGCGCCAATCCCACCCTCGTCGGCGGCACCGACCGGTTCGACACGGTGTTGCTGCACGAGACGCAGGGGCGAGTCTTCGCCAAGGTTGGCGCCGAGGGCGTGCACACGGTGATGATCCCGGAGCGGAAGATCGGCTTCGCCATCAAGGTGGAAGACGGCGCCGTCCGGGCACAGCACGCGGCGGTCGTGGCGGTGCTGCAGGCACTCGAGATCTTCCCGGAACTGCCCCAGAAGCTCGCGGAGTACGTGGAGCGGCCGGTGAAGAACACACGCGGCGAGAGAGTCGGGGAGCTCAGGATTTCGGCTGAGTGAGACAGAGCACGACCGAGTGGGACAGAGCACGACCGAGTGGGACAGAGCACGACCGAGTGAGACAGAGGGAGGCAGTGCCCGCGGTCCTGCCGTCGGATTAGCCGGATGCAAGAAGGGCGCCCCGAGCAGTTCGCGGGCGCCCTCTCTGTTGTCTCTCTGTTGTCTCTCTGTTTCTTCTCTGTTGTTTCTCTACTTAAACTGTACTTGCAGCACATACTGCCCCTGCTTCGCCACGCCCATCGGGAACTTCCATTTCGTCGCCGCGTCGGTGAGGCACTTGTCCGCGATGTTGCCAGCCTGCGACGTCCACTCGCTCGTCTGCACGCGCACGACGTCAGAGCCGACGACGCTCATGTGAAT
This sequence comes from uncultured Gemmatimonas sp., assembly GCA_964416005.1. Lineage (GTDB taxonomy): Bacteria > Gemmatimonadota > Gemmatimonadetes > Gemmatimonadales > Gemmatimonadaceae > PNKL01. The sequence goes on from CAYQCP010000051.1 coordinate 3,511, forward strand.
GTAGAAGGTCACGGTGCCGGCCAGGTACGGATCCACGTCGCGGGCGTTCTTGAAGCACTGGGGCGTGGCTTCGACGTACTTCATCAGCGAATCGCGCATCTGCACGCTGCCGACCTCGACGCCCTTTCCGTAGCTCTTGGCGACTTCCGTGACGCCGCGGGCGTTGCCCAGCACGGAGTCAGCGAAGGCCGCCTGGCGCTTCTTGTACTCCTCGACCCTCTTGGCTTCGCGCTGTTCGAGGGTGAGGGCCGAATCGGTGCCCTCGCCGTCCGGCTGCACCTTGTCGCCCCGGCACGCGGCGAGGGCGAACGTGGCAAGCAGGGACAGCGTGGTCAGTCGGATCAGTTTCATGGGATCAGTCAGCTCTGCTGGTGAATGATGTATCTTAAGGAGGAGGAGGGCGGGGAGACAGGGTGCAGGGGACTCCCGTCGCGCCTTTTTTTCCCGCCCGCCACTGCTGCGCTTACCCGATTACGACGGGATTGTTTCGATGACGGACGGTGCGGCGCCTGCCACTACCTTGACGTTTGACTCTGCCACCCGGGCACTCGTGCGCCTCGCGGCGCGCATCGCGGGCGGTTCGGAAGTGGACGTCCGCGACGGGCTCCGGGAAACCGCGGGGGCCGGGACGCCTGAGTTATGGGTGGAGGAGCTGATCCTGCAGTCGTACTTGTTCTGCGGGTTTCCGCGGGCCCTTAACGCGGCGAGAGAGTGGCGTCGAACTGCTGGACGGAACGAGGAGGGGGTAGAGGCGAAGGGACGAGGGACGGCGGTGGGGACGGGGGACGAGACGGCGCGCGGGACCGTGCCCGAGCCGGCGCCCGACTTCCTCTCAGCCGGCGAAGCGACCTGCGCCCTCGTGTACGGACGGTTCTACTCGAAGCTGCGGCAGAACATCGTCGCGCTGCATCCAGAGTTGGATACCTGGATGATCGTTGAAGGATACGGAAAAGTGCTGAGCCGTCCGGGGCTGGACCTGGGGCGGCGCGAGCTCTGCATCGTGGCGGCGTGCGTGGCAGCCGGGCAGGACCGGCAGCTGCACTCGCACCTGCACGGCGCGCGCACCGGGGGCGGGCCGGATGACGGGGTCGGCGCGACGCTGGACGCGCTTGGGGGGGCGGGGAAGCCGGACTTTCTGGAGATGGCGGGGGGGCGTGGGGCGAAGGTTCGGGCGCAATAGGGCTTGAGGGGGGGTGCAGGGGCTTGGAAGGGGAGAGTAGTGGGGGGCGGGGGGGGGGGGGAGGGGGCGGGCGGCATCCCCGTAGCTGATGTGCGTGGCGCTCGGTGTTCGTTCTCGCGAATACTGGAGGGTCAAACCAAGGGCGCGAAGCGCCCAGTCAGGCCCGAGAATTGAGCGAGAACGAATACCGAGCGACGCGCACGCGAGCCGACTCAAAGAAGCCGGCGCGCAAACGAACAACTAAAGGCACGCATGTTCATCGATAGAGTCACAGTACGCGTCGAAGCCGGCACCGGCGGATCGGGATGCACCTCCTTCCGCCGCGAGAAGTTCGTCCCCATGGGCGGGCCCGACGGCGGCGACGGCGGCAAGGGCGGCGACATCATCATCCGCGGCGACACCAACCTCGGCACCCTCCTCGACTACACCTACCGCGACCACTGGAAAGCGGAGCGCGGTGAGCACGGGATGGGAAACAACAAGACCGGGAAATCGGGGCACGACGAAGTCATGCCCGTCCCCGCCGGCACCGTCATCAAGGACCAGGACACCGGCGAAATACTCGGCGAGATCCTCGCCCACGGTGACGAGATCGTCGTGGCGAAGGGCGGCCGAGGCGGGAAGGGAAACGCCTTCTTCGTGACGGCCACGCACCAGTCGCCGCGCGAGTGGCAGCCGGGCGAGGAAGGGCAGGTCCGCACGCTCGAGCTTGAGTTGAAGCTGATCGCCGACATCGGCCTCGTCGGTCAGCCGAACGCGGGCAAGTCCACGCTGCTCTCGGTCGTCTCCGCGGCCCGCCCCAAGATCGCCGACTACCCGTTCACGACGCTCCAGCCCAACCTGGGCGTCGTGCAGATGAGCGATCACCGCACCTTCGTGGTCGCCGACATTCCGGGCATCATCGAAGGCGCGCACGAGGGGAAGGGGCTGGGCCTGCAGTTCCTGCGGCACATCGAGCGGACGCGCATCCTGGCTTTCCTGATCCCGATCGACGTGATGGAATGGCAGGAGGAATACGACAAGCTGCGGGCCGAGATCGCCGCGTACTCGCCGGAACTCGCCAGCAAGCCGCATTGCGTGGTCTTCTCGAAGCTCGACCTGTGGGGCGAACAGATGGTTCCGGAACTCAATGCTCCGGGCGCGTTCGGCGTCTACTCGATCTCGGCGCCGGCGCGGATGGGGCTGGAGGAGCTGAAGCGGGCGTGGTGGGGAAAACTGCTCGAACTGAAGAAGGCCGGCAACGCGTAGCAGCTTCTGCGCGCGGCGGCGTGGCTGCGAGGGTCGTCTTCGCTCAATTGTCGGGCCTGAACGGGGGCGCTTCGCGCCCCGTCTATGGAGCCCTCCAGTATTCGCTGCGACGACCCTCGCAGCCACGCCGCGGACGCATTTCGATGGGGAGGCGGAATTGGCGTTCGACATTCGAGTCTTGACGCCGGCTTCTTCCAAGTGGCCTTCGGCGCTCAGCGACCTCGCGGCACCCCCCGCGCAGCTCCACCTTGTGGGGAATGCGGACCTTTTGTCCGCCCGGCACGGGCTCGTGGCCGTCGTGGGGACCCGGAACTCGACCAGCTATGGTGAGCGGGTAGCGGACGCCCTTGGCTACGCCTTCGCGTCGGCCGGGGTGCCGGTGGTCTCCGGGATGGCGAGGGGGATCGACGCCGCGGCGCACCGGGGAGCCCTGCGGGGCGGCGGGCGGACGATCGCCGTGCTGGGGACGGGCGTGGACGTCGCCTACCCGGCCGGCCACCGGGCCCTCCACGAGTCCATCGCGGCCGCGGGGCTCCTGCTCGCCGAGCAAGCCCCGGGGTCCAGGGCCCACGCCGGGTCATTTCCCAACCGAAATCGCCTTATTGCCGCTCTGGCGCGTCTCGTGATCGTCGTCGAGGCTCCGCACAAGTCAGGGGCCATGAACACGGTAGAACAGGCCCTGGGGCTCGGACGGGCCGTGGCGGCCGTTCCGGGGCCCATCGACAGCCCCCAAAGCGCCGGCGCCAACTGGCTGCTGGGCTCCGGCGGCCAGGTGATCTGCACCATCGGGGACGCCCTCGCCCTCATGGGCGTGCACGCCTCGGCGCTCCCACCGGCCGCCGATCTGGAGCCGATCGAGAGCGAAGTGCTGGCCGGCGTCCCCTCAGGCGGGGCGTACGTGGACGAGGTGGCGCTGAACAGCCGACTGCCAGTTAGGCAAGCCGGAGTGGTACTGACTTCGCTGGAGCTGAAGGGGAGGGTCTGGCTCGGGTCGGATGGGCGGGTCAGCCGCCGGCCGTGAGCGCCCTCTAAACTGTCAGTTTAGTTGACAGTTTCACTTGGGGACATTTTGTCCGGAGTACCAATGGCGCCGCGGGACTGGGCACGGCGAGTGCCGGCCGTAGAAAGGGAAGCTGAGCTTTCGCGCGGCCCGGCGCCTGGAGCAGCGGCTGAGAAGTTGATATGAAGTATATTCTAGATGAAATTCATAACTAGTTGTTAAGAAAGAAAATGAGAAATCACTTTAAGTGTTTCTCAACAAGCAGTTTCTTGGGTTTTTCGCGGGTTGGCGGCTCCTCGCCTGCCCCTTCCGCTTCGATGGGCGTCGTACCGCCCCATCCGCGTTCTCTCGCCTGAGCCGATCCGATGGCTGGCCACCACCATCTGACTCCCTGCCCACCGCACATCTACATCCACGTGCCGTTCTGCGCCAGGCGCTGCTCGTACTGCGACTTCTCGATCGCCGTCCGCAAGCAGGTTCCAGCGTCACGCTACCTAGACGCCATTAAGGCAGAACTCGCAACACGAGGCTTCGGACCCTCGAATGGACCGCTAACCTCGCTTTACTTCGGCGGGGGCACTCCGTCCAAGTTGGGAGCCGCGATTTCGGATATCACAAAACTGATTTCCACAGTCTCCGGACGACCACTCGCCGAACTCGGCGAGTTAACGGTCGAGGCCAACCCGGAGGATATCTCTCCCGAGGTTGTCGGGGCGTGGCGGGACGGCGGGGTGAACCGCGTTTCGCTCGGGGTTCAGTCGTTTGACCCGGCCGTTCTGGAGTGGATGCACCGCACCCATTCGCTGCCGCAGGTCTTCGAGGCTGTCAAGATATTGAACGGTGAGGGGATCCAGCGGCTCTCCCTCGACCTCATCTTCGCCCTCCCCGAAGGCCTGAATCGCGACTGGACGCGCGATCTCGAGACAGCTGTTTCGCTCGAACCGGGGCACCTCTCGGTCTACGGGCTGACCGTCGAGCCCCACACCCCGCTCGGCAGATGGACCGATCGCGGCCGGGTGGCCGGGGTGAGTGAATCGCGCTTCGAGACCGAGTTTCTGGAGGCCGATCGGCAGCTCGGCGCGGCCGGTTTCCTTCACTATGAGGTCTCCAACTACGCCCGCCCGGACGACCATTCTCGGCACAACTCGGCCTACTGGACCGGGGCGAGCTACCTCGGTCTCGGGCCGTCCGCGCATGGATTCGATGGCGAAACGAGGCGCTGGAACGCCCGCGAGTACGTCCGGTGGCTCGAGCTGGTCGAGTCCGGACGGGATCCTATGGAAGGCGATGAGACCCTCTGGCCGGCCGAAGTCGCCGCCGAACGGGTTTATTTGGGGCTCCGGACGACGTCGGGGCTGAAGGCGACGGAGGTCGAACTCCACCGCGCCGAACCCTGGATCGCCGAAGGGTGGGCGCGCCGAGAGGGCGGTCAGCTGATCCTGACGCCGGAGGGGTGGCTGCGGATGGACTCTTTGGCTGCGGCGTTAGCGGCAGGGTAGCCGGCGGCCGAGGTGTGGTCCCGCCCGGATGCAGATGAGCCGATGGCCGGGGGTGTGGTCCTTCGGAAAAGCGGATGCGCCGATGGCCGGGGGTGTGGTCCGGCGCATATAGGAGGGCACAATAGAGGGCGCGAAGCGCCCAGTCAGGCCCGACAATTGCGCCGGAACGCACCCCCGGCCAGCGGCGCGCGCACGACGGGCAGACCGCCGGAACACACCCGCGGCCAGCGGCGCTCGCTCGACCCGTTAGCCACCAATTTGACAAATCGCAGAACTCGTTAGATTCAATACACTTATGTCATCTGTCGAGCTCTCCGAACGCGAACGCAGGGTCCTCGAGGCCGTGATCCGGTCATACGTCGAGACCGCCGAGCCCGCCGGCTCGCGCGCGATTACGCGCCGCTTCCGGCTTGGGGTCTCGCCCGCGACCATCCGAAACACGATGGCGGACCTCGAGGAGAAGGGCTTCCTCTCGCATCCGCACACGTCGGCCGGTCGCGTCCCCACCGACAAGGCGTATCGGCTCTACGTCGATTCGCTGATGCACGTCACCGAGCTCGCGACGGTCGATCGCGAACGCCTGCTGGGCGGCATCGCCGCCGGCGGTTCGGCCATCGAGTCGATCCTGCGGCGCACGGCGCAGTCGCTTGGCGTGCTGACGCAGGAACTCGGCGTTGCCCTTGGGCCCCGCCTTGACCTGATCGTGCTGCAGCGGCTCGAACTGGTGCGTGTGTCGAGCGAAAAGCTGCTGCTCGTGCTCACGCTGCATGGCGGCGCAGCGCGTACGGTCTTCATTGAAGTGCGCGGCGAGATCGCCGACACGGTGCTCGTCGAGGTGCAATTGGTGCTCAACGAGCGGCTGGCCGGGATGTCGCTCTCGGAGATCCGCCAGTCGCTCGGGATGCGCCTGCGCGACGTGCACACGACGGCGGAAGGCGGAGATCTGCTCAACATCTTCGTGCAGGAGCGGAACGCGCTGTTCGACCTGCCCTCCGTCGCTGAGGAGAGCGTGGTGCTCGGCGAGGCGTCGGTGCTCGCCGACAAGCCCGAGTTCGCGAGCGGCGATGCGATGCGCAAGCTGATCGCGCTCACCGACAGGGGAAACCAGCTTGCGACGCTGCTGCGTCAGCGCTCGTCGACGGGCGGCATGTCCATCACGATCGGCTCCGAGCACGACAACGCCCTGTTGGGCGGTCTCACGGTGGTGACGGCGGAGTATCGCGTGGGCGCGCTGAGCGGAGTGATTGGAGTGATTGGACCGACGCGGATGCCATACGAAAAGGTCATTGCGGTCGTACGGCATGCGTCGCAGCTGGTGGAAGATGTGCTTGCGTAGGGGTGCGGGGGGACGGGGGCGGGGGGCGGAGGCTTGGTTCGGGGGGACGTGTGGAGGGAGGGGTGAAGAGGTGAAGAGGTGAACAGGTGAGGTCTCCTGTCGCGCTGATCGCGTTCAACCGGCCGTCAACGACGGCGCGGGTGTTTGCGCGCATCCGTGCGGCGCGGCCGTCGCGGCTGTTCATCGCGCTCGATGGGCCTCGTCCTGATCGGCCGGGCGAGGCCGAGCTCTGCGCGGAGGTGCGGCGCATCGTTGACGACGTTGATTGGCCGTGCGAGGTGGAGCGCAGCTACAGCGACGCCAACCTCGGCTGCTGCCTTCGGCCGGCGAGCGCCATCGAGTGGGTCTTCTCCCGTGTCGAGGAGGCAATCTTCCTCGAGGACGATATCCTCCCGGACCAGACCTTCTTTTCGTACTGCGACGAGCTGCTCGAGCGCTACCGCGACGAGCGGCGCGTGATGAGCATCAGCGGCTACAACGCGTTCGGCGAGTCCGTGGGGGTGGCGGAGAGCTACTGGTTCTCGGCCTATCCGCGGAGCTGGGGTTGGGCGTCCTGGCGGCGCGCGTGGCAGGGCTTCGACGTACAGATGCGTGGCTGGCCGGCCTTTCGCGCGAGCGCCGCGTGGCGCGCGCTGCCGGCGGAGGCGCGCGAGGTGTACGAGCCCTGGATGCAGAACGTGTACGCGGGCCAGCCGAACATCTGGGATGCGCAGTGGCTGCTGCTGGCCTGGCAGACGCAGGGGCTGACGGCGATTCCGCGGCGCAACCTGGTGGAGAACCTGGGCTTCGGCGCGGACTCCACCAACACGCCGCACGTGCCGCGGCTCGCGCCGTCGCGCGCGTGGCCGATGGAGTTTCCGCTCCGGCATCCCGCGGCGATCCAGCGCGATCGCGCGCAGGAAGTGGAGTGGATCCGTCGCGAACATGATGTGCGCGGCACGGCCGCCGGGCGCGCGGTGCATCGCCTGCTGCACGACGTGAAGCGCCGCGTGATGACTGTTATCTCACCGAGAATTTCTTGAATGGCTGATTTCTACCAGGTGCTCGGCGTCGAACGAAACGCGAGCGACGACGACATCAAGCAGGCGTATCGCAAGCTCGCGATGAAGCACCATCCCGACAAGAACGGCGGCTCCAAGGAGGCGGAGGAGGCGTTCAAGGCGGTGACGGAGGCGTACGACGTGCTCAAGGACCCGCAGAAGCGGGCCGCGTACGATCGGTACGGCGAGGCGGGCCTTCGGAGTGCAGGGGGCAGAGACGGCGGTTTCCATCACGTCGACCTCTCGGAGGCCCTCAACATCTTCATGCGCGACTTCGGCTTCGGCGACATCTTCGGCGGCGGGCAGCGGCCGCAGACGGGGCCGAGTGCCGGCGCGGACGTGAAGATCGACGTGAAGCTCACGCTCGCCGAGGTGGCGACGGGAGTGGACAAGGTGGTGAAGCTCAAGCTGCTCGACCCGTGCGAGAAGTGCGGCGGCGCCGGCGCGGAGCCGGGGACCAAGCCGACGCGCTGCGTGACGTGCGGCGGCCAGGGCGAGGTGCGGCGGGCGCAGCGCTCCTTCTTCGGCAACTTCGTGAGCGTGGCGCCGTGCCCGACGTGCGGCGGCGAAGGGACGATGATCGAGCGCCCCTGCAAGTCGTGCCGCGGCGAGGGGCGCCAGCGCGGCGAGCACGAGATTCCGCTCAAGATCCCGGCCGGCGTGGCGAGCGGACAGTACATGCACCTGCGCGGCGTCGGCAACTCGGGCGTGCGCGGCGGGCCGCGCGGCGACGTGCTGGTGCTGTTCGCCGTGCAGGACGACGACCGGTTCGAGCGCGACGGCGAGGATCTCTACACCGAGGTGCTCGTGACGTACCCGCAACTGGTGCTCGGCGCCGACATCGAAGTGCCCGGCGTGCTCGGTCCGCTGAGTCTGCGCGTGCCGCCGGGGACGCAGAGCGGCCAGGTCTTCCAGCTGCGCGGGCGCGGCCTGCCGCGCGTCAACGCGAGCGGCACCGGCGACCTGCAGGTGCGCGTGCAGGCGTGGACGCCGAAGACGATGAGCGCGGAAGAGGAGAAGCTGGTGCGGCGGCTGCAGGAGATACAGGAGACGCCGCCGGCGGGGCGGGAGAAGGGGTTCTGGGAGAAGATGAGAGAAGTGCTCGGAGCTTGAAGACGATTGAGGACTTGGACCGAGGATTGCGATTTGTGATCTCGAGTGGGGATTACGATCCGCGATTCCGGCTCCATCGCCAATCGATATCCTGAATCGAAGTCCTGAATCGCAATCCTAGGTCCAGATCCTCAATCGTTTCTTATGCCACTGACTCGCCTCTCCGTCACCCCAAGCACACCCGCCCTCCGCGACGGCCTGAGCTCCGCCCTCTTTGCGGCCGGTGCGCAGGGGGTGCAGGAGGACGGCGACGCGCTGGTGACGGTGCTCGACGAGGCGCACGCGCGCGCGCATCTCGATGCGTTCGTCGAGGGGGCGCGGTCGGTGGATCCGACGTGCGTCGTGGAGGTCAGCGAGCTCCCCGACGTGGACTGGAGTTCGGCGTGGAAGTCGCGCATCGGTGCGCACGAACTGGGGGCGCTGGCGATCGTGCCGCCGTGGCTCGCCGAGGGGCGCGATCCGGCGCGCACGGTGGTCATCGAGCCCGAGATGGCGTTCGGCACCGGCGAGCACGAAACGACGCGCTGCGTGGTGCGCCTCATGGAGAGCGTCATTCGCGATGGCGACACGGTGGCGGACCTCGGCGCGGGCTCCGCGGTGCTGGCGATCGCCGCGGCCAAGCTCGGCGCGGCGCGCGTGGCGGCGATCGAACTCGACCACGACGCCATCAACAACGCCGAGCAGAACGTGGCGGCGAACGGGGTGGGGGATCGCGTGATCGTGCTCGAGGGGGATGCCGCGGTGCTGCTGCCGCTCGTGGCGCCGGTGCGCGTGGTGCTGGCGAACATCCTGTCGAGTGTGATCAGGGTGTTGCTTCCCGCGATCGGCGCCGCCGTGCCCGCCGGCGGCGCGGCGATCTTCAGCGGCATCCTGGTGAGTGAGCGGGAGAGCGTGCTCGCGGCGATCGACGTGGCGGGCCGGTGGCGCGTGGCGGGCGAGACGAGTGAGGGTGAGTGGTGGGCGGTGGTCGTTGAGAGGACGGCAGCGTGAGATAGCGTGTGACAGCGTGCGACAGCGTGCGACAGCGTGAGGCAGTCTGCTTTGCCGAATGCGCGATGGTGCGGCAAGTTTAGGTGGGTTGCTGGTGCAGTGATCTACCGTCTACCGTCCACCGTCTACCGTCACTTTCGTGTCCCTCCCAACCTTCATCACGTCAGACCAACTCGCGGCAGAGTCCAGCCTCTCACTTGGCGAAGACGCCGCGCACCACATGCGCGTGCTGCGCCTCGAGCCGGGGGCGCGCGTGCGACTGGCGGACGGGCAGGGGTCGCGCGGCATGGGGACGGTGATCCGCATCGCCAAGCGCAATGCGCTGGTGCAGGTGGACAGCTGCGAGTTCACCGAGCCGCTGCCGCCGGTGCACCTGATCGTCCCGATCGCCGATCGCGAACGGATGCTGTGGCTCGGCGAAAAGTGCACCGAACTCGGCGCGACGAGCTGGCGGCCGGTGATGTTCCGTCGGTCGAAGAGCGTCTCGCCGCGCGGCGAGGGCCCCACGTTCCAGCAGCGGCTGCGGGCGCGCATGGCGTCGGCGCTGGAGCAGTCGGGGGGCGCGTGGCTTCCGGTGCCATTCCCCGACGCGACGGTCGAGACGTGCATTGCCGCCGCGCCCGAGGGCGTGCGACTCGTCCTCGCGCAGGGCGGCGCACCCATCGTTTCGCTCATCCAGAGCGCGCCACAGGTGCCGGTGACCATCGTGCTCGGCCCCGAGGGTGGACTTGAAGACTCGGAGCTCGAGGTCTTCGCCGCGGCGGGCTTCACCCAGGCGTCGCTGGGCACGTCGGTTTTGCGGTTTGAGACAGCAGGCGTGGCGGCCCTCGCGATTGCGAGGGCGCTTCGAGGTTAGAGGAGGGGTGCAGGGGTTTAGGAGGAGAGATGAGTGGAGATTGGAGGGTCGGGAGAGGAGGCCTCCTCTCTCAAGACTCATCGCTCCACTCCTCCCCCCTTCCAAGCCCCTGCACTCCTCCTCCTCCTAAATGAGGATCCCATGGACTGCCTTTTCTGCAAGATCATCGCGCGGGCTATCCCCGCGACCATCCTCGCCGAAGACGATCATTGCCTCGCCTTTCGGGACATCAACCCGCAGGCGCCGACGCACATCCTGGTGATACCCAAGGAGCATGTGCCGTCGCTGAACCAGATGACGGATCCTGCGCTGGCGGGGCGGGTGCTCGCCTTCGCGCGCGACCTGGCGGTGAAGGAGGGGATCGCCGAGCGCGGGTATCGCGTGGTGATCAACACCAACGCGGAGGCGGGGCAGACGGTATTTCATCTGCATGCGCATGTGCTGGGGGGAAGGGTGCAGGGTTGGCCGCCGGGATGAGATGAGGGACGAGGGCGGAGGGCGGGGGTTTGGTGCGGAGGGGACGAGTGGAGTACGGAGGAGGGCGGGACGAGAGTGCTTGCCGGATTCCCCCTCCTCGCTCACCCCGTCCCCCCGCACCAATCCGGCGCACCCCGCACTCTTGACCCTCGTCGTCTGAGGACACTCGCCGTCCCTCCGATGGGACGACGCCTTCGTCGCGCCGCGCGCTCCTGACACGCTGTGTCTCCCCCAGTGGACAGAATCCTGCCCACCGCAGGGCCAGCGACGTGGCACAATCGATGCTTCCTCTGTGGGTAGCGGCCACTAGGCCGTCCTCGAAACCACGGAGGCCTTATGACACTGAGTCGTGTGAAGCGCGCGCTGATGCGCGTGGTCCCGCTCGCGGTCGTGGCCGCGACGCTGAGCGCGTGCTACGACGATCCCTTCTCGCCGTACTGGGACCGCGGCACGTACTACCTGGCCTACGCCAACAACCGTCCGGTGCCGACCATCGTGAGCGGCGGCAGTTTGCCGGGAAGCCCGCGCCTGGAAGTGACGCGCGGCTCGCTGACACTGCGCCGCGACCACTCGTACGCGCTGCTCGTCGAGGTGCGCGAATGGACGGCGAGCGGGCAGTTCTACGAGTCCACCCGCGCCTACGCGGGCACCTACGAGAACGACGGGCGCACGCTCTGGCTCGATTACTTCCGTCCGCACGACTACTACTCGAGCGTGATGGTCGCCAACTGGCGGAACGGGCGGATTGAGGTGGTAGTGCCGAACATCGATGGAGGACAGGACGTCCTCTGCGTTTTTGACTGACGGAACGGGGAGGAGGTAGAGGCGTCGCGAGGGGGGACGAGGGGTGGAACGAGGAGGGAGGTCTGCGGGGTGCGCCCGAGGCCTCCCTCCTCGTTCCGCATCTCGTCCCTCGTTCCTTCGCCTCTACCTCCTCCTCGTTCCGCAAACGCTGGTGCAGCCCTCCATTCTCCGACACCCTGTAAACCCCTCCCTGATTGAACTGGTATTCCACTTGCTTATTATCTGTCCGTTTAGCGATTCTACCTGCTGGAGCGGACGATGCGGCTTACTCGACTTGGCATTCTCGCGGCGACGGCATTTGCCTCGCCTTTGTTTTCGCAGTCGGCGCCGCCGGCTGCGCCTTCGGCGCCGGTGACGCTTTCGGCGTCGCTGCGCGTACGCGCGGAGTCGTGGGACTGGTTTGATGCCGGCGCCGCCGGCGAGTACTCGTACGCGCACGCGCTCGCGCGCGTGGCGGCGGCGCACACGACGGGACGCTGGCAGTGGCGGCTCGAAGCCGCCGCGCCGGTGCTGATGGGACTGCCGGATGACGCGACGCTTCCGGCGCCGGGCGGCCAACTGGGACTCGGCGGCACGCTCTACGCCACCAACGACGCCAAGCAGTCGGTTGCGGGCGTCTTCGTCAAGCAGGCCTTCGTCCGATGGACGGGCTCCGGCAAGTCACTGCGCGTCGGGCGGTTCGAGTTCGGTGACGGCGCCGAGCGCGCGGCCACGGATCCCTCGCTGGTTGCGGTGAAAGCGCAGCGCGTCGGCCAGCGGCTGATCGGGCCGTTCGGTTTCTCGGCCGTGGGACGCGCCTTCGATGGCGCGCACTTCGCGGCGGACTGGGCCGGCAAGAACCTCACGGTTGTCGTCGCGAGCCCGACCGCCGGCGCGTTCCGCGTGGACGCGCAGCCGGGGCTGAACGTGGACGTGGCGTACGCCGCCCTCTCCCGCGGCGCGCGTTCGGCCACGAGCGAGCAGGACATGCGACTGTTTGGCCTCTGGTACGCCGATGACCGCGGCACCGTCCCCACCGACAATCGCGCCGCCGCGGCGCGCAGCGCCGATCGGGGCCGAGTGGATGTGCTGACGGTCGGCGCGCACTGGGCCGCGGTGCGCAAGGTCGGCGCGGCGAAGTTCGACATGATGGCATGGGGGGCGGTGCAGGGGGGCAACTGGGGTCGCCTGGACCATGCGGCGCACGCCGCCGCGTTCGAGGCAGGCGTTCAACACGGCGCGCTGCCGTGGGGTGCGTGGCTTCGTGCCGGCTGGCTGCAGACGAGCGGCGACGACGCGTCCACCGACGACCGGCACGAGACCTTCTTCCAGGTGCTGCCGACGCCGCGCGTTTACGCGCGCTTCCCCTTCTACAACATGATGAACTCGTCGGAGGCCTTCGTGACGGTGCAGGCGAAGCCGCACGCCAAGGTGACGCTGCGCGCCGGCCTGCACGACCTGCGGCTCTCGGAGTCGGCGGATCTGTGGTACCTTGGCGGTGGCGCCTTCGACGCCCGCGTCTTTGGCTACACGGGGCGGCCGTCGAGCGCGTCCACCTCGCTGGCGACGGTCACCGACCTGTCCATCGCCTGGCAGGCGCACAAGCGGGTCGCGGTGGAGCTCTACGGCGCCGCGGCGCGCGGCGGCGCGGTGGTGAAGGGCGCGTACAACGGCTCGCGCGACGCGCGCTTTGTGTATCTCGAAACGACGCTCACTCGATGACTATGAAGCACTTCGTTCGTACGGCGGCGCCGGACCGATGACGAAATGGATCCTGTTCGTGATTGCCGCGTCGCTCGGCACGGCGGGCGGACTCGGCGGCTACACGTTCATCGCCGCCAAGGGCTACTCGTACCTCACCAACGACGCGGCGGCCTGCGCCAACTGTCACGTCATGCGCGAGCACTTCGCGGCGTGGGAGAAGTCGAGCCATCGCAAGGTGGCGGTGTGCAACGACTGCCACGCGCCGCACGACAACATGGTGCACAAGTACATGGTGAAGGGGGAGAACGGCTTCTGGCACTCCCTGAACTTCACGACCGGGCGGCATCCCGATCCGCTGCGCATCCGCGCCAAGAACCGCGTCGTCACGCAGGACGCCTGCCTGAGCTGTCATGCTGACCTGGCCTCGGGTATTACTCCGGGCGCGCGAGCGGGGCATGGAGCGGCGGGGGATCAGGCGCTCGACTGCATTTCGTGCCATCGATATGTCGGACATTGGGTGAGGTAGAGGCAGACGGGAGACGGGAGACGGGAGACGGGAGACGGGAGACGGGAGACGGTGACGGCTGGCTCGAGCTTGGTTTCTGATACTCGGTTTTCGATGGAGATTCCTTTCATGTTCCTTCGTTCTCGCCGCGGCGTCACGACGCTGACGCTGATCCTCGTCGCTGTTGCGTTCGGCCTGGCGGCCATTCTCGCCGGGTACATGCTGCGCGACATCACGCGCAAGCAGGACGAGGCGCGCAATCCGTTCTATCGGGTCGTCGAGCTCACCGACACGACGACCGACGCCGCGCTGTGGGGGAAGAACTTCCCGCTGCAGTACGACGGCTACCTGCGCACCGCCGACATGGTGCGCACGCGCTACGGCGGGAGCGAGGCGATGCCGCAGGCGCCCACCACGCTCGATCCGCGCGAGGTCGTGTCGCAGTCGCGGCTCAAGGAAGACCCGCGGCTCGTGCAGATGTGGGCCGGCTACGCGTTCGCCAAGGACTTCCGCGAGGAGCGCGGGCACGCGTACATGCTCACCGACCAGATGTACACGGAGCGGCAGCGCGTCGTGAAGCAGCCGGGCACGTGCATCAACTGCCACGCCTCGACCTACGCGACGATGATCCGGCTCGGCGGCGGCGACGTGATGAAGGGATTCGAGGCGCTCAACAAGCTGCCGTATTTCGACGCGCTCAAGGAGACGGGGAAGCACCCCGTGTCGTGCGTGGACTGCCACGATCCGGCGTCGATGGCGCTGCGCATCACGCGCCCGGCCTTCATGGAAGGGATTCGCGCCTACAAGGCCTCGCTCGGCGTCAAGGACTATGACGTCAACACGCAGGCGACGCGCGCCGAGATGCGCAGCTACGTGTGCGGCCAGTGCCACGTCGAGTACTACTTCAAGGGCCCGGAGAAGCGCCTCACTTTCCCGTGGCACAACGGGCTCGCCGGCGACTCGATCCTCGCCTACTACCAGAAGGACGGGCACAAGGACTGGGTGCACACGGCGTCGGGCGCGCCCGCGCTCAAGGCGCAGCACCCGGAGTTCGAGATGTTCAACCAGGGCGTGCACGCCAAGAGCGGCGTCGCCTGCGCCGACTGCCACATGCCGTTCCAGCGGGTGGGGGCGCAGAAGATCAGCGACCACCACGTGCAGAGCCCCATGCTGATGGTCAATCGCGCGTGCCAGACGTGCCACAAGCAGACGGAAGAGGAGCTGAAGGGGCGCGTGACGCTCATTCAGGACCGCACGTTCGGGATGCGCAACATGGCGATGGACGCCCTGCTCGAGCTCATCGCCGACGAGGCAGCGGTCAGAAAGTCCGATTCGACCAGCGCGGCGCTCAAGAAGGCGCAGGACTATCAGCGCCAGGCGCAGTTCCTGCTGGACTTCGTGGAAGCCGAGAACAGCGTGGGATTCCACGCGCCGCAGGAGGCGGCAAGGCTGCTGCAGAAATCGATTGACTTATCCCGGAAGGGGCAGTTGGCGCTGAGGCCGCTGGTGCGGTGAGGGACGGAGGCGGGGGGCGGGGTGCGGCGGCTCAGTGCGGAGGGACGAGTGGAGGTACGGGAGCGGGGGACGAGGCAAAGGCCTCGTCCCTCGTTCCACCTCACTCCACTCGTCCCCCCGCACGAAGCCCCCGCACCCCGCACTCATCCCTCCGCACCCTCTTGCTTCTAACTCTCCATCCCTCCTATATTTATAGGTTGTCACCTACCGCTCCAGCCGGCGCGCAATCGCCACGAAGGGGGGAGATCGTAATTGTCGGAAGTCATCATCCATGACGACGAAAACTTCGAGCGTGCGCTCAAGCGCTTCAAGAAGAAGTGCGAAAAGGCCGGGATCCTCTCGGACCTGCGCAAGCATCGTCACTATGAAAAGCCGAGCGAACGCCGCAAGCGCAAGATGAACGCGGCGATGCGCAAGAATCGTCGCACCCGCTCCGGTTAAATGCCTCCGCTGCAGGATCGCCTCGCCGCGGAGCTGAACGCCGCGCGCAAGGCCCAGGACAAGGCGCTCACGCTCGTTCTGGGGACGATCCTCTCGGATACCAAGAACCGCGAGATCGAACTCAAGCGCGCACTCACCGATGACGACGTCATCGACGTGCTGCGCAAAGGCGTCAAACGGCGCCGTGAGTCCGTGGAGGCGTACGAGAAGGGAGGCCGCGCGGAGCTGGCGGCGCAGGAAGCGGCGGAAGTGGTGGTGCTCGAGCGCTACCTCCCCGCCATGGCCAGCGAAGACGACATTCGCGATGCAGTGCGTGCGGCCATCGCGGCCGGCGCCAGCGGTGTCGGGCCGGTGATGGGCGCGGTGATGCCCAGGTTCAAAGGGCGCGCCGATGGCGGCATGATCAACCGCGTGGTTCGCGAGGAGCTCGGCAAGTCGGAGTGACACCCCCCAACGTGGTATCCGGACAAGCCCGAACAGGCGATCTCGATCGCCCGGTCGGGTTTTTTCGTCCCCATGCCCTCGGCGTCCTCGAGTTCCCGCGCGTCCTCGACGTCGTCGCGGGCTACGCGCACTCGGCGCTGGGCGCGGCGCGCGTGCGGTCGCTCGCCCCGTCGCTCGACCTCGACGAGGTGCGAGCCGAGCACGCGCGCGTCGAGGCCATGCGCAAGCTCGTCAGTTCGGAGGAGGGGTGGCAGGGTGAGCCTCTTCCTGACCTCACCGCCGCGCTCGCGCGGCTGCGCATCCCGGGCACCACGCTCGACGGCCTCTCGCTGCGCGACGCGGGACGCCTGCTCGGCTCGGCGCGCCGCACGCGCGACGCGATCTACGCCGACCACGTGAGCCCGATGACGCGCGCCCTGCTCGTGCAGTACGCCGACGTGATGGCGCGCGACGCCGAGCTGGAACGCAAGCTTGAGAAGGCGCTCGATGACGAAGGGCTCGTGCGCGACGACGCCTCGCCCGCGCTGCGCCGCCTGCGGCGCGAGATGGCCGGCGCCGAGGGCGAGCTGGTACGGATGCTCGAACGGCTGATGGCCAAGCTCGAGCCGCATCACCAGGTGAGCGATGCCTCGGTGACGGTGCGCAACGGCCGCTACGTCATTCCGATTCGCAAGGAAGGCGTGCGGAGTGCGGGGGGAATTGTCCACGACACGAGCGCGAGCGGCGCCACCGCGTTCATCGAGCCGCCGGCCGCGGTGGAAGCGGGGAACCGCATCCGCGAGTTGGCCATCGAGGAGCAGCGCGAGATCGAGCGCATTCTCCACGAGCTCACCGACGCCTTGCGCCCGCACCACGCGGCGCTGGAGCTGTCGCTCGAAGCGCTCGTTGCGCTCGATTCGCTCGCGGCGCGCGCGAAGTACGCGGTGGCCGCGCGCTGTTCGCCCGCGCCACTCGGCGCGCCGGCCGACGGCTTTGCCATCTACAACGGCCGCCACCCGCTGCTCCTGTCGCGCGGCGACGACGTGGTGCCGTTCGACCTCGAGATGCTCCCCGGCGAGCGCACGCTGCTGGTGTCGGGCCCCAATACGGGCGGCAAGACGGTGCTGCTGAAGGCGCTCGCCCTGCTCTCACTGATGGCGCAGAGCGGAGTCCCGGCACCGGTGGGGCCGGAGAGCCGGCTGGCCGCATTCGACGGCGTCTTCGCCGACATCGGCGACGAGCAGAGCATCGAGGCGTCGCTCTCCACGTTCAGCGCGCACCTGAAGAACCTGATCGAGATCGTCAAGGACGCCACCGCCGACTCGCTGGTGCTGGTGGACGAACTGGGGTCGGGCACCGATCCGCTCGAGGGCGCGGCGCTGGGCGGCGCCATTCTCGAGTCGCTCACCGCGCGCGGCACGATGACCATCGCCACCACGCACCTGGGCGCGCTCAAGGAACTGGCGCAGGAAGTGCCGGGCGTGGTGAACGCGTCGCTGCAGTTCGACGCGGTGGCGCTGGCGCCGACGTACCGGCTCATCAAGGGAATCCCCGGCCGCTCGTACGGCCTGAGCATTGCGCGCCGCCTGGAGATGCCATTCGAGGTAATCGCGCGTGCGGAGGAACGGGTACCTGCCGTGGAGCGCGACGTGCACCGCCTGCTCGAGACGCTCGAGGTGCGCGACCGCGAGAGCGCCGAACTGATGGTGCGGTTGCAGGCCGACGAGGCCGACGTGCACCAGCGCGGGCGGAAGCTTGCCGAGCGCGAGGGGGACCTGCGGCGCCGCGAGCGCGAGCTGGAGCGCGCGTCGCGGCACGACGCGCGGCGCTACCTGCTCGACGCGCGCGCCGACCTCGAGAAGATGATCGCGTCGCTCAAGGACGCCGGCGCGGCCGGCCTCGAGGAGGCGGCGAGCGCGGCGCGGCGCGGGCTGGAGCAGCGGGCCGCGCAGGAGCGCGAGGCGCTCGACAGTCTCGACGCGCAGGAGCAGGTGGAGGCGAAGGCCGAGGCGGAGCGGCTGCTGCACGCGGCGCAGGAGCGAGGCGCGCGGGACGGCGGCACTGGGGCGAAGGGTGCGCGCGGAAAGGGCCCTCGTGAGGATCGGCCGCTGGCCGCGGGCGACACGGTGGCGGTCTCCACACTGGGCGGCAAGGCCGGCAAATTGCTGGAGCTGCGCGGCAAGGAGGCGCTGGTGGTGGTGGGGGCGCTCAAGCTCACCGTGCCCACGGCGACCCTGACGCGCATCAGCGACCGGCACCTGCGCGACCGCGAGACGGCGGTGGCGTACATCGGCGATGTTCCCGAGGTGGAGGCCAAGCACGAGGTGGACGTGCGCGGCATGCGGATTGGCGAAGTGGAGGACGCGGTGCTGCAGGCTCTCGACAGCGCCCTCCGCGCCGACCTTGCTGAACTGCGCATCATCCATGGGAAGGGAACGGGCGCCCTCCGGGAAAAGGTCGGGCAGATGGTGAAGAACGACCCGCGCGTAAAGGCGTCGCGGCTCGGCGCGTGGAACGAGGGAGGGGCAGGAGTCACCGTGGTGCAGCTGGCATGATTCCCGACGAAGACGTCGAACGGGTCCGCGAGGCGGCGGACATCGTGGCGATCATCAGCGAGCACGTGCGCCTCAAGCGCGTGGGCTCGGTCTTCCGCGGCCCGTGCCCGTTCCATCAGGGGACCAACAACAACTTCTCGGTGATGCCGCGCGGCGGGTACACCTGCTTCGTCTGCGGCGAGAAGGGGAATGTCTTCACCTTCGTGCAAAAGCGGCTCGGCCTCACCTTCGCCGAAGCGGTGAAGTACGTGGGCGAGAAGGCGGGCATCGAAGTGCGTGAGGTCACCAGGCAGCGCGAGGGCCCCGACCCGCGCGAGCCGCTGTGGGAAATCAACGCGACGGCGGCGGCCTGGTTCCGCGCGCGGCTGTGGGATGACGACCGCGGCGCGCACGCCCGCGAGTACCTCGCCTCCCGCGAGATCACGCGCGAGGTCGCCGACGAATGGGACCTCGGCTACGCACCGCGCGAGCTGGGCGTGCTGCGCGAGCACATGGCGACGCTGGGGTGGGACCCCTCGCGACTGCTGCAGGCCGGATTGCTGGTGAAGCGCGAGGATGAGGACGAGCCGCGGCCGCGGTTCCGCGACCGGCTGAT
This sequence comes from uncultured Gemmatimonas sp., assembly GCA_964416005.1. GTDB lineage: Bacteria > Gemmatimonadota > Gemmatimonadetes > Gemmatimonadales > Gemmatimonadaceae > PNKL01. Next base: position 22,771 of record CAYQCP010000051.1, read on the forward strand.
GTTCTCGATCCTCGACGTCTCGTCGCATTTCGTGGGCTTCGGCGGCCGGCTGATGGGTCCGGGCGAGCCGAAGTACCTGAACAGCTCGGAGACGGATGCCTTCCACAAGGGGCTCACGCTCTACGGGCTCAACAAGGCGCGCGGCGCGATTCGCCGCGAGGAGCGCGCCATCCTCGTCGAGGGGTACTTCGACGTGGTGCGCATGGCGGCGGCGGGCATCGAGCCGGTGGTGGCACCGCTGGGCACGTCGCTCACCGAGGGGCAGGCCGAACTGCTGCGGCGCAACGCCAAGACGGTGTTCATCGCCTACGACAGCGACGGGCCGGGGCAGAAGGCGACGTTCCGCGCCGCCGACGTGCTGCTCGCGCAGGGCGTGGCGGTGCGCGTGGTGACGATGCCCGAGGGGGACGACCCCGACACGTACGTGCGCACGCACGGACGCGAGGCGATGGAGAAGCTGCTCGCCAACTCGCTCGACGTCTTTGACCGCAAGGTGCAGCTCCTCGAGCGCGGCGGCTGGTTTGCCGACCTGCAGCGCAAGCGGCGCGCGCTCGACGCGCTGCTGCCGACGATTCGCGCGGCCAAGGATCCGCTGACGCGCGAGATGTACCTGGCGCGCGCCGCCGAGGCCGCCAAGGTGGA
>CAYQCP010000052.1:0-23009 GCA_964416005.1 uncultured Gemmatimonas sp.
CACCGTCGGCCTCGGCGAGCACCTCACATGGAGCGTCACGTTGCGCGGACGCCCCATCCTCCTCCCGTCCCGCATCGGCATGACGCTCGCCGGCGGCCCGGTGCTCGGTGCGAAGCCCGTGGTGTCGACATCGAGCACGCGCGCCGTGGACCAGGTGCTCAGGCCCGTCGTGCGCGTGAAGCGCGCCGAGGTGCGCGATCGCTTCAACGAGCGTCGCGTCACCTTCGCCGGTGGCTATGCGCTGGTGGTGCGTGCCTACGACGACGGCGTGGCGTACCGTTTTGCGACGTCGCTGCCGGGGGAGATCACCGTCACTGCCGAGGAAGCCACGCTCACCTGGAGCGGGAATCACCTGGTGTACTTCCCGGAGGAGACGAGCTTCCAGTCGCACCAGGAGCGGCAGTACAAGCCGCTGGGCTTCGGCGACATCGGCCCGCGCTTCTCCGGCCTTCCCGCCATGGTGGTGCTCCCGGAAGGGGTCAAGGCAGTGATCACTGAGGCCGACCTGTTCGACTATCCCGGCATGGACCTCACGGGGGGCGCCACGCCGAACACGCTGCGCGGACTCTTCCCGGCGTATCCAAAGAAGGTGGAGCTCCGGCGCGATCGTGACGAAGTGGTGGTGGAACGCGAGGACTTCATCGCGAAGACACGTGGCACGCGGGAGTTCCCGTGGCGCGCGCTGGCCATCGCCGAGCGCGACGAGACGCTGCTCGAGACCGACCTCGTCTACCGGCTCGCCTCTGAGACGACGATGCAGGACACGGGGTGGATCTGGCCGGGGCTCGTGGCGTGGGACTGGTGGAACGCCAACAACGTGTACGGCGTGCCGTTCCGGGCGGGCGTGAACACCGAGACATACAAGCACTACATCGACTTCGCCGCCGAGCACGGCATTCCGTACATCATCCTCGACGAGGGGTGGTACCCGCTCGGCAACCTGCTCGCCACGGTGCCGGCCATCGACATGAACGCCATCGCCGCGCACGCGCGGGCGAAGCACGTCGGCCTCATCATGTGGGTCGTGTGGAAGACGCTTGACCTGCAGATGCAGCCCGCGCTCGACCAGTTCGAGCGCTGGGGCGTAAAGGGCATCAAGGTGGACTTCATGCAGCGCGAGGACCAATGGATGGTGAACTTCTACGAGCGGGTGGCACAGGAGGCCGCCAAGCGGCGCCTGCTCGTGGATTTCCACGGCGCGTACAAGCCGACGGGCCTGTACCGCACGTATCCCCACGTCGTCACGAGCGAGGGCGTGCTCGGCCTCGAGCAGAGCAAGTGGAGCGACCTCGCGTCACCCGACAACGCGGTCACCTTTCCGTTCATGCGCATGCTGGCCGGTCCCGTGGACTACACGCCCGGTGCGATGCTGAACGCCGCCAAGGCCGACTTCAAGCCGGTGTTCAACCGGCCCATGAGCCAGGGCACGCGATGCCACCAGCTGGCGATGTACGTGGTGTACGAGAGTCCGTTGCAGATGCTCGCCGACTCGCCGTCGAATTACCGGAAGGAGCCGGAGAGCCTGGCCTTCCTGTCGCGGGTGCCAACCGTCTGGGACGAGACGCGCGTGCTCACCGCGAAGGTGGGGGAGTACATCGTGACGGCGAGACGATCGGGGCGGGAGTGGTACATCGGGGCGCTCACCAACTGGACGGCGCGCGACATCGAGCTGGAGCTGTCGTGGCTCGGTGCCGGCGCGTTCACCGCGGACGTGTTCCGGGATGGGCCGAATGCCGGCCGAGCGGGCGTCGACTACGAGCGAGCGGAACTTGCACTGACGTCGGGCGACAAGCTGATGCTGCGACTGGCGCCGGGGGGTGGGTTCGCGGCGCGGATCACGCCGCGGTAGAAGGACAGCCCCGCTGCGTTGCGCCGCTCGGTGCTTATCCGCGATAGCGCGGGTCGCCGTCCGGCGCGCCGAGGTGCTGCTCCGGTGCCTCGAGGATGTCGCGCACGAGCCCCAGCGATCGCGCGCTGTAGAAGGCGTCGTGAATGCGCTCGTCGAAGCTCCAGCGCACACGCAGCCCGGGCCGGGCGACAACGGTCTCGCCCTCGACGAACGGCAGGTAGGCCGGGGCAGACACTGCGCCGAAAATGGAGACGGTGCCGTACTCGTAGAGGTGATGATACGCGTCACTGATGCCGACGGAGCCGAGATTCGCGAGAAAGACGCTGGCGAACATCGGGTCTGGCGCCGTCATGAAGCGCGGGAAGAGGTTCCAGCGGTCGAGGCCCTTGGCGAAGGCGACGAGCGCGCGCACGAGCGGCCCGGGCAGGCGCATGATGAGCGAAGTCTCCCGGTCGACGGCGCGCTCGGTGTCCTGGGCCTCACGAATTGCCGCCGCCAGCCGCGCGGCGAATTCGGCGAAACGCTCACCGCGCGGGATCTCCACCTTCACTGTCGTGGTGTGGCCGTCGTCCCTGAGTTCCTTCTTCACCACGAAGGAGATCTGCACGCCGCGCCGCTGATACAGGCGTCCGCCGGAGACGAACCGGTTCAGCTCCGGCCTGGCGTGCAGCGCCTGTCCGACCGCGTAGGCCAGCACGTAAAAGAGCGTGGCGTGTTCCGCGTGGCTGCGATTGTACGCCTTCAGCCAGGCGCGCGTCTGCTCGATCCTGAACGTGGAGTCGTTCAGGATGATGCTCTCGTTCCGCCCCGGCATGAGATAGGGCATTATCCGCCGCATCGGCGGCTCGCCGCGGACCAGGTCCCCGTCGTGCCGGCGAAAGAGCGGCATCAGCGGATCGCCCCGCGCGCGCTGACCGGCCACAGCGCCTCGACGCCGCCGCGGCGCACGCAGACGAACCAGTCGTGCAGGTTCACGGTGGGATCGCAGTGCCCCGGCACGAGCAGCAGCTTGTCGCCGAGGGCCGGGCCCTGCGCGCCGGGCGCGATGGCGAGCACGCCGTGCTCGTCGGACTCGTTCACGTACTCGACGCCGGGCCTCTGCCAGACGCCCGGCATGCCCGAGTCGAAGGCAAGGCTCTTCAGCCCGGCGTCCACGACGGCGCGCGTGTCGGTGGGCGTGCTCATGACCGTGCTCCACACGAACAGGCTCTGCTCGAAGGGCGGCCAGGCGGCGTCGAAGGCGTTGCGGCTGTAGTCCATGTCCATGAAGATGTACGAGCCGGGCTGCAGTTCGTCGAATGCGCCGCTCGCGAGCTCGATGGGGAAGCTCCCCGTGCCGGCCCCCGTGACCGTCGGGCAGGGAATCCCGCTGGCGACGATCAGTTCGCGTGTGGAGCGGATCCGCTCGACGGCGCGATCGATTGCCGCGCGCCGGTCGGCGACGGTGCGCGTGTGCTGCGCGCTGCCGTGGTACGCCTGCAGCCCGGCGAAGCGCAGGTGCGGGCTCGCCGCGACCAGCTGCGCGAGCGCCAGCGCCGGCGCTCCCGGCTCTGCTCCGCACCGGTTGCCCCCCACGTTCACTTCCACGAGGGTGTCGATGCGCACGCCGGCGCGTATCGCGGCCGCCTCGAGGGCGGCCACGTGCTGCGGTGCGTCCACGCAGATGGCGATCAGCGCCCGGCGCGAGAGGGCGCAGACGCGATCGAGCTTCTCCGCGCCGACGATCTCATTCGAGATCAGCACGTCGGACACCCCGCCGTCCACCAGCGCCTCGGCCTCACTCACCTTCTGGCAGCAGACGCCCACGGCACCCGCCGCCATCTGGCGCAGCGCGATCTCGGCGCACTTGTGGCTCTTCGCGTGCGGCCGCAGGCGCACGCCGGTGCCACGCAGGAGTTCGGCGGCCCGTGCCACATTGCGCTCGAAGGCGTCGAGGTCGAGGATGAGGGCCGGTGTGTCCACCAAGGCCAAGGGCATGCCGACGAATGCCGCGGGAATGGTCATATCTGATGGTGCAGGGTTCAGGGAACAGGGTGTGGTGCAGGGGAGAAGGCGGTGCGGAGTTGGTGAAGGGATGGTGCAGGGAGGGGCCGCTTCGGAATACCTCGTCCCTCCTGAACACACCCTGCCCCGCTCCCCCGCACCACGCCCTGCTCCCTGCCCCCCGCACCTAGGTCACTTCTTCGCCACCTTCTCCACTTGTTCCATCACCCGCAGCAGATTCCCGCCCCACAGCGCGACGATGTCCTTCTCGCTGTAGCCGCGCCGCACCAACTCGATGGTCACGTTGATCGACTCGCTCGCGTTGTCGAAGCCGTTCACGCCGCCGCCACCGTCGAAATCGGACGAGATGCCGACGTGGTCGATGCCGATGAGCTTGACGGCGTAATCGATGTGGTTCACGAAGTCGCGGACAGTGGCGCGCGGAGACGGCGGAAACTTGGCGTCGATGCCTGCCAGCTTCTGGCGGTAGAGCGCGAAGAGCGAGTCGTTCGGCGCACCGCCGGCGCGGCGCGCGCCCTGTCCCACCGCCGGTTGGCCCGCCCCCTGACCGCCGCGGGGGGCCATCCCGAGCTCCGTCCGCAGCGCCGCGATCGCCGCGGCGCGTTCCGGCGAGTCGGGTGCCGGCACCTTCACGAAGCCGCTCAGCGCCACCATCTGCACCACGCCGCCGTTCTTCTTGAGCGCCAGCAGCTGCTCGTCGTCGAGGTTGCGGCGGTGGTTGGCCAGCGCGCGCACGCCCGAGTGGCTGGCGATGACCGGCGCCTTTGACATCGCCATCACCTGGAGGTTGCTGGCCTTCGACGGATGCGAGAGGTCCATCATGATTCCGAGCCGGTTCGCCTCCTCGACCACCTGCCGGCCCAGCGGACTGAGTCCGTTCCACCGCCAGACGCCGTCGGTTTCGCCGGTGCCCGAGTCGGTGAGCTGGTTGTGGCCGTCATGCGACAGCGACAGGTAACGGGCGCCGCGGTCGTAGAGGCGCTTCACGTTGGTGATGTCGGTGCCGATGCCCCAGCTGTTCTCCACGCCCATCAACGCCACCTTCTTGCCCGCGGCGTGGATCCTCCGCACGTCAGCCGCCGTGTAGGCAATGGCGATGCGATCGGGCGCCATCGTTCCGGCGAGCGTGTGCACGGCATCGAACTTCTCGATGTAGCCGGCCATGGCCGACGCGTAGCCGGAGTCGCTGAAGTCCTGGCGCTGCCCCACATAGATGCTGAAGAAGACGGCATCGAGGCCGTTCTGCTCCATCTTGGGGAGGTCCACCTTGTTGCGCTCGATGCCGGTGACGTAGTTCGGCGGCGGCCCGATCATCTGTGCCGGGTTGATGTCCACGTGCGTGTCGATCTTGAGCGCCTTGGCGTGGATCGCGCGCGCCTTGGCGACGAGCGCCGGGTCGTTCTGCGCCGCGGCGGCGGTGCCTGCGGTGAGGGTGAGTACGCAGGCGCGCAGGATACGCGAGAGTTGCATCTCGGGACTCCCATTGGGGTGACGTGGCACCGCCGGATGGCGGAACCGGAATCTGCGACATCCATCCGTTCGCCGCATCCAGCATCTACGCGGCAGTGGCGACGATTGATGGACGGGAGGAGCCCCGTGCGCCTGGGCGGACGCCGGCGGCGCTCCAGTAGCCGATCTTCCTGACAAGCGGCTGGGAGTGACCATCCGGCGCGTCCGACTTTGCCTCTAATGCGAAGAGGATTCACCTGACGGGGCCTTCCGCCGCACCTGCCGCAAGGCGCTCGCGCGAGTGCGCGTCGGTGGCCGGAATGAGAGTGGCGGAGTCCAGTTTCGGGGTTTGCGAAGCTGGGCGGCGACGCGGTGGGTCCGGGCCGCGATTTGGCAAAGCCCTACACCGCGTAGTCCCTCTTACGATAGGCGGTGCGCGGTCCCTGTCGTAACGTGTCAGTGCCCCTCTCTCAGCTACGGTTGCGAGGGTACGCGTCAATGAGATCACAGAACCGCCGGTCCTTCCTCAAGGCCAGCACGGTCATAACCGCCGCAGCAACGGGACTCACCCCAACCACCGCGCTCGCAGGGCCAAAGAACATCCTGTCACCCGATCGCCTGGGTGTGCTGGTCGATACGACGGTCTGTATCGGCTGTCGCAACTGCGAGTGGGCGTGCAAGACGGCGCACGGCATGGAGACGCCTCCGCTGGAGGCGTATGAGGACGCGTCGCCGATGGACGCGATGCGACGACCCGACGAGACCGCACTGACGGTCGTCAACAAGTTTGACAATCCCGCCAACCCCGATCTCCCGACGACCGTCAAGGTCCAGTGCATGCACTGTGATCATCCGGCCTGTGTGTCGGCGTGCATCGTGGGCGCCATCTCCAAGCAGGCGGACGGCGCCGTGCTCTGGGACACCGACAAGTGCATCGGCTGCCGCTACTGCATGGTGGCCTGTCCGTTCCAGGTGCCGGCGTTCGAGTACGACAAGGCCATCGGTCCGCGCATCGTGAAATGCGACTTCTGCACCGACCGGCGCGCCGAAGGCAAGTTGCCGGCCTGCGTCGAGTCCTGTCCGGTGGAAGCGCTCACCTTCGGGCCGCGCGAGGAGCTCGTGCGCGTGGCGCGCGAGCGCATCCGCCGCCAGCCGGATCGCTACGTCAATCACATCTATGGCGAGCGTGAGGTAGGCGGCACGAGCTGGTGCTACCTGGCCGGCACCGAGTTCACGAACCTGAAGTTCCCAGCCCTGGCCGAGAACCCGGCCCCCGGCGTCTCCGAGAGCATTCAGCACGGGATCTTTGCGTACTTCGTGCCGCCGGTCTCGCTCTACGCCCTGCTGGGCGCCGTCATGTGGACGTCACGGCACCGCGCCGAGGATGAGGAGGACCACTCGTGAGCCACTTCATGAGACCCACGCCGCTCGACAGGAAGTTCATCACGCCGGGCGTCATCGTCCTGCTGATCCTCGCTCTCAACGGCCTCGTCTGGCTGGCCGGCCGCTTCCTGTTCGGCATCGGCGCCGTCACCAACCTCGACAACCAGTATCCGTGGGGCATCTGGATCGGCATTGACGTCGCGGCCGGCGTGGCGCTCGCTGCGGGCGGCTTCACCACCGCGGCGCTCGGGCACGTCATGCACCGCGAGCAGTACCACGCCGTGGTCCGCCCCGCGCTCCTCACCGCGATGCTCGGCTACACGATGGTCGCGGTCGGCGTCTCCATCGACATCGGCCGGTACTACTACATCTGGCATCCGCTGATCATGTGGAACGGCAGCTCGGCGCTCTTCGAGGTCGGCATCTGCGTGATGATCTACATGACGGTGCTGTACATCGAGTTCCTGCCGGTGGTGACCGAACGGTTCATGGGACGCGTCAACCTGCCCGGCGCGCTCGCGCGGCTCAACACGCCGCTCGACAAGCTGCTGCGCGTGCTCGACCGCACGCTCGACAAGACGATGTTCGTCTTCATCATCGCCGGCGTGGTGCTCTCCACGCTGCACCAGTCGTCGCTCGGCACGCTGATGGTGATCGCCGGACCCAAGATCCATCCGCTGTGGCAGACGCCCATCTCGCCGCTGCTCTTCCTGCTCTCGGCGATCTCCGTCGGCTTCCCGATGGTGATCTTCGAATCGCTGATCGCGTCGCGCTCGTTCGGGCTCAAGCCCGAGATGCACATTCTCGGCCGGCTGGGGCGCATGGTCACGCCGCTGCTCGGCATCTACCTTGCGTTCAAGCTGGGCGACCTGTTCATCCGCGAGACGTTCGTCTACCTGAAGACCATCAGCACGGTGAGCGTGATGTACGTCATCGAGCTGCTGTTCGGGGTCGTCATCCCGCTCCGCATGTTCATGTCGCCCGTGGTGCAGAAATCGCCGCGGCTCCTGTTCATCGCCGCCATGCTGGTGGTCGGCGGCGTGCTGCTCAACCGCCTCGACACGTTCGTGATCGCCTACACGCCGCCCTACGCGACGCAGGCGTACTTCCCGTCCATCGGCGAAATCTCGGTGACGGTCGGCTTCATCTCGATCCTCGTGCTGCTGTATCGCGCGGCGGTCATCATCTTCCCGGTCATCAGCCTGCCTGATCGCAGCCTGACGCCCGCCTCGAAATACTCCGTCCGGGGATAAGGCCATGAGACGCACTGCCTCCGTCGGACTGCTCCTCGTCGTCAGCGCCACCGCCGCCGCGCAGACACGGCCGGTCCCGCGCACCGGCTCCGGCGCCCTGGATTGCCGCGCCTGCCACACCGCGGTGACGCCCACCAAGAACGCGCCGGCGCTGGCCGCCTGTCCGCGCCTCAAGATCACGGGCTACCACGCCGTGGATGAGGCGCCTCCCGTCATCACGCTCGGCACGGCCGGCAAGACGTACGGCCCGGTCAAGTTCGCGCATCGTGAACACGCGCACATGGCCGAGACGGGCAAGGGATGCAGCGGCTGCCATCACTACGACCAGGCGCGGCCCATCCAGAAGTGCAAGAACTGTCACGCCGTGGCGCGGCGCCGCGAGGATCTCGGCAAGCCCGACCTCAAGGCCGCCATGCACCGGCAGTGCGTGGAGTGCCACCGCGAGTGGAACCCCACCGGCGCGTGCAGCACCTGCCACGAGAAGCAGGGCACCGCGGCCAAGGCCGCTGGTGCGGCCGCGCCGAAGCCGGCCGTGCAGGCGCCGGAGCGCATCGTGTACGAGACCAACGCCAAGCAGGGGAAGTCGGTCACGTTCTTCCACAAGGATCACACCGACCGATTTGCCCTTGCCTGCGCCGATTGCCATCGCAACGAGGCGTGCGGTGCGTGCCACGACCGCAAGCGCGTCGCGGCCAGCCAGCCCGTGCTGACGCGTCAGACGAAGTCCGGGATGACGGAGGAGCAGGCGCACGAGCGCTGCGCCAACTGTCATACGACCGACGCCTGCGCCACCTGCCACAAGGGCATGCCGTCGCGCAGCATCGGCTTCGATCATGGCCGGCGCACCGGCTTCACGCTCAACCGCTTCCACGCGCAGCTCGACTGCAAGTCGTGCCACAAGGCGCCGGGGGCGTACCGGAGCATCAGCGCCGACTGCGAGAGCTGCCACAAGGGGTGGCAGTCGAAGTTCAGCCACACCCGCGCCGGTCTCGAGCTGGACGAGCAGCACAAGGATCTCGACTGCGTGAGCTGTCACGAGGACAAGACGTTCCGCGCGAAGCCCACCTGCGCCGGCTGCCACGACGACAAGACCTGGCCGACCCACAAGCCCGGCAAGGTCGTGGGCCGCGGCCCGGCGAAGCGATAGCGCATGAAGTACTTCCGCACGCTGGGCTCGAAGCTCACGGTCGCCGTGGGGGTGATCGCCCTCGTGACGATCGCCATCTTCGCGTTTTTCAACAGCCGGTCCGACAACCGGAGCCTGCTGGCGGAAGTCGAGCGGCATGCAAACCAGCTGAGCGAGGCGGTCAAGTCGAGCACCGAAGCCGACATGCTCCTCAACCAGCGCGATCGCATCCGCACCACGATCCGGCGCATCGGCACCGATCCGAGCATCCAGCGCATTCGGATCATGAACAAGGCCGGCGAGATCATCTACTCGTCGGATTCCACCGAGATCGGCCAGTTTGTGGACAAGAACGCCGAGGCGTGCACGCTGTGCCACAAGGCCGATCAGCCGCTCGGGCAGGTGGGCATCGCGGACCGCACGCGCGTCTACCGCGTGCATCCGGACTCCGGGCGCACCCTCGGGATCATCAACCCCATCTACAACACCAGGACCTGCTCCTCCGCAGCGTGCCATGCGCATCCGCGGTCGCAGACGGTCCTCGGCGTGCTCGACGTCACCCTGCCGCTCACCGAGATTGACAAGGCCATCCGCCGCGGGCAGGTGGAGATCATGATGCTCGCGGTGAGCGCGTTCGTTGCGCTCAGCCTGATCATCGGCCTCCTCGTCCGCCGCTGGGTGGCGTTGCCCGTGCGCCGGCTGGTGGAGGCGACGCGCCACGTGGCCGGCGGCGACCTCAGCTACGTGATCCCCGAGGAGCGGGACGACGAGCTGGGCATGCTCGCGCGCTCGTTCAACAACATGACCCAGCGCCTGTCGGAGGCGCGGCTGCAGCTGGTGCAGTCCGACAAGCTGGCGTCGCTCGGCCGCCTCGCGGCGGGCGTGGCACACGAGATCAACAACCCGCTCACCGGCGTGCTGACGTACAGCAGCTTCCTGCAGAAGCGCACCATGGACCAGCCCGAGGTGCAGGAAGACCTCAAGGTCATCGTCCGCGAGACGATCCGCTGCCGCGAGATCGTGAAGAGCCTGCTCGACTTCGCCCGGCAGTCGGTGCCGAAGAAGGGACAGGCCGCCATCAACGAGATCATCGCCCGCGCGGCGGCGGTGGTGGAGAACCAGCTCACGCTGAACCAGGTGAAGCTGGTGCAGGAGCTCGGCGGTGACGTGCCGCCGGTGACGGTGGATGCCAACCAGATGCAGCAGGTCTTCATCAACCTGTTCGTCAACGCGTCCGATGCCATCGGCCCCGACGCCGGCGGCGGCACCATCACGGTGGCCACCTCGCGCCTCAAGCTCTCGCCGATCGGCATCACGCAGATCAAGCAGGCGCAGTGTCCCAAGCGGCACAGCCTGATCAATGGCGAGGTGCGGATCGACAACAAGCCCTCCATCCGCGTGCGCGTGCGCGCCGAGGGGCACGAGGGCTTCATCTATCGCGACCCGATGTACGGGCTGGCGCGCCACCAGTTTGGCATCGCCCCGGAGCCGGGCATGCACGTCGAGGTGACGTGCCCCGAATGTTCGTCCTCGCTCAACATGCACGGGTCGCCGTGCCCCGACTGCGGCAGCGCCACGTTCCAGTTTGAGGTGCCGGGCCGCGGCTTCGTCGAAGGGTGCACCAACCGCGCCTGCACGTGGCAGCGCTGGGCCGAACTCGAGAAGGGCGGGGACCGCGACTTCGTCGAGATCCAGGTGCGCGACACCGGCGCCGGCATCGCGCACGAGGAGATCCCCCGCATCTTCGAGCCGTTCTACTCCACCAAGGGACAGAAGGGGAACGGGCTCGGGCTGGCCGTCATTTGGGGGATCATCGACAACCACAACGGCTCGATCACGGTCGAGAGCGAGGTGGGAGTCGGCACGACGTTCATCATTCGCATTCCGGTGGAGCCATGACACCGACGCGTGACATCCTGGTCGTGGACGACGAGGGCGTGATCACCCACGCCGTCCACCGCGTCTGCACGGCCGACGGGTTCACCGTGGACGTGGCGTCGAGCGCGGCGGAGGGGATGTCGAAGGTGCTGCGCACGCGCTACCGGCTGATCATCAGCGACGTGATGATGGCCGATGTCGACGGCTTCGCGTTCCTGGTCGACCTGCGGCAGCGGCGCATCGCCACCCCGGTGATCCTGACGACGGGAATGTCCACGATGGAGAACGCGGTGCGAGCGCTCGGCGCGGGCGCCATCGACTTCATCCCCAAGCCGTTCACGTCCGACGAACTGCTGGCGTCGGTGCGCCGCGGCATGGTGTACGCGCGCCTGCAGGACGAGGCGGAGGCGACGGCGCGCGACACGCGCCCCGACTCCATCGCGTGGGTGCCGCCGCCGGCCTCCTACCACCGCCTCGGCTACGCCTCGTGGCTGATGTCGGAGCGCGACGGGACGGTGAAGGTGGGCGTGACGGATCTCTTCATCCGCACCGTGGACACGATCGGGTCGATCACGCTGGCGGCCGTCGGCGATGAACTGGTGCAGGGCAGCACGTGTGCGACCGTCACGGCAGCCGACGGGCTCGAGCACGGCGTGCTTGGCCCGGTGACCGGCCGCGTGGTCGAGGTGAATGCGGCCCTGGCGGCGGCGCCGGCGGTCATGGAACGCGATCCGTATTTCGAGGGATGGATGTACCGGGTGCTCCCCTCGGAGCTGCAGTACGACCTGAGGCACCTGACTTCGTGCAGTTCTGACAGGCTGTAACGTCACCCTGATTGAGGAATCGTCGTATGGTACCCCTGATCCTGCTCGTCTCCGTCGTGCTCTTCGTCCTGGCCGACCTGGGGGTGCGCGCGGCCACGAAGTCACTGCATGAGAAAGCCCAGCGGCGCGAACGTGCCGAGGCGCTGGCGGTCAGCCTCAGGCTCGACGTGTCGCGCGAGGCCCCGTCGCTCAAGCGCGCCGAGGTCAAGGACGCGGTGGCGCGCATCCTCTGCGTGGACGACGAGGACGTGATCCTCGACTCGTTCCGCAAGATCCTCGTCCTCGACGGCTACGCCGTGGACACGGTGCAGACCGGCCAGGAGGCGCTGGGCCTCGTCCAGACGCACCATTACGACTTCGTCTTCACCGACCTCAAGATGCCGGCGATGGACGGCGTGGACGTCGTGAAGGCGGTCAAGCACATGCGTCCCGACATCGATGTCATCGTCATCACCGGCTTCGCCACCGTCGAGACGGCGGTGGAGTGCATGAAGTTCGGCGCCACCGACTACGTGCAGAAGCCGTTCACCGAGGACGAGCTGCTCGCTTTCGTGAAGAAGGCGCTGATCCGCCGGCAGGACCGCATCGCGAAGCTGCTCAAGCCAAGCGTGCACGTGACGCACCTCCCCGAGGCCGACCGCGTGAAGAGCGGCGAGTTCGCCATTCCGGGCGGCGTGTTCATCTCGGCCGGCCATTGCTGGGCGCAGCTCGCGCAGGATGGCTCTGCGAAGATCGGCATGGACGACTTTGCCAAGAAGCTCTTCGGTCCCGTGGACTCCATCGAGTTCCCGCCAGTGGGGATGACGGTCAAGGTCGGCCAGCCGCTGTTCGTGGTGCGGCAGAAGAAGCGCCGCCTGCAGTTCAACGCCCCGCTCAGCGGACGCGTCACCAAGACCAACGCCCTGCTGGCCGAGGACTGCGACGCGCTGGAGATGACCCCTTACCAGAAGAACTGGGTCTGTGTCGTCGACGCCGAGAAGCTGGACATCGAAGTGCCGCAGCTGAAGATCGGCAAGGCGGCCGTGGCGCTGTTCGAGGAGGACATCGACAAGTTCCGCACGGTGATGAAGGGGATGCTGGGCGACGCCGCCACCGGGACGAGCGCGGACGACGCGCTGTACCGGGGCGAGCTGTCGCAGCTGAGCGAGGATCAGTCGGAGCGCGTGGCGAAGGAGTTCTTCGCGCGGTAACGACAACCTCGAAGTGCGAACGGCGCCAGGGGGCGCGAAGGACGGACTGGAATTACAGCGGCGCGCCACGCGGGAGTGTGCGTGGCGCGCCGCAGTTTATCCAAGTGCTCCTTCGTGGCCCTTCGCGCCCTTCGTCCTTGGTGGTGGCAGTTACCTCCAGCGCCTGATAACCCGCGCCGTTCTCACCTTGTCGAGCTTCGGAAAATCGCGCGCGAGATACGCCTCGCCTTCCTTGGCAATCGTGTCCTGGCTCGGTCCCCTCCCGCGCGGCGCACCGTCGCCGTATCCCTGGTAGAGCGCGTCGACGACGCCCATGCCGGCCACCACCTGCGCCACGACGCTGAACCCGAGCGGGTCGAGGCGCTGGTTGTCCTTGAGGTTGATGAAAAGCTGCGTCGTGCGCGTGTTGGGCCCCGCCATCGCGAACGAGAGCGTGCCGCGCACGTTGCCGCGCTTCACGGTGTCATCCGGAATGCGGCGCTCCCGGAAGGCGCGCTGCACGGCGGTGTCTCCATTCATCCCGAACTGCACCACGAAGTTCGGGACGACGCGGAAGAACCGGACGCCGTCATAGTAGCGGTTGCTGACCAGCCAGTAGATGCGGTCGGATCCGCGCGGCGACCAGTCGCGGTGCACCTTGAGGTCGAACGGGCCGCGCGTGGTGGTGAAGCGCACGGTGAAGCTGTCCGGACCCACGGCGTCGAGTTCCTTGGGCGCGGGGGACGTGAGGGGGACGGGGCGGTGGCAGGCGGCGGCGAGGGCGGCGGCGAGCACCACGGCGGCAATGCGACGCATGAACCTGGAGGGCTGGAGGGTGCGAATCTGGTCTTCTGCCTACGGAGCGGCAGACGCTCCAAGCTACTCACGCCAGCACCCGCGACCAACGTCGGGCGCGCACCGGCACCGCCGGCGTCAAGCGACTCCCCGGGGTGTCTTGTTTAGGCCTATCACACGGCGCAGGTTCGAAGCCGGTCGCGAGGCGACGCCGCACCGGAAGAGGGAGCGTGTCCCTAGCCCAGCACCCGCCAGTTACGACCGTTCAGCGTGACCATCGACGGCCGTTCTCCCTGCCAGAAGCCGCTGCAGCCAGTCAACCCGAAGCGCTCGCGGTGGTCCCAGACCAGGTCGATCGCCGCCCGCTTCGGTGCCCCTCGAATCTTGAGCCCGAGGAGCACTGCTCCGCCCATCGCGGTGCCCGCAAACGTCCCGAGCAGCACTATCGAACCAACGACTTCACCGAGGGAAGCGTTCGGCGTGGACTTGAGTATCAGGAATGGGAGCACGAGAGCGACCAGCGCAAAGACCGAGGCTGTCGTCATCGCCGCGGCCTTCGGTGCGAGCCGTCGCCAGCGTTCAGCGCGGCGGGCGACGCACGCGTCGCACAGCGACACCTGGTGCTGGTACATCTTGAGGAGTTCCTGCGACGAAGCGGGGATCTCGTCGTCCTTGACGAACCAGAACCTGTGCATCGTGACGCCGATAGTGCCCTCACACACCGCGCAGTTCATGTGCCACCTCGGTGATTGGCGCCGCGTGCCCGACGGGGCGCGACGTCATCGCAACGTCCTGTTCAGTTCACTCAACGCCTCCATCACCGCTCCCCGCGCCAGCGCCACCTTGTAGGCGTTGTCAGAGAGCGGCGCCGCGCCGTCGCCGGCCCGCTGCGCCGCGCGCTCGATGCGGGCGTCGGTGAGGTCGTGCCCGACGAGTTCCCGTTCCACCGCCGGCGCGCGCCACGGTACGGGCGCCACGCCAGAGAGCACCACGCGGGCCTGTTCGATCCGCTCGCCCTTGAGGGTCACCACCACGGCCGCGCCAGCCAGCGCAAAATCCCACGCGCCGCGCGCCCGCAACTTCCGATACGTGCTCGAGGTCCCCGCCCGAGGTGGTGGGAGCAGGACCTCCGTGAGGAGCTCGTTTGCTTCCACCACTGTTTCACGCGTGTGGTCCTTGGCGGGCGGCACGAAGAACGCGTCGAGCGCCACGGTGCGCGAGCCGCCCGGGCCGACGAGGCGCACGCTGGCCTCGAGCGCCATCAGCGCCGGTGCGGTATCCGACGGGTGCACCATCACGCACACGTCGCCGCCGAGGATGGCGTGCAACTGGTTCTCGCCTTCCTTGGCGTAGCAGGTGTCGCCGCCCTTGCGTGCGCACGGGAAGTCCCCGCGATAGTACCAGCAGCGCGGCCGCTGACAGAGATTGCCGCCGATGGTGCCTTGGTTGCGCAGCTGCGGACTCGCCGCAGCGCCGGCGGCCGCGGCGAGCGCGTGATAGCGTTGCTGCACCACCGGATGGGCGGCGAGCTCGGCGAGCGTCGTCAGCGCGCCAATGCGCAGGCCGCCGCTCGGCAGCTCGCCCACGCCGTGCAGCTCCGTCAGCCCGCTCAGGCTCACCAGCTTGTTCGCCGCAAGCACGCGGTCGCGCAGGCAGCCGAGCAGGTCCGTGCCGCCGGCGTGCACGCGAGCGCCCGGCGTCGAGAGTTCGCGCACGGCCTCGCCAAGGGAGTCCGGCTTCACGTATGTAAACGTCGGGAGCATGTTCAGCGCCCTCCCTTGCTGGCCAGCGCATTCACGATGGATGCGGGCGTGATCGGCGCGTCGAGGATGCGAACGCCGATCGCGTCACAAACCGCGTTGGCGATGGCGGCCGCCGCCGGGATGGTGGCCGGCTCGCCCAGTCCCTTGGCCCCAACCGAGTTGCATTCCTTGTCGAGCGGATCGACGGCCACGAGCTGGAAGTCCGTCGGGAAGTCCATTGCGGTCGGAATCTTGTAGTCGTGCCACGAGCCGCTGGCGAGCTTGCCGGTCTGCCGGTCGAGCACGCGATTCTCCGTCAGACCAAAGCCGATGCCCATCGCCACGCCACCGAGCACCTGGTTCTCGAAGGTGAGCGCGTTCATCACGCGTCCCGAATCCTGCGCGGCGACGTAGCGAATCACGCGCACTGCACCGGTCCGCGTGTTCACCTCGACTTCGGCGAAATGTGCGGCGAAGGGAAGTGCCACCTTGCCCGCGGGATGCGGGGCGCGGCGCCCGACCCCCACCAGCTGCTGTCGCTGGCCGAGACTGCGCAGGGCGGAGAAGGGGACCGGCTTGCTGTCGCCGGCGACCACGATCGCGCCATCCTTCACGCTCAGTGTCGCGATGTCCTTCTTCAGCTCTTCCGCTGCCAGCGCGAGCAACTGGTTCTTCACGTCCGCGGCGGCCGCGCGTACGGCCGGCGTGTTCACGAGAATCGTCTGGCTCCCGCCGGAACTCGGCGCGTACTGCGTCGTCGCCGTGTCGGCGTATTCGATGCGAATGCGCTCCACCGGCACCCCGAGCTCCTCGGCGACGACCTGCGCGAAGACCGTCTTGGTCCCCGTGCCGATGTCGGCGGCGCCCGAGTTCAGGTTGGCGGAGCCGTCCGCATACAGCTTGCAGATCGCCGTCGCGCTGGGCGATCCCGGGCCGCCCCACATGCCAGCGGCCATGCCGACGCCACGTTTCAGGTGGCCGTTCGATGCCGGCCGCCTGGACGCCGTCGCCCATCCAAACTTGTCCGCCCCGTTCTTCAGGCAATCAGCGAGGCCTGTGGAGGTGTACGGCTGGTTGTTCCGCAACTGGCTCACGGCCGGAATGTTCTTCAGCCGGAACGCGACCGGGTCCATCTTCAGCTTGGCGGCGAGTTCATCCATCACCTGTTCGAGCGCCCAGGCCGCCTGCGGATAGCCCGGGGCGCGGAAGGCGCGCGCCTGGCCCGCATTAATCAGCACGGACGCCTCGGTGACGCGCACGTTGGCGCACTGGTACAGGTCGAGGAGCAGGTAGCTTGAGGTCGTCCCGGTGGGATATGCGCCGGCCGCGCCAAGGAAGTTCCCTTCGAGCGCGACGAGCGTGCCGTCCTTGCGGGCGCCGGCCTTGATGGTGATGGTGTTCGCCGGCCGGTTGCCGACGCAGCGGAGCATCTCTTCGCGCGTGAGCACGCACTTGACCGCGCGCCCCGTGATGCGGGCGAGCACGGCGGCGATCACGGTGTACTTGCCGAGCTCCAGCTTGGCGCCGAAGCCGCCGCCCATGTAGTGGCTCACGACGCGCACCGACGACAGCGGCAGTTTGAGGGCGATCGCGAGCGAGTCACGCACCGCATACACGCCCTGCGTGCTGTCCCAGACCTCGAGCTTGCCGCTGTCCCACTGAGCCACGGAGCCGTGCACCTCGAGCGGGACGTGCAGCTCGCACGGCGTGCGGAAGGTGCGCTCGACGATGGCATCGGCCGTGGCGAATGCGGCCGGCGCATCGCCGCGCTGGCTCGTGCGCGGCGGTGAGGGCTGGTTGCCGCTGTCGTGTACCTTGGGCGCATCCGCCTTGGTCGCGGCCTCGTAGTCCACCACCATCGGCAGCGGCTCGTACTGCACAACGATCGCGCGTGCGGCATCGGCGGCCTGCAGCGGCGTCTCCGCCGCGACCGCTGCCACCTCCTCCCCTTCGTACCGGCAGTGCGGGTCGAGCAACTGGCTGAGGGCGCCTCGGTTGGTCAGGGTCCAGGGGATCTTCGCGTCCGGCGAGTCCACCGTGATGATCGCGTGCACGCCCGGCATCGCCTTGGCGGCGGTGATGTCAACCTTCTTCACCATCGCGTGCGCATGGGGCGAACGGACGATGGCGCAGTGCAGCATGCCGGGGAGTGCGACATCTCGCGTGTACACCGCGGTGCCGCCGACGCGGTCGTGTCCGTCGATGCGAGGGACCGGCGCGCCAACCACCGTCGTCTTGTCCCACGGCGGCAGGTCGGTCACGTCGGGTGCGAACTCCCGCGCTCCCTCGGCCTCGAGGGACTCCGACCAGTAGATGTTGGGCTCTCTCATTGGGCACCTCCACTCGACCGAGTGGACGCCGCCTTCTGCACGGCCTTGAAGATGTGACCGTATGCGCCGCACCGGCACAGGTTGCCGCTCATCCCCAGCCGAATCTCATCGAGTGACGGCTTCGGGTTCTTGCGGAGCAGTCCTTCCGCCGCCATCACCTGGCCCGGCGTGCAGAAGCCGCACTGGTAGCCGTCCTCGTGCACGAAGGCCTTCTGCAGGTCACTCAGTTCCTCGCCCTGCGCCAGTCCTTCAATGGTCGTGATGACCTTGTCTTGGGCTTCGACAGCGAGCGTCATGCACGAGTAGCGGGTCGTGCCGTCCAGCAGCACGGTGCACGCGCCGCACTCGCCGCGTTCGCAACCGGGCTTGGCGCCGATCAGCCCGAGCCGCTCGCGCAGCACGGAGATCAGCGTTTCGCGCGGCTCGACGCCAAGGCGGTACTTCCTGCCGTTGACGTTGAGGACGATGCGGGTCGGTTCGGAGTCCTCCTTGCGCGGAAGTTCCGCGGCGGCCGGCGCCGCGGCGCCCACGACGGCCACGGCGGCGGCGCTGGTGGAAAGCGTGGTCAGGAACCCACGCCGACTGACGGGCTGCTCTTCGCGCGGCCCCTTCTTGCCTCGATCGCTCATTACGCCTCCACGCGCGCGAGCGCGGGAAGAGAGTCAGATCGGGGGGCGCCTATCTATAGTGGAACGGTCGGGCGGGGGCCAACGTTGACGCGGCCCCACGCATTCCGTCGCCTGAATTCTACGGTTGTGCGTGCGGCGCCGCGAATCCCTTCGCCAGCAGCCACACGATGAGCACTCCGTGGCTGACTGCCAGGCCCGGTGCGACCATCAGCTGGCCGGGATAGCCGAGCAGGACGGGAAGCGAGACACCCCCGAGATGCAGCGCTGCGGCGAGCACGCCGAGCGCGGCAACCGCCGATGGAACGAGCCGCGCGCGCCAGATCGCGCTGTAAAAAGCCAGCATCCACGTGCCGACCATGAGGAGGACCGTGTAGTGCGCGGTGCGGCGCGTCGAGGCCGCAAGCGCGCCGAGGGCTTCCAGCGTTTCGCGCGACGCTCCCGGGGATTCCAGGCTGCGCTGGCTCAGGGCGAGCATCGCCCGAACGTGCGTGTTGTCCACGGCCTGGAGGATGAGCCACGCGGCGCCAAGCACGATGAGCGCATCGGCCAGCACCCTGCCCGAGGGGCGCAGGGCTGGGTGGGCGAACAGGGAGATGGCGACGGTGAGCGCGCCGTTGGCGAGCAGCAGGAGGAGCGACCAGCGGACCTGTGTCGCGCTGTGCGCCGCGGATTCCAGGAAACCGGGCGGTGCATAGAGAGCCCGCAGCATCACGAAGGGAACGATCAGGCCGGCGAGCTGAACGAACAGCAGCAGGCCGAGGATGCGACCCTGACGTGTGGACGACGGCATGTGCGACTCCGGCCGAAGAGGAGGGGACCGATGATGCGAACCCCTACGGCGAGAATGGCGTGACGTTTCACCTATTTGACCAGTCGGTACCGAACATTCGCCGTGACCGTGAACGTCACTTCGGGCGCGGTGGTCTGCTGACTGTACGACTCCACGGCGAAGAACATGCTTGGCATCGTGTTGCTGAATGGGGAGCTCGTTCCGGCGTCGACGAGTGCGCCCAGGCGGCCGCCGAGGCTTGCCGCGATGGCCTGGACATCGGCGTGGGCCGCCGTCAGGGCTTCGCGGGCGAGCTTCCGCCGCGCGGAGTCAGCTGAGCTCGACTCGAACGCGGCCGTCGACGTCGTAGTGGCGCCCGCGTCGAGCGCCGCGGCGAGCAGCGCGGGCATCTGGTTGAGGTCGGCGATGACCAGCCGAATGGCGATCTTGGCCGTGAAGGACGGCCCAGTGGGAGCCGACGGGAACGAGCGCATCGTCGGTGTCGATGCCACGGAGAACGCCATTGGCCGGCCCACTTCGCCGCCGCCGCCGATGCGCCGCAGCGCCTCGCTGACCGTTGCCGCCTTGGCTTCGGCGCGCGCGACGGCCTCGCGTGCCGTTTCGGCAGTGCCCTCAATGCTCACGAGAAGCGACGCGCGATCGGCCGGCAGGCGAACGGTGCGTGTGGCGGAGGCGGTGACCACGCTATCGCGAGTGGACTGTGCCGCGAGGAGGACAGGGAAGAGCATGGGTAGCAGCCAACGTTGCATCATCGAAGTGCTCCGCCGGTGATGGGGAAGCGGCCTGCGTGGCGCGCGGAGGCCACGCGCGCTCAGCGCCGCGGCGGGAATATAGTGCCGCCGGCCGTGAGGTGCTATTACACCATGTAACCATGTGGCTCTGCGACGCGGCGCGCCGGCCGCCCGCCCTGGTGCGGGCGGAAGTCACGGCACGGCTTCGGGTCGCATGAGGAGGTATTTTCGAGTGTCCCCACTGCCGAGCTCCCCCATGCGTGTCCTTCGCTTCCGTGCCCTCGCCGTCGCGCTCTTGCTTGCCCCGGCGGTCCTCGTCGCGCAGCCTGCCCCGGTCGGCGTGGTGCTGGGCGACCTCACCTGGCCGCAGGCCGAACGGGTGCTCACCCCCGATGCCGTGATCGTCATCCCGCTTGGCGCCGAGGCCAAGGAGCACGGACCGCACCTGCGACTCGACAACGACGCGCGACTCGCCGCGTACTTTCGCGGCCGGGTGCTCGCGGCCTCCCGCGTGGTGATGGCGCCGACGGTGAACTACCACTTCTACCCGGCGTTCGTGGAGTATCCGGGCTCGACGCACCTGCGCTTGGAGACGGCACGCGATCTCATCGTGGATATCGTGCGCTCGCTTGCGGCGTACGGGCCCAGGCGGTTCTACGTGCTCAATACCGGTGTCTCGACCGTTCGGCCACTCACCGCGGCGGCGGAGTTGCTCAAGAATGAGGGCATCTTCTTCGCGTTCACGAACGTGCTGCAGGTCGGCGCGGCGGCCGAGGCGACGGTGCGCCAGCAAACACGCGGCACGCACGCCGACGAGATCGAGACGTCCATGATGCTGTACATGTACCCGGATCGCGTGGATATGGCGAAGGCGGTGAAGGACGATGCGCCGCAGGGGACCGGCGGCCTCTCGCGCGTGCCGGGCACGGCGAAGACGTATTCGCCGAGCGGCGTCTGGGGAGACCCGACGCTCGCGACGCGCGAGAAGGGGCGCATCGTCGTCGAGGCCATGGTCGCGGGAATCCTGCAGGAAATCGAGTCGCTGCGCGCGCGTCCGTCGCCGTGACGTGGCATGCGGCCGGCGTGGGCCGCGGCGCCCCGGTGCGACGTGCGGCCGTTCTCCCGCCGCGCCGGGCCGTTGCACTCTCGTCGGTGCGAGCACAGCATCAAGGTGCGCCGGGGCGATGCTGGCACCTCGCGGGCACGTCGAGTGCGCGCCCTGCGGGGCGAGGCGACGAGACGGTCGCAACCAGTGCGGCGTTGACCTCGTAGTGCAACCGTCGCCCGTCCGGGCGGGTCGAATACGCATCCTATACGGAGACTATCGTGACACACCTGCGCGTCTTTCATCGGGCCCTGATCGCCGTCGTCACGCTGGCCGTGGCGGCGTCGGCACAGGCCCAGACCAAGCTGCTTCGCTTCCCCGCCATTCACGGGGACCGCGTCGCCTTCACATATGCGGGCGACATCTGGACGGCACCGGCTTCCGGCGGCACCGCCACCCGCATCACGGCGCATCCGGGCATTGAGGTCTTCGCCCACTTCTCGCCCGACGGCAAATGGCTGGCCTTTACCGGACAGTACGACGGCGACGAACAGGTGTACGTCGTGCCGTCCGGGGGCGGCGTCCCGAAACAGCTGACGTATTATCCGGCGCGTGGCCCGCTCACGCCGCGGTGGGGATGGGAGAACCAGGTCTACGGCTGGACGCCGGATGGCAAGCGGATCGTCTTCCGCTCGAGCCGCGATTCCTGGAGCCAGGGCATCACCCGCCTGTACACGGTGGCGGTGGGCGGCGGCCCGGCTGAGCCGATGCCGATGCCCGAAGCCGGCGCCGGCGATCTCTCCGCCGATGGGTCGCAGGTGGTGTACTCCCCGATCTTCCGCGACTTCCGCCCCGAGAAGCGGTACAGCGGCGGCATGGCCAACGACCTCTTCATCTACAGCATGAAGACGGGCGACGCCAAACGCATCGTGGACGACGTGCGCTCCGACCGCGATCCGATGTGGATTGGCAACACCATCTACTTCAACTCCGACCGCACGGGCACCTTCAACCTGTACTCCTACGACATCGCCTCGGCCAAGACGGCGCCGCTGACGCGCGGTTCGACGTGGGACGTGCGCTGGCCCAGCAGCGACCGCGCCGGGCGCATCGTGTACGAGCTGAACGGCGAGCTGCAGGTGCTCGACACCAAATCGGGGCAGAGCCGCGCCCTCAGCATCTCCGTGCCCGACGACGGGCTGTGGAAGCGCCCGTCCCGCGTCTCCGCCGCCGGCCAGGTCGAGAGCTACGACCTGTCCCCGAAGGGCGAGCGCGCGCTGTTCACGGCGCGCGGCGACATCTTCACCGTACCGATCGAGAAGGGACCGACCCGCAATCTCACCAACTCGAGCGGCGCGCACGACCGGGAGGCCGCCTGGTCGCCCGACGGCGCACGCATCGCGTTCATCTCGGA
Source organism: uncultured Gemmatimonas sp. (assembly GCA_964416005.1). GTDB lineage: Bacteria > Gemmatimonadota > Gemmatimonadetes > Gemmatimonadales > Gemmatimonadaceae > PNKL01. The sequence goes on from CAYQCP010000052.1 coordinate 22,412, forward strand.
CAAGACCGGAGAGGAGGAACTCTACGTCATCGATCAGGCCGGCACGGGAGCTCCGGAACAGCTCACGCGCGACGGCAAGGCGCAGCGCTTCGGGCTCGACTGGTCGCCGGACGGCAAGCGCATCGCCTTCCGCGACAAGGATGGCAAGCTCTACTTCTATTCGTTCGACGACCGCAAGGTCACCACGGTGGCATCCACGCTGCGCGGCCAGATCGGTGACTACACGTGGTCGGCGAAGGGCAACCACCTCGCATTCAGCCTTCGCGGCGAGAACGGGTTCGGCCGCGTCTACATCTGGAGCCCGAAGGACGGGCAGCTGCATCCGGTGACCGACGGCCAGTTCAACGCCTTCAGTCCGACGTGGGACCCAGAGGGGAACTACCTCTACTACCTGAGCGACCGCGAGTACGCGCCGTTCATCTCGAACGCCGAGTTCAACTACGCGACGGCGCGGACGACCGGCATCTTCGCCGTGGCGCCGCGCAAGTCGGTCAAGCATCCGTTCCCGCCGCCGAGCGATGAGGTCACCGTCGAGGCTGCCGCCGCGGCGCCCGCGGCCGCAGCCGCGCCGGCGGCGCCGGCCGCCAAGCCCGCTGCC
>CAYQCP010000053.1:0-22730 GCA_964416005.1 uncultured Gemmatimonas sp.
CCGGCGGCGGCGGCGCCGGCGCACCCGGTGGTGCCCCCGGTGCGCCGCGCCGCACGGCCTCCGTCGTGCTCGGCGCCGCCGACGTCGCGCGGGTGAGCCGCGGCTCCATCGAGGCCGGCATTCCGATCTCCGGCGACCTGCGCGCCATCGAGACGCTCAGTCTCAAGTCCCGGCTCGAAGGCAACGTCGAGCAGGTCTATGTCCGCGAGGGCGATCGCGTGCGGGCCGGCGCGGTCCTCGCCCGGTTCGAAGCCGTCGATTTCGAGAGCGCCCTGCGCTCGGCCGAAGCCGACGTGACCTCGGCGACGACCGCGGCTTCGACGGCGCAGTGGAACTACGACCAGTCCAAGGACCTGTTCAAGGTGGGCGCCATCGCCGAGCGCGACCTGCGCGCCACGGAGCAGGCGGCGGCCTCGGCCAAGGCGCAGCAGGCGGCGGCCGAGTCGCGGCTGCGCGCCGCGCAGTCACAGGTGCGCGACACGCGCATCGTCGCGCCGGTCAACGGCACCATTCAGTTCCGCCGCGTGCAGGGCGGCGAGCACATCTCCCGCGGGGCGGAGCTCTTTACGCTGGTGCGCAGCGAGATCCTCGAACTCACGGCCGCGCTTCCGGCACGCCGCGCGAATGACGTGAAGCCCGGGCAGGCGGTGCGCTTCCTCGCCGACGGCAAGACGTTCACCGGGCGGGTGGCGCGTGTGAGCCCGACCATTGACCAGGCGTCGCGTTCGATCACCGCCTACGTGCAGATCCCCAACCCCAACGGCGAACTCAAGGGCAACACGTTCTCCAGCGGCCAGATCATCGCGCAGACGCTCAACAACGTGCTCGTCGTGCCGCAACCCGCCGTGCGCTTCGGACAGGACAGCAAGCCCTACGTGTATCGCATCACCGGTGGTGAGCTCGAGCAGGTGCCCGTGACGGTCGGCGTCACCGACGAGGCGCGCAGCCTGGTTGAGATCAAGGACGGTGTGCAGGTGGGCGACCAGGTCGTCGTCGGCAACGTCGGCACGCTCGGCCGCGGCATGAAGGCGCAGATCATCGGGAATGAACGCGGTACGGCTCCCGGCGGCGCTCGCGGCGGTGAGACGCGCGAGGGCGGCGCTCCGAGCAAGGCAGGTCCCGGGAAGGCAGGACCAGGGAAGGCAGAACCAGGAAAGGCTACGCCGGACAGCGCAACGAGGACCAAGCGAGGCACCAAGCCAGCCGCTTGATCTACCGTCTCCCATCTCCCATCTCCCGTCTCCCGTCTCCCATCTCCCGTCTGCCCCTCCCCCATGTTCCTCTCTGACATCTCGATCAAGCGCCCCGTCTTCGCCACGATGATGATGCTGGCGCTCGTCGTCATCGGCGTCGTCGGGTACAGGCGGCTGGCCGTCGACGAGTATCCGGACGTCACGTACCCGGTCATCAGCGTGCAGGCGTCGTATCCCGGCGCGTCCCCCGAGGTCGTGGAGCGCGACGTCATCCGTCCCATCGAGACGGCGCTCAATACCGTGGAGGGGCTCTACGAGCTCACCTCCACGTCATCGGAGGGCGGTGGCAACGTCCGCCTGCAGTTCAAGCTGGGCGTGGATCCCACCAAGATGCAGCCGGAAGTCTCGGCCAAGGTGGGGCGCATTCGCCGCTCGCTGCCGCGCGACATGATGGAACCCATCATCATGCGCTTCGACCCCAATGACCGCCCCATCATGTCGGTAGCGGTCTCCAGCAAGGAACGGTCGCTGCGCGAGCTGACGGACCTTGGCGACCAGGTCATTCGTCCGCGCTTCGAGGCGGTGGAGGGCGTTGGTGGCGTCACCCTCAACGGCACCGCGACCCGTGAGATCCACGTCGAACTGGATCCCGTTTCCCTCCGCAGCTTCGGCCTGACGCCCGATGTCGTGTCGGCCGCGCTCGCTCGCGAGAACCAGGAAGTTCCCGCCGGCCGCGTCCGCAAGGGCGACAGCGAACGCAGCGTGCGCATCACCGGACGCATCACCGACCCGCGCGCCTTCAACGACATCGTCGTCTCCGTGCGCAACGGGGCCCCGATCCGCATTCGCGACGTGGGACGCGTCATCGACACCATCGCCGAGCGCCGGTCGGCCTCGCTCCTTGGCGACGAACCGACGTTGACCATCGAGGTGCTCAAGATCTCCGGCGCCAACACGGTGGCGGTCGCCGATGGCGTCAAGGCGATCATCGCCGACGTCGAGCGCACGCTGCCCGAGGACGTCAGCCTGCGCCTCACGAGCGACGACTCGCGCCGCATCCGCGAGGCGCTGCACGACGTGCAGCTCACCATCGTGCTCGGCGCCGTGCTCACGGTGATGATCATCTACCTCTTCCTGAACTCGTGGCGGTCGACGGTCATCACCGGGCTCACGCTGCCGGTGTCCATCATCTCGGCGTTCTTCGCCATGTGGGCGCTGAACTTCACGCTCAACACGATGACGCTGCTCGCGCTCTCGCTGGCCATCGGCCTGCTGATTGACGACGCCATCGTGGTGCGAGAGAACATCGTGCGGCACGTGGGGCTCGGCAAAGACCACCACCGCGCCGCCAAGGACGGCACCGACGAGATCGGCCTCGCCGTCTTCGCCACGTCGCTCGCCGTCGTCGCCGTGTTCATTCCCGTCGCATTCATGGGCGGCATGATCGGCAAGCTCTTCTTCCAGTTTGGCGTCACCGTGGCCTTTGCCGTGACGGTGTCGCTCTTCGTGTCGTTCACCCTCGACCCGATGCTGTCGAGCATCTGGCATGACCCGGACGCTGAGGAGAAGGGTGAGGAAGCGTGGCGTCATGCCGGCCCGATTCGCCGCATCGCGCTCCGGTTCGACCGCGGCTTCGAGCGCATCGCCGACAAGTATCCGGGATGGCTGCGCCTTGCCTTGGCGCACCGCTGGCGCGTCATGGTGGGCGCCGTGGCCTCCGTGGTGCTGGCCCTGGCCATCGTGCCCAAGCTTGGCTTCACCTGGATGCCCGACGCCGACACCGGCGAGTTCTCCATCAACTACCGCGTGCCTCCCGGCTCGAGCCTCGCCTACACGATGAGCCGGGCGAAGCCCATCGACGACTTTGTGCGCACCCTCCCCGAGGTGGACTTCACGACGTTCTCCATCGGCGGCCGCGGCGGCGCCACCGGCGGCAACATCAACGTCCGCCTCGTGCACAAGTCGCAGCGCTCGCGCACCCAGTTCGCGATCCAGGAAGCCATCCGCAAGGAGCTGCCGCGCTTCACGGGCCTCACGGCCAACATCAGCGGCGCCGGATCCATCTTCGGTGGGCGCGGTGCGCCGATCTCCGTGAACGTGCAGGGACCCGAGGCCACGCGCCTCAAGCTCATCGCCTCGCAGGTCAACGAGGTCATGAAGGAAATCCCCGGCGTGGCGAGCACGCGCTCGAGCGACGAGGGCAACGTGCCGCAACTCGACGTGCGCGTGGACCGCCAGCAGGCGTGGGCCGCGGGGCTTGGCATCTCCAGCATCGCGCAGACGCTGCAGCCGCTCTTCACCGGCCAGCGCGCCACAACGTGGCAGGACGCGCAGGGCTACTCGCACGACGTCGTGGTCATCTACCCCGACTCGCTGCGCGCCGGCGCTTCGGATGTCGAGGGCATTTCGGTGAATGGCTCCGGCATGGACTCCCGCACCGGGATGCCGGCGTCCGTCCTCCTGTCGCAGGTCGCCGAGGTGCGCCCCGGCATCGGCCCGCAGCAGATCGAGCGCCGGGCGCTCGAACGGCAGGTCAAGATCGACGTGCAGGTCATCCCCGGCACGCCACTCGGCAATGTCGCCGACGCCGCGCGCGCCGCGCTCGATACCCTCGTCCTGCCGGCCGGTTATCGCACCGTTTTCACCGGCGATGTCAAGAACATGGAAGAGACCAAGGGCTACGTGGCCGAGGCCCTGATTCTCGCGGTCATCTTCATCTACCTGATTCTCGCATCGCTCTTCGGGTCGTTCACCCAGCCGCTGGCCATCATGCTGGCGCTCCCGCTCAGCTTCCTGGGCGTGGCCCTCGCGTTGCTCATCACCAAGGGCACGCTCAACGTGATGTCCATGATCGGCATCATCATGCTGATGGGTCTCGTCACCAAGAACGGCATCCTGCTCATCGACTTCGTGAACCAGCGGCGCGAGGCCGGCGAATCGCGCCTCGACGCCATCCTGGAGTCGGGGCGCATCCGCCTGCGCCCGATCATCATGACCACCATGGCCATGATCTTCGGCATGCTGCCGCTGGCCTTCGCCCTCGGCGAGGGGGCGGAACAGCGGGCGCCGATGGCCCGCGCGGTCATCGGGGGGCTCATCACCTCCACCCTGCTGACCCTGTTCGTGGTCCCCGCGATGTACACCATTTTGGACGATGCGGCCGAGCGCTTCCGGGCGCGTGGACGCGCGGGGACCACGCGGCGGGCCGTAGTCGCCGAACCGGACGCCGGAACCCCCGCTTGACGTTGCGGCGCGATGAGTGTATTCAGCGGTTGAGCGACGAACACCTTTCTTTGACTGACTGAGGAATCAGGAGGGATTAATGCTGAGCGGCGATCTCAACGACAGGCGCATGGCGGCGGACCGGGACGACGAGCCGGAAGATTCGGGCTACGGCGGCGGCATGAGCTATGACGAGGAGGACGACGAAGACGGCGGCTGGGCCATCAACAAGGATCACTCCGACTCGTTGTGGGACAGCGCAGAGGATTCGGACGACGAGGATGAAGAAGAGCCGGGCGTGCTGATCGACGCGGGCGAAGACGAGGAAGACGCCGACCTGTTTGGCGCCGGCCTTGGCGAGTCCCGTCGCGAGAAGAAGCCCCGGGCTCCGAAGCCGATAGCCATACCGGTTGCCGTGCCCGCCCCAGCCCCTGCGGTGGCCGCCCCGGCACCCAAGGCCGCAGCGAAGCCGGCGGCCAAGCCAGCGGCAAAGGCAGCACCCAAGGCAGCCGCCAAGCCGGCCAAGAAGGCGGCGCCCAAGAAGGCCGCCAAGAAGCCGGTGAAGAAGGCCGCGCCCAAGAAGGCCGCCAAGAAGCCGGCCAAGAAGGCCGCGCCGAAGAAGGCCGTGAAGAAGGCAGCTCCCAAGAAGGCCGTGAAGAAGGCAGCCCCGAAGAAGGCCGCCAAGAAGGTCGCCAAGAAGCCAGTCAAGAAAGCGGCGAAGAAGCCGGTAAAGAAGGCAGCCCCGAAGAAGGCCGCCAAGAAGGCGAAGACCAAGAAGTAGTCGGCGCCTGTACTGGCCGTCGCTCGCGGCGGACGGTGGGACTCGCACTCCACGTGCGGCCTGCCGTCCGCCGTCTGCCGTCCGCCGTCTGCAGTTCGGCATTGGCGCGATGCTGGCTCGTCACTGGCTCGCCGCCGGACCGTGCGCGCGTTATTCTCTTGTCACGATGGTTGAGACTACTGTTGCGCTGCTGCGTGCCCACTCCAAGCACGCGCCCTGGAATGCCCGCGGTCTCGCCGCGCACGCCACGGCGCTCGTGGACGCGGCGGGGATGCGTCCCACCAATGCCTCCGCACGCGCCACACCGAGTGCGCGCGCCGTTCGCTTCTATGTGGCGCACGGACTGCTCGATCATCCGATGGGACGCGGCACGGCGGCCACGTATCACTACCGGCACCTGCTCCAGCTGCTCGCCATCAAGATCCGCCAGCGCGAAGGACAGACGCTCGACGCCATAAAGGGAGAGCTGGCCGGCGCCACCGGCGACGCCCTCGAGAAGCGCGTCGCGCAGTCCCTCGCCCCCGCCCTCGAGTCGGGTGCCGACCACGCGGTGCAGAACGACGACGCCCCCGCCGTGTCCTGGCGCCGGATCGTGGTCGCCGACGGCATCGAGCTGCACGTGCGCGACGACAGCCCGGCCGCCCGCGGGGATATCGTGTCGGCCATGCGGGAGTCCGTGCGGGCCTCCCTGGGGCGCGAAGACGTCCGCTGATGCCTCACCTCGGCGCGACGCTTCGTCCAGTCGTCGGATGAGCCACACGCCTCGCCGTCGCATGCTGGCCCGCACGGTCATCCTCGACCGCGCCATCGAGGCACTGCCACTCTTCCGGCTCAGCGACTCGGGCGAGGAGGTCGCCATCACCTATGCCGCCGACGGCGGCGGACGGTGGCGTGTGTTGCCCGCGCCGGGTGAACGGTTGCCCGGCACCTTCGACCAGGACGTCTACGTCGAGCTGCTGCGGCGCTACCACGAGGCGGAAGCGCCCGCCGACGGCATGCTCACCTTCACGCTGCACGATTTCCTGCGCACCATGGGGCGCCGCGTCGACGGCCGCACGTACGAGCAGCTGCGCAGCGCGCTCAACCGGCTCCAGCGCACCGCGCTCGAGTCCACCGAGGCCTGGTTCGACGCGCATTCCGCCACGCGCTTTACGGGCCAGTTCACGATCCTGAGCAGCGTGTCCATCGACCGGCGGCGCCTGACCGACCGCGACCAGCTCGCGCTCTTCAACTCCCTCACCAACAACGAGCCGGGCGACGCCCACGTGACGCTCGCGCCGCAGCTCCGCTCCAACCTTGCGGCCGGCTTCACGATCACGCTCTCCGCGGCGCGCTACCAGCAGCTCTCGTCGCCGGTGGCCCGTCGCCTGTACCGGGTGCTCCAGGTGGCCCGCCACGATGCCGGTCGCCAGTGGGAGCTGTCGCTCGAACGGCTCGCCGAGATGCTCCCGCTCTCGCAGCGCTATCCGTCGCACCTCCAGCGGGTGCTCCAGCCCGCGCACGAAATGCTGCTCGCCGCCGGCGTGCTTCGCAGCGCCTCGGTGGCCCAGCACGACAAGGCGTGGATTGTCAGCTACCAGTTGTCGGACTGAGGGGAACCCTTTGCCTCGCAACGGGTTCTGATAGGGTGCACCCCCGGCGATCCCGTTTTTCGCAGTTTCGGCTGGCAGGACTCTCCTGATTCCCCCAGCCCGTCGGGGCCGTTAGCTTCGAATTCCCCCTTAGCAAGGCCCGTATGACGCGTACCCGCAAGACTCTGATCGCGCTGGCTGTCGTGGCAACTCCGCTTCTGGTCGGCGGCTTCGTCATTCAGGAGCGGGCGACCCGCGACGGGGTGCGCCTCTTCGAACAGGTGATGTCGGTGGTCGGCGAGCGGTTCGTCGACTCCGTCAGCGCCAGCGCGCTCTACGAAAAGGCGGCGCGCGGCCTGCTGCGGGAACTCAAGGATCCGTACACCGAGCTCTACACGCCCAAGCAGCTCGAGGCCTTCAACACGACCACCGGTGGATTCTACGGCGGCGTGGGCATGCTCATCGAGGAGCAGGAAGGCAACATCATCATCTCCAAGGTCTACCCCCATACGCCCGCCGAGGAGGCAGGCATCCAGGAGGGAGACCGGATCATCCAGGTGGATACGTCCAGCACGCGCGGCTGGCGGATCGACCAGGTCTCGTCGCGGCTGAAGGGCGAGCCGGGGACCAAGGTCAACGCGAAGTTCGCGCGCCCAGGCTGGACCGAGCCCATCTCGGCCACGTTCACGCGTCGCATCATCCGCATCCCGGCGGTGCCATTCGGCATCATGCTCGACGGCAAGATTGGGTATGTGCCGGTGCAGAATTTCAACGAGACCTCCACGCCGGAACTCGCCCAGCAGATCATCCGCCTCCAGAACGAGGGGGCCAAGGGGCTCGTCCTCGACCTGCGTGACAACCCAGGGGGATTCCTGGACCAGGCGCTCGAGATGTCCAACTTGTTCCTCGCCCGAGGCCAGGAGATCTTGAGCGTCCGTGACCGGCAGGGTATCGCCGAGCTCCACAAGGCGGAGCGGGACCCGGTGGCGCCTCGCCTGCCGCTTGTCATCCTCACGAGCGCCTATTCGGCCTCCGCTTCGGAGATCGTCGCCGGCGCATTGCAGGACCACGATCGCGCCCTGATCGTCGGCACCACGTCCTTCGGCAAGGGGCTCGTGCAGTCGGTCTACCGCCTCGACGGCGGCTACGCCATCAAGCTCACGACGGGCAAGTGGTACACCCCGAGCGGCCGGTCTATCCAGAAGGAGCGCAAGCTCCTCGATGACGGGCAGTTCGTCGAGGTGCGCCCCGACACGATGGAATCCGACTCGGTGCGCAACCAGCGCCCGCGCTTCAAGTCCGACGCCGGCCGCGTGATCTACGGCGGCGGCGCCATCACGCCCGACGTGATCGTCCCGCCCGACACGCTGACCAGCGCCGAGCAGAAGGTCGCCCGCGCGCTCAGCGCCAAGGGACAGGACACGTACATCGCGCTGTACGATTTCGCCTTCGCCCGCAAGGCGTCCGTCAAGCCGGACTTCGCCGTGACGCAGGAGATGCGCGACGAGTTCTACGAGAAGCTGCAGAAGAAGGGCATCGCGGTGGACCGCAAGGACTGGGACGCCGCGCAGGGCTACATCACGCGGCTCATCGACCTTCGCATCTCGCGCCTCGCGTTTGGCGATTCCACCGCCAAGCGGCGCGAGGTCAAGGACGACAACCAGCTGGTGAAGGCGCTCGAACTGCTCCGCAAGGGCCAGTCGCAGCGCGACCTGTTCGCCCTGGTGCCGCCCACTACCCCGCCCACGGGCAACAAGCGCTGATATCCAGATGAGACTGAGCTCCCCGTTCCTCGTCGCGCTGGCGATGTGCGCCAGCGCGACCACCGCTGCTGCGCAAGTGCAGGTGCTCGCGCCCAATCAGGGTGAGGTGCGCCTCGCCAACCTCCGCCAGATCACCAATGGCGGCGAGAACGCCGAGGCCTACTGGAGCCCGGACGGCCAGTGGATCACGTTCCAGTCCACGCGCAACGGCCGCACCTGCGACGAGCAGTTCGTGATGCGGACGGACGGCACCGGACTCAAGCGCGTCAGCGACGGCCGCGGCAAGGTCACGTGCGGCTGGTTCTTCCCCGATGGCAAGCGCCTGTTCTTCGGCTCGTCCACGGCGCACGACTCGACCTGCCCGCCGCGTCCCGATCCGTCCAAGGGGTATGTCTGGCCGCTCGACAAGTACGACATCTACACGGCCAACACCGATGGGTCGAACTTCAAGCGGCTCACCAACTACAACGTGTACACGGCCGAGGGCGTGCTGTCGCCCGATGGCAAGCGGATCGTCTTCACGTCGCTCAAGGATGGCGACCTCGACATCTACACGATGAATGTCGACGGCACCGACGTGAAGCGCCTCACCAACACGCCGGGCTATGACGGCGGCCCGTGGTGGTCGCCGGACGGCAAGAAGATCGTCTACCGCGCGCACCACCCCAAGGACACGGTCGAGCTCCGGCAGTACCGGGATCTCCTCGCCCAGGGCTTCATCCGCCCGTCCAAGGTCGAGCTGTACGTGATGAACGCCGACGGCAGCGACAACCGCCAGGTCACCGCGCTCGGCGGCGCCAACTTCGGCCCGTCGTGGACTCCCGACGGCAAGAAGATCATCTTCGCGTCGAACTACTTCGCCCCGCGCTCCGGCAACTTCGAGATCTTCCTCGTGGACGCCACCCTCACGATGGCCGGCGGGGACAAGCTCGAGCAGGTGACGTTCAACGACACCTTCGACGGCTTCCCGATGTTCTCGCCGGACGGCACCAAGCTCATCTTTGCGTCGAACCGGCACAACGACAAGCCGAACGAGACGAACCTCTTCATCGCCGACTGGAAGAAGTAGGGGCGAGGAGTTTGGGGGGAACGGGGTTTTCATCACAGAGACACAGAGGAGCGCAAAGGGCCACGGAGCACGGCAACGGCCACTTCTTGAGGGAACGACGAGCGCCACGCTGATCTCAGCGTGGCGCGATGTCTTTCACCATAGGTTTTGCAGTCCTCCGTGGCCCTCCGTGCTTCTCTGTGTCTCTGTGAGAAAGAGCCCCGTCCCCGCAGTCCGCCTCGCTGCCCGCTGTCCCCTGCTCGCCAGTCCACCGGAATTGCGCTACTATCGCTGACGCAGGCCGTTCCATCACCCTCTACTGCCTACCGTCACTATGTGGTTCTTCATCGGCGCCGTGGCGCTCGTCGCGCTGTTCGTCGGCACGCAGTCCATCAAGATCGTTGGCCAGGCTGAGGTGCTCCTCGTCGAGCGCTTCGGGCGGTTCCACCGCATCGCCCGTTCCGGCTTCAACCTCCTGATCCCGTTCGTCGAGGTGCCGCGGCACATCGACACGCACTACCTCTCGAGCGACGTCAGCGGCGAGCGGCGCATCATCGCCGGCACCACCAGCCGCATCGACCTGCGGGAACAGGTGCTGAACTTCCCCAGCCAGCCGGTCATCACCAAGGACAACGTCACCATCGACATCGACGCGGTGCTCTACTACCGCATCGCCGATCCGCAGAAGGCGACCTACTCGGTGCAGAACCTCCCCTACGCCATCGAGACGCTGACGCGCACCACGCTGCGCAACATCGTCGGCGAGATGGAGCTCGACCAGACACTCACGAGCCGCGACCAGATTAACAAGCGGATGCGCGAGGTCATCGAGGAGGCGTCGCTGGGCTGGGGCGTGGACGTCACCCGCGTCGAACTGCAGACCATCGAGCCGCCGCGCGACATCCAGCAGTCCATGGAGCTGCAGATGCGCGCCGAGCGCGAGCGCCGCGCCGCCGTCACCAATGCCGAGGCCAGCAAGCGCGCCGTCATCCTCGAGGCCGAGGGCCTGCGCGAATCGCAGGTGCTCAAGGCGCAGGGCGAAATGGAGGCCGCGATCCTGCGGGCCAAGGGTCTCGCCGAGGCGCGGCTCGCCATGGCCCGGGCGGAAGCGCAGGCCATCGCGGGGATCGCCAGCTCGCTCCCGCCGGGCGAAGCCGCCACCTACCTGCTCGGGCTCAAGTACATGGAGGCCCTGCCCTCGCTTACCCAGGGCAAGGGCACGACCATCTTCCTCCCCACCGAGGCCGCGGGCGCGATGGGCGCCATCGGCGCCCTGCGCAAGGTGATGGATGCCGCCGGCCAGACCAACAACCCCGTTGACGCACCGCGTCCGACGGGCGCGCTGGGGTTCCCTCCGGGCAGCGGGTCCAAGGGCTAAATTCCGGCATGCCAAAACCGATCACCAAGGAGCGCGCGGAGAAGGTGGCCAGGGCGCATGCGTGTGAGCATTGCGGCGAGTACAGCTACAAGAAGCTGACCGTCAAGCCGGCATCCGCCGCAAACCAGAAGGAATTCAACGAAGTCTGGCATTGCGTGAAGATCTGCGGCGTCTGCGGCCGCGAGCAGGAACTCGGCATCGACGGCGAGGGTGAGATCGCGTACGTGAACTGAGCGGCACCGCAAGAAACGGAATTTCGGGCGCAAGAAACGGATTGGATTGCCCCGGCCGATTCGCGAGTATGAGGGCACCGGCGCGCACCGTGCGGCCGGTGCCCTTTTGCATGGAGTCGCCATGACCGCTCTCGCCCCCTCCCGCTCCGCCCGCGCCGGACAGCGTTCGATGGCGCACCCCGCGGCAACGGGACGCCTGTCGGAAGACATCGCCTTCGGCACGTTCGACTCGCCCGTCGGCACCGTGCTGCTCGGCCTCACCGCCCGCGGCATCCGCTATCTCGCACTCGGCGATACCAGCGCCGAGCTCGAGCGCGGCCTGCGCAGCGCGCTCCCCTGGGCCTCGTTCAGCCGCAACGTGAAGGTGCCCGCACCGTGGCGCGAGGAGATCGTCCGCCGGCTGCGGGGCGCGCCGCCCCGTGTGGACCTCCCACTCCACACCGACGGCACGCCGTTCGAGGAGAGCGTGTGGGCTGCGCTCCGGCGCATCCCGCACGGCGAGCTGCGCTCCTATCAGCAGATCGCGGCCGCCGTGGGCCGCCCCACGGCGTCGCGGGCGGTCGCGCAGGCCTGCGCGCACAACAACGTGGCGGTGCTCATTCCTTGCCATCGCGTCGTGCGCCAGACCGGAGAACTCGGCGGCTACCGCTGGGGGGTGGAACGCAAACAGGCCCTGCTCGACGCCGAGCGTGCGGCCGCTGAAACCAGCCGCCCCGCCGATGCGTAGTAGTTAATCAAGGAGAGGACCGTTCAATCCTCCCCGCCGCGCCCGGTCATCCCCAGATGCCGGGCGCGTTGTTTTGCGGGCGATTGCGTGTTCTTGGTGCGGCAACGGTCAGGATGCCGAGGTAGTTTTGTATCTCCCGTCTCCCATCTCCAGTCTCCCATCTGCCTCTCCGTGCTCGATATCTCCAAGCTCCACGCCGGCGACCGCATCCAACACGAGCTGCTGGTCCTCGATCGCGTCGACCGAGACACCCGCGACGGCAAGCCGTTTGCGCGGCTGACCCTCGGCAACGCCTCGGGGCGCATCGAGACGGCCCCCATCTGGTCCGAGCAGCTGCCGTGGGTCGCGGGAGCGGAGAGGGGCAAGGTCGTGCAGGCCATCGGCAACGTGGGCGAGTATCAGGGCAAGCGCCAACTCACGCTCACCGCGCCGCTGCGCGTGTTGCCCGCGTCCGCCGGAAGCGCCGAGCAGTTCCTGCCGCGCATCGCGCGCAAGCCGGCCGAACTGTGGGCGTGGATCGACCAGCAGCGCTCCGCGATGACCTCCGCTCGCCTGCGCACCGCGCTCGACCTCTTCTTCGCCGACGACGTCTTCCGGCAGGAGTTCGAGCGCGCGCCTGGCTCCACGACGGGGCATCACGCGCAGGTCGGCGGGCTGCTGCTGCACAGCGTCGAGGTCGCCAGCATCGCCCAGGGCATCGCGCGCACCATGCACGCCAACGTCGAACTCGTCACCGTCGCCGCCCTGCTCCACGACATTGGCAAGGTCGAGTCGTACAGCGTCAGCCCCACCGGGTTCGGGCATACGACGGCGGGACACCTGCTCGGCCACATCGTGCTCGGCACGATGATGCTCGACCGCCGCCTGCGCACGCTGCCGGACGGCGCGTTCACCGCGGAGCAGGAACTCGAGCTGCAGCACTTCATCCAGTCACATCACGGCTCGCTCGAGTTCGGCGCCGCGGTGCCGCCGATGACGCTCGAGGCCGAGATCCTGCACTGGGCGGATCAGGCGTCGGCCAAGGCCGCCGACGTCACCGACACGCTCGCCAACGACGAGCACTTCGGCGACGACGCCTTTACGCTCAAGCGTCCGTGGCCCGTGCAGAAGCGGCTCTGGCGGCGTCCGCACGGGTGGGAGTGAGCGTCCACTCAGTGCGCGCCCCAGCCAGTGATGGATCCGACACACCGGCGATCGACGGCCATCCCGATCGCTGGCGCATGCTCGCGCTGTTGTCGGTCGCGGAGCTGCTCGGCATGTCGCTCTGGTTTGCGGGGAGCGCGGTCGCGCCGGAACTGCAGAGCCTCTGGCAGCTCGACGGCACTGAGGTCGCCTGGCTCACCATTGCCGTGCAGCTCGGCTTTGTGGCGGGGACGGCCATCTCGGCGTTTCTCAACCTCGCCGACGTCGTCCCCGCCCGAACACTCTTCACCGTCGCGGCCCTGAGCGGAGCGGCCGCCAATGCCGGCCTCGCCTTTGCCGACGGGCTGGTCCCTGCCCTGCTCTCGCGCTTTCTCGCCGGCGCCTGCCTTGCCGGTGTCTATCCGCCGGCGATGAAGATGACGAGCACCTGGTTCCGGCAGCGCCGTGGCCTTGCCGTCGGCACCATCGTCGGCGCGCTGACGGTCGGAAAGGCCGGGCCGTACCTGATCGGTGCGCTGCCGGGCACCACCGTGGCGGCGCTGGTGGCCCTGAGTTCGGCGAGCGCCGTGCTCGCCGCCGGGCTCATCTGGTTCGGCTACCGCGACGGACCGTTCGCCTTTCCGTCGCGCCCCTTCGACTGGCACCTCGTGCGCAGCGTCGTCCGCGAGCCGCGCTTCCGTCAGGCGACCGGCGGCTATCTGGGTCACATGACCGAACTGTACGCCTACTGGACCTGGATTCCCGCTTTCGTCGCAGCCAGCATTGCGGCGAGCCCGCACGCGGTGGCGCCCGTCGCGACGCGCGCCTCTTCGCTGATTGGCTTCGCCATCATTGCCGTCGGCGGCATCGGTTGCGTCTGGGGCGGATTGGTGTCGGATCGCATCGGCCGTGCGCAGCTCGTCACCATCGCCATGGCGGTGAGCGGCACCGCCTGCGCACTCATCGGGCTGCTCTTCGGCCACTCGCTCTGGCTGCTGACCCCCGTAGCCCTCGTCTGGGGTTTCTTCATCATCGCCGACAGCGCGCAGTTCAGCGTGCTCGTCACCGAGAGCGTGCCGGCCCATGCCGTGGGCACCGCGCTCACGCTGCAGGTGTCGCTCGGGTTCCTGCTCACCACGCTCACCATCCAGGTCGTGCCGCTGATCGTGCGCATCGCCGGGTGGCCGTGGGCGTTTGCGTTTCTCGCGGCCGGCCCGGCGCTGGGCATTCTCTCCATTCGGCGAATGCAGGCCCGGTAGCGGGCGATCGGCAGGGGGCGTCAGCGTCCCCGCTATCCACCGCGGTCTAGCGGGTGCTGGCGATCTGCTGGGTTCCCGCGCGCTACCGCGCTGACCCTGTCACGATCCCCTTGAGCTCATCCGCGATGGAGCCGGGCATCATCATGTTGCGCGCGAACTTCATCTGCCCCGCATCCTCGAAGTACATCTTCATCCGGAACATGGCGTCGATCGCTTCCACGCGGACCTGGCTCCCGTCTCGCCGGATCACGAGCTCCAATGGAAAGGCAGCGGCGTAGGCCAGTCCGGGACAGCTGAACTTCGACCGCGAGTCGTCACCGCCGGCGCCGACGATGCTGAACGCCTTGGCCTCCATGGCAGCGCCACTGACGCCGAGGATCACCATCCCCTGTTCCGTGAGATCCAGTCGGTAGATGCCCCGTAACTGCCATTTGCCAGCGGCCGGCTTCTGCAGCCTGCTCCAGATGTCATCGGCGACTCGACGTACGTCGGCCGGTGTGCCGCCGGCCGCTGTGGTAATCGTCCCGACCTGTTTCGGGAACGGTCCGCCGGCCATCACCCCCATGGTCTTGCCGATCAATCCGCGTGAACGGGATTGGCCAAATGGACGATTGACGCGGCGGCCCTGTGTCGCGGCCACGGCGATACCGGTCATCTCCTCCACCAGCGCGCGTCCGCTCGCCTCAAGACCTGATTCGGCGACGATGGTTCGTTCGACGGAAAGCGGATTCACCACCGACACGTGCACGCCGCGCTCGTCCGCGAAAACCCCTAGGCGCACCGGAACAGCGAAGGCCGTCTGTGGACCCTTGGCGAGCAGCGCCGCGCTGCGCGCCGGCTGCTGCGCGACGACCACCTGCGCCGCGAACGCGCAGCGTGCCGCGTCTGTGCCGACCGCATGATTGGCGAGCACCGTCCACCCCTGCCGCGTCAGCGCGCCGGCAAGCGCGGTGGCCGCAGCGGGCACCGACAGGGGCACCGAGTCGGCAACGACGACGTAGACCCGCTGGGCATCCTGCGCAGCGGCCGGCGAGGGAGCGAAGACAAGAGACACCGCCATCACAACGAGCGCGGCATGAGACACGGCGGTACGCATGACAGTCACCGGTGGAAGTAGGCTACGGTATCGCTATACGCTAATATGGAAATGTCGCGGCTCCTGCTCGCGCCGGCCATCGGGCAGGCGCTGACAGGATGCGGGGGAATTCCGTTCCCGCCGGCCGCGCCCCGCCCTGCCCGGTGGTCTGCGACGCCGCCTCCCCGTGCCCTATCTCTGTTGTTTCTCTGTTGTCTCTCTGTTGTCTCTCTGTTGTCTCTCTTCTGCTAGATTCCCTATGGCCCCACCGGCAGACCCAAGCCCGAAGGAACCATGACCGTCATCAAGCAGGACGACTTCATCCAGAGCGTCCAGGACGCGCTGCAGCACATCTCCTACTATCACCCGGTCGACTACATCAAGGCGCTCGGCGAGGCCTACAAGCTCGAGCAGGGACCGGCCGCCAAGGACGCGATCGCGCAGATCCTCACCAACTCGCGCATGTGCGCCGAGGGCCACCGCCCGATCTGCCAGGACACGGGCATCGTCGTGGTCTTCGTGAAGGTCGGCATGAACGTGCAGTGGGACGCCACTATGAGCGTCACCGACATGGTGAACGAGGGCGTGCGTCGCGCCTACCTGCAGCCTGACAACGTGCTGCGCGCCTCCATCGTCGCCGACCCGGCGTTCACGCGGAAGAACACCCGCGACAACACGCCCGCCGTGGTGCACTACGAGATCGTGCCCGGAGACACCGTCGAGGTGAAGCTGGCCGCCAAGGGCGGCGGCTCCGAGAACAAGTCCAAGTTCGCCATGCTCAACCCGAGCGATTCCCTCGTGGACTGGGTCATCAAGACCGTGCCGACGATGGGCTCGGGATGGTGCCCGCCCGGCATCATCGGCATCGGCATCGGCGGCTCGGCCGAGAAGGCGATGGTGATGGCCAAGGAATCGCTGATGGACCACATCGACATGGCGCAGCTCAAGAAGCGCGGCCCCAAGAACAAGATCGAGGAGCTGCGCATCGAGCTCTTCGACAAGATCAACGCGCTCGGTATCGGGGCGCAGGGACTCGGCGGGCTCTCCACCGTGCTCGACGTCAAGATCTACGACTATCCCACGCACGCGGCGTCCAAGCCGGTGGCGCTGATTCCCAATTGCGCCGCCACGCGCCACGCCCATTTCACGCTCGACGGTTCCGGCGCGGTGCAGCTGCCAGTGCCGAACCTCAAGGACTGGCCCGATGTCACGTGGGCGCCCGACCGCAACGCCAAGTCGGTGAACCTCGACACGCTCACGCCCGCCGAGATCCAGAAGTGGAAGGCCGGCGACCGACTGCTGCTCAACGGCAAGCTGCTGACCGGCCGCGACGCGGCGCACAAGAAGATCGCCGACCTCTTCGCCGCCGGAGAAGGACTGCCCGCCGGCGTCGATTTCACCAATCGCGTGATCTACTACGTCGGTCCGGTGGATCCCGTCCGGGACGAGGTGGTGGGGCCCGCGGGCCCGACAACGGCGTCGCGCATGGACAAGTTCACCGAGATGATGCTCGCCAAGACGGGACTCATCGGCATGGTCGGCAAGTCGGAGCGCGGCCCGGTGGGACTCGAGGCCATCCGCAAGCACAAGGCGGTCTATCTCATGGCCGTCGGCGGCGCGGCCTACCTGGTGGCCAAGGCGATCCGGAAGTCGCGCGTCGTCGCCTTCCAGGAGCTCGGCATGGAAGCCATCTACGAGTTCGAGGTGGAGAACATGCCGGTGACGGTCGCCGTGGACAGCGAAGGCAACAACGTCCACGAAAGCGGTCCCAAGGAATGGCAGGAGAAGATCCGCGCGCTGCCAGTCCTGAACTGACAGCTCCCGAAGCAGAGGCGCCGGTCCCGATGTGGGGCCGGCGCTTTGTTGCCACTTCCCGGAGGAACTCCGCGCGCGACGCTGAGTCCGCCTGGCGTCACGGCGTTTCGGGTCTGCTCGTGAACGACGTGTGTTTCATCACAAAGGCACGGAGAAGCACAGAGAGCCACAGAGGACGACAACTGCCATTTCTTGGGGGCACTACGAACGCCACGCCAAGATCAGCGTGGCGTGATGTCTTTAACCCTGGTTATTGCAGTCCTCTGTGGCCCTCCGTGCTCCTCTGTGTCTCTGTGATGAAGAAACCCCTTCCCCTCTCGTCTCCAAGCCCCCTCTGGGGAGCAATGTCGGTCATCATGCCCGATCGATGTGGAAGGACCGAGGGTTGCGGAGATCGACGACCTGCCTAACAGCGCCGAGGTTCGAGCGCACTGTCTCAGAAGTTAATGTGTTGACCATCAATGACTTACAAGAAATCACCCTCTCCATCTCCTCCTCAGTCAAGGGGGCTTCCAAGGGTGATTACATTTCATTCACTGCTAGTGTAGCCCCCACGTAGGCTGGCATTCCCGATCGTCACTCGGAGTCGTAATGCGTAAGCCCCGTCCAAACTCGTTCAACCCGGCCCAGGCGCTGAACCTCATCGCCAATGACCGGAACGGCCATCCCCTCAGCTGCCCGTCCTGCTCCGGAGATATCGAGCGCGATCCGTCCCAGGTTCCTCCGCCTCCGCGGAGTCATGTCACCCTGAAGTGCACGAACTGCGGGCGCTTCGCCCGCTACATCGCCGGCGCGGCCTGACCCCCGGCTTGGGCGCACGGCGAGGCCAGTACCGCCCGCCGTGCACGCCCATTACAAATACTCCGTCATCGCAATGACCCCGCCCGGCATGTGCCGGGCGGGTGACGCGTATCATCGCACGTCCCCAGGTGGGGAGGGGTCAGGTTCATGTCACGTATCACCGGCACCGTGAAGTGGTTCAACGACGCAAAGGGCTTCGGGTTCATCTCACGCGAGGGCGGTCCGGACGTATTCGTCCATTTCAGCGCCATCGCCGGAAGCGGATTCAAGTCGCTGGCTGAAGGAGACCAGGTCGAGTTCGACATCGTGCAGGGCCAGAAGGGACCGCAGGCCAACGAAGTCACCAAGCTCTAGAGAAGTGCGGGCAACATCGAAGGGTCCCGGCCGCCAGCGCCGGGGCCTTTCACTTTCCTGCGGTGTCGTGCCACTGTTCACCATGCGCCGCACACTGCTCGCGTTGCTCCTCGCCTGCGCCGCCGTTCCGCTCGCCGCGCAGACGGACACGTCCGCCCATGCGACCTTCCGCATCATCCCGCGCCGACCGGTGGAGGAGCTGCGCGCCGAGGCGCTGACGCTCTCCCCGCCCGCCGGCCTCACGGGAAGGCGGGCGCCGGACCTCGTGGAACTCGTGGCGCTCGACGCGTCCATCCGGCTCGACGTCCGCTACGCCTCCACGAACAACTTCATGGGAACGGCGATGTATTCGCAGGCGCGCGCGTTCCTCCAGCGTCCGGCCGCCGAGGCGCTGGTCCGCGCCCACCGGGCGCTCGCGCGCGAGGGATACGGACTGCTCATCCACGATGCGTACCGTCCGTGGTACGTGACGTGGATGTTCTACGAGGCCACGCCCGACAGTCAACGCACCTTCGTGGCCAACCCGGCCACGGGCTCACGGCACAACCGCGGTGCGGCGGTGGACCTCACGCTCTACGACCTGGCGTCCGGCCGTGCGGTGCGCATGCCCAGCGGCTACGACGAGTTCACGGACCGCGCGTACGTCGCGTATGCGGGCGGCACGCCCAGCGAGCGCGCGCGGCGTGAGCTGCTGCGACGTGCCATGGAAGCCGAGGGGTTCACGGTGAACCCCACGGAATGGTGGCACTTCGATTACAACGGGTGGCGCGAGTATCCGGTGCTCAACACACCGTTCGAGCGAATCCGGTAGTGCGCGGTGCGGCTCGCTACTGCCGCATCATCTTGAGCTGGTTCGTTCCCGTGAACTCGCCGGTGCAGTAGGCAATGCACTCCCAGTGCACCCACGTCCCTTCCATCAGGTCGGTCGTGAACGAGCCGGTGTAGGTGAGTCCGTCGCTTGGCTTGTTGATCGTGAGGGAGGTGCTGCTGACCGTCGCCCGAAAGTTCTGCGGGGAGACGAGGGGCACGTAGCCCGTGGAGAAGTTGCCGCAGCTGCTCGGCACGCGACGGTAGTTCGCGGTCGAGTAGGTCATCTGGATGTCGACCTCGTTCTCGTTCCCGCTCACGGGCGTGATGACCCAGGTGACGGTCCAGTCGGCGGCGGCCACGGTTTCCTTGCCGGTGCAGAAGTCCGTCTGATAGTTGAACGTCACCGGGATCGTGGTTTTCCAGGTTCCCTTGAGGTTGCGGGCGGGGGTTAGCGCCGCGGCCAAGGTCCCTTTCTCGGACACTTGGCAGGCGCCCAGCAGGCAGATGGCCGCAACGGCCAGCGCGGTGCGGATGGCAAGCGGAAACGCGGTGCGCATCGATGACTCCTCTTGTGCGGTCCGGGTGAATCTTGCGCACCGGTATCGTTGGCGTCTGTCGGCCAACCCCTTCGGACGATTCAGCGATCGGCCTAGGGCGAATCCCCACGATGAGACACTGCGCGCCACGCACGTTTCTGCGGGACACGGTGGCGTTTCAATGGGTTTGTTCGTGAAGGGCGTTCCTTCATCACAGAGACACAGAGGAGCACAAAGGGCCACGGAGGACTGCAACGTCTTGGGGGAAAACAGCGAGCGCCACGCAGGGTTGTGCGTGGCGCGATGTCGTTACCCCTAGGGTTTGTAGTACTCTGTGGCCCTCTGTGCTCCTCCGTGTCTCTGTGATGAGAAACCCCGTTCCCAGTCGTTCCTTCGCGCCCTTTGTTCTTCGTGGTTGCAGGCAGCTACGCAGACAGCGGCAGCTCCGTCTGGATCGCGGACCGCCGGCGCCGGCGGGGCACCACCGGAACGCTTGGGGCGGACACGGTACGGGCGGAGGTCCCTGCATCGTGCGGGCGTTCGCCGAGCAGCCGCGCGGTCTGGTCGCGGAAGCGGAGCGTCATCAGGGGGACGGCATGCCGACCGACCTTCTGCGCGAGGAAGCGGCGCACCTCGCTCATCGCCTCGGCGGGCAGCAGCCGCACCAGGGGATGGTTGTCCACGAGGTTGTGCAATCGCGGCAGGTCCCGCGCCACCATCGCGTCACATAGAGAGTCCAGGTACGTGAGCATCGCTGCCTCCGTTTAGTTCCTTAGACACACTCTGCAACTAATACGTTTACCCCGCGCGTTTCGTTCCGCGTCACCGTTTTGTCTCGATCCGGTACCGGCGGTTGCCGGACCCGGGGGCGCTACCGGCCGATCAGGTCGAACCGCACGGACCGGTGGTTGCCGCGCCGCTTGCGGGGCGCGTACCGGAACAGCTGGGCAGGGCGCCCGCGCCCCTCGCTGCGCCACTCGTCGGTCGGCGCCACGAGATAGGCGGCCTGCAGCGCCCGGCGGAAGCTCGCCTTGTGCAGGCGCCGTCCCAGGAGCAGCTCGTAGACCTGCTGCAGGTCGCTGAGCGTGAAAGCGGCGGAAAGCAGCCGGAACGCCACCGGCTCGAGGTCCATGTGGAGCCGCAGCGTGTCCAGCGCATGTTCCGCCATTGCCCGCTGGCGCGGCGCCAGTGCCGGCAGCGCATCAATCGGGTGCCACGCCGTTCCGCTGGGCGCTGCAGCGGTTGGTTCCAGCACGCCGATGAACGGCACCGAAAGCGCCGCCCCGGCCGGGTGCCGCTTGGAGGCCGTGGCGGCGCCGGGCGCGAGCCAGGCCGCGTCGTGCCCCGCCACGTCGCGCGCCAGGGCCCGCGCCGCCTGCTCCAGCCCCTCGCCGTCCGCACTCCAGGTGTAAGGCAGCACCGGCGTGCCCCCGGCCGATCGCGTCACGAGCACGTGCAGCCGTCCGCCGCGGGCGGAGCAGAGCACGAGATCAACGGTGGCGGCGCCGCGACGGCGCGATTTTGGGGCGGACATTGCGCGGGCAATAAGTAACACGCCGCGACTAATGTCAACAGGTGCCACGATGGCGGGAGAACCTGCCGTCCTGCCGCACGTGGCTCAGTACGTGATCTGTCCCTGCTTCGTCGTATCCACGTCGTCCTGGCGCCCCGCCTTGAACAGGAAGGCTTCCATGTTCCGCGTGAGGAATTGCCGGGCCTGCGGGTCCATGACATTCAGTCCGTAGTGGTTGATCAGCATCGTCTGCTGCTTCTTCCACAGCTCCCAGCAATCCTGACACGTCCCTTCGAGGATCCGTGCGCCCATGGCGCCGGGGAACGGCGGCCGCTCAAAGCCTTCCTTCTGTTGGCCGCAGTGTGCACAGGTGATCGTGGGCATCGCATCTCTCCGTCGGCAGGATCGGGCGGCGGCGCGTTCCGCCGGCGTCGCCCGTCCTCTCAAGTTACCCGCGTATCAGGGGCTTTGGAATCGCCGCACCCCCCGTCGCGCCCAGTACCCGCCTACCCGTCGCGTGGCGAGATTCCGTCCGTGCCTCCCGCCCATTACGCCCGCCGCGGCTTCCGGAACCCGTCACCCGAAGGCACGCTGCGCGGCTTCGGCGCCATGCTGCGCTGGGCATGGCAGCGGAGCCGCACCCGCGGCCTCTTCGCCCCAAGCGGAGGCGAGCCGCCCGCGCGCCTCGGGCATCAGGTGCGCCAACCCCGCGTCGCGACCGGTGAATGCGTCATCACCTGGGTCGGACACTCCACCTTCCTGATCCAGGTTGGTGGACTGAACATCTTGACCGATCCGGTCTGGAGCGACCGCTGTGCGCCCGTGCAGTGGGCCGGCCCCCGGCGGCATGTGGCACCGGGCATTCCGTTCCCGGAGTTGCCGCCCGTCGACGTTGTCCTGCAGTCGCACGACCACTACGACCATTTCGATGACTGGTCGGTCCGTGCCATCGCACGCCATCATCCGGACGCCCGCTGGATCGCGCCGCTCGGCGTCGCGCGCCGACTCCGCGCGCGCGGCGTGCGGCAGGCGACCGAACTCGATTGGTGGCAGAGCCACGTCGTCGGCGCGACCCACGTGACCTGCGTGCCGGCGCAGCACTTCTCAGGGCGCACTCCCTTCGACCGGAACCACACGCTCTGGGGCGGCTTCGTGCTGCGGCACGCCGGGCACGCGCTGTACTTCGTCGGGGACACGGGATGGCACGGCGGCGTCGGCGAGATCGCCGAGCGTTGCGGGCCATTCGACACGGTCTTCATGCCGATTGGCGCCTACGAGCCGCGCTGGATCATGCAGCCCGTGCACGTGGATCCGGAGGAAGCGGTGCGCGCCTTTGCGGTGCTGCAGGCGGCGCACCCGGCGTCGGAGCCGGTCTTCGTGGCCATGCACTGGGGCACCTTCACGCTCACGGATGAACCGCTCGACGAGCCCCCATTGCGCGCGCGCGCCGCCTGGAACCAGGCGGGCTTGCCGGCCGATCGGCTGTGGGTGATGTCGCCGGGAGAAACGCGGGTCCGGCGTTCCTAGCG
>CAYQCP010000054.1:0-22619 GCA_964416005.1 uncultured Gemmatimonas sp.
ACCACCGCCGGCTGGTACCCGATGCGGCGCGCCTCCACCACGCGCGCGCCGACGGGGACGCCGACGAGGTTGAAGCGGCCGCGCGCATCGGAGACGGCGCCGATCCGGCTGCCGACGATCGAGACCTGCACGTCGCTCAGTTCGCGGCCGGAAATCGAGTCGGTGACCGTGCCGGTAATGCGGCCGGTGCCCTGCGCCCCGGCGACTCCAAGGGGCGCAAGCAAGGCGAGCAAGACGGTGAGGAAGGCGGCGATGCGTCCGAAAACCGTCCGGCGCACGCGAGTGTCATGTGATCGCAACTGCATAGGGTCCTCCAATCGCGGATGGAGCGAGGGTGGCAACAGCGCGAAAGTAGCGTGCATCAATACGTGCCGATAGGCCGAAGGAGCATGGCGACTCGAGGGAGGAGTGGATCGGCTCGACCGACGAGCGCGTCGTTTGCTGCGGGTGCGCCGAGGGCGAGCCGCACCGTGTAGGTGCCCGGCTCCGGTGGGCGGTGACCGTGCTGGGCGAGGACGTGGCCAGCGGGTTCCTCACGCGCGTACATGAACCGGCTCCAGGGGTGTGGGTTCTGCCCAATGAACTGGGTACGCGCCTCCATCGACTCTCGCTGACCCCTGAAGGGAGTGCAAACGCTGGCACGCGCCGTCAGGCAGACACTGGCACGCTGTAAGGCACTTTCTCCCTCGTATTCGCCCAAGCGCGCCGGTATTTTCCCTAGGTCGGCTCCCGCGAGGCGCCGTCTCCCGCCCCCCGGGTTGCTGAGTCAGGTTTCCACCACTCGCATGGGGTTGGCCAGCGCTCAGCGCGCCGACTCCTGCCGTTGAGCGCGCCGCCGGGCGCAGGAGAATTGTCGTGAGCCAGTACCGCATTGCGTGGCTGCCGGGGGATGGGGTTGGCGTCGACGTCATGGACGCGGCGAAGATCTGCCTGGATGCCCTCAAGTTCGACGCCCAGTACACCCACGGCGACATCGGCTGGGAGTTTTGGCGCACGGAGGCGGAGTCCTTTCCGCAGCGCACCATCGACCTGCTGGGCGCCAGCGATGCCGCGCTGTTCGGCGCCATCACGTCGAAGCCGGCCAACGATGCCGAAGCGGAGCTCATCCCCGAGCTGCAGGGCAAGGGGCTCACGTATCGCAGCCCCATCGTGCGCATGCGGCAGCGGTTCGACCTCTACACCTGCCTGCGGCCGTGCAAGGCCTATCCCGGCAATCCGCTGAACTACAAGGACGACATCGACCTCGTGATCTTCCGCGAGAACACCGAGGGGCTTTACGCGGGCGTCGAGTTCAGCCCGGTCCCTGAGGAACTGAAGGCGGCGCTGCACAAGTTGAGCAAGCCCTTCGCCCACTTCGCGGACATCCCGGGCGACGAGTTCGCCATCACCTGCAAGGTGAACACGAAGAAAGGGTGCGAGCGCATCATTCGCGCCGCCTTCGAGTACGCCAAGGCGCACGGCTATCCCAAGGTCACCGTCATCCACAAGGCGAACGTCGTGCGGGCCACTGAGGGGATGTTCCTCGAGATCGGCAAGCGCATCGCCAAGGAGTATCCGGGCATCGCGATGGACGACGCCAACGTCGACGCCATCACCATGTGGCTGCTGAAGAACCCGACGAGCTACAGCGTGCTCGTGGCCACCAACCTCTTCGGCGACATCATCAGCGACCTTGCGGCGCAGATGGTCGGCGGACTGGGCTTTGCCTGCTCGGCGAACATCGGCGACAAGCTGGGCGTCTTCGAGCCCAGCCATGGCAGCGCGCCGAAGTACGCGGGACAGAACAAGGTGAACCCGATCGCCATGATCCTCTCCGCGAAGATGATGCTCTCGTGGCTCGGCGAGCATGACAAGGCGGCGCGGCTCGAGGCGGCCACCGCCGCGGGGATTCGCGAGGGGCGGGTGCGCACCTACGACATGGGCGGCAGCGCGACGACACTCGAGATGGGCGAGGCGATCGCGCGCAAGCTCTGACGAATCCCGCAACCGGAGCGCACATGGCGCAGATCCTGATTCATGAGGTCGGGCCCCGCGACGGCCTGCAGGTCGAGTCGCAGGTCGTGCCGACGGAGACCAAGCTCGGCTGGCTCGAGCGGCTCATCGGCAGCGGCCTCGACATCGTGCAGGTGGGGTCGTTCGTGCATCCGCAGAAGGTGCCGCAGATGGCCGACACGGACGCGCTGTTCCGCCAGCTCGCCAGCGCGAAGAAGGCCGGCGACGCGGTGCTTTCGGGTCTCGTGCTCAACGAGAAGGGCCTCGAGCGCGGCCTGGCCTGCGGCGTGGAGATGTTCTGCATGGGCGCGTCCGCCTCGGCGACGCACAGCCGCAAGAACACCGGCATGGACACCGAGGACGCGACGCGGCGCATCATCACGACGGCGCTCGAGGCGCAGCGCGCGGGCCATGACGTGCAGGTGAGCGTGCAGAGCGCCTTCGGGTGCGGCTTCGAGGGCGTTGTTCCCGAGGCGCGCGTCATGGGCATCGTGGCGGCCTATCTCGACGCGGGCCTCACCGCCATCAGCCTCGCCGATACGGCCGGGCACGCGCATCCGGCGCAGGTCGGCGCGTACGTCCGGCGCATTCTCGCCATGGAACCAAACGCCCGGGTCACGGCGCACATCCACAATACCTACGGCGTCGGCATGGCCAACGTCTACGCGGCGCTCGAGGCGGGGGCGACGTCCGTCGAGACGAGCTTCGGCGGGCTCGGTGGTTGCCCGTTCACCAAGGTTGCCGCCGGCAACGTGGCCACCGAGGACCTCGTCCACGCCCTCCAGCGCACGGGGCAGCGCGCCGACATCCAGCTCGACACGCTGATCGCCGTCGCCCGCGACGTCGCCGCCTTCCTCGGCCGCGACCTCCCCGGCTGCGTCTACAAGATCGGCCCGATCGTTGCCGCGGCACCGGTCTGATGCTCGTCCTGATGCGCAGTCGTCTGTTGTCTCTCTGTTGTTTCTCTGTTGTTTCTCTGTTGTATCTCTGATCCTACTATGTCCGCCCGCATCCTTGATGGCATTCGAGTCCTTGACCTGACAAACGTACTGTCGGGCCCGTTCACGACCCTGCACCTCGCGCTGCTCGGCGCCGACGTGATCAAGGTCGAGAATCCCAAGGACGGCGACCTCGCGCGCAAGCTCGGCATCCTTCCCGCGCTCAACAAGCGGCTGATGGGGACCAGCTTCCTCGCCCAGAACTGCAACAAGCAATCGATCACGCTCAACACCAAGAGCGCAGAGGGGAAGGCGATCTTCCTCAAGATGGTGAAGGACGCCGACGTGGTGGTGGAGAACTTCCGTCCCGGTGTGATGGACCGGCTGGGCATCGGGTACAAGACCCTCTCCGCCATCAACCCACGGCTCGTGTACTGCGCGATTTCAGGGTTCGGGCAGACGGGACCCGACGCGCTGTTCCCGGCGTACGACCAGATCATCCAGGGCCTGTCCGGCGAGATGGCGGTGAACGGCGACGAGCGCCTCAACCCACTGCGCACCGGGTTCCCGGTCTGCGACACGGTGGGCGGGCTGAACGCGGCCTTCGCCGTGATGGCGGCGCTCTTCCACCGCGAGCGCACCGGCGAGGGGCAGTTCATCGACGTCGCCCTGCTCGACAGCATCATGCCGCTGATGGGGTGGGTGGCGGCAAACCTGCTCATCGGCAAGCAGCAGCCGGTGCTCATGGGAAACGACAACTTCACGGCCGCGCCCAGCGGCACGTTCCGGACGGCGGACGGCTACATCAACATCGCGGCCAACAAGCAGGAGCAGTGGGAGGCGGTGTGCGACGTGCTGGGCCTGCCGGAACTCAAGAAGGACCCGCGCTTCGAGGAGCGCGACACGCGCAAGAAGAACCGCAGGGCACTGACGCCGCTGCTTGAAGCCCGGTTGGCGGCAAAGCCGACGGTGGCATGGGTGGAGGAACTCAATGCCGCCGACGTGCCGAGCGGCGCGATCCTCGGGTTGGAGGAGGCGCTGCGGCAGCCGCAGGTGGTGCATCGCGACGTGCTGAAGAAGGTGCCGCTGGCGGGATTCGGCGACATCGAGGTCTTTGGCCTCACGGCGATGTTCGAGAAGACGCCGGGCGCGGTGGAGACGCCGCCGCCCGAACTCGGTGAGCACAACGCCACGATCTACACCGCGCTGGGAATCTCGGCGGCTGAACAGGCAGAACTGAAAGCGAAGGGCGTCATCTGAACCGGAGTCAGTCATGGGCATGACCGTTGCTGAGAAGATCCTGGCGCGCGCCGCGGGGCTCGCCGCCGTTGCCGCCGGTGATGTGGTGGAGCCGAGGGTGGATCTCGCGATGTCGCACGAGAACGCTGCGCTCGTGATCAACCAGTTCCTCGAGGTGTTTGCCGGAACGGGCCTCGCGCCGACGGTCTGGGACCCGTCGCGCATCGCCATCATCTTCGACCACCGCGTGCCCGCCGAGAGCCCCAAGACGGCGACGAACCAGAAGAAGATCCGCGAGTTCGTGGCCGCCAACGGGATCGCCAAGTTCCACGACATCCGCGGCGACACCGGCGGCATCTGCCACCAGATCCTGCCCGAGTACGGCTACGTCCGTCCGGGGTACGTGGTGGTCGGCACCGACTCGCACACGACGTCGCACGGCGCACTCGGCGCGTTCAGCTTCGGCATTGGCGCCACCGAGATGGCGTCGGTGTGGAGCCTCGGCTACGCGGTGAATATCGAGGTGCCCGAGACCATCAAGGTGGTCGTGAACGGCCAGATGCCCCCGCATGTCGGGGCCAAGGACCTCATCCTGCACATCATCGGCACGCTCACGGCGCAGGGCGCCAACTACAAGGTGCTCGAGTTCCACGGCGAGACCATCCGCAGCATGAGCACGAGCGGGCGCATCGCCATCTGCAACATGAGCGTGGAAGCGGGCGCCACGTCGGGCATCGTCCCTGGTGACGCCGAGACGGTGCGGTACCTGCGCGAGGAAGCGGGCGTGACGGACGACATTCCGCTCACCACGCCGGACGCCGACGCGCGCTACCTCCGCACGGTGGAGGTGGATGTCACGAAGCTCGAGCCGCAGATCGCCTGCCCGCACATGGTGGACAACGTGAAGCCGATCAGCGCGGTGGCGGGCACGAAGGTGCAGCAGATCGTCATCGGCAGCTGCACCAACGGCCGTCTCGATGATCTCGAGATCGCCGCCGGGATCCTGCGCGGCAGGAAAGTGGCGGCCGGCACGCGGATGCTCGTCTTCCCGGCGTCGGGGCGGATCTTCGCCCAGGCGCTGGAACGGGGCTACGTGCAGGACTTCATGAAAGCCGGCGCCGTGGTGATGAATTCCGGCTGCGGCCCCTGCCTCGGCGTGCACGAGGGGGCGCTGGGGGACAATGAAGTGGCGCTCAGCACGACGAACCGGAATTTCAAGGGACGCATGGGGAACCCGAAGTCGGAGGTCTATCTCTGCAGTCCGGCGGTTGCCGCGGCCTCGGCCATCACCGGCGTCATCACCGATCCCCGGAACAACTAACGCCGCGAGGCAGGAGTTCATTGTGGCCAAGGTCATTATCGCCCTGGGGAACGACATCAGCACCGACGACATCTATCCCGGGCGCTACATGGCAACGGTGCTGCCCACGGAGACGCCCCAGTTTGCGTTCGCCGACCGGACCGATTTCAACACGCGGCTGAAGGCGCGCGAGTTTCCCGCCGGGAGCATCATCGTCGGCGGCGAGAATTTCGGCTGCGGCTCGAGTCGCGAGCAGGCCTGCTCGACGCTCAAGGGCTACGACGTCGTCGTCGTCGCCAAGTCGATCTCGCGCATCTTCCTGCAGAACAGCATCAACCTCGGGCTCAAGGTGGTGCTCTGTCCCGCGCTCGAGGCCAGCGAGGGCGACGAACTGGACATCACCGACGACACCGTGATCAACCGGACAACGGGCAAGACGTTCGCGCAGGTGCAGATGCCGGCGGCGCGAAAGGGGATCATGGATGCGGGCGGGTTGATTCCGTACACGCGGGCGCGGCTGAAGGCTCGCGGCTAGCCATGGAGTGGACAGTCGAAGGCGCGCGGGGTTGTCCCCCGCGCGCCTTCGTCTCGTCGCGTGCTGCGCGTCGTTACGGCGTGGCGTCCTAGCGGAGCTCCACCGTCGTACTGACCGTCCCGCCCTTCACCGCGGAGTACTGGATGGTGACCGGACCTGATCCCTTCACCAGGTACTCGATCGTCCGCGTCGTCCGCCCTGGGAGCCCATTGCGAACGACGATCCGCTTCAGATCCTTCTGATCGATCATGGTCAGCGGTCCCGGCTGGAACTTGTTCGGCACGACGCCGGCCGCGATCACGCTGGCATTCCTGCCCTCAAGCGTGAGCAGGTCCGGCCGGACCGTCCGGTCTCTGGCCGCCTTCTCCATGATCGTGGGAATGATGCGGTCGTTCGTGACGTCCACGCGCACGCGATAGACGTCCCCTTCCACTTTCTCCACGGTCGCCGCGCCCATCGCGAGGCGCGGCATCTGGTCGGCGTGGTGCAGCGTGAACGCCATGTTCCGGTGGAAGAGCTCCATGCTCATGAAGCGCGGGTTGACGCGCCCCTGCAGCTTCTTCCATCCGCCCAGCTCGACCTTCCCGTACTGCGGGTGGTCGAAGGCCGTCCAATCCTGGTACTCGTCGCCGAACTCGAGGAAATCGTCAAAGAAGAAGTCGCCCTTCTGGCCGGAGATCGGCGAATTGGGGTCGGCGGTTTGCTTCTGCAGCAACGGACTGTTGTAGTACTGGTCGCCGTTCCAGAGCTCGTTGGAGTACGAGAGAATGCCGAGGCCGTCGTTGGTCCAGTCAATGGACCCGCCGTGCACCGTGTAGAGCCCGCGCCAGATGACGAGATAGTCGTAGTAGGGGAGCATGCGTTCCCCGTTCTCCGCGATTTCGTCGTACGCACGGATGTCTGCGGCGGGATAGTCCCCATACCAAGCCGAGCCCGGCGGCCGGAGGATCATGCCGCCCGAGTTATGGTAGGTCTGCATGCCGGCGATGTTGGGATGCGACATCCAGAAGTCGTTCGTGGCCCGCGCCTCGGGAAGCTGGAACGGATAGTCCATGGACCCGCCCTGGACGTAGTTCGGCTGCCAGTCGGACCCGTAGTTCCGGTTGGGGTCGTAGCCGCCCGGCGGATCTTCGTCGATCAGGCCGTCGCCATCATTGTCCTTGCCCTCGCGCCCGAGGATGATCCAATCCCCCTTTTCTCCCGGCGGGACCGGCTCGAGGATGCGCTTGTCCTGATGACTGATCCGGTGCGTGCCCTGGCCGGGCACGTACTTCCGGATCGTCTCGATGATGCCGTTTCCGTTCAGGTCGTCCGGGCCGTCCTCGTCGAACAGGCCGTCGCCGTCGCTGTCGACCGGCACATGGCCTGTGCGCGAGCCCGCCCCCGTGCCGTGCAGGAAGAAGTCGCGCCCGTCCGGGTTGATGGTCGGGACGATGTAGAAGACTCGCTCATCCACGAGGCGGCGGATGGTGGGAATCCGCTCGTAGTTCTCCATCAGGTACCAGATGGTGTAGAGCGAAACCTCGGTGCCCTGGATCTCATTGCCGTGCACGTTGGCCTCGATGAACATCGCGGCCTTGCTCAACTCGGGACCGGTGGCGGGGTTGCTGACCCTCATCATCCAGATGTCGCGCTGGCCGTAGCTCTTGCCGAGTGACTGCAGCTTCAGGAACTTGGGCCAGGTCCGTTCCATGAGCTTCAGCCGTTCGCCCACCTCGGTGTGGTCGAGCCAGCGGTCCCAGGTGAGGTTTAGCTTGTGCTCGGGATCCGAGCCGCGCTTCGCAAGTTGCGCGCCGGCAACGCCGGCCACGCAGAGCATCAGAAGGGCGGAGGAGAGGACAGCCCACAGTCTCGTTCGGTTCATCGTCGATGCTCCCGTCGGCATCATGGTCGGCGTAGTCGGCGTCACTTGAGCGTCACGGTCGCGCTATCCGTGCCTCCCTTCTGCGCGAGGACATCGATCACGACAGCGGCGCCGGACTTCCCGCGGATCACCCAGCTGACGCGCTGTCGCGAGTTCGAGCCATTCAGGCTGGCGATCCGCATCGCCTTCGGCGCGCCGGTCACGATACTCTCCACTGGCACCTGGATCTGCACGAGCACGGGCTTGACCGATCCGGACACGACGCCGTGCTGCAGCGAGCTGGGGAAGAACCCGGTGTTCTCCACGTCCACCGTCACGGTGAACAGTCCGCCCCCATGCGCCTTCACCTCGGTGCTTGCGATGCGCACCCGCGGCAGCATCGACGCGAGCTTGACGACGAACTCGCCATGCTTGCGGCCGAGTTCGGCGAGGTCCTTGGCGGGCGCGCTGCTCGTCGCGGAGGGACGGAAGCCGCCAATCTCCACGTCGCCGAGTTGGGCGTGCTTGTACGCCGTCCACGGAACGAAGGCGTTGACTCCGGCGCCCTCGAGTGCGCGCAACACGGCGGCGTCTCCCGTGACGGCCGGCTTGGCGTCCGCCCCACCAGCCGGCTTGGCCTCAGCCGCCGCGGCGGGCAGTGACCAGCCCGGCGTCGAGAACGACGGCACGCCGAACTGATAGTAGCCGAACTGGAAAAAGGCGCCGCGGGGACGGCGCAGCGGCGGAAGCGCCTTGATGCCGGTGAGCGTCTTGTACGCCTCGGAAACGGCCTTGAAGTACTCAATGTCCGCCCGATGCACCGTGGTATCAGGGCGGCGGCCGGAGGCGGGGTTGTTGTTCGCCCCGGGCTGCGCGCCGCGCAGCCGGGTACCGCCGCCACCTCCAAATCCGCCGAAACCACCGCCGCCAAACCCACCACCACGGAATGCTGACTGGAGCATCCCCGACTCGAAGATCGTGGCGTTGGATGCGTCGGCGAACGCGGGGAGGTTGAGCGGCGTCGGCACGGCCAGCTTGCCGGCCGCGTCGGGCGGCGTCACCAGGTTGTCGCTCTGCCCGAAGGTCAGGATCGCGGCGATGTTGCGATGGGCGATCACGAACTCCATCAAGGCCCGGCTCTCCCGTTCGCTGACCATGTGCGGGCCGGCATCCACATCGAAATAGGGGTAGTCGTGCTGGAAGTTCCGGTTCAGGTCGACGCCGCCCGGGCCATCCTCGTTGATGAATCCGTCGCCGTCCGAATCCACGCCTTCCCAGTACAGCTTGTGGGTTCCGGTCTCGCCCTTGGCCACGTCGGCCTTCTTGAGCGTGCGTGGATCGGCGGGGTCAATCATGTAGGCGCCGGCCGGGTCCTTCACGCGCATCACGGTGATCAGGCCGTCGCCATTCAGGTCTTCCGGTCCATCCTCGTCCAGGCGGCCATCATTGTCGTCGTCGCACGGCCGCGCGTTGCCCCGGCGGTCCGCCTTGATGCTGGCGAATGCGACTTCAGCGCCATCGGGATTCAGCCGCGGAAGCAGGTACACGACATTTGCGTCGAGCACCGACTTGACCGCGGGGCTCGTCGCGTTGGCCAGGAGGTATCGCACCGTTTCCAGTGCGTGCGAGCTGCCGACGAGTTGGTCCCCCTCGAGGTTGCCCACGACCAGCACGCCGGGTCGTTGCGCGAGCGGTTTCCCGCCCGGATTCCCGATCTCGACAACCCAGATCTCACGACCGCCAAGGGTCGTGCCGAGTGACGTCAGCTTTGCCGACGAAGAAGTGCCGACCAGCCGGCGCAACTCCCGCGACAGGGCGCCGTGGTCGAGGTAGGTGGCCGACTGGGCCTGCACGGCCGCGGTGACGGCGACGAACGCGAGGACAAAGAGCCGAGTCATGACGAGTGTCGTGAGCGAGGGGAAGGGCGGCGCCCGGCAGTATGCCGAGCAAGAGAGTGTACGGGACGAAGAGCGACGGAGGCAAGGGGACTGCAGCGGACGCGGGGGCGCGTTCGACGGACCTCCTCGGAATCGGCGCCGAGCGGCCACGAACACCCTACGCGTCGCCGGGAGGCTACGTTGTTCGCAGACCCGGAATCGGCAGCGACGCGTACGCGTTGAGCGATGCGTCGCTCGTCTCGCCCTGCTCGATGCGCCACAGTCCGGCCCGCGCGATCATCGCGGCGTTGTCCGTGGCAAGCTTGGGTGACGGCGCAAACACCACGCCGCCGAATGGCGCGATGGCCTTGCGCACGCCTTCCTGCAAGGCCTGGTTGCACGCCACGCCGCCGCCGAGCACCACACGCGTGCGGCCGAATGCGCGCGCCGCACGCGCCGTCTTCTCGGTCAGCGTCGTGATGAGCGCATCCTGGAAGCCGCGCGCAAGGTGGGGGAGCTCGTCAGCCAGTGTGCCGCTTGCCTCGGCGGCGCGCACCTTGCGGAGCACCGCGGTCTTGAGCCCGGAGAACGAAAGGTCGTAGTAGTCCTCGTCGCCGGGCTTCTGTCCGCCGTGCAGCATCGGCGGTGCGAAGCGATGGCGCGACGGATCGCCGTCGCGCGCCGCCATCTCGATGGGCCGTCCGCCGGGGTAGGGCAGGCCGAGCAGC
This sequence comes from uncultured Gemmatimonas sp., assembly GCA_964416005.1. Taxonomy (GTDB): domain Bacteria; phylum Gemmatimonadota; class Gemmatimonadetes; order Gemmatimonadales; family Gemmatimonadaceae; genus PNKL01. The sequence continues at coordinate 10,453 of CAYQCP010000054.1, forward strand.
TTGGCCACCTTGTCGAACGCTTCGCCCGCGGCGTCATCACGCGTGCTGCCGAGCAGGTGGTACTTGCCCCACGCGGCCACGTCGAGGAGGAGCGTGTGCCCGCCGCTCACGAGGAGGGCGGTGAAGGGCGGCACCGCGTCGGCGTGGTCGAGCGACGTCGCGAAGAGATGGCCTTCCATGTGGTGTGCACCGATCACCGGCACATGCCACGTGGCGCCCAGCGCCTTGGCGTACGCGACGCCGACGAGCAGCGCCCCGACGAGCCCGGGTGCGTGGGTTACCGCGATCGCGTCCACGCCCTCGCCGGACGGCGGCAATCCGGCATCGCGCAGGGCCTGCCGCGTCACCGGCACCACCGCCGTGAGGTGCGCGCGCGACGCAATCTCGGGCACCACGCCGCCGAAGATGCGATGGACGTCCTGCGACAGGATGACGAGCGATTCGAGCTGCACGACATCGCCGCCGCCGCTCACAACGGCCGCCGACGTCTCGTCGCACGAACTCTCGATGCCGAGGACGCGCACGGCTACCGCCGCGCCTGCACGCGCGTCGTCACGTCAGGGTGCGTCCTCGGCCAGGAGACGCCGGATGAGCGTGATGTTGCCCTCCGAGTTCCACTCCGCCGCGCCGATGACGCGCTTCCGGATCACGCCGTCCTTTCCGATGATGAACGTCTCCGGAACACCGCTCGTCTGGTAGTCGCGCTCGATCTTGCCGCTTCCCTCGTGCAGGATCTCGAACGTCAGCTTGTGCTCGGCGACAAACGTACGGATGGCGGCCTCGAACCCCGGGTCGTCCACGCTCAACGCCACGACGCGCAGTCCCTGCGGCCCGAGTGAGTCGTGCAGCGCCTGGATGCCCGGCATCTCCTGCTTGCACGGGCCACACCACGTGGCCCACAGGTTGAGCAGCACCACCTGCCCGCGATAGTCGGTGATGTTCTTGGTCTTCGGTCCGCCCGCCACCATGGTGGCCGCCTGGAACTCGGGGGCCATCGAGCCCGGCGCCACCGGAAAGAGGTCGGCGCCAAACGTGCGCGTGACGACGTACAGCGCGATGGCGATCGCCGCCACCACGCCCCCGACGATGCCCCATTGACGCCGCGCCGTCATGCGGACTCCGCGCAGCGCGCGCGCAGCGCGCGGACCTCGGCCGACGGATCGGCAGCGCCAAACACCGCATTGCCGGCAACGAAGGTATCAGCCCCGGCGCGCCAGCACGCGGCAATCGTGTCGCGGGCAATGCCGCCGTCCACCTCGAGCAGCGCGCGGCTCCCCGCGGCGTCGAGCAGCGCGCGGGCGCGGCGAATCTTGTCGACCGACGAGGGGATGAACGCCTGTCCACCGAAGCCGGGGTTCACCGTCATCACGAGCAGCAGGTCGAGGTCGGCGGCGATCTCACGCACGCTTTCGAGCGATGTGGCGGGATTGAGCGCGACACCGGCCTGGCAGCCGAGTTCCCTGATGCGCGCCACCTGGCGATGGAGGTGCGGCGCCGCCTCAGCGTGGATCGTCAGCACCGACGCACCGGACTTGGCGAACGACTCCAGGTACTTCTCCGGCTCCACGACCATGAGGTGCACGTCGAGCGGCAGCTTGGTGACGCGGGCGCAGGTCTCGATCACCTTGACGCCGAAGGTCAGGTTCGGGACGAAGCAACCGTCCATCACGTCGAGGTGCAGCCAGTCGGCCCCGCCTGCCTCGATTATCGCGAGATGGTCGGTGAGCCGGGCGAAGTCGGCGCTCAGCAGGGACGGGGCAATACGCACGGTGGCGGCGCTCATGCAGGACTCCGGAATCGCGCCGCGAAGGCGCCGTCTGCGCCATGCGTGTGCGGAAGCACGCGCAGGAAGCCACGGTCGAGGGTCGTGGCCGGTACGACACCGTCCGGCGGCGGTTCGAGCCGCCACTGGGGGTGCGCGGAAAGGAATGCCTCCACCTGCGCCTCGTTCTCCTCGATCTCGAGCGAGCAAGTCGAGTAAACGAGCAGCCCGCCCGGCTTCACCAGCCGCGCAGCGGATCGCAGGATGTCACGCTGCATGAGCGCCGTCACCGCGAGATCGCTCATGCGCAGGCGCCAGCGGGCATCGGGGTGCCGGCGAAACGTTCCGGTGCCGGTGCACGGCGCATCCACCAGCACCGCATCCACCGGGGCGATGGCGGGCTGCCGGGCATCGAACGCCACGGCGGCGATGTTCAGGATGTCGAGGCGGAACTTGGTGTCGAGAAGTCGCGACAGCCGCGACGGCGACAGGTCGGCGCTGACCACGAAGGCGGCGGTGCGCGCGAGTTCGACGCTCTTGCCTCCCGGCGCGCTGCAGAGGTCCGCGACGGTCGCCCCGGCGGGAATGGCGGCGTATCGAGTGACCAGCGTTGCCGCCGGATCCTGCACGAAGCAGCTGCCCTGCTGGAACGCGGGGAGTTCCTGGAGGTTTACCGGTCCCGCGAGTCGGATGGAGTCGTCGGCGAGGGGTGCGTCGGCGACGGGCGCCCCGGCCGACTCGAGCATCGCCTCCAGCTGTTCGCGCACCAGGCCCCACGGGCGCACGATCACCGGCGCCTCGCAGTTGTTCGCCTCGAGCAGAGCGCGCGTGTCCTCGGCCCCCCATCGGGCCACCCAGCGCGCGACGAGCCAGCGCGGGTGCGAGAATTCGGTCGCCAGCGCGTCGATTGGGTCTGTCGGCAGGTCGGACCCCAGGCTCGAGCGTTCGCGGTCGAGTCGGCGCAGGACCGCGTTGACGAGCTTGCTGGCCCCTAGGCCGTGGCGCTGCTTGGCCAGCTCGACAGTCTGCGCGATGGCGGCGTAGGCCGGGACGCTTCCCATCTCCAGCAGCTGGTAGGCTCCCAGCCGGATCAGGTCGGCCAGGTCGCCGTCGAGGCGCGCCAGCCCGCCGCGCACTCGCGGGACCAGGGCGTGGTCGATCCAGCCGCGGCGTCGCAGCATCCCATAGACGAGTTCCTGCGTCCAGCGCCGGTCCCGGCTGTCCAGCGACGAGCCGCGCCGATCGAAGGCGGCACCCAGGAGGACCCCCGTCCGGAGGTCCGCGCAGATATCCGCCGCCACCCGGCGCGCGTCGGTCACCGGGGTGCTGATGGAGGCCGGGCTGTGGCTGCGGTGGGTCACGGTGTGGGCGGCGGACGTGGGGTCTATGTATAATAGCAGAGACGACTTCGGGATGCGCCCCGGGGCCGGAGTTACCTCGTGACCCCCCGGCCCGTCTAATGGAAGCAGCGAACTGGCACTGCAGGCAGTGCCGGTTTGCCGCGCGCCCATTGGAGTACGATATTCGTCTCCCCCGTCCTTTTCAGCACGGAGTGCGAATGCACGGCCGCAAGGTAGTCACCACTGGAACCGTCGCGACACTTGCCCTTCTCGCCATCCTCGGCGGGTGCGGTGAGGCGACCACGGGTCCCACCTCGGTGAAGCCGCAAGACTTCGCTGCCGGCCTGAGGCTCCTCTCGGGCAACCAGCAGACAGGTTCCGTTGGCGCCGCGCTCGCCGAGGTCCTGACCGTCAAGGTTGTTGACGCCGGTGGCTTGCCGGTCGAGGGCGCCACCGTGATCTGGCAGGTTCGCGCCGGCGGGGGAACCATCAACCCCGCCGCCTCCACCTCGTCCATTTCCGGCCTCGCGTCCGTCACCTGGACGCTCGGCACCTCGCTCGGAGCGAACCGGGCGGTGGCATTGCTGCAGGGCAACTACGTGCTCGACAGCGTCGTGTTCAACGCGACGGCAGGGGTTGGCCCCGCATCGCAGCTCACGCTCGTGTCCGGCAACGCGCAGACCGGTCGGGTCGCGAGCGCGCTCGGACAGCAGCTGACGATCAACGTAAAGGACCAGTTCGGCTACGCGGTCTCCGGCAGGCAGGTGGTCTGGGCGGCGGGGCTCTTTAGCGGCACCGTCACCGCGACTCGCGATACCACCGATGCCTCCGGCAACGCCAGCGCCACGTGGGTGCTGGGCACCGCGGCGATCGGACAGACTGCGACCGCCACCGTTTCCGGCCTTGCGCCGGTCGCGTTCAGCGCAACGGCGACGGCTGACACGAGCCGCCGGATCCTGATCTATCCCGATCTCCAGGCGAGCAAGAACCTTGGGTCGGACCCGGCGGGAGAGGCCGCCGGCGTTGTCACCGTGCGAGTCACCGACCAGTACGGCAACCTCGTGACGGATACCGTCAACTTCGCGGATCGGATCACCGGCGGTGGTGCCTTGACGGACTCGCTGGTGGTGACCAATTCCCTCGGTCAGGCGAGCACCACGTGGACACTTGGCCCGCGCGTTGGCCTGCAGACCCTCCGCGCGCGGCTCGCGAGCAGGCCGACGTCGACGCCCGTGACATGGAGCGACACCGGCACCGTGCAGTTCGCGGACATTGCCGCGGGCAATTTCCACGTCTGCGGCCTCTCGACGACCTCGCGCATCTACTGCTGGGGCCTGAACGACGTTGGCCAGCTCGGCAAGGGGAGCTTCAACTCCACCACCATGCCGTCCACGGCGGTCGCCATGTCCGCGGACAGCTCGGCTGCGGCGAACACGATTCGGGCGCGCCAGGTCTCAGGCAGCCGCAGCTCAATCTGCGTCGTGACGCTCGCGAACCAGGTGTTCTGCTGGGGCAAGGGGTGGGGCTCACTATCCACCAGCAACCTCCCAGCCGCCGCCAACGTCCAGGCGTCGGGCGGGTCGGGTACCATCCTCGGCATCACGGATTATCAGGTGGCCGAGGATCATGCGTGCCTGATCCAGACGTCGGGCATTGCGAACTGCACCGGCAACAACGACCATGGCCAAATGGGCGACATGTCCGCGGGGCCGCCGTTCCCGTCGCCAAGCACGGGTACCTGGCCGTGGGTGGACAACCAGCGGACGTTTTCGACGATCCGGCTCGGCACGAGCTTCAGCTGCGGCTTCCACCGATACCTGAGCGAAGGGACGGCGCTCGTGCCCGATTCCTCGTTGGTACCGTTGTGCTGGGGCGACGGCACGGAGGGGCAGCGCGGCGATTCGACGACGCTCAATGGCGTCGCGCAAGCCGCATCCACGCCGAAGCACATCAAGGTCAGGGCCCTGCCTGCGGCCATCGCCTTCGATTCACTGTCGTTGGCCGTCGGCGACAAGCATGCGTGCGCGGCCGCAATCACGACCGGCATCGCATACTGCTGGGGTCTGAACGCGCACGGGCAGCTTGGCCGGGCGACCACCGGCGTGGGCAATGCCGCGCGAGACTCGGCCGCCGCGCCTGTCACTGGCAGCCCGGCGTTCGTTCGGCTGTACGCGGGCAAGCACCACACCTGCGGACTCACGTCCGACGGCACGGCCTATTGCTGGGGGCGCAATGACTCCGGCCAGTTGGGCATTGGCTCGGTGACGGCGTTCAACACCGGCACGAACGTCGCGACGGCGGTGAGCACGGGCCTCAGGTTCCGCAGCCTGTCGCTGGGCGAGATGTCCACGTGCGGTGTCACCGGCACGCCGGGCACCCCGGCGAGCGCGAGTTCGAGGGTCTACTGCTGGGGCGACAACAGTTTTGGCCAGCTCGGCACGGGGTCGAACACCGCAATGCTGGCGCCGGTGAAGGTGAACGGACAGCCGTAGACTGCGATTGAGAATATGGACCCAGGATTCCGATCCAGGAGTCCGATTTGCGATGGCGATTGGCGATGGGGCGCCCGGCTGAGCTGGGCGCCCCATTCGCCATTCCTATCGCCAGTCGACATCCGAAATCGCAACCTTCAATCGTAATCCTAGGTCCAAGTCCTCAATCAGCTCCACCTGTCTCCAACGGCAACTCCGCGCCCCTGCGCCCAGTCCAGCGCTGCCATGCGCCGCTTCCCGGAGGGGTGCACCTCGCGAATGGCGACGGCGCCGTCATTGCACGCGACGATCATTCCCATCTCGTCCGTCTCGAGCACCTCGCCGGGCATCCCTGAGCGGTCCGTGATCGCCCGCGCCCCGTACAGCCGGACCTCGACGTTGCGCACCATGCTCCACGCGCCGGGCCGGGGATCGTAGGCCCTGATACGGCGGGCCACCACGGCCGCTCGCTGCGTCCAGTCCACGCGCGCATCCTCGCGCTCCACCTTGCGTGCGTAGGTCGCGGCGACGTCGTCCTGCGGCTTCTCCCGCGCCTCTCCCAGTTCCATCAGGGCGAGCGCCTCGATGAGCGCCGTGGCGCCGAGTTCCGACAGGCGCAGGGTCAGCTCGCCGCCGGTCTCATCGGGCTCGATCGGCGTCATGAGCGTGTGGATGACCGGCCCCGCATCGAGCGCCGGCACCATGCGCATGATGCTCACGCCGGTCTCCTCGAGACCCTCGGCGATGGCCGCCTGGATGGGCGCCGCGCCGCGCAGCGCGGGCAGCAGGGAGGCGTGGACGTTCAGCGTACCGAGGCGCGGCAGGTCGATGACTTCGCGGGGCAGGATGTGTCCGTAGGCGACGACGACCGAGAGGTCCGGGTCGAGGTCGCGCAGCGCCTGCACGAACTCCGGACCGCGCGGACGCTCCGGCTGCAGCACCGCGATCCCATCTTCCAGCGCCACCTGCTTGACCGGCGACGGATCGAGCTGCGACCGGGACCGGCCGCGCGGCCGGTCGGGCTGGGTGACGACCCCGACCACGTCGAACCCCTCGCCGATCAGCGCGCGGAGCGGCGGTGTGGCAAAGTCAGGCGTCCCCCAGAACACGATGCGCACTAGAGCTCCTCTTCAGGATGCTCGCTCCCGGAACCGCCGGGCTTGAGGATGCGAATGTAACCTGGGTACTGGTCCTTCTCCTCCTCCCACCGCGCGAGCGCGGCGCGCCGCTTCAGGAAGCTGAGATGGTCGAGAAAGAGCTTCCCGTGCAGGTGGTCGATCTCGTGCTGGAAACAGCGCGCCAGGAGTCCCTCGGCCGTCACCTCGAATGGGACGCCACCACGGTCAATGGCCTGCACCGTCACACACGAGGGGCGCTCCACGTCGCCGTACACGTCCGGGATGGAGAGGCACCCTTCCTCGGCCTTCGCCTTCGGCCCCGTGGTCCGGACGACCTCGGGGTTCACGAGCGCGTAGGCCGCGCCGTCCACATCCACGACGCAGACGCGCTCGATGCGCCCCACCTGCGGGGCCGCGAGCCCGATTCCGTTGGCGGCGTACATCGTCTCGAACATGTCGTCAATCAACCGGCGGGTGTCGTCGGTCACCTCGGTCACCGGGCGCGTTTCCTCGCGCAGCACCGGGTCGCCGAGCACCCGAATCGCGAGCACGCTCACGCCGCCGACGAGCTCCCTGGCGTGAAGACCTGCGCCACCGCGCGCCGCTGCACGACGATCTTCACGTCGCCCGTGCGGATGGTCACGAGGTCCTCCATGCTCTTGCTTTCCTCGCCCTGCAGTTCCTTGATGTGGACGACGTCGCCCACGACGCCGCCCGTGGTGACCACGCCGTCGCCCTTCTTGAGGGCCATGATCGCCGTCTCGAGCGCCTTCCGCTGCTTCTGCTGCGGTCGGATCATCAAGAAGTAGAAGATCAGCATGATCGCGGCGAGCTGGAACAGGAACGGCACGAGCGAGCCGCCGGTCTGAGCGGGGGCGGCGGTCTGCGCGAAGATCGGGAGGAAGGCAGTCATGGGCTGGTCGGTTGCGAATGGTACCGTGCGAGCCACTCGCGGCTCCACGAGGCGAAGTCGCCCGCGATGATCCGGCTGCGGGCCTCGCGCATGAGCGCGATCAGGAAATGTACATTGTGCAGCGACAACAGGCGCGCGCCGAGCATCTCGTCGGCCTGGATGAGGTGGCGGATGTAGGCTCGGCAGAACCGGCGGCAGCACCCGCAGGCGCACCCCTCCACCACGGGGCGGTCGTCCTCCCGGAACTCGGCCCGGCGCATGTTGACGCGGCCGTCCGGGGTGAGCGCCGCGGCGTTGCGGCCCATGCGGGTGGGCGCCACGCAGTCGAACAGGTCCACGCCCCGCGCCACGCCCTCGAGGAGGTCCTCGGGGTAGCCCACGCCCATCAGGTAGCGCGGCCGGTCGGCGGGAATGGCGTCGTCGCACGCCTCGAGCATGGCATACATGTCGGGCTTGGCCTCGCCCACCGACAGCCCGCCGATGGCGTAGCCGTCCCAGCCCCCCATGTCCGTGATGGCTCGCGCGGCCGCGCGCCGCAGGTCCTGGTGAATGCCGCCCTGCACGATGGGGAACAGTGTCTGTCGCGGCGCGTGCGGCGCGGCGTGCAGGCGATCGAACTCGTCGCGGCACCGTGCAAGCCAACGGATGGACCGCTCGCTCGCGTCACGCGCCGCGGCATGCTCGCTCTGCCCGGGAATGACGTGGTCGAACTGCATGATGACGTCGGCGCCGAGGTTAGTCTCGATGCGCATCACGCCCTCGGGCGAGAAGTGCCGCGACGAACCGTCGATGTGGCTGCGAAACGTCACGCCTTCTTCGTCCACCTTGTTGAGCGACGCCAGCGAGAAGACCTGGAAGCCGCCCGAGTCGGTGAGAATGGGTCCGCGCCATGCCATGAAGCGGTGCAGTCCGCCAAGGCGCTGCACCAGTTCGTCACCCGGCCGCAGGTGCAGGTGGTAGGCGTTGGCGAGAATCATCTGCGCGTGCATGCCCCGCAGTTCGTCCGGGTCCAACGCCTTGACCGTAGCCAGCGTGCCGACCGGCATGAACACCGGCGTGTCCACCGCGCCGCGCGGCGTGTGGAAGGTGCCGGCGCGGGCGCGACCGTCGGAGGCGTGGATGGCGAAGCGGAACATGGGAGAAAGCTAAGTACGGAGGGACGAGGGCGAAGTGCGGAGGCTTCGTGCGGGGGGACGGGTGGCGGAACGAGGGGGCGTGCGGAGGCCTCGTTCCTCCCACTCCTCACTCCACTCGTCCCCCCGCACCAGACCCCCGCACTCCGCCCCTCTTCTCTCGTCCCTCAGAGAATCACCATCGCATCCCCATACGAATAGAACCGGTACCCCTCACGAATTGCGGTTTCGTACGCGCGCATCGTCAGGTCGTACCCCGCGAACGCTGCCACCAGCATCAGCAGGGTGGAGCGGGGAAGGTGGAAATTGGTCACCAGCCGGTCGGCGCTGAGCACGCGGCGCGGCGGGTGGATGAAGATGCGCGTCTCGCCTTCGCGGGCGTGAAAGCTGCCGTCCGCGTCCACGACGCTTTCGAGTGTCCGCAGCGACGTCGTGCCCACGCACCACACCTTGCCGCCCCGTGCGCGCGCGGCATTCAGCTGTTGCGCCGTCGCCTCCGTGACGAGGAACCGTTCTTCGTGCATCACGTGCTCGGCGAGCGATTCCACGTCCACGGGCTTGAACGTGCCCGCTCCCACATGCAGCAGGACCTCGGCGCGCTCCACACCGCGCGCCTCGAGTGCCGTGAGCAGGCCTGGCGTGAAGTGGAGCCCCGCCGTGGGCGCCGCCACCGAACCGGATTGCCGCGCGTAGACCGTCTGGTACCGTTCCGCGTCCGCGGTGCCGTCGGCGCGCGCGATGTACGGCGGTAGGGGCACATGCCCGTGCGCCTCGATCAGCGCCGCCTCATCTCCCTGCACGACGAGGCGCACCAGGCGCGTGCGGCGTTCGGTGACTTCGTCGATGATCGCGTCGAATCCCGGGGCGATGTGCACGGTGCGGCCGGGCTTCAGCTTGCCGCCCGGATGCACCATCGCTTCCCAGCGACCGTCGTCGTGACGGCGGAGCAGCAGGATCTCGGCGGGGGCGCCGGAATCGCGGCGCCCGAGCAGGCGCGCGCGGAAGACCCGCGTCGTGTTGAGCACCAGCACGTCCCCCGCCGGAACGAGCTCGGCGAGGTCGGCGAAATGCCGGTGCTCGATCTCGCCGGAGTCACGATGCACGACCATCAGGCGCGAGGCGTCGCGCCGCTCGGCCGGCGTCTGCGCAATGCGCTCCCCGGGCAGGTGGAAGTCGTAGTCGCTGGTGCGGTCGCCTTTCATGGATGCGGTGTCACCTCAGGGCGCGATCAGCAGCGGGGTGCGGCGAGCCGCCCTCGCCCCCGATGCCGTGTCGGTGATCTCGACCGACAGCGTATAGCGCCCGGCCGGCGCCTCGCGGAGCGAGAGCGAAACATGCTCCACGGTCACGTCCCGCGCCGCGGCGTCGCGCTCGAACGTCAGCGTCACCCGGTCGTTGCCGCGCTGCACGCCGACGAGGCCGCCGATCTGTGCGACGATGCGCCCGGCGACCGACTTCGACGCCTTCTCGAGCATCAGTCGCACCGAATAGCGCTGCGCCCCGTCCTTTGCGGAGAGCCCGTAGATCTCCCACGCAAGGGCAATGCCGCGTGCACGCGGCAGCGTATCGGGGGCGGGCAGGATGGCGAGTTCGTGCCACCGGCGGGCGGGCGCGTCGCCGGCGGCAACCGCCGCGGCGACGACGATGTCGCTCACGGCAAGCCCGTCGCCCGCCGCAACACTCGGCGCGAACGTCGTGCCTCGCGCCGCGCCACCGCCCGCTATCACGGCCTCAGCCCGCGCGTACAGGTCGCCCGACGGCGCCCGCAGCTTCCACGCCGCGAGGCCATCGTTGCCGACGCGCGCGGAGTCGCGCGCCACTGCAGCGGCGCCATCGGCAAACATCCAGAGCTGCGTCACGGGCGCCGCTGCGCGCAGGCCTTCCACGCGCAGGCGCTGGAGCGGCACGACACCGGAGACGAAGACCGACGGACGCGCGCCATCTGGGCGGAATCGCGCGACCCGCAGCGGAATGGAGTCGATGGCGGGGACTCCCGGCGCGCCCGCCCACGTGGCCGGGGCCTGCGACTGGACTTCCTCGTTGATCGCGACGTCATCGAAGCCGGCGCGAAAGCGGTTGAAAATCGGCTGGTAGTGCACGATGAACTGCAGGCGCGGGGCAAACCACCAGAACAGGCACGTCTGGTTGGCGCTGTCAGGAGTGTCCGCCTCGGCCATCGCTCCGGCGCACGACCAGTTGGCCGTCACCTTGGGAAAGCCGTACCGAACGTGCAGGTCGCCGGGGAAGGTGTCGACCCCGTGCAGCTTCGCCTGTTCGTCGGTATAGCGCAGTTCGGCAAATGCGATGCGCGCCAGGTACTCGGCGCGCACCTCGTTGCCAGGCACGCTCCACAGCGGGTCCGCCGCGGTCCACGCGAACTGCACCGTCCGCGCGCGTTCCTCTGGCGACAGCGCGTCGAGCGCCTTCACCGCCGTCGGGCGCATGATGCGCTCCACCCGGTCGAGCCGCGCCCGCGTGGTGGCCGTCATCTGCGCAAAGGCACTGTCGAACGACGCCATCGCGCCGGGCTGGTCGCTGCGGTGCTGCGCCAGGCCCAGCGCGAGCCAGGCAGTGGGATCCCACGGCGCGATGGCCAGCCGCTCGCGGGCGACGACGAGGAGTTCTTCCCAGCGCAGGCGGTCGGCGAGGGCGGCCATGCGATGCCGCCATGGCAACGGCAGCGTGGGCGCGGCGCGCGTGGCGGTCTCGAAGTACTCGAGGGCGTCGTCGAAGGCGGCCACGCCGGGCGGTGGGTTTCCGCCGACGAGCACGGAACGGCTCTCGATCAGTTCACGGACCGAAGTTGCGGAGGCGCTGGTGGAACCGAAAAGCCGGTCGCTGTCGGTGCGACCCTGGTCAGCGATCGCCTGCGCGACCTCTCCACCTCGGCGATCCCGGACCGGCGAACTCCCTGCCCTCGTCTGTTGACCAAGAATGTCTAGAAGGCTCGCTCCCGGCCCATTGCTCAGCGACATCCGCCGCCCGAACATCATCTGGTAGTCCTTGAACGCGAGCTGGCCCAGCGCATCGGCCATCTGCGCCACGGCCAGCGAGTCGCCCTGCGCGCGCGCGGCGTCAAAGGCGCGCTTGATGTAGCGCGTGGCGCCGGCGCGCACCATTGGCGAGCCCTGCGACCGGTACGTCGCGAAGTCCGTCAAGAACCGCACGCTTGTCGGCGCCAGCGTTACCGCCTGCACGAGCGACGAATCGGCCGCTTGGCTCAGGCGCAGTTGCTCGCGGTCCACGCGCGTACCGGCGGCTCGCTTCCCCTGCGAAAGCTGCCAGGCGAGGAGACCGCGCGCATGCCACGCCGCGGCCGGAGCGTCGGGGCGCGCGACGAGCGAATCAAGGCGCGCCAACTCGGCCAGCGAGTCGGTGCGCGTCGCGGTGACGGGTGCTGCCCCTTGCGTCTACCGCGTACCGGCGATGG
>CAYQCP010000055.1:0-22553 GCA_964416005.1 uncultured Gemmatimonas sp.
CTTGCCGTCCACCTCCATCGGCACCTTGGCGAAGACCGTGAGGAGCCCGGCGTAGCCGGCGTTGGAGATCCAGATCTTCGTGCCGTTCAGCACGTAGTGTGTGCCGTCCGCGCTGGGGATGGCGGTGGAGCGCATGGCCTGGGCGTCGGATCCCGATCCAGGCTCAGTAAGGCAGAACGCCGCAATGAGTTCGCCCGACGCACACTTGGGCAGGTACTTCTGCTTTTGCGCCTCGGTGCCGAAGAGGGTGATCCCCTTGCAGCCGATGGACTGGTGCGCGCCGAAGTACACGGCGAGCGATGCATCGGTGGCGCCGACCTCACCGAAGATCCGGTTGAAGACCATCGCGCTGGCGCCGAAGCCGCCGTACTCCTCGGGGATGTTCAGCCCCATCAGCCCCAGCTCCGCCATGCCGGCACGCGTCGCGTCGGTGAACTTGCCGTCATGATCGTGCTTGCGCGGGTCCACCGTCTCCTTGGCCCAGCCGCGGAACGAATCGACGATGGCGGCGGCCGCCTCGCGGTCAGCCTCCGACGGCACGGGGAAGGGGAAGACGAGGTCTTCGCGAATCTCGCCCGAAAAGAGCGCCTTGGTGAAGGATGGGTTCTTGTCGGGATCGGCGAGATGAGGAGTCTTGGACACGGTGCGTTCCTGCCGTCGGGATGATGATGATGCCATGGGCGGACAGCTGCTTCAAACCTACAGCGTGCGAGCGGGTCGGGGGATGAGCGTTCCTGGGCCGCGTCAGGCTGGTTTGCGGTGCGCGTCGCCCCACCAGGCCCACGCAAAGAACAGCCAGCCAATCAGGCCCGACCAGGCCACGGCGTCCACACTCGGCGGCGGCGGCCCGAAGGAGGCCGCCAGCCAGATCACACCGAGGGTCAGCAGCAGTGCGGAGACGGCCCATCGGCCGACGGCGTCGCTTGGGCGCGTCGCACGGAAGTAGAGCCAGGCGCCGACGGCATACATGCCACCCTCCAGCAGCAGCTCGGCGGCTGGATAGTTCCACAGGCCGAACCCAAGGCGTGGACCGCCGAACGGGACGAGGGGCATATCTGGTCGGTGGGTGATGACATCGAGCACCCAATGGCTCAGCACCAGCAGGCCGAGCACGACAGCTGAGCGGCGTCCCCCACCGCGGCGGTGGGCGATGTAGGCGAGGACGCCCCACGCCACGAGCAGGAGCACGGAGTGCGACCACGGGTACGAGACAAAGTCGAGCGGTGTCATGACCGTGATGCCGGGTCGAATCTCCACCCGTTCCACGCCGAGCAGAACGAGAACGGGCCAGAGGGTGTCGGCCCACTGCGCGCCGAGCGCGAGGAGCCCGAGATTGGTGCGCGGCGCGACGCGCTTTGCGGCGAGGGCGACGGCAATGTGTCCGACGAACATGTGCGGGGAGCGGGGAAAGAGTGGTGGGTTGCTGGGGGACGAACAGCGGGCGGCGCGTGCAACGCCTGGCTATCCGCTCGGGGTGAACGTGCTCCACGGGCCGATGGTCTTCCGGAACAACAGCTCGTCATGCCCCTCGACGAGAAAGTCCTTCAGCGTGCCGACGAACTCGAAGCCGAGCCGCTCATAGAGGCGGCGGGCCCCGGGGTTGAACGACGAGACGCAGAGGAAGACGTTGGGCGACTCGCGATGGATGCGCTGCTCGGCGAAAGCCACGAGCTGCGTGCCCAGCCCGGAGCCGCGCGCCGAGGCGGCCACGCAGACGGAGGTGATGTAACCAGGGAACTGTCCCTTCATCGTGAGCAGGATGAAACCCGTCACCTCGTCGCCGGAACGGGCGACGTACAACTCGCGCGCGGGATCGGAAACGGCGGTCAGGCAGCGCTCGAACGTCCGGCCGAGCGTGACCCACGGGTCCGACGAGCACATCATGCGCGCACAGGCCTCGCGGTCGGCGTCGCTGCGGGCGGGTTCGATGGTAACGGTCATCAGCGCAGTGTCTGGTTTGGGCTGCTCAACGATAAGGACGCGGCGATGCGGCGGCGACTGCCGATACGGGGATGGACTTACCGCATACCACGGATGACACGGACAATGGGCGGATGGGCACGGATCATGCGTTTTGGGGGGTCGCCACGCCAACTCGGTGTCTGGGCAGGGTTACCTCCAAGATATTGATCCGTGTCCATCCTCCAGTTGTCCGTGGAATCCGTGGTATGCTGTGGGTCTCGGGCACCATACGGGGCCTCTGAATCCACGCGGAGGTGGCGTCCAAGCGAGCCGAGAGGAAGGGCAATCAAACCTTTCAGAACCCCCCTCCGGGCGGTACGTTTTCGCGGTTACCCACACCCCGGAAACGGTCCATGCCCCGTCTGTTCCGATATGTCGCGCGCACCCTCCCTGTCAGCGCGCTCCTTCTTGCCTCCTGCGCGACCTTTCGCGCGCACGCGCAGGGGGGCGGCTGGAAGCCCTTGTTCGACGGCACCTCGACGTCTGCCTGGCGGGCGTACCAGAAGGCAGAGATGCCCGACGGGTGGACCATCGTGGATGGCGCCCTGACGAAGACCTCCACCGTCGCGGACATCATCTCCAAGGAGACTTTCGGCGACTTCGAGCTCGAGTTCGAGTGGAAGCTGGGCAAGGGGGGCAATGCCGGCATCTTCTATCGCGCCACCGAGGAGTACATCAAGGTCTATTGGAGCGCGCCGGAGTATCAGCTCCTCGACGACGCCAACAACCCGGGCGACACGCGGCTCACCGCCGCCGCCTCCATCTACGGGCTGTACCCCGCCGCTGACGGCGCACAGAAGCCCTTCGGTGAGTGGAACAGCGGGCGCATCGTGCTCAGGAAGGGGCACCTGGAGCACTGGCTGAACGGCAGGAAGGTGGCCGAAGGCGAGATGGGGAGCGCTGACTGGATCGCCAAGGTCAAGGGGAGCAAGTTCGCCCGCTGGCCGAACTTCGCCCTCGCGCCGCGTGGCGCCATCGCCATTCAGGGCGACCATCAGGGTCCGCTGGCCCTCCGTAACATCCGCATCCGCCCGCTCGACTGACCCCGGCGTTCCAACCCCACCGGAGCCTCGATGAACGCGACGCGCCTCAAGTTGATGACGATGATGTTCCTCCAGTACTTCATCTGGGGGGTCTGGTTCGTGACGATGGGCACCTACCTCGGTGCCACGCTCAAGTTCTCGGGCACGCAGATCGGGCAGGCGTACGGCGCCACCGCCATCGCGGCGCTCCTCTCGCCATTCTTCGTGGGGATGATCGCCGACCGCTTCTTCGCATCGGAGAAGCTGCTCGCCGTCCTGCACCTGGCCGGTGCGGCGTTCATGTGGGTGGCGTCCACGCAGACGACCTTCGCCACCTTCTACCCGGTGCTCATCGGCTACGCGCTCTGCTACATGCCGACGCTGTCGCTGACCAACAGCATCTCCTTCCACCATGTGAAGGATCCGGGGCGCGAATTCCCCGCCATCCGGGTGCTCGGCACCATCGGCTGGATCGTGGCCGGCATCCTCGTGGGCCGCGTGCTCAAGGCCGACGCGCAGGCGCTCCCCATGCAGCTCGCCGCCTACGGCTCGGTGGCGATGGCGGTCTTCTCGCTGATGCTGCCGCACACGCCGCCCAAGGCGGCCGGCACGCCGTTCAACTGGCGTGACGCCCTCGGTCTCGATGCGCTGCAGCTCCTCAAGCAGTGGGACTTCCTGCTCTTCGTGATCGGATCGTTCCTGCTCTGCGTGCCGCTCCAGTTCTACTACGCGTTCGCCAACCTCTTCCTCAACGAGATCGGCGCGCCCGAGCCGGCGTTCATCCAGTCGTTCGGCCAGATGAGCGAGATCTTCTTCATGCTCCTGCTCCCGTTCTTCCTGCGGAAGTTCGGCATCAAGTGGATCATGGTCGGCGGCATGGCGGCGTGGGCGGTGCGCTATTTCGCGTTTGCCAATGGCGACGCGGCGGGCGGCATGTGGATGATCTACGCCGGCATCCTGTTGCACGGCATCTGCTACGACTTCTTCTTCGTGGCCGGCCAGATCTACACCGACGAGCGCGCCGGCCCGAAGATCCGCGGCGCCGCGCAGGGCTTCATCAACTTTGTGACCAACGGCGTCGGCTACTTCATCGGCGCCTCCGTCTCCGGCGCCGTCGTGCAGCGGTTCACGACGACGGCCGCCGACGCCAGCACCGCGGCCACGCACAACTGGCACGCCATCTGGGCGCAGCCCGCCATCGCCGCCACGGTGGTGGCCGTGCTCTTCGCCATCCTGTTCCGTCCCAAGGAAACCCCGGCCGTGCCGGGCGCCGCCAACTGAGGAGTCTCACGATGACGACCAAGAACCCCGTCTCCACCCCCGACGCTGCCGCAGAGAGCCCGACCGTCTCGCGCCGCGAATTCGTGGAACAGACCTCGATGGCCGGCATGGCCTTCACCATCGTCAAGCCGCATGTCCTCGGCGGACCGCGGCACGTGGCGCCGAGCGACAAGCTGAACGTCGCCTGCATCGGCGTCGGCGGCATGGGTCACAGCGACGTGCGCGGCTTCGCCGCCAATGCGGACTGCAACATCTACGCGCTCTGCGACGTGGATGACGTGGCGGCCGAGCGCAGCTACCGGCTGCATCCGCAGGCGAAGAAGTACAAGGACTATCGCGAGATGATCGACCGCGAGGCGAAGAACATCGACATCGTCACGGTCTCCACGCCCGACCATCTCCATGCGTCGGCGTCGATGCTGGCGCTTAAGGCCGGCAAGCATCTCTACTGCCAGAAGCCGCTGGCCCGCACGGTGGCCGAGGTCCGCTCGCTCAAGGCCGAGGCGGCGCGCCGCCCGAAGCAGGCCACGCAGATGGGCAACCAGGGGCACGCCGCCGAGGGCATTCGCGTGATGCGCGAGTGGGTGGAGGCGGGGCTGATCGGCAAGGTGGTCAGCATCGACTTCTACACCAACCGTCCCATCTGGCCGCAGGGGATTCGCCGGCCAAGCGAAGCGCACAACGTGCCGCCGACGCTCGACTGGGAGCTCTGGCTTGGCCCCGCGCCGTTCCGTCCGTATCACCCGGCCTACGCCCCGTTCAACTGGCGCGGCTGGTGGGATTTCGGCACGGGCGCGATGGGCGACATGGCCTGCCACATCATGGACTGCGCGGTCTGGATCCTCGGCCTCAAGTTCCCGGGCAAGGTGATTCCGGAGACGTCGCCGCTCTTCCCGGAGACGGCGCCCAAGATGTCGCGCATCACGTACGAGTTTCCGGTCGCCGGCACGATGAATGCGGTGGGCAAGAACGGTATCGTGACGCTCAACTGGCGTGATGGCGGGATTCTGCCGGCACGTCCGGAAGGTTGGGGGCTCACCGAGAATTGGCCGTACAGCGACGATGGCTTCCAGCTCTGGGTCGGTGAGAAGGGGATGATCATGGCTGGCACCTATGGCGAGAACCCGCGCCTCGTGGATGCCGAAGCGGACAAGGCGGTGAAGGCGTCGCCGTTGCCGCAGAAGTTCCCGCGCACCAAGGGCGTGTACGGCGAGTTCATCGAGGCCATCAAGGCAGGGACGCAGCCGGGGTCGAACATCGCCGGCCACGCCGGCCCGCTCACCGAGATGATCGTGCTCGGCAACCTGGCGGTGCGCGCCGGTCGCACGATTGACCTCAACCCGACGACGGGCGAACTGCTCACCAAGGGAATCAACGAAGAGTGGATCACGCCGACGTATCGCGCGGGGTACAGTTACTGATGCGACGGCTTGGCTTCGTTCTGGCGTGTCTGGTGATCGCGGCTGCTGTGCTGCGGGCACAGGGCACGGGCACGGTGGGGGCACAGGGCACGGGCACGGTGGGGGCACGGGCACAGAACGCGACACCGGCCCCTGCGAACAAGCACGTCCAGGGCCAGCCGTCGGTCTACGCCCCTGACGCCAACCTCCTCATCGCCGAGCGGGGCAGCGAACTGCGCGGCGTGGTGGAACGCTACTCCGCCGACCGCGGCGTGCTGCAGCGACGCTACCCGCAGCAGTACTCGCCGGCCCAGCGCGAGGTGTTTGGCAAGTTCTACGAGGCGTGGCTTAGCCAGCTCAAGGCCATCGACTTCAATACGCTGAGCCACGACGCCAAGGCCGACCACGTCCTCCTCCGCAACACGATCGAAGAGGCGCAGGACCTGCTGCTGCGCGACACCAAGGTGTACGCCGACCTCGGCGCCCTGCTGCCATTCGGCGACTCGATCTTCGCGCTCGAGGACGCGCGCCGCCGCATGGAGAACGTGGACGGCGCGCGCTCGGCGCGCACGCTGGCGTACATCGGCAAGGTCGTGAACGCGCTGCGCACGAAGATCGAGAATCCGCCCAAGGGCGACTCGTCGGTGGTCAAGATCACCAAGGTGGCGGCGTACCGCGCCGCCGAGGTGACTGCGTCGCTGCGCACGGTGCTGCGCAGCTGGCACCAGTTCTACAACGGCTACGACCCGCTCTTCTCCTGGTGGACCGGCGCGCCTTACCGCTCGGCGGATTCGGCGCTCGTCAACTACCAGCGCGTGCTGCGCGAGAAGATCGTCGGCTGGAAGCGCGGTGAGGACGAGCCCATCGTGGGCCTCCCGATCGGCCGCGCGGCAATCGAGACGAGCATCACGCACGAGATGCTGCCGTACTCGCCTGAAGAGCTCATTGCCATCGCCCAGAAGGAGCTGGACTGGGGTGAGAGCGAGATGAAGAAGGCGGCGCGCGAGATGGGCTTCGGCGACGACTGGAAGGCGGCGATGGAGAAGGTGAAGCAGAGCTACGTGCCGCCGGGCGAGCAAGTGAACATGGTGCGCGACCTCGAGTTCGAGGCGGTGCAGTGGCTCCGCGACCACGACATGCTCACCATCCCGCCGCTGGCGCAGGACGTCTGGCGCATCGAGATGATTTCGCCGGAGCGCCAGAAGACGTCGCCGTTCTTCCTGGGCGGTGAGGTGTTCCAGGTGGCGTATCCCACCGACAGCATGTCGGATGACGACAAGCTGATGGCGATGCGCGGCAACAATCCGCACTTCTCGCACGCCACGGCCTTCCACGAGATGATCCCCGGCCACCACATGCAGGGGTTCATGACATCGCGCTACTATCCGTACCGGCGCGAGTTCGGCACGCCGTTCTGGAGCGAGGGCAACGCGTTCTACTGGGAGACGATCCTCTGGGACAACGGCTTCCACAGCAAGCCGGAGGATCGCATCGGCGCGCTGTTCTGGCGCATGCACCGCTCGGCGCGGATCATCTTCTCGCTGAATTTCCATCTGGGGAACTGGACGCCGCAACAGTGCATTGAATTCCTGATTGACCGCGTGGGGCATGAACGGGCCAATGCGACGGCGGAGGTGCGCCGGTCGTTCAATGGCTCGTACGGTCCGCTGTATCAGGTGGCGTACATGATGGGCGGGCTGCAGTTCCGCGCGCTCCATCACGAGGTGGTGGACGGCGGCAAGATGACCAACCGCCAGTTCCATGATTTCATCTTCACGCACGGGTCCATGCCCGTGGAGATGGTGCGGGTGCTGATGCTCAAGCAGCCGCTGGCGCGCGACTTCCGCACGCAGTGGAAGTTTGCGGCCACCCTACCGCCCCCCGGAGGCAAGTAGCCATGTCGGTGCGCGTGGAAGCGGCGGTTGACTCGTTCGCGGCGGCGATGGCGGCGCAGCAGGCCGGCGTCCACCGCATCGAGCTGTGCGGTCCACTGGTTGAGGGGGGCACGACGCCGAGCGCCGGGCTGATTGCGCGGTGCCTGGAGCGGCTCCTCGTGTCCGTGCACGTGCTGGTGCGGCCGCGGGTGGGCGACTTCGTGTACACGGACGACGAGTTCGAGATCATGAAGCGTGACATCGCCGTGGCCAAGGAGTTGGGCGTGGACGGCGTCGTCATCGGCATCCTCACGCCGGACGGCGAGGTGGACGCGGACCGGCTCGCCGAGCTGCACGCGATCGCGGCACCGATGCGCGTGGGTTTCCATCGCGCATTCGACAGCGTGAAGGACCAGGACGAGGCGCTGGAGCTGCTCGTGTCACTGCAGTTCGACTGCATCCTGACGAGCGGCGGGGCGAAGACGGCGTCGGAGGGCGCGCCGAACCTGAAACGCCTGGTGGAGCGCGCCGGCGACCGCATCATCATCATTGCGGGCGGCAAGGTGACGCCAGCCAACGTCGCCGGGCTCGTCAAGAAGACCGGCGTGCAGATGGTGCATGGCCGCGAATACGCGGGAATGCTAAGGGCGGTGGACGGGCTTTAGCTCGGGGTTCCGACGAGAAACGAGGACGGCGCCGAAAGGCGCCGTTCTTCTTGCTACCCCACCATCGACTTCACCACGAACCAGACGTTCGCCGGCCGCTCCGCTAGCCGTCGCATGTACCACTTGTACCAGGCGCTCCCGTAGCTGATCAGCGTCTTCACCGTACGCCCCTCGCTGCGGAGGCGGCGCTGGTCGGCGTCGCGGATGCCGTACAGCATGTGGATCTCGTACCCCTTGTCCGGTGTGCCGTGCGCCTTGGCGCGCGCCACCAGCCGGTCGAGCAGCGGGATATCGTGCGTGCCGAAGATCGGCGTGCACTGGCCGGCCGCCGCGGCCTGCAGCATGCGGTCGGAGAGGTCGAAGTAATTGCGGTTGGTGTCGGCCTTCACGGGGAATGCCACAGACGACGGCTCGGCGTACGCTCCCTTCACGAGCCGGATGATGGGGTGCAGGTCCATGAGCGCGTCGATGTCGGCCTGCGTGCGATACAGGTAGGCCTGCAGGGCCAGCCCGACGTGCGGATGCTTCGCCTTGAGGGCGCGGTAGAGCTTGAGCGTGGGATCCACATAGACGAACCCCTCCATGTCGATCCAGAAGACCTTGCCGATGGACTCGCTGCGCGCGGCGAGCACCATCATGTGCTCGAGGCACTTGTCGTACGACAGGTCGAGTCCGAGCTGCGTGGGCTTCACGCTCACGTGGCCATCGAGGCCCGAGGTGGCCAGCTGGTCGAAGAACCGCAGGTAGTGGTCACGCACCGCCTCGGCGTCGGCGGGGACCACGATGTTCTCTCCGAGCTTGGTGAACACCGTCCCGCGTCCCTCGGCCTTGAGCGCCTGCGCCGCGCGCAGCGCGTCCTCGGGCGCCTCGCCCGGCATGAAGCGGCGCGTCGCGCGCTTCACGAACGCGCGTTGCGTCGCCTGCCGGTTGAGGAACGGCGAGTCGGCCATCTTGAGCAGGATTGTGCGGCCGATGGTCACGGCTTCCAGGTCCCCAGCGCCACCTTCGGCTTGAAGGTGTTGAGGTTCTTGGGCGGGAAGGCGAGCGTCTTGCCGCTTTCCGCGCTCTGATACGCAGTCATCAGCATCTTCACGACCTCCAGACCGTCGTCAAACGTCAGCAGCGGCTCCTCGCGGCCGAGGAAGACGTTCACGAAGTGCCGGTCCTCGTCGGTGTAGCCGTAGGCGAGATGCTCCTGCGGCACCACCGGCATCACGCCCTGCTCGGCGTTCTGCTTCTCCACCAGGTCCTCTCCGGCGCGCCCCGTGACCTCGCGGCTGAAGAAGAGCTGAAGTCCGCTGTCGAGCGAATTCCATTTCATCGAGTACTCGGGGCCCAGCAACTCGGCCGACAGGCGAAGGCCGGCGCCGACAAAGCTCCACGACGTGGACGCTTCGCCAATCACGCGATGTCCCTCGGCCGACTCAAACTCGATGGTGACCGACGCAAAGTCCTCGGACGGCGCCTTCGCGTAGTCCACCTGCGCGCCCATGTTCTGCTTGAGCTTCTTCACATAGGCCGGGCGCGACCACTTGAGCGAGGCGATGTGGCCCGTGACGCGCACGGGCTTCACGGTGCTGAGCGGCTCACCGGGGCGCGTGAGCAGGTGCCGCACCACGAGTGCGGAGTGGCACATCATGTCGTTGAGCACACCGCCGCCCTGCAGTTGGCCCATCCAGAACCAGGGACTGTGCGGTCCGCTATGCTCCTCAGCGGCGCGCGCCAGGTACGGCCGCCCCGTGGTGGCCGCACCGCGCGCCCAGATGAGCTTCTTGCCCGCCTCGACGTGCGGTGCGAAGAGCTGGTTCTCGAGGTAACCGGTCTTGAGCCCCACCGAATCCACCAGCTGCTTCACGCGCTTGGCCTCGGCTACGTTGCGCGCGAGCGGCTTCTCGCAGGCGATGCCTTTCAGTTCGCCCTTGCCGCGCTTGATGGTGTCGACGATTTCCTCGACGTTCTCGATGCGCGCGTGGTTGGGCCCGCTGAGCCAGATGGCGTCAATCGCCGGGTCGGCCACCATCTGCGCGATGCTGCGATACGGTTTGCAGTCGCCGACGTTCAGCGAGCGGCAGTATGCAGCGGCCGACTTGGCGCCCTTGTCGTCGGGACTCCAGACGCCGAGGATGTCGGCGTCGCGAACGCCCACCCAGCCCTGCATGTGAAAGCGGGCGTTGAAGCCCGAGCCGATGAAGCCGACGCCAAGCGGAGGCATGGGGAGGGGTGCGGGGGTGAGGTGACGAGAGACGAGTGGAGAGCGGGGCGAGGAGGGCGGAGGCCTGCCTACTGACCTGAATTATCGCTCACGGCGCGGGGGGTGCGCTACACGGGAGGGGGGAGGGGGTTCTCTTCATCACAGAGACTCAGAGGAGCACGGAGGGCCACGGAGAACTACAAGTGCAACTTCTTGGGCGAACTACGCGTGTGGTGCGGTTTGCTGCGCGGCGCGCTGTCGTTACCTAAAGAAGTTGCAGTCCTTTGTGGCCCTCCGTGCTCCTCCGTGTCTCTGTGATGAAGAAACCCATCACCCATACTCAGAACCTGTCGAGGTCGTTCGCCACCACGACCGTGCCGCGGAACCCGCCGCGCCGCACGCCAGCCAGCACTTCGTCCATCGTTCCGCCCATGCGCAGGACGTGCGAAAGGATCAGTCGCTTGGGCTGGGCACGTGCCGCGATCGCGCCGAATTCCTCGTCCGACGTGTGGAATTCGCGGAGGTATTGCGGCCAGAGTTCGCCGCCGGGGCGCTGCTCGGGTGCGACGCGGGTGCTCGCATAGACCTCGTGCACCAGCAGGTCCACTCCTCGCGACGCCTCCTCGAGGGCTGGGCTCGGCGCGGTGTCGCCGCCGAGCACGATGGAGCGGTCGGGCGTGTCAATGCGAAAGGCGAACGACACTGGCCAGCCGCCGTGCGGCACGGGAATGGCGCGAATGCGGACGCCGGCCGAGTCATACACGATGCCGCCAGTCGTCTCACGCGTGTCCACACGCTGTCCGCCACGCCGGCCGCGCTCCGTCCCTTCGGTGCGGAGCACCACATCCTCGATCCACGCCGACTGGAGGTGGCCCACCATCGCACTGGTACCGGGTGGTCCGATGACCGGCATCACCCGCGAGCGGCCCATCACCCAGGTCGTGTGGATGACATCGGGAAGGCCGAGTGTATGGTCGCTGTGCAAGTGCGTGAGCAGCACGGCCGTCATGCCGTCAATCGGCAGGCCGGCCGCGGCAACGCGGCGCATCACGCCGGCGCCGGCGTCGACGAGGAAGACACGCGAGCCGTAGGTGACGGCGTACGCAGGGCCCGCACGTTCGGGATCGGGAACCGGCGTGCCGCTTCCCAGCACGATGAGTCGCGTGACGAGTGACGTGTCGCGACTGGTACCCGGAAAGACGCGCTGACCATGCGCGGCTCGCGGGGCAAACACCGCGGCGAGGAGAACGGCGAAGAGCAGACGGCGGGGCATCCGACAAGGATGCCCCGCCGTCCGGGACTTGGCAACGCGCCGCGACGCTACCGCCGACGCGCGGGACGCATGGACATCTTGTACGAGACGCCGAGTTTCTGCAGCTGCGGCTCGGGGCACCCCTCCCAGACCGGGACGATGGTGTTGCCCATGTACCCGATGTCCTTGTAGCCGATGCGGCTGGACCAGAACCCGGTCGCCGTGAGGTCGCGGAACTTCGTGAAGAACTCCACTCCCGGTTTGAGTGCAGCGGGCGCCTTCTTGGGGAAGGCGATGTCGTTGAGCACGAGCTTCTGCTGGTCAGGCGTGCAGGCCACGAAACCGCGCCTGAACCGCTTGGTGCATTCGCCATTCAGCCAGACGAGGCCATCGCGCATCCACTTCTGGTTCCACTTGAAGTCGCTCATGATGAAATCCATGAACTCCGGGACGCCCGCGTCCGTGGCACTGCCCGACCGCGCATCCCTGGGGATGACCAGGTCGGAGAGCGCGCGCACCATCGGCCACTCGGCCTTGGTGAAGAAGATCGGCTTGTATGCCGGCGCGCCCTGCTGCAGCGCAGCGCCCGCGTAGTCGGCGGCCCGCGCCACATCCGGCGCCGCGAGCCCGATCGCCGCCAACGTAGCCGCGCCCAGCATCCGCACCGCGTCACGGCGGTCCATGCCCTGCTTGTCAGCATCGGATACCGGCTCCACAACGGGAAGGGCCCTATCTCCCGTCTCCCGTCTCCCGTCTCCCGTCTGCTTCATAGCACCCCCGCCTTCCGCTGCTGCGTGATGTACTCGGCGGTTCGCCACGCGAGCGCCATGATAGTCCACGTCGGGTTCTTGTCAGCCTGGCTCACGAACGGCCCGCCGTCGGCGACGAAGAGGTTCTTGCACCCCCACGCCCGCTGGTGCGAATCCACCGCCGAGTTCTCGGCGCTGCTCCCCATCCGCACGGTGCCGAGCTCGTGGATGATCTGGCCGCCGTTGGAGATGCCGTAGCCCTTCTCCGGCCCCGGCATCGGACTCCACACCTCGCCGCCCATCTCGGCAATGAGCTTGCGGAACGTCTCCTGCATGTGCTTCACCTGCCGGTGCTCGTGATCGCTCCACTTCCAGTGGAACTTGAGCACGGGGATGCCCCACTTGTCCTTCTTCGTGGGGTCGATCTCGCAGTAGCTGTCGGCATTGGGGACCATCTCGCCGCGGCCGGAGAAGCCGATGGTCGACCCCCAGTAGCGGCGGTAGTCGTTCTTGAGGCCGGCGCCGTAGCCCGAGAAGTTGGGGTAGTTCTCGATGCCGCCCATGAAGCCATAGCTCGGCTGGCCCATGCCGCCCCACACCTCGATGTGGTAGCCGCGCGGGAAGTCGAGCTTCTTGTTGTCGAGCCACCACGGCATGTAGATGTGGCCGCCGCCCACGCCGTCGCAGTTGTGGCGGACGCGGTCCACCAGCTTGGGAATGAAGCCGCCGACGTCGGTGCCGGTGCTGTCGGTGAGGTACTTGCCCACGACGCCGCTCTGGTTGCCGATGCCGTTGGGGAAGCGCGCCGACTTGCTGTTGAGCATGATGCGCGACGTTTCACACGAGCTGGCGGCGAGGACGACGATGCGCGCCTTGACGTGCATGTCCTTGCCGGTCGGCTTGTCGATGTAGCTCACGCCGGTGGCGTTGCCCTTGGCGTCCACGGTCACCTCGCGCGCCATCGCGTCGGTGATGATGGAGAGCCGTCCCGTCTTGGCCGCCGGGAAGAGGAGCACGTCGCCCGACGTGAAGTTCGAGTTCGTCATGCAGCCGCGATTGCAGTTGGCGCAGTAGTGGCACGGCATGCGGCCGTGCAGCGGCTTGGTGATGATCGAAAGGCGCGACGGGATGCACCAGATGCCGAGGCGGTCGGCCGTCTGCTTGATCAGCAGCTCGTGGCAGCGCGGGCGCGGCGCCGGCTGGAAGATGCTGTCGGGATGGTTCGGGAGGTTCTCCCTGGAGCCGAAGATGCCGACGAGCTGGTCCACCTTGTCGTAGTAGGGCGCGACGTCCTTGTACGTGATCGGCCAGTCGTCGCCGAGGCCGTCAATGCTCTTGCGCCGGAAGTCGTCGGGGCCGAAGCGGAGCGAGATGCGCCCCCAGTGATTGGTGCGGCCGCCGAGCATGCGCGCGCGCCACCAGTCGAACTTCTGTCCCGCGGCCACGGTGTACGGCTCGTCGGGAATCTGCCAGCCGCCGATGCAGGCGTCGAATTCGCCAAACGGCCGCTCGGGCGTGCCCGCCCCGCGCCGCGGCGAATCGTACGGCATCTTGAGCATGGTGGAATCCCGGGTGTTGTCCCACCAGCCACCGGCTTCCAGCATGAGCACATTGGCGCCGGCTTCGACGAGCACGTGGGCGGCAATGCCGCCGCCCGCTCCGGAACCGACGATGACGACATCGTATTCGAGGCGCTTCGGTTGCGTTTGCATTCCGCGAAAATGCCGCTTCGCGCGCCCGTTCGCCAGCGCCGCGCCGGTTGAGCCCCGCCGTTGGACGCGCCATGTTGGAAGGGACGCGGGAGGCGCCATGTTCGAGGATGCCGAGCTGGGTCATGCCATAGACAAGGCCACGTACGACGCGCGCGTGCCGACGCTGCGCTCCGAACTGCTCGATGCGCAGTTTGCGCTCAAGGACCAGAAAGCGTTCCCTGTCGTGCTGCTGGTCGGCGGCGTGGAGGGCGGCGGACGGGGCGAAACGGTGAATGCCCTCACCTCGTGGCTCGATCCGCGCCACGTCGAGGTCAACGGGATGGGCCACCCATCCGACGAGGAGCTCGAGCGGCCGCGCATGTGGCGCTTCTGGCGCGCGCTGCCGCCCAAGGGGAAGATCGGCGTCTTCTTCGGCTCCTGGTACACCCAGCCAATCCTCGATGCGTCGCTGGCGAAGGGGAAGGTGCGCTGGGCGACGCTGGACAAGAGCATCGACGAGATCGTCCGCTTCGAGCGCATGCTGTCCGAGGAGGGGGCGCTGGTCCTGAAGTTCTGGTTCCACCTCTCCAAGAGCGCGCAGCGCAAGCGGATCAAGGAGCTCAAGAAGGACCCGCACACGCGCTGGCGCGTGACCGGCATCGACGAGGACTACTTCGAGAAATACAACCGGTTCCGCGAGGTGTCGGAGCGGACGATCCGGCACACGTCCACCGCGCTCGCGCCGTGGCTCGTGGTGGAAGGCGTGGACCGCCGGTATCGCGAGCTGTTCGTGGCCGAGGAGCTGCTGCGCGCGGTGAAGGCACGCCTCGCCGCCCCCAAGGTGGCGCGGCCGACCCCCGCCCGCCCCAGCGACGCCCCGGAGATCGATGCGCGCCGCACGCTGCTCAGCGAACTCGACCTCACCAAGAAACTGGCGAAGGCCAAGTACGAGAAGGAGCTCGAGAAGTGGCAGGGCCAGCTGGCCATGCTCACGCGGCACAAGCGCTTCCGCGACCGGTCGGTGGTGGTGGTGTTCGAGGGCAACGACGCCGCCGGGAAAGGTGGCACCATCCGGCGCGTCACCGGCGCCGTGGACGCCCGCGTCGTGCGTGTCGTGCCGATCGCCGCGCCGACCGACGAGGAGAAGGCGCACCCGTACCTGTGGCGCTTCTGGCGGCAGCTGCCGCGCAACGGCCACATCACGATCTTCGACCGCTCGTGGTACGGCCGCGTGCTGGTCGAGCGCGTCGAGGGGTTCTGCACGCCGTACGACTGGGAGCGCGCCTACGGCGAGATCAACGACTTCGAGGAGGAAGTCTCCACGCACGGCGTGGTCATGGCCAAGTTCTGGCTGGCGATCTCCAAGGCCGAGCAGCTGCGGCGCTTCAAGGAACGCGAGCAGGTGAGCTTCAAGACGTTCAAGATCACCGAGGAAGACTGGCGGAACCGCAAGAAGTGGGACGCGTACAGCGACGCGGTGTGCGACATGGTGGCCCGCACGTCAACGGCGATGGTGCCGTGGACGATGATCGAGGCGAACGACAAGTACCACGCCCGCGTGAAGGTGCTGAAGACCCTTTGCGAGCGCCTTGAAGAAGCGCTGGACTAGAACCGCAGCGCCTTGAGGTACTCCGCCGACCGCTGGATGCTCTGCAGCGGGTCGGCGGGATTGTCGTGCTCCACGAAGTAGTGGCGGATGCCGGCCGTCGCGTGCGCGCCGAAGATCCGCTTCCAGTCCATGACGCCGGCGCCGACGTCCGTCATGTCGCTGGCCGGCGCGGCGGTGGCGTCCTTCACGTGCACCATCTCGAAGCGGCCGGGGTGCCGCTCGAAATACGCGCGCGGATCCTGCCCGGCCTTCATCGCCCAGAAGAGATCGAGCTCGAACGTCACGAGTGACGGATCGGTGCCGCCGATCAGCAGGTCCATCGGCACCACGCCGTCCACCGGCTTGAACTCCACTGAATGGTTGTGGTAGCCAAAGCGCAGCCCGGCCGCCTTCGCGCGGCGGCCGACGTCGTTGAACACGTCCGCCATCCGCTTCCAGTTGTCGGCCGTCTTGATCGTGCGCATGTCGAGCGACGCCACCGTGAGGTAGCGGATGCCGATCGCCTGCGCCGATGTGGCGGTCGCATCGAATCGCTCGCGTACGTCGGCGAGGCCGAGATGCGTGGACGGAGCCGTCAGGCCGTTGGCCCGCAGGAGCTCGCGCACCTCCGCCGGTGTGCGACCGAAGTAACCGGCGAACTCGACCTCGCGGTACCCGGCCGCAGCCACCGCAGCCATCGTGCCGGGCATGTCCTTGTTCATGAGGCTTCGCACGGTGTAGAGCTGCACGCCGATGCGCTCGATCGCATCGGGCGCACTCGATTCGGCGCGCACGATCCGCGGGAGGAGTCCGGCGGCGGCGAACGCGGCCAGCGTTCTCAGCGCATCACGGCGCGACGACATGCGGTGGCTCCTTCGCCGGCGACGCGGCGATCGTCGCGAGCACCTGGCGGTGATGATGACGGACATGCTGGGCGGCGAACCGCACCATGTCATACAGCGGCAACGCCCCCAGATACGGATGGACGAGCTGGCGATACGGACGGCGCTCGGCGAGGAGGCCAAAGTCGCGCAGGCAGGCCGCCCCCGTGGCGCGGAAGAGTGCGACGCCGTCGGCGGGCGTGTCGGGCCCGGCGCCCGGACGGAGCAGGCGCGGCGCCTTGGCCTTGGGGAAGGGCGCCCCGCGCAGCAGTCGCGGTTTCACGAAGGCACGCGCGAAGAGGAGCATCGGGAGCCGGAGGCGGATGCGCAGCGAATTCTTGCCGCGCGCCTCGCCCGCGTATTGCGAGTAGGTCCTGGCCAGATGATCGGTGATCTCGGCTGGCGACCACGCCTCGGGATCCCGACGCGCCGTCCACTGCTCGGGCGTCAGCGCGCTGATGGTCGCGGCGAACTCGTCCGCCGCCGCGGCGTGTTCGGCGAGCACTTCGGGCCAGAGCCGCTGTGTGACCGCGGCGTGCAACCGGCGCCGACCGTACCAGACGGCCGCGCCGCCGACGGCGAACACCCCAAGCAGCGAGAGGACAACCTCGATGTACGGTGCGCCCTCGAGGCCGCCCACGAGCACCGCGGTCGTCGCTCCGAGGGCTGCAAGCCAGAGCCACAGCATGCGCAGCCCGAGGCGCCATCCGGCGATCGTGGTGGCGGCGACGAACAGCGCCGAGATGCCGACGACCGACTGCCCGGCGATGAACGCCCACTCGACGGTCCCTCCCGCCGGACTGCGCGCCGCATCTCGCACGGAGCTCGCACCGCTCACGGCCATCGCGGCCAGGTACACCCACTCGCCCGCCGGGCGCCCAAGCAGCACCCACTCGCCCGGGGGAGGAATCCGAAAGCGTGAGTTGCGAGCCATCACTGGGGCCGCGCGCTCGAAAGCTCCGACGGGGCCATCGTATTCACCGTCACCGGGGAGCCGGTTGTCATACGGCGATGGTAGTCCACCTGTCCGAGGTGGTACGCGAGATGCGCGGCGCAGTGCAGCAGGAACTCCTGCGTGTTCACGCGCACGGTGCCGATGGGCGGGGGAAACTCGCGGGCGAGCACCTCCGCAGTGGCCTGCGGCAGTGCACGGTCCACGGCCTCCATGGCGGCGTCCAGCTCGTGCAGCAGTTCTGCACGCGACAGGCCGCGGGCGGCGAACTCGCGCGGGCGGTCGCGCTCGTACGCGATGCCGCCGATCACATGGCCGGCGTACAGGCGCAGGTTCCCGGCCAGGTGGAGCACCAGCGTGCCGCACGAGTTGGCGATGCCCGGCGCCGCCGCCCAGATGGCGTCGTCATCGGGATACGCCTCGATCTCGCGGCGCAGGCCGCGCAGGTCGCGCAGCAGGATCGCGTGGAGATGGGTGGCGATGAAAGGTGTCGTCATGTCACACTCCGTCGAGAGGTCAACGCATGAGCGCCGGCAGGTCGCGCGCCAGGGTTTGCACGCTCAGCCAGGCCATGGCGAACGCCACGGCCGCACCGCCGAGCGTCAGCACCATCGGATGCCGGTAGTCACCCACGACCGTGCGCCGACTGGCCGCCACGAGCATGGTCCCGAGCGACAGCGGAAGAATGAGCCCGTTGAGCGCCCCCACCGCGATCAGCACCTTGACCGGCCGGCCCACGGTCACGAAGACCGCGGTGGAGAGCACGATGAAGCCGATGACGAGCCACGTCCAGCGGTTCTCCATGCGCGGCAGCAGCCCGCGAAGGAACGACACGGACGTGTACGCCGAGCCGACGACCGACGTGACGGCAGCCGACCACATCACCACCCCAAAGAGCTTGTACCCTGCCTCCCCCGCGGCGAAGCGGAAGACGGAGGCGGGAGGATTGGCGGGATCGAGCGGCATGCCGTGTGACACCACGCCGAGCGCGCCGAGGAAGAGGACCACCCGCATCAGCGACGCGAGGAGGATGGCGCTGGTGGCCGACCGCGTGACGGCGCCCAGCGCGCCGGAGCCGGAGAGTCCGGCGTCGAGCAGGCGATGCGCCCCGGCGAACGTGATGTAGCCGCCCACCGTGCCGCCGACGATCGTGACGATGCTCAGCGGCGAAACGCGATCGGGCGCGACCGTGCGCAGCACCGCCTCGCCCAGCGGCGGCGCCGATGCAATGGCCACATACGAGGCGAGTGCGATCATCACGAAGCCGAGCGCCATGGCGAAGCGGTCCATGGCACGCCCCGCTTCCTTGACCACGAAGATGGCGATGGCGAGCAGCGCGCTGAGCACCGCTCCCGCGCGCACGTCGAGGCCGAAGATGACGTTGAGTCCGAGGCCCGCGCCGGCGACGTTGCCGACGTTGAAGGCGAGTCCGCCGAGCACCACCAGGAAGGCGAGCAGGTGTCCGAGGCCCGGCACCACGATGTTGGCGACATCCTGGGCGCGCCGTCCGCTGACGACGAGCACGCGCCAGATGTTCAGCTGCGCGCCGAGGTCGAAGAGCACGGAGAGCAGGATGGCGAAGCCGAAGCTCGCCCCGAGCTGCTGCGTGAACACCGCCGTCTGCGTCAGGAAGCCCGGGCCGACGGCCGACGTGGCCATCAGGAACGCGGCGCCGGCGAGGACGCGCAGTGGCGCGGTGCGCGCGGGCGATGTCACCGCGTGTGCTCGCTGCGCTCGAGATGGAAGCGATGCAGCAGACGGTGGAAGGCCGGGGTGACGAGCATGCCGGCAACGAGCAGGAAGATCACGCCCGAGTAGAGCGCAAAGAGCGACGCGAAGATCTTGCCCGCGGTGGAGTCAATGGGATCGGCCGGTCCCATGCCGGCGAGGATCATGGACGCGTTCTCGAACGCACTCACCCACGGCAGCTCGCCGAGCGTGTGATATCCCACGGTGCCGACGGCGAGCGAGACCACGACCGCGAGCAGCGCCATGCCGCCATGCCGCAGCATGCGGCGCCAGAACAGGTGGCGCGGCAGGAGCGGCGCGGAGCGGTGCTCGTACATGGGCAGGCTACGGCTGCACGGGCATGCCCATCGCGGCCCACTCTTCCCTCGACGGTCCCACGACGCCGGGGACCGGCAGCCCGGCCTGGCGCATGAGCACGGTCATCTGGCCGCGATGATGCGTCTGGTGGCCGATGAGAATGGAGAGCGTGAGGCCGCGCGGCCAGTTCTCGCCGTAGATCGGCATCAGCTCGCCGAGCATCGCGTCGGTCCAGGCGGCGCGCACGGCGGGCACGACACGCGCCGCGACCTGCTCGTACTGGGCAGCGATCTCGGCCGCGTGCGCGGGGACGGACTCGGGGGTCTGTTCGGTGGGCCCCTCGATGGCCAGTCCCGCGTGCCCTCCCATCTCGGCCAGGGTGCACGTGATATGCCAGGCGAGAAAGCCGAGCGTGCGGCCTTCGGGAGTCACGCGCTGCGCCAGCGACGCATCGGTGAGCGTGCGGAGGATCTTGAGCGTGCTGTCCGTCTCTTGCGTCCAGGCGGCGGCAAAATCGTCGATCGTGCGAAACATGGTGCGCCTCTCCCTGCAGGGTGTCCGTGGCGAATCTAGCGGCACGGCGCGCGAGCGGCGACCGCTCCTGCCGCTGGCTCAGTCGCGCAGCTTGTCGGCGTGCCTGGCGCGCAGCTTGGCGACCTTGGGGGCGATGACCGCCAGGCAGTACGGCTGGAACGGATGCCGCCGGTAATAGCGGTCGTGGTTCGATTCGGCTGGCCAGAAGGTCGCGTTCGGTTCGACGGTCGTGACGATGGGCAGGTCGTACACGCTGTCGCGGCTGAGCGCCTCGATGACGGCGCGCGCCTCCGCTTCCTGCTCGGGCGTGTGCGGGAAGATGGCCGAACGGTACTGCGTGCCGACGTCCGGCCCCTGGCGGTTGAGCTGGGTGGGATCGTGGATCGTGAAGAAGACCTCGAGCAGGTCGCGATACGTGATCTCGCGCGGGTCGTACGTGACCTGCACCACCTCGGCGTGGCCGGTGACGCCCGTGCAGACCTGCTCGTAGGTCGGGTTTGGCCGCGCGCCTCCGGCGTATCCGCTCTTCACGGCGGAGACGCCGCGCAGCCGCTCGAAGGTCGCTTCGAGGCACCAGAAGCAGCCGCCGGCCAGCGTGGCCTGCGCCAATCCATTGGGGGGCGTCGTCATTGGGGACCGGCAGAAGGATGCGTCGAAATGTGGAGTCCGGCGTACAATTTTGGAAGCGCGACGCACTAGTGATAGTCATGTGACCGCGCCTCGATGGTTCCCTCGAGCGGCAGGAACTCGCGCGCGCGGATGTTGACGACGCGCTGCTCCACCTGCAGGACGCCGCGCACGAGCAGCAGCGGCGTGCGCGAGATCAGCAGCGCCTGCCGCTCGAACGCCTGCGGCGTCACGACGACGTTCACCATGCCTGTCTCGTCCTCGAGCGTGAGGAAGACGAATCCCTTGGCCGTCCCCGGGCGCTGGCGGCAGATCACGAGGCCCGCCATCCCCACCGGCGCACCGTCCCGCCCTTCCGTGAGCAGCGCCCTGGCCGTGGCGACGTCGTTGAGCTTGAGCAGCGCGCGCAGGTGGCGCATCGGATGTCCGTGCAGCGACACGCCGGTGAGCCGGTAATCCGCCTCAGTGAGTTCCGGCGCCGTGTACGCGGGCAGCGTGGCGGGCACCGCCACCTCGGGAAAGAGCGCGAGCGGCCCGCCGCTCCCGCGCTGCGCCTCGAGCACCTTCCACAGCGCCACGCGCCGCCGCCGCGGCGCGGGCTCGCCGCGCACGAACGCGTCCAGCGCCCCCGACTCGGCCAGCAGGCGCAGCGCGCGGCGGTCGAGCTGCGTGCGCTGCACGAAGTCGTCGATGGAACGGAACCCGCCGCCGGCGCGGGCGCGGCCGATGCGGTCGCGGGCGTCAGGCCCCAGGCCCCGAATGGAGCGGAGGCCCAGGCGCACTATAGGGGCAGACGGGAGACGGGAGACGGGAGACGGGAGAACCCGCGTCTGTTGTCTCTCTGTTGTCTCTCTGTTGTTTCTCTGTTGTTTTTCTGTGCCGACAAACACAACGCCATCTCGTGGTCGCACCAGCTTGCCGTCGGCGCAAACCATCTGGTGGTCCCATCCGCTCTTCGTCACGTCCGGTCCGAGTACACGCACTCCGTGTCGCTTGGCGTCCTCCACCAGCGTGCCCTCGCTGTAGAAGCCCATCGGCTGCGCGTTGAGGATCGCGCACAGATACTCGGCCGCGTAGTAGTGCCGCAGGTAGGCGCTGGCGTAGACGATGAGCGCGAAGCTCGCCGCGTGGCTCTCGGGAAAGCCGTAGTCGGCGAAGGCGTTGATCTGCTGGTAGATCCGCTGGGCGATGTCCTCGGGGATGCCGTTGGCCTTCATGCCGGCGATCATCTTCTGGCAGATGGCGGCCATGCGCTCGTGGCTGCGCTTGTGCCCCATCGCCTTGCGCAGCACGTCGGCCTCGCCCGGCGTAAAGCCGGCGGCGACGATGGCCACCTGCATCCCCTGCTCCTGGAAGAGCGGCACGCCGAGCGTGCGCTTGAGCACCGGCTCGAGTGACGGGTGCGGGTAGGTGACTTCCTCCTCGCCGGCGCGCCGCCGCAGGTAGGGATGCACCATCTCCCCCTGGATGGGACCGGGGCGGATGAGGGCGACTTCCACCACGAGGTCGTAGAAGCAGCGCGGCTTGAGGCGCGGCAGGGTGTTCATCTGCGCGCGGCTCTCCACCTGGAAGACTCCCACCGTGTCGGCGTTGCAGAGGTCGTCGTACACCGCCTGGTCGTCCATGTCGAGCTGCGAGAGCTCGATGGTCACGCCGCGCGTGGCGCGCACGTACTTGATGCAGTCCTGCAGCAGCGTGAGCATGCCGAGGCCGAGCAGATCGATCTTGACGAGCCCCACGGGATCGAGGTCGTCCTTCTCCCATTGGATGACGGTGCGCCCCGCCATCGCCGCGGGTTCGATGGGGACGATGGTGCGCAGGGGCTGTTCGGTGAGGAC
>CAYQCP010000056.1:0-22436 GCA_964416005.1 uncultured Gemmatimonas sp.
GTGCCGGGAGGTCCAGTCGCCGCTTCATACCAACTATTAGAGCGTTCGCAGCAGATCGCCGAGTCGTCAGGCATTCACCCGGAGCTCCATGTTCCGACACCTCACAGTCTTCCTGGCTCTTTCGCTGCCCGTCGTCGCCGGCGCGCAAACGCCGGCTGGCGCAACGCGTGCCAACCCGGAAATCGTCACGAGCGGCTCCGGCGTGGTGAAGCTGAAGCCTGACCGGGCGACGCTGACGGTGGCCGTCGTCACGAGAGCAACGTCGGCCGCTGAAGCCGGGCGCCTGAATGTCCATCGCATTCGACCGGTCATCGCCGCGCTGAAGCGTCAGCGGCTGGCAGATTCGGCGATCGTCTCGACGGGGTACACCGTCTCCCTCGAACGCGATCCGATAGGCCGGGCGCCGGCGCCGGCCGACGCGCCGCAAACCTACGTCGCGAGGAATGCGATCCGGGTGTCGCTCTGGGATCTCGAGACGCTCGGACAGCTCGTTGACACGGCGCTCTCGGCTGGCGCCTCCGAGATTGCGAACATCAGCTTCGCGTCGTCGCAAGCCGCGGACGCGCGCCAGCGCGCGATTGCTGCTGCGGTGCACGCCGCGCGCGCTGACGCAGGGGCCGCGGCGGCGGCCGCGGGCGGCACCCTCGGTGCGCTCATCGAGGTCAGTCTGCTCCCCGAGTACGGAGTCGCTGCCGGCAGGGCGGCAGACTACTACCAGTTCGCGATCGCTGGCGCCGCCACGCCGATCATGCCGAGCGATGTGAGTGTGAGCGTGCAGGCGCGCGTGCGATTTGCCTTCACCCCGCACCCCTGATGCCTGACACGCCATTGCTGCGCACGCGCGCCGACGTCGTTGGCAGCTCCAGCTGCGCGGCCGCGTCTGTCGGAAGCGCCGCAGCGCCACGCCAGTCGCCGCGCGATCACGGACCCGAACCGGCGCACACACCGTGAGACCGCTTCTCGTGCTCGCACTCGTGGCGGTGACGAGCAGTCCCGTCGCTGCCCAGCGCTCCAAGCGGAAGTGCCTCGATACCCCGGTGGATTCCGTGCCAGGCGGCGTCCCGGCGTATCAGGCGTGTCATGTTGACCGCGAGGCGCAACCGCGTGGAAGTGCACCGCGTCTGGATTGGACGCCTCCCAGCAGCGGACTGCGCGATGGGAGCTGTCTGCGCGCGGAGTTCACGTTTGTCGTCGACACCCTTGGCGTGCCTGAGCCCAGGACGATGCGCGATGTCACGGCGACCAGCATCGACTTTCAACAGGCCGTCAGAGATGTCATTCCGCGCCTGCGCTATGAGCCGGCGCTGCTGAATGGCGCGCCGGTGCGTCAGGTCGTCACCTATCGGCAGTCCCTGGCGGTCCGCGTCGTCATCAGCTCGTCTCCATCCGGGCGCCCGCCGTCGTCTCGACCGCCGCGGTGCTGACGCGTGTGGCGAGCTCACGGGTGCGCGCGCCGCGGTCGCATCGGCTTGAAGCGCCGCCGCACCAGCCCGTCGTTACGTAGACTGAGGGACTCTCGAGGAGGCGCGATTGGAACCGTTCGTGGCGGGCGTATTGGGAAGCCTCATTGACCGCGTACGCCCCCCGTATGGCCGCGTCATCTCTGGCGTCGGCGGCGGTGTCGTCTACATGGGCGCGCTGGACGGCAGCGGCGCGCACCTGGAGATGGCGAGGTCCACGTGACGCGACGGTTCAGGCGTGAGAAGCGAATGGCGCCGCTCATCCGCACGCCCATGCGATGGTGCCTTCCTGCTCGCCACCGGGCCGCTGCTCGACCTCGCCGTACGCTGGGGCAACCGCGGCTGGCGCCTGTATCTCGCGCTTGTAATCGCGTGCGGAAGCAGCAACACGCTGGCGTTCATCGCGCGCGCGACTGCCAAGCTGTACGGCGTCCCCGGGGCAGGAACCAGACAGGGCGGTGGAGGAGGTGGCGGCGGTCTGGGTGGCGGTCTGGGTGGCGGTCTCGGTGGCGGTCTCGGTGGCGGTCTCGGTGGCGGTCTCGGTGGCGGTCTCGGTGGCGGTCTCAGCGGCGGCCACGGCGGCGGCCTCGGCGGCGGCCGTCTCCCCTTTGACCTCTGGCTTCCGCAGGCGGCGTGGACCTATGCCGCGGCCGGCGTCGCGGCGGGCCTGGTGAGCGCCGCGTTCTGGTTTCACTACCGCGAACATCGACGGACTACGCCATGATCTACATCGGTCTTGATGACACCGACATCATCGGAACGCCTGGGACCAACCAACTGGCCCGGCGCTTCGCGAGGGTGCTGCCGCGGGGCTTCGAGTTCGTCGTGGCACTCAGGCATCAGCTCTTCTTCGACCGGCGTGTGCCGTACACCAGCAAGAACGGGTGCGCCACGGTGCTGGTGCGCGCCGCGCCCGGACGGCGGGCGACCGAGCTGATTCCGCTGCTGCGCGACGAGCTGCTCAAGTGGTTCATCCCGGGAAGCGATCCGGGGCTCTGCGTCGCAGAGGAAGTGCCAGAAGACGTGAAGGCGTTCGGCAGACGAACGCAGCACGAGCTGGTACGCCAAGCCGAGGCGCGCCAATTGGCCTGCACCTGCGGCTGCTATCTCCGGGGCTATGGCGGCAACGAGGACGGCGTCATTGGCGCGCTCGCCGGCGTCGGCCTGCTCGCGACCGGAGACGACGGTCGCGTGGTCGACGGGCCGGGATGGGGGTGGCCGGACGCGCTGGCCGGCGCACAGCCGCTCGCGGTGCTGCGTGCGCGTGGTGTGGACGAGGTACGTGAGCACGGGACGAACCGCCTCGTCGAGCATGGGCTCGTCGATGTGGGCAAGCACCTCCGGCCAAGTTACCGCGGCGATCACGTGGTGCTGTACGTCGAGGAAGTGCACGTGCCGCACACCGCCCGCTGGCGCGCGCTCAAGCTGACCTGAGGAAACTGAACGCTACGTGCCGCGCCCGCGCGGCGCGCGGCGCTTCGGTGTCGCGCGCGACGGCGTCTTGACCTCGGCGGGCGGTTCCGACGCTGCGCCCTTCGCGGCCCGCAACCGGGCCATGTAGCACCGGCGCAGTCCGCGCTGACGTGCGATGCACTTGTCGGGGAAGTAGATCCCGCACTGCAGGCACAACTCCTCGGGGTCGGCGCCGTGTTCCACCAGGCTCGCCGAGAGGTTGTCGAGCATCGCGATGGCCCGCCTGAGCCCGGCCGCCGGCGTCCCGCTGAAGAACGCGAGCAGCTTGGCGTCGCGGGCCTCCTCGTACGCCGCGATCGCGCGCCGTCCCTGCTCGGTGAGGGAGAGGTGCATCGCCCGCCGGTCGAGCTTGGCTTCAGCGCGACGCAGGAAGCGCCGGCGCACCAGCTTGTCCACGCCCTTGCTCGCCGCCGCGCTGACCCCGAGGATCGTCGCCACCTCGCCGATGCTGTGCCCATCGGCGCTCGCCACGAGCCGCAGGAGCTTGTACTGCGGAAACGAAAGGCGCCCTCCCGACAGGGTGCCGAGCAGGGGCTCTTCCACCGTGATCCGGACGGTCTGCGAAAGAACGCGGACGCTCCCGAGAAATTCCTGGATCAACGCGGAAGCGTCGTGCGCGGCGACAGACATTTCCCATTACCTCGGTGAAGTTTCACCACGTTGCGGGAGTGGCCCGGCGGTGTCAAGTTAGGGCGCGGCCGACTGCCGGCGCTGATTGCGCAGCACGGCGGCCAGCCTGGAGACGCACATGCCGCCGCTCGCGGTCACGGTCACTTCGTGTCCAGGTGCCGGGTGCACGTCGTCGCCTTGCGCGAGGCCGCTGACTCAGCCGACGCCGCTCGCTGGCACCAGCGTGGACGCCTCCACCTCCTCGACCGGTGACGCGTCGCTCACCACGGGCAGCCGTGTTTGCCGGGCCAGGAAACCGAGCAACTCGTTCGCCGGCAGCGGCGCACTGACCCAGTACCCCTGCACCTCGTTGCATTGCTGCCGATGCAGGAAGTCGAACTGGTCCTTGAGCTCGACGCCCTCCGCAATGACACGGAGCTTGAGCGCGCTGCCGATACGGATAATCGCGGACACGATGGCCGCGTCCTTGGCGTTGCGGTGCACGTCTCGCACGAATGACTTGTCGATCTTGATGGTGTGTACGGAGAGGCGCTTGAGTTGCGTCAACGAGGAATAGCCTGTGCCGAAATCGTCCACCGAGACCCGCAGGCCGAGCTCGGCCACCTGGGACAGCGTGGCGTCCAGCATCGCCGTCGGTGACATCAGCACCGTCTCGGTGACCTCGATCTCGAGATGCGCTGGGTCGACGGCGTGACTGCGGAGGACGCATGCGAGATGCGGCACGAAGTCCCGATGCAAGAGCTGGCGCCCGGACACATTCACCGCGACCCGCACGGGCGGATGGCCCGCCGCTCGCCAGGCCGCGAGTTGGCGGCAGGCTTCCTCGATCACCCATTCGCCGATCGGTACGATCAGCCCGGTCTCTTCGGCGAGCGGAATGAATGCGTCGGGCAGCAGGAGCCCGAGTTCCGGATGCTCCCAGCGCAGCAGGGCTTCGCAGGAGCTGATCATTCCTGTGGAGAGGCTGATCTGGGGTTGATAGCAGAGATGTAGTTCCCGCCGTTCGACAGCGCGGCGTAGGTACTGTTCCAGCACGAGCTGATGATGGGCGTCCTGGTCCAGGTCGGCGCGATAGCACTCGTAGCGTCCGCCGCCCTGCTTTTTCGCGTGGTACATGGCGATGTCCGCTCTCCGCAGCAGGACATCGGCCTCCACCCCGTCGCACGGAAAGATTGCGATGCCTACGCTGGCCTGCACCGTGAGTTCCTGTCCATCGACGACCAGGGGCTGCCCCAGCTCGGCGAGGACCTTCTCCGCCACCAAGCCTGCATCCTGCGGACGTTCAAGCGCCGTAAGAATCAGCGTAAACTCGTCCCCTCCCACCCGCGCAACCGGATCGGCCTCACGTACGGTGCGGGAAAGCCGACGGGCGACGGATCGCAACAGCGAGTCGCCCGCGGGATGTCCGAGGGTGTCATTGACCAGCTTGAAGCGATCCAGATCGAGAAAGAGCACGGCCGCGCAACTGCCGGCGCGGTGCGCGGTCGCGAGCGCTTGCTTGAGATGTTCCCCGAAGAGCACGCGGTTGGGCAGGCCGGTCAGTTGGTCGTGATGCGCCAATCGATGCAGTTCCTGCTGTGCCTCCTGCCGCTCCGAGACGTCGCGCCAGATACCCCACACCGTCCGGTCGGCCCCCGCGACGGTGCTGGCCGTCAGGGTCCCTTCGAGATGGCGGATCGTACCATCGCGCCGCTGGACGCGCACCTCGATGTGGCCGCGCGGCCCGCACGCCGGCGCCGGCGACTGCGCTTGCGCGAAGGCGCGCGCGAACGCCGGCCGATCCTCGCGTGCCAGGATCTCGCTGAAGGTGGTCTGTGTCAGGGCGCCCGCTGACACGTCCAGCATCTCGCGAAACGCCCGGTTGCAGTACAGAAACGTCCCCTCGTCGCGGTTGCAGTGGATCAGGTCCGTGGCCGAGTCGATGAACTGGAGGAGTTGCTTCTCGCCCGCGCGCTTCAAGGCCGCCTCCTGGCGCAGCATCGACATCAGGTAGGTGGCGATCCACGCGGTGGCACCGTTCATCAGGGTGACCCAGGCAATGATGAGCAGCAGAAAGAGCGGATCGTGGTGGATCTGGGTATCGACGAACGGCATCGTCACAATTGGCAACGCGCCGCGATATTCCGCCCCCAACAGCAGCCCGAACAGCCCGCCGCCGACGACGCCCATCAGCCACACGTCCCGGGCCCGTTCGAGCAGGAACGCGGCTTCGATGGTGATGACGAGGTAGACCGGCCAGAACCAGCTTGCGCCACCGCCGCTGAGGTAGACGAGGCACGTGGCGGCGAATAAGTCGGCGAACACCTGGGCATGGGCGAGCCACGCGCGACGCATATGCCGAGGCTGCACGAGGGCCAAGGCGCTGTTGTACCCCACCACCGCGAGGGTCGTCACTCCCATCGTGATTAACTGCCAGCGCATCAGCATCAACGGCTGGTGGTGCAGTCCGAACGAGGCGCCCGCGTAGACACCGTACAGTCCGAAGCAGATCAGCAGGAACCAGCGGGCTTTTACGACGAGGCGCGTGCGCGCAGCAAGATCGGCGAGTTGATCCTCGGCTTCCAACGCCGGTCCGTCGTCGCCGAAGGTGAGGCGCCGCGGCAGGCGCTCAAGCAGGGCGAATTGCTGACTGTCTCGAAGCATGGGAGAGTGCGTGCATGGTCAGTGATGGCGCGTCGCGCGGCAGCAGTAGCGCTCGGTCACCAGGGAGTGGGGTGCGAGAAACCGTGGCACGGCACCTCACCTCGCACGCACGGATGCGCCGGCATTCCACGATGGGTCTTCTCCGGGAGGCGGGGTGTTCGTGGCGCAGCGGCACGACGCATCGAACGCCCTTCACATGCGTATCCGCCGGTGCGGGGTAGACTCACATTATCTTACAGGTATGTAATCTTCGCGCTCGTCAGGCCGGCGGGAGTCAGTGAACGACCATTTCTTTGTCGGCATTTTCCTGCACAGAGCATCGGCATTTCAGGTGCCAATGCCGCTCACCCACGTGTCAAATCGGTGCCGCCCGAGGCGCGCACGTTGGACGCGCCGTGGACGCCCCTGCGGCCCCGCAGCGGTGTTGCGCACGCGCCGATCCCGAAGCAAGGTCCGCTCGCACGAATTGCCGGGCGCGGGCGGCCTTCCACGGATCCTCATGATCGCCCGGTCATTTCCTGACAGCAAAAACAGGCGTTGCCCGACTCCTCGTCTTGATCGCGAGGCCCATCTTACAGGTGCGTAAGCGGACAAGGGAGGTACGTGGGTGGACAGCACGCTGAGTGAGTCGTCGATGCGGCGTATGCCGACACGGTCGAGATCAGGCGCCCACGCGGCGCCAGCCGGATCGGCGGAGCGCGCCGTACGGTGCTTCCGTCGCGTGTTCGCACGCGGGCGGCACTACGCGCTTGCGGGACTCGTGGCGCTCGTCTCTGGTGCCGCGGCGCAGGCCCAGGTTCGCGCGACGCCGCGCGACATTGGGGCGCGGGCGGTCAAGTCGCGCGTGTGGCCGGCGCCGCCGGAGCAGCCGCGCATCGCCCTGACGTCGACGCTTGCAAGCGATCTTGACCTCAAGCGGGACGGCGGGGGGCTCGGCGGCTGGCGAAGACTGCTCGGCGGTACGCCGACCGGCGGCTTCGCCGTGATGCGGCCGCACGACGTGGCCGTGGACTCGCGCGGACGATTGTACGTGACTTGCGGCATCCCGACGGTGGTCCGCGTGTTCGATCCGGCGGTGAAAGACTCGCGGAGCGTCGGGGCGTCCGGGGACTATCGGCTGTCGAAGCCGATGGGCCTGGCGGTTGATGAGCAGGACAACGTCTACGTCGCCGACCAGGGGGCGAGGCGGGTGCTGGTGTTTGCGCCGTCTGGAGCGTTCGTCCGAATGTACGACGGCGGTGGAATCTTCCTGAACCCTGTGGATGTCGCCGTCGACACCGCCGCGGGGCTCGTCTACGTCGTGGACGCATACCGGCACCAAGTGCTGGTGCTGAACCGTGCGAGTGGCCAGGTGGTGCGCCGCCTCGGACGCACGGTGGGTGACGCGCAGCGGCAGCGTGCGGCGTCGAGCGCGCCGCTGACGGCGACGCACGGCGCCGACGCGCGTGATACGGCGGAGAAATCGCCGCCGATGGGACACGCGCGGCCGTCGGCTTCGCGCGATATCGACGCCAACCGCGGCACGCTGGCGGGGCAGTTCCGGTATCCGGCGTTCGCCACGGTGTCCGCGCGCGGTCAACTATTCGTCAGCGACGGGTTGAACGCGCGGGTGCAGGTCTTCGCGCGCGACGGCAGGTTCGTGCGCGCGATAGGGGGCCGTGGCGACGGCCCTGGTAGTTTTTCCCGACCGAAGGGCGTGGCAATCGACAGCGAAGATCACCTCTACGTGGTCGACGCCGCGTTTGGCAATGTGCAGCTGTTCGACGATCAAGGGCGCATGCTGATGGATTTCTCAGCCGGGGGGCAGGGGCCAGGCGACCTGCTCATGCCAAGCGGCATTGCCAGTGATCGCCACGACCGCCTGTTCGTCGCGGATCGCATCAATGACCGCGTGCAAGTCTACACGTACCTCGGCACGCGCCTGCCGGCGAAAGTCCCATCGGCGCCGGCCCGCCCGTAGCGTTCTCCGCTCTTTGTTCAACCGTTCCACTCTCAACCTGAGGAAGAAACCATGATGGGAAAGACCGTTCGATTCGCGCTGGCTGCGGCGATGCTGACGTTGGCGCTGCCGGCTGCCCTCCAGGCGCAAG
The DNA here is from genome assembly GCA_964416005.1 of uncultured Gemmatimonas sp. GTDB lineage: Bacteria > Gemmatimonadota > Gemmatimonadetes > Gemmatimonadales > Gemmatimonadaceae > PNKL01. The sequence continues at coordinate 8,297 of CAYQCP010000056.1, forward strand.
CCACCGTCAAGCTCACCAAGCACAACCTCTCGGTCGGGACCCGTGACGCGAGCTTCACCGCGCTGACGGGCAAGGTGGCCGACTACGGCGAGGTCTGTGCCTACTGCCACACGCCGCACAGCGGCTCGTCGACCATTCCGCTCTGGAATCGCGCCAACAGCGCGGCGACGTACACCATGTACACGTCGACCAACAGCGCGACAATGGACATGACGGTCGGCGCGGCCCCCGGGCCCGTATCGCTGGCCTGCGCCTCGTGCCACGACGGTACGGTGGGGTTGGACGTGATAACCAACAAGCCCAACGCGGCGTCGGCCGTAACGGCCCTCAATCAGACCTTTGGCACCGTCTTCACCGGCGCGGTCAACGCCCTCAAGATCCTGGGCGCGGACCTCACGAACGATCATCCGGTCGCGGTGACCTATGACAACACCAAGGACGTGGCGTTCGTCGCGAAGACGACCGTGGTCGCCGCCGGGCTGCCCTTCTACGGTGCGGCGAAGGACCAACTGGAATGCGGGACCTGCCACAATCCGCACAACAACACGAACGCGCCGTTCTTGCGCGTCTCGAACAGCGGCAGCGCGCTGTGCCTGACGTGCCACATCAAGTAGTTGTTCCCTTCGCCTCCCGGACGAGCCGGTGACGCTCGCCCGGGAGGGCCCCCCAACTTGCGTGAACGCGGGATGACCATGAGGACAGGATCGAGGCGGCAGCGAGTCGGGGTACTGGCCCTCCTCGCGTGCGTGCTTACAGGAACGACCGCCTGTAATCGCCGCATGCTGGCCGTGTTCTTTGACCTCCCCGTGGAGCGGGAAGGCGTGGTTGCCAAGGCACCGGCGCGCACGCGGCGCGACTCTGTGCCGTCCGCGGACGCGCTGGCGAGCGGTACCCCGAGCGCCGCCGTGTTTGTCCCGTTCGGCGGTACGCTGAAGGAAGACAGCGTGGTGCCACTCCTCCCCCGTGATCACGCGGGAAACGTGGACTGGACCGCCGCCCTGCGAACCGGCGTTGTGCGGCCGACGGTCTCTCCATCCGGCGTGGACTCGGCGACCGCGCGCCTGCTGCGTTTCGGGTTCGATTTCTTCTTGCCACCGGGTCAGGATACGAGCGTCACCACGTGGTTCCCCCACTCCGGGCACACCGAGTGGCTGGAGTGCAGTTCGTGCCACGTGCGCCTGTTCCCGTATCGACGCCCGGTCAAGCTGTCGATGGACGCACTGACGGATGGCAAGTACTGTGGCGCCTGCCACGGCCCGGTCGCCTTCCCCATCGAGACCGGATGCGAACGTTGTCACCCGAAGGAGGAGATGCCCGCGGGGGAAGCGCCCCCGGCATTGCTTGGAACGACCCGCCTGCGTCGGGTTGGTGGCGACACCCTGGAGCCGCCGCGGTCGGTCTTTCCGCATTGGGTACACCGCGCGCGATTCGTGTGCGCAACGTGCCACAACCGGCTCTTTGAAATGAAGGCGGGGCAGGCCGAAGTGAGCATGGATCTCATCTCGCAGGGGAAGTCGTGCGGCGTCTGCCATGACGGCAAACGTGCCTTCTCGGCGGACTTCGGCGCGTGCGATCGCTGCCATGTACCGCCGAAGCGTTCCGCGAAGTAGTGGCGGTCGCTCCATGTCGTCTCCCCGTCGCTTTCCGGTTCGCGTCGCCTGCCAGGCCGCCGTGCTCAGTGTGCTGTGCTGGCCAACGGCGGCGGCGGGGCAGTGGTTTCAGATGAGCCGAAGCGGGGGAGAACTCGGCGTCGAGGCCAGGCGCGAGCGTTCGCTGGGTGCGAACGGCGCCCCGTCCGCGATCTCGCTCTTCACCGAGTGGGTGGCCTTGCCGTTCCAGGGGACCCTCGGGTCGCCACGGCTGTTCGCGTACGCCCTCAACTTGCGCCCGACCTGGGCGCAGCAACGCGCCAACCAGGCCGCGGCGGCGATGCTGAATGGGCTCGGGGCGAGCGCGAGCGCGAACCTCCTCGCGGCATCGCCGTTGCCGATCTCGCTTCGCGGTGAACGGTCGACCGGCAGCGTGCGGGGCGAGTTTGGCTCCGAGACGCGTTATCGGTTGCTTTCCACCGGGGCGACGGTCCGGCTCCAGAACCGCGCCTTCCCGGTGTTCTTGGACTATTCAACGCGCGAATCGCTCTCGGACTGGGTGAGCGCATTCAGCGCCCCGACGGTCCGACGCGACGAGCACTGGCGCACGCTGCGGCTCTCTGGCCAGAGCACGAAGCTGATGGCGAATCTCGAGCGCACGCGGCTCGTCGACGGAGTCGGGGCGCTCAGTTACGATGCGACCATCGCCCGTGCGTCGCACGTGCTGCGCTGGGGCAAGGGGAGCGCCCTGGAATCGTCCGCCGATTGGCAGTGGCGGAGCGGGCACGAGCCGCAGCGACGGCGCCTGCTCGCGGGCTCACTCCGGCTCCGTCACGCCGAGACGGTGACGTCCGCGCTCGCATTGCAGCAGCAGATCGTACGCGCGCCGACGTTTTCTGCCAATACCCGCGGCGGGTCCTACGCGCTCACGTTCGACGGACCCCGCTGGCTCGGAGCCTCCGTGGACGTCGCGGGGTCCACGTCCATGTACCACAATGGTCACTCAAGCCTCCTGCAGGCGACGCCGACCCTGCGACTCAACGTTGCGCTGCCGTTCGGCGCGCGGTTGACGGGGGCTGTGTTTGCCGGCGCCCTGCGGCGCGGACAGGACTTCTTTGGCGATTCGTGGATCGTGGTCAGCGACGAACGGCACGCGACGCCACAGGCGCGCGAGTTTTCGCTGGACTTTGAGCGTGCCGATTCGGCGTCGATCGCGCTTGTGAACGAGGAGCGGTCGCTGACGTATGTGAGCGGCTTCGACTTCCGCGTGACGCGGCTAGGCGACGTTGTGCGCATCAGCATTCCCTTGAGTTCGCGCATCCGCGTCGGCGAAGTGGTGCTGGCCAGCTACCGATACGTCCTGCCGCCCGCGCCGGGCATTCGCACACGATCGGCAGGCGCCGACGCGTCGCTCGCCGTCGGCGGCGTCTCGCTGCAACACTCTGTCCGACGGCGCCGCTCCGAAGCGACGGGCGGTGCGGACGACGATGCGTTGGACAGCGCGGACGAGTACACCACCGCGGCGGCGGTGCGACGCGGGCTGCGGTTCGGCAGCATCCAGGGCGACCTCATGCATCGCGTGCGCCAACACTCCCGCAACGACTTTTCCTCCACGGAGGTGCGTGCGGCGGTGGCGTCGCCGACCGGGTATGCGATCCAGGGGGTGCTGGGCGTCTCAGGCACCCGATCGCGAATGAACGAACGCGACACGCGCATGGTCACGACCATGGCGTCGGTGGGATGGATCCTGAGCAGCACGTTCCAGCTGCAGGCGACGGCCGAGACCTGGCTGTGGTCCACGGACGAGCGAGCGCGGGAACGGCTGCGCAATCTGCACCTCGAGGTGGTCTGGTCGCTTGGGGCGCTGGAGACGGACTGGCGCTTTTCGAGCCAGCAGCGGCACGCGGCCACGGCCGGTACGCAGCACCAGTTCTTCGGTCGCGTGCGGCGGCGCTTCTGAACGTGAAGTCGCCTGCGGCCAGGGAACCCTCCCGTTGCACGTCCTGCGATCGCGCTCCGCGGGTGTTCGCCGTCGTCCTGCTCCTGACAGTGGCGGCGTGCGGGCATCCCGGAGCAGCAGGCGTGCGGGCGGGCAGCGAGGCCGTGGCGGAACCGGCCCTGATGTGGCCGGCGGCGCCCGAGCGCCCTCGGATTCGGTATCGCGCGACGGTGGCGACGCCGACAGATATCGGGGTCCGGCCGCCCCTCTGGCGGCGCGTCGTTGATGCGTTCACTGGCGCGCCATCGCCACGGGTTCGGCAACCCTACGGGGTGGCCGTTGACAGCACGGGGCGGCTCTTCGTTGCTGACGTGGCGGCTCGCGGGGTGCACGTCTTCGACGCGGGGCGGGGGCGCTATGCGTTCCGCGATCGCGCCCGTCGGACGAGGTTTGATTCGCCGGTTGGCGTCGCCGTCAGCCCCGATGGCGGGAGCTTCATCACCGACGCGGCGTCAGGCGCGCTGTACCATCTGGACGCGGCGGGGCGCGAAGTGTGGCGCCGCGACCGAGCCGGCCGGCGACCGACAGGAATCGCACTGGATGCGGCGCGAGGCCAGCTCTACGTCGTCGACACGCCGGCGCACGAGGTGCTGGTGTACGACACGCTGGGCGCGTTGCGACGGCGACTCGGTGGCCGGGGTACGGCACTGGGGTTTTTTAACTACCCGACCAACATCGCGGTCGCCCGGGATGGGACCGTCTACATCACCGACTCGATGAACTTTCGCGTGCAATCCTTCGGGTGGGACGGCGCGCCGCGCGCGTCGTTCGGACGGCACGGCGACGGTCCGGGCGAGTTCGAGCGCGCGAAAGGCATCGCCGTCGACTCCGAGGGTCACCTGTACGTGGTCGACGGTCTGCGCGACATGGTGAATATCTACTCGCCTGCGGGACGGCTGCTCCTGACGTTTGGCTCGGAAGGGCATGGTCGCGGGCAATTCTGGCTCGCGACGGGTATCGCCATCGATCGCCACGACCGCATTTACGTCGCGGATTCGTTTAATAGCCGCGTGCAGGTGTTCCAGTATCTTCCGGGACCGCTGTGATGACGCGCCGTCCGCCAACCGACCGCGTGCGCCTCGGACGGAGCTGCCGCCGCTTGGCGACAGTGGGTGTCGGCCTCCTGGTCACGGCGCAAAGCCTGACGGCGCAGTCCGGTGTCCGGGCCACAAAGCACAACCTGTCGGCAACGGCCACGACCAACGTCGTTCGGGCGACGTCCGAAAACGAAGTCTGTGCATTCTGCCATACGCCACATTCCGGGAAGAGTGATGCCCCGCTCTGGAATCGTGGTTACTCAGCGGCGACGTACACGCCGTATAGCAGCGCGTCGCTGCAAGGGAGCGCCGGGCAACCGAACGGCGTGTCGAAGCTCTGCCTTTCGTGTCATGACGGCACGATTGCCCTGGGTATCGTGCTGAACGGACCGCTCGCCAACCCCTCTGGTTCCATCCAGATGACGGGTGTGACGGGCGGCGGCACCCTGGCGGCTGGCGCGACCAATCTCGGCACGGTGCTTTCGGCGGACCACCCCGTCTCCTTTACTTATGATGTGGCGCTCAGCACGGCGGACGGCGAGTTGCTCGCCCCCGCATCGCTGTCAAGCACGCCGCTGAAGCTCTTCGTCGGGACGACTGCGGGCGTGCAGAACGCCATGCAGTGCTCTACGTGCCACGACCCGCACACGAACGCCTTGCCGAAGTTCCTGCGGCAGGCGCTGCGGGGCCAGACCACGAACCTGTGCATCACCTGCCACACCAAGACGGGCTGGGCGGGCAGCACCCATCAGGCGTCCACGGCCTCGGTCGCGATCGGTGGTGTCACGGCGACTGTCGCAACGCATTCGTGCATGTCCTGCCACGCCCCGCACACCGTCGCTGGGGCGGAGCGCCTGTTGCGCGATGGTGCGGTGGCAAGCGTCTCGGCCATGGAGAATACCTGCTACACCTGCCATAAGTCCGGCGGCGTGGGGCAGAACATCCAGACCGAGGCGGCAAAAGTCAGCAAGCACCCCATCGCGAACTCCGCCACCGCGGGCCGGCATCGGCCGATGTTCATCACGCAGCCACCGACGGGACTGCCCGAGAACGTGCTGCTGCGGCCCGGTGTCGCCGCGCCGGATCCGCGCTTCACCGACGCACAGCACGTCGAGTGCGTGGACTGCCACAATCCGCATCGGGCGACGAAGGCGAATATGATCGCCGGCACGCGCGGCATCGACCTGAATGGCACCATACTGTCCAACCCACGAAACGACTCGTCCGCCGCGGGCATCTCGCAGCAGTATACCATCTGCATGCGATGCCACGGGGACAGCTACGCCACCGCGCTGCCCTCTCCCATGGCGAGCGGGCTCACTCCGAAGAACAAGCGAACCGAGTTTCAGACGACGAACAGTGCCGTGCACCCCATCGGGGCGCGCGGCCGGAACCTGTCCTCGAACCTGAACGCGCAGCTCACCGCCGCCGGGCTCAGCGTGAATTCTGTGCTGAAGTGCACCGACTGCCACAACAACAATGCCTATAGCGGGCTGGGGCGCGTGACGCGGGTGGCCGGGACGCCCTCCGGGCCGCACGGCTCGACGTTGAGTGTGCTGTTCCGCGCCAACTACCGGCTGACGCTGGGCGCGACGACGTATAGCAGCACCAATTTTACCCTCTGCTATCGCTGCCACAACGAGGCGGCGCTGTTCGGCACGTCGTCCAACTTCCGCCAGGGCACACGAAACCTGCATCGCGATCACCTCCAGTCGTGGGCCTCGAATGCGGGGGCGATCTGCGCGTCGTGCCATTACAACCAGCACTCCAACGTCGGCACGCCGAAGACATCGTATGTGATCAACGGCGTCACCTACACCACGCCCCCTTCCTCGACGCCCACGCGTCTGATCAACTTCCACCCCAACGTCTACGGCCAGAGCGGGGCCAGCTCCCGCCCCATCTGGACGCTCAACACAACCACCCGCGCGCGCAGCTGCAACCTGATTTGCCACGCGGCGAACGGAACGGCAGGCACCGGAAGGAATCACCCACCGAACAACGCCGATTTCACGTACACGCCCCCCGCGACGGGCGATGTGCCGTAGGTGAGCGGTTCGCCTGACGCCCGCGTGCGTCATATGCCGGCCTCGCACGCCGCCGACGGCGTGCCTTGCGAGGACACGCCGTCCGCTCTAACGTGGCAGTCTATGCGCGTACTACTCGTGGAAGACGACGCCCCGCTTGCCGATGCGTTGCAGCGCGGTTTCTCGGAGCAGGGTATCGAGCTGGTGCACACCACCGATCTTGCGGTTGCCCGGTCGCTGGTGATGCAGCCGGAGTGGAACGTGGTCGTGCTGGACGTCATGCTGCCGTCCGGAAGCGGGTTCGATCTGTGCCGGGACATGCGGCGTGCCGGGCTGTTGACGCCCGTCCTGCTGCTCACGGCGCGGGATGCCGTGGAGGATCGCGTGATGGGACTCGAACTTGGCGCCGACGACTACGTGACCAAGCCGTTCGCGTTTCGCGAGCTGGTCGCACGAGTGCGCGGCTTGGCCAGACGGCCGGAGGCCCGACGATTGCGCGATGTGCGGGTGGCCGATCTCACCGTCGATTTGGTGGGACGTCGGGCCACCCGCGCGGGACGGGTGCTTGATCTCACGCACAAGGAATTTGCCCTGCTGGAGCTCCTGGCGTCGCGTAGCGGCGAATTGGTTACGCGGGAGACGATCGCGGCACACCTCGGGGGAAGTGAGGATGACTCCGCGAGCGGAGTTATGGATTTGCGCTTTGACCGTCTGCGCACCAAGGTGGATCACGGCTTCGACAAGCCGTTGCTCACCACGGTGCGAGGGCGAGGGTACCGGCTGCAGGCATGAAGCAGTCGTCCCAGCCGCTTGCCGCGCTGCAGCGGCGCCTCACCGCCTGGTATGCGGTGACGATGACCAGCATCATGCTGGTGCTCGGGATTTCGCTATTTGCTGTCCTGAGTCGCGACTTGTCGGACGAGCTGGACGAGTCCTTGAAACATGCGACCGAGGAGATAGTGCGTGCGGCACGCATCCGGGAGCAGGAAGCCAGCACATTTGGCTATGTGCTGGATGCAGTGCTTGAGCTTCGCATACCGAACTATGAATTGTACCTGCTGGATAGCTTGGCCGAACCGGTCGTGCCGCAGCAGGCGCCGGCGTGGGTGCGCGAGGCGGCACGAACGACTGCCACCGCGCGTATCGTGCACCACTATCTGGCCGAACCGGTTCCCCTGGATCATCGGCTTCGGGTGCAGCGCTTTCGCTCGGACGACGGCCTGCAGATGATTGCCGTGGCGGTCGCAGACGAAGCGCCGCTTGAGGTCCACTATCTGTGGCTGATCTCCGTCTTCGCGCTCGCCGGCGTGTCGGCCGCCGTGCTGCTGACGATCGGCGGCACGTTTCTCGTACGACAATCCATGTCGCCGGTCATGCGATCATTGGCCTATCTTCGGCAATTCAGTGCCGATGCGTCGCACGAGTTGCGCTCGCCACTCGCCGTGATTCGCAGCCAAGCCGACGTGGCCCTTCAGCGACAGCGCACGTCTGCGGAGTACGAGGAGACGCTGCAGCGCATTGAGCGCGAAAGTCGCCGCCTCAGCCGAATTGTGGATGAGATGCTGCAGCTGTCGCGGGTTGAGGCTGGCGAGCGCGTGCTCGACATGCGGCGAGTGTTCCTCGACGATCTTGTCGCCGATGCCGTCGAGTCGGTGAGTGAGGTCGCGCGCGCTCGTGACCAGCGCCTCGAGATCACCGAATTCGGAGAGGCATCGGTACAGGGTGATGAGGCGGCCCTGCGGCAGTTGGTGGTGATCCTGCTCGACAACGCGACGAAGTTCACGAAGAAAGGCGGACGTATCGACGTTCGCGTCGGTCGAGAGGACTCGACGGCACGGCTGGAAGTCGAGGACACGGGATGCGGCATAGCCCCCGATCAGCTGCCGTTCATCTTCGACCGCTTTTTCAAGGGTGACCAGTCACGCCGCCGTCACGAGTGCCCAGCCGGGGAGGGGGGTGCCGGGCTTGGACTTGCTATCGCGCGCGCGATCGCTGAGGCGCATGGGGCAACGATTGAAGTTCGGTCGACGGTCGGTGTCGGAACCACCTTCACGGCGCGATTCCCCGCGTGCAAATAGATTACAGCTGACCAAGCCAACTGGCGCATCTGAGGTTCACCTGTGGCACAATCCTGCGCCGGCGGGACAGGTTCCCGAAGGTAGGAAGGGCGGCACAGGCCGCCGTCTCGCGTGTATCTTCAGCCATCGTGATGCTTCGTCCGCTGACGCTCGGTTCGCTCATCGCGCTCGCCCTCGCTTCGGCGGTGTCGAGCGTCGAGGTGTACGCGCAATCGACAGGCGCCGCAGGGCCGCCGCGCGAGGAGCGCCGGGCGGACGCGGCTCGCGCGCCGCAGCGCGGCCCGCGAATCACCGCCGACACGGGCATCGCCGTCCGCCCCCCGGTCACCCCGCGCCGCGCCTTCCTCTACTCGCTCGCCGTCCCCGGCGCCGGGCAGGCCGCGCTCGGCCGGCAGTTCTGGGGCGGGGCGTTCTTCCTCACCGAAGGGCTCTCGCTCGCGCTGGTCTACCGCGCCGCCGAGAACCTGCGCCTCGCGCGACAGTTCCGTGCCGACTCGGTGCCGCTCACGTATCAGGTGGACGCCGCCGGCCAGCCCGTTCTCGGTGGCGATGGACGCCCCGCCGTGGCCACCTGGTCGGTAAGTCGATACTCGGCCGCGCGCGTGCGCGCCCGCCGCACGCACTACGAAGACTGGGTGGCGGTGCTGATCTTCAACCACCTCATCGCCGGCGCCGACGCGTACGTCGCGGCACAGCTCTGGGACCTGCCGGCGCGTGTCGGTGTGCGCGCCGCGCCCGACGGGCGCCCCGCGGTGGCCGCCTCGATCGCGTTCCGCTAGCGCCCGCTCCGCTCGATCGACACTTCCTCGCGCTCGTTCACGCCGTCCCACCGGCAGAGCGACACGCGCTCGGGCGTCAGCTTCAGGAACCGCGGCTCATCGAGCCACGCCCCGGGGTTGGCGTAGATCCCGCCCTCGCGCGACTTGCGCTCGAGCATCGCGATGTGCGTGTGCCCGAAGATCACGACGTCCAGCGACGGGTCGGCCGCCAGCGTCTGGTGCGCCACCGTGCGCAGCCCCTCGCCGCCGTCGCGCGGGCGCACGTTGCGGCTCGTGTGGCTCGTGGCGCGCGCCAGCGCCGCTCCCCAGTCGGGATGCAGCAGCCTGAACGCGCGCACCGACCACGGATGTCGGATCACCGCGCGCAGCGCGCGATACCCCTTGTCGAGCTCGGGGCGCAGCCCGTCGCCGTGCGCGATGTGCGCGCGCCAGCCGGCCAGCTCGCCCTGCCACGGCCCGTCCACGTACGCCGCGCCGCTCCGGCCGCGCAGCACGTCGCCGCCCCAGCAGTCGTGGTTTCCCTTGATCCACAACACGGGCTTGCCGCGCTCGGTGATCGCCGCGCACGCCGCGAGCAGGCGCACCCCGATGTGCGGCACCACGTGCCCCCACTCGAACCAGAACTCGAACATATCCCCGTTCATTACGACCCCGCCCCCTGCACCAGAGATATGCTCGAGAAAGCTCCACAGCAGGCGTTCCTGCTCGACCGGCGCAACGCCGAGGTGGGCGTCGGCGATCACGTAAACGGGCGCGTCAAGCGCAGTCGGGACGGCAACGGACATGGCCAAAGTGTATCGCGCCGGCGCGGCCTTTACAAACGCAACCCGCTCCCGGAGACTACTTTTCAGGGTGCAGTTCGACTGTCACGGGGTGATTGCGATGGGGCAGGAGACGGTCTCCGAAATCCGGGTGCGGTACGCTGAAACCGACCAGATGGGCGTGGTGTACCACGCCAACTACCTGGTCTGGTGCGAGATCGGCCGCACCGACTTCATCCGTCGCTGCGGCATGTCGTACGCCGACATGGAGCGCGCCGGCACCAAGCTCGCCGTCACGGAGGCCACCCTGCGCCTGCACGCCTCGGCCCGCTACGATGACGAGGTCCGCGTCACCACGCGCGTGGCCGCGCTGCGCTCGCGCGCGGTGGAGTTCGCCTACGACATCGCCCGCGCCGACGACGGCACGCGCATCGCCACCGCCAGCACGACGCTGATTTCGCTCGCCCCCGACGGCAGGCCCACCACGCTCCCCGCCGACATCCGCGCGTTGCTCGAGCGCGGCCCACTCGTCACTTAACAAATGCCCCTGCCTCTCCCCATGCGCCGGCTGTCGGTCGCCCTCGCGGCGGCCCTGTCGGCGTGTGCCTACGGGTTCAGCGGGGGCGGCCTGCCGACGCACGTGCGCACCGTGGCGGTGATCCCGTTCTCCAACGAGACGGCCTCGCCCGAGATCACGCGCGAAGTCACGGACGCCCTGCGCGAGGGGCTGGGCAAGCGGCTCGGCCTGCGCGACGCGAGCGAGGAGAAGGCGAGCGCCATCGCGCGCGGGACGATCGTGAAGTACGAGATTGACGTGCCGGTGGCGTATAGCGCCGACCGCAACCAGGCCACGGCCACGCGCCGCCGGCTTCAGATCGTGGTCGACGTCGAGATCTACGACCAGGTGCTGGGCAAGACCATCTGGCAGAAGAAGTCCATCATGGGTGAGGGCGAGTACTCGGAACGCTTCGAGGCGGAAGGTCGCAAGCAGGCGATCAACCGCATCGTCAACGAGGTGATCGAGGGGGCACAATCACAATGGTGACGCGTGCGCGGCGGGGAAGCGGGCGGGCGGGGTGCCTGGTGATGCTGGCCATCGTGGCCGCCGCCGGGTACTTCGGCCTTGGCGTGGGTTCGGTCTACTGGAACTACTACCAGTACCGCGACCGGATGCAGCAGGAGGCGCGCTTTGCCGCGAGCCGCACCGACGGCGTCATCAAGCGGCGGCTCGCGCTGTTCGCCGACTCGCTCGGCCTCCCCGAGGGGGCCAAGAACGTGCGCGTGCGGCGCGCCCAGAAGCGCATCCACATCTGGGCCGAGTACTACGAGCTCATCGAGCTGCCGTTCCTGCAGAAGGAAATCCTGCTGTCGCCGCGCATCGAGTGGACCTACTGACGCCTCGGCCGCCGGCCGACAAGATCCGCACCTGGGAGGGCGCCGTCGCGTGGCGGCGCACGCTGACGGGGCCGCTCGTCTTCACCAACGGTGTCTTTGACTTGCTGCATCCGGGGCACGTGGACGTGCTCACCGGCGCGCGCGCGCAGGGGGCGCACCTGGTGGTGGGGCTCAACAGCGACGACTCCGTGCGGCGCCTCAAGGGGCCCGACCGGCCGGTGCGCTCCGAGGCGGAGCGCGCCTACGTGCTCGCCGCGCTCGAGTGCGTGGATGCCGTGGTGATCTTCGGCGAGGACACGCCGCGCGAACTCGTGCGGCACCTCGCGCCCGACGTCATCGTGAAGGGGGGCGACTATTCGCCCGAGACGGTCGTGGGCGCGAGCGACGTGGTGGCGCGCGGCGGCCGCGTGGTGATCATTCCACTCACGCCGGGGCAGTCGACCTCTGGCATCATAGACAAACTGCGGGGGGTTGGTGGCTGAGTCTCGATCGGATGGGCGGGCGCCGTCGGCGCTGCGCCCGGTGTCATTGCAGCGGCAGGCCGTGGCCTATGCCGAGGGAAGCTGCCTGAGTGCGTTCGGCAACACGCGCGTGCTCTGCGCGGCCTCGGTGGAGAAGGGCGTGCCCGCCTGGAAGAAGGGGCGCGGCGAGGGCTGGCTGACGGCGGAGTATGCGATGCTGCCGCGCGCGACGCACACGCGCACGTCGCGGGAGCGCGGGCAGGTGGGCGGCCGCACGCAGGAGATCCAGCGGCTCATCGGCCGCTCGGTGCGCGCGATGCTCGACGACTTCGCGTGGGGCGAGTGGACCATCAAGGTGGACTGCGACGTGCTCCAGGCCGACGGCGGCACGCGCACGGCGGCCATCACCGGCGCCTGCGTGGCGGTGACCGACGCGTTCGACTGGATGGTGCGCGAGGGACACCTCGTGGCGACGCCGGTGAAGCGCCGCGTGGCGGCGGTGAGCGTGGGTGTCATTGCCGGCATGGCGTGCTCGGATCTCTGCTACGAGGAGGACGTGCGCGCCGAGGTCGACATGAACGTCGTGATGGCGAGCAACGGCGAGTTCGTGGAAGTGCAGGGAACGGGCGAGCACGGCACGTTCAACCGCGGCCAGCTCGACGCATTGCTCGCACTCGCGACCGCCTCCATCGCCGAATTGGACGCGCACCAGCGGCGCGCGCTCGGCGTGGCGTGAGTGCGCCACGAGCGGACGCTTCACAGCCGTGAGCGCTGCGCGGTGAACGTGCGGCCTGCGGGCGCGTGACGGTGCGCGGCCGGCTCCTTTTGGCGACGCGCAGCGCCGGCAAGCGGCGCGAACTCGAGCCCATGCTGCGCGCGCACGGGTGGGACGTGGTGGATCTCGACGGGGCGGGGCTGCCCGAGCGTCCCGAGGAAGAGGACGCGCTCGAGGTGGCCGAGACGTTCGAGGAGAATGCGCTGGCCAAGGCGCGGTATTTCCACGCGCTGAGCGGGCTGCCGACCGTGGCGGACGACAGCGGGCTGAGCTGCGACGACCTCGGTGGCGCGCCCGGCGTGCGGAGCAAGCGATGGGCCGGCCACGCGGAGCGGGACGGCGCGACGCTCGACGCGGTGAACAACGCGATGCTGCTGACGGCGCTCGCCGAAGCGGAGTTGTCGGCGGCGGCGCGCGGTGTGGCGGTGACGCGCGCGGCGCGGTACGTGTGCGCGGCCGTGTTCGTGGATGGGACGCGCGAACTGGTGGCGCGCGGCGAGACGACGGGGCGGATTCTCGAGCGGGCAGAGGGGACGGGCGGCTTCGGCTACGACCCGTTGTTCTTCAGCGACGACCTCGGCGCGCCGTTCGGGATGGTGTCGCGCGAGGAGAAGGCGCGGGTGAGTCATCGCGCACGCGCGGCGGATGCCTTGTTGCGAAAAGTGGACGAGGGGAGTTGATCTTAGGGTGGCGTCCGGATATTTTTTGTTTCTTCGACGGGGCGTAGCGTAGCCCGGTATCGCGCCTGCTTTGGGAGCAGGAGGTCGCCGGTTCGAATCCGGCCGCCCCGATGGCCTGCCCTGGCAGGAGTGAGCGTTGGAGAAGCGAGCAGGATGCCGTGAAGTGCAGGGGCTCAGCGCCAGTAGCTCAGGTGGATAGAGCAACAGCCTTCTAAGCTGTGGGTCGGGGGTTCGACTCCCTCCTGGCGCGCTTCTCGAGGTGGCAGCAGCACGGGTAGTTGTAGCTTCTGTTGTCTCTCTGTTGTATTTCTGTTTTCTCTCTGTTGTTTTTCGTAGTCACCTCCGCACCCATAGCTCAACTGGCAGAGCAACAGACTCTTAATCTGCAGGTTGTAGGTTCGACTCCTACTGGGTGCACTGAAGCCGCCGTGGTGATGCCACGGCGGCTTCTTTCTTGATTGAGGATTGGGACCGAGGATTGCGATTTGTGATTGCGATTGCGGATCGCGAGTTCAATAACCAAGTGCAACACTATCAAGTTGAGGCATCCGCTCCCGTG
>CAYQCP010000057.1:0-22007 GCA_964416005.1 uncultured Gemmatimonas sp.
TTGGTGAAGGGAACGGCGGCACCATACATTCAGCCCCGCACTCCGCACCACACCCTGTTCCCAGCACCCCGCACCGGTGACTCGCATGCGCCGTCTCTTCGCTCTCAGTCTGTACGCCGCTGCGCTGCCGGCCTTCGCCCAGGCGCCCGACCCGTACCTCGCGCGGGTGAAGAAGCTGCTCGCCACCACGCCGATCATCGACGGACACAATGACGTCCCGTGGGAGATCCGTGAGCACCGCGAGAAGCCGCGTGACGTGGATCATTTCGACCTCCGCACCGACCTGAAGGGCTTCGACACCGACCTCGCGCGACTGAAGAAGGGCGGCGTCGGCGGCCAGTTCTGGTCCATCTACATCCCCGGCGCGGCGAAGGACTCGGGCTACGCGCGCATCCAGCTCGAGCAGTTCGACATCGCGCGCCGCATGATCGCCAAGTACGACAGGGAGATGGTCTTCGCGCGTACGTCGGGCGATGCGCGCCGCGCCTTCGCCGCCGGGCGGTTCGCGTCATTCCTTGGCCTCGAGGGCGGCCACGCCATCGAGAACTCCCTCGGCGTGCTGCGCATCTACTACGACCTCGGCGCGCGGTACATGACGCTCACGCACAACGTCACGCTCGACTGGGCCGACGCCGCGCAGGACAAGGCGCGGCACGGCGGACTGTCGGCGTTCGGCGAGGAGGTCGTGCGCGAGATGAACCGCCTGGGCATGATCGTGGATTTGTCGCACGTGTCGCCGGCGGTCATGAGCGACGCCCTCAACGTGACGGAGTCGCCGGTGATGTTCTCGCATTCGCCGGCGCGCGCGCTCTCCGACCATCCGCGCGACGTGCCCGATTCGATCCTCGTGCGGCTGAAGCAGAACGGCGGCGTCGTGATGGTGACCTTCGTCCGCGAGTTCATTTCGCAGAAGAACCAGGACTGGCGGCTGGCGCGCAGCGCGCGCCGGCGCGAACTGGCGTCGGGCTTCGGCGGCGACACTGCGCGCCTGCGCACGGCGATGGCGGAGTGGCAACAGGCGAATCCGGAGCCCATCGTGACGCTCCAGGACGTGGCCGATCACTTCGACCACATCAAGAAGCTCATCGGTGCGGACTACATCGGCGTTGGCGGCGACTTCGACGGCACGGGCGGCGAGCATATCCAGGGGCTCGAGGACGTCTCGACGTACCCGGACCTGCTCGCCGAGCTGGCGCGCCGCGGCTGGACCGACGCCGAGCTGCGCAAGATCGCGAGCGGCAACATCCTGCGCGTCCTCGCCGCCAACGAGGCGGTGGCGGCCCGCCTGCAGAAGGTGCGCCGCCCGAGCACGCGCACGATTGACGAGCTCGATCGTGGACCGAAGATGTAGCGGAGGCTCGCGGGCGGCCGCGCCGCAGCGCGCCTAGATGGCGGCCTGCTCCACGAGCCAGCGCCGGAGCGACGGGAGGTCCGAGACCACCGTCGCTCCGATCGCATCCAGGCTCGGCCGGTACGCCCCCGCGCCGCTGCCGCCGACCACGATGCGCATCGCCGCGGGCAGCTGGGCGCGCAGCGCGCGCAGTTCGCCGTCCATCAGCGCATCGTCTTCGGGGAAGACGAGACTCAGCGCGACGGCATTTGCCCTGCTCTGAATGCCGGCGATGGCGATCACCGACGCGGGCAGGTTGGGCCCGAGGTACACCACGCGCCAACCGACGGCGGCCGCGGAGGCGGCGGCGAGCGCGGCGCCCAACTCGTGCCACTGGCCGGCGGGGGTCGTGACGAGCAGGGTGGGGGCGTCGCCGGGTGGCGCGTACTGATCGCAGAGCCAGCCCAGCAGCCGGCGCACCGCCGATGTCGCGAGGTGCTCGTGCGCCGGAGTGAGCGTGCCGGCGTGCCAGGCGTCGCCCGTGCTCCGCACGAGCGGTGCAATGACGCCGTCGAGGAGTTCGTCCATCGAGAGGCGCAGCGTGGCCTGTCGCAGCGTCGACTCGAGCGCGGTGCTGTCCAGCGATTCGACGGCGGCCATCGCCTCGGCGAGGAACGGCTGCGCCGCAAAGCCATGCGGGGTCTGCCGCGCCAGTCGCGCCGCCTCCTCGGAGCGCACGAGCTGCGCCAGTGCATCGTCACTCAGCTGGGCCACCGAGGCGATGTTGCGGCCCCCCTCGACGACCCGCGCCAGCAGCCGCAGGCGCGCCACGTCCGCCTCCGTGTACCATCGCTGGCCGCCCGGCGACCGCGTCGGCGTGATCACGCCATAGCGGCGCTCCCATGCGCGCAGCACATCCGGCGACAGCCCGGTGCGCGCCGAGACGAGGCGCATCGGCAGCAGGTGCTCTGGGCGGGCGGCGGGCTCGTGCACGGCGGCGAGGCAAAAGGGTGGATCGTGGAGCGGAGCGGAGAATGCGACCCGGTGCAGGGAACGCGCAACTGCCTGCGGGACGTTCACTACATACACAACCGGACCCGGTTGTTCAACGCACCCCACTCCGATCCGGTTTCATCACGATGGCTTCGCGATCCTGGCACCTCACCACGTCCCTGACGCTTCCGCTCGGGACTGACGCGATCTTTCCGTTCTTCGCCGACGCATCCAACCTCGGCCGCATCACGCCCCCGGAGCTCCAGTTCGTCATCCGCACGCCGATGCCGGTGGCGATGCATGCAGGAACGCTCATCGACTACACGATCCGCTCGTGGGGAATCCCCATGCGCTGGCGGACGCTGATCAGCGCCTGGGAGCCGCCGCACCGGTTTGTTGACGAGCAGGTGAAAGGGCCGTACGCCGAGTGGGTGCACGAGCACCGATGCACGGCGGTCCCCGGCGGCACGCGCATCGACGATCACGTCCGGTTCCGGTTGCCCTTCGCCCCACTCGGCGATCTCGCGGCGCCGATCGTGCTGCCGATGCTGCGGCGGATCTTCACCCATCGACAGGAAACGGTCGCCCGGCTGCTCGCGCCGGGGGGCGCTGGCGTGACCATCGCGCCGGTGGTGATCTCGCGCGCCGCGCCGTCGGAGCGATAACGACCGCGCGCGCCACGCCGTCAGCCGCCGACGTGCCTCAGCCGCTGGCGAGCACCTCGCCGACCACGTCGAGCACGCGACCTACAGTTTCTACCGTGTGGTCGCCCATGTGCCCCACGCGGAACGACGTCGCGGCGAGCGTGCCGTAGCCGCCGCCGAGCGTGAAGCCGCGCGCGGCCACGGCATCCACCACGCGCCGCGCGTCCACTCCGGCGGTGGTCTTCACCACGGTCACCGTGGCGCTGCGTGCGCCAGCAGGCGCGAGGATGCCCTCGACCCGGCCCGCCTGCCGCTGGTGCTCCACCCAGGCGTGGGTGTGCGCCGACATGGCCGCGTGCCGCGCCCAGCGGCACTCGAGGCCTGTCGGTCCGATGGCGGCCATCTGCGCCTCGAGGGCGAAGAAAAGCGAGACCGCCGGCGTGTTGGGCGTCTGATTCCTGGCCGCGTAGTGCGCGAACTCGGCGATGTCGAAGTAGCGGCCGCGCGCTGGCGCCGCGGCGGCGGCGGCGAGATATCGGTCGCTCGCGCAGCAGAAGGCGAGTCCGGGCGGGAGGGCCAGCGCCTTCTGCGAGCCGGTGAGCACGAAGTCGAGCGCCCAGTGGTCGGTCTCCACCGGCATGCCGCCCATCCCCGACACCGAGTCGATGAGCGAGAACGCGCCATTGGCGTGTGCGAGTTCCGCGATGGCCTGCACGTCCTGCGCGGCGCCGGTGGACGTCTCCGAGTGCGCCGCCGTGACGGCCGCGAAGCGCCGCGCGCGCAGCGCCTGCTCGACCGTTTCGAGCGGGACGATCTCGCCGTACGGGACTTCGAGCGCCTGCACCGTGCGGCCGCAGGCGCGGGCGATGTCGGCGAAGCGCGCCGAGAAGGCGCCGTTGACGAGGGAGAGGATGGGGCCGGCCGGTGCGTTGCGGATGGCCGCTTCCATAAGCCCGGTGGCCGAGGAGCTGCTGATGAAGACCGGGCGCAGCGTGCGAAAGACGCGGCGTAGTCCGGCGTCGCAGTGCGCGTAGAGCGTCTCGAACTCGGGGCCGCGGTGCGAGATCATGGGGCGCTGCATCGCCGCGAGGATCTCCGGCCGCACCTCGGTGGGTCCGGGCAGGAAGAACGTGCCGAAGGCGGGCATGGTCATGCGGAGAGTGCGTGGGCGACGAGGGAGGCGAACGACTCGAGGACGAAGTCGGCGCCGGCGACCACCGCGTCGCGGCGCACGAATCCAATGTAAGCGGCAAAGGCGTCCACCGCGGGGGCCATGGCGAGGTCGGTGGCCCCGTCGCCCACCGCGAGCACCGGACCCGGCAACGCGAGGGCACGCACGACCGCTGCCTTCCCCAGTTGCGTGGTGAGCGGTGACGGTGCGGCAGATCGAAACGTGCCATCGCCATCGGCGACCGGCTCCACCGCATGCACGCGCGCGTCGGCCACGCCGAGTGCACGGGTCATCTGGAGCAGGGCGGGGCGCAGGCCGCCGCTGACGACATGCACTTCGATGCCCGCCGCCTGCAGCGCGGTGATGGCGTCGGCCGCCCCCGGCGCAACGGCCGCCTCGTACGCCTCGGCGAGGGCGGCGATGTCGCCCGCCGTCGCGCCGATCACGCGCAGCCGCTCGCCGTAGACGTCCTCGAGGGCGAGCTCGCCGTTCATGGCGCGCGCCGTGAGCGACTCCACCGCGCGCTGCACGTCGGGGCCGCGGCGCGCGGCGAGCCAGTCGATGCCCTCAATGCCGGCGATGGTCGAGTCGGCGTCGAGCACCACCGCGGCATAGCGCCTCACAGGATGTTCCCCGGAGCGAGCCGGCCGGATGGGTCGAACTCCTGCTTGAGGGCACGCATCATCGCCACCTGTCGCGGGCCGGCCTGCAGGGAGAGCCACTTGCTCTTGATCTTCCCGATGCCATGCTCGGCGGCCACGGTGCCGCCCATCGCGATGATCGTGTGCAGTGTCTCCGCGACGGCCTGCTCGATGCGCGCCACTTCGCCCGGGTCCTGCGCCACGAAATTCTGGTGCGGATGCCCGTTGCCCAGGTGGCCGTAGGTGACGGCGGGCGGCAGGTGATGCGCATCGGCAATGCGCCGCGCTGCGGCGAGCGCCGGCGCCGCCAGGGGATACGGCACCGCCCAGTCGGTGCTCATACGCCGCCCGCCCTGCGACAGGAACGGTGCGGTTCGTTCGTGCATGGCGGCGGGGAGCGCATGGCGCAGGCGGCGGGCCTCGCGCAGCGCCTGCTCCCCGTCGAAGGCGCGCACATCGCCGGCGTTGGCGCCGAAGCGCTCGGCGAGTGCCAGCCAATCGTCGAGCGGCGCGTCGCCGTCGCCGGCGTCTTCGGTGTACACCATGGCGCCGGCGCGCGGCGCCCACGACGGGTCGTCCATGGCGGTGCGCGCGATCGCGAACGACTCCTCGTCGAAGTACTCGAGGCAGCGAGGCGCCACGGCGGGCGTCTCGCGCGCGGCCACGATGAACGCCAGGGCGCGCGCCTCGTCCGGGAACGGCACGCCGAGGCCGAGCACGCGCGGCGGAACCGGGAGCAGCACCAGCTCCGCTTCGGTGACGATGCCCAGCGTGCCCTCGCTCCCGACGAACCAGTCCACCGGGTCGTGGGCCATCTGGTAGCCCACGGTGTTCTTCTCCACCGTGCTGCGTTGCGCGTGGAACGCACCGCCGTCTGCCAGCGCCGCGGTGAGGGCACGCACGTGGCGCCGCGTGGGACCGTAGGCGAGGGTGCGCGGCCCCGAGGCGTTGCAGGCAATGGCGCCGCCGACGGTGCACTCCTCCTCGCTCGTCGGATCGGGCGCGAAGAACAGCCCCTCGGGGGCGCAGGCGCGCTGCAGGTCGCCGATCAGCACGCCGGGCTCCACCCGCGCGATGCGCTTCACCGGATCGACGTCGAGGATACGCGCCATCGCCCGCGTGGAGAGCAGCCAGCCGCGCTGGGCCACCGACGCGCCGGTCGTGCTCGTCTGCGCGCCGGCGGCGGTGACGCAGGCCCTGTCCGCGGCGGCCATGCGCATCAGTTCGTGCACCTCGGCCGCCGATTCGGGGCGCGCCACGGCCTCCGGCACTGCGCGCAGCCCCGACACGTCGCGCGCATAGCCCTCGAGCGCCGACGCGTCGCGCAGCAGGTCGAGACTCACGCGCCTTCCCCGAACTTCACCACGGTGGCGCTGCGGATGTCGCGCAGCGCGGTCAGCGTCTCGCGCACGTGCGCCGGCGGTGCGCCGTCGATGCTGATGACGGCCAGCGCCTCGCCGCCCGCCGCGAGCCGCGCCTGGTGATACTCGGCAATGTTGACGCCGTGGTCGGCGAGGGTGGTGCCGACGCGGCCGATGACACCGGGCACGTCGTGGTTGGTGAGCACCAGCAGGGTGCCGCGCGGCGCCACGTCCACGTGGAAGTCGGCGATGCGCGTGAGCCGCGGCGTCATGTCGAGCGCCGCCACGCCGCCGACCCGCATGGCGTGGGCGCCGGCCACGAGCCGCACCTCGATGGCGCGCGAATGCGGGGCAAAGCCGCCTTCACCGTGCGCGAGCACCACGCCGCGCGCGGTGGCCATCGCCCGCGCGTTGATGAGGTTGAGCCGCTCCGCCTCCACCACGCCCTCGAGCATGCCGGCCGCCGCGGCGGCAAGCAGCGCGCCGGCGCTGGACGTGAGGTCGTCGCCCGTCTTGAGTGTGAGCGACTCGATGGCCGTGGCGCCGCGATCGGCGAGCAGGGCGCGGGCCACGGTGGCCGCGCGCCGCGCCAGCAGCAGGGCCGGGCCCAGCGTCACCGCGTCCTCGCCGGCCAGCGCGCCGTTGAGCGAGCGCGAGAGGTCGCCGTTGAGGAGGGCATCGCGCACCGCCTCGCAGGCGTCCACGGCGACGTTGCGCTGCGCTTCGGCGGTGGACGCGCCGATGTGCGGCGTCAGCATCACGTTGTCGTAGCCGCGAAACGGATGCTCCCCCGTCAGCGGCTCCTTCACGAAGACGTCGAGCACCGCGCCGGCCACGTGCCCGCGGTCGAGCGCCGCGCGCAGCGCGTCGTCGTCCACGATGCCGCCGCGCGCCATGTTCACCACGATCGCGCCGGTCCGGAGCCGTGCCAGGGCCGCGGCGTCAATCATCCCCGTCGTCTCGTCGGTGAGCGGCACGTGGACCGTGAGGATCTGCGCCGCATCGAGCAGCGCCTCCAGCGTGTGGGCGCGCTTCACGCGCAGCGCCGCGAACCGCTCGTCGCCGACGTACGGATCGTACGCGAGCACCTCCATGCCGAAGGCGTGCGCGCGATGCGTCACTTCACCGCCGATGCGGCCCAGGCCGACGATGCCCAGCGCCTTGCCGCGGAGCTCGGTGCCGAGGAGTTCGGAGCGCTCCCATCGCCCCTCGTGCATGGAACTGTCGGCCCGCGTGAGGTGCCGCAGCAGCGAGACCATGCCGCCGAAGAAGAGCTCCGCCACCGCCACCGTGTTGCCGGCGGGGGCGTTGATCACCGCGATGCCAAGCTCGGTGGCGACGTCCATCGCGATGTTGTCGATGCCGACCCCGGCGCGCCCCACGACCTTGAGCCGGCGCGCGCGCCGCAGCAGCGACTCCGTCACGCGGGTCGCGCTGCGTCCGACGATCGCGTCGTACTGGTCGATGCGCTCCAAGAGCTCAGCGGCCGGGAGCGTCGGCTGTTCGTCCACATCGAAGGCGGGCACCGCGCGCAGCAGGTCCACGCCGTCGCGGTCGATCTCATCAGTGACGAGGATTCTTAGGGGCACGGGCACGGGCACAGTGAGGGAACAGGCACAGGCACAGCGGGGGGAACAGGCACGGGCACCGATTGGAGACCCGCTCACTTCAATTTGCCGAGCGGGTTGCGCCGCCGCGACTGCCGGGAGAGCATTCCCGCGTGCACCAGTTCCCCGCCAACTGCATCCTGCGCCGCGCCACCGTGGACGACCTTGCCGCGTACGGCGAGTTCTGCCGGCGTACGTTCACCGAGACATACCAGGACAGCCACGATGCCGACGCGCTATCGCGCCATGTCGCCGCGTCGTTCGTGGAGCCGCGCCTGCGCGCCGACCTCGAGGGAGGGCAACGCACCGTCCTTGCCGTCACGGCGGGGCCGGAGTGGGTAGCCTACGCCGTGCTTGCGGCAGGAGACGCCCCGCCCGAGGTGCGGGGCGCCCGGCCCGTGGAGATTGCGCGTTTCTACGTCGGGGCCGGGTGGCACGGCCGTGGCGTCGCGGCGCCCCTCATGGACGCCGTCCTCGACGAGGCCCGGCGGCAGGGGGGCGACACGGCCTGGCTGTGCGTGTGGGAACACAACGCCCGGGCCGTGCGGTTCTACCTTGGCCGGGGGTTCGAGCCGCTCGGTCGCACGACGTATATTTTCGACGGCGTGCCCGAGGACGATCACCTGCTGGCGATCACGCTGTAGCTAGGTCGGCCCCCTGTTCCCTGCACCCTGCACGAGAGTCCCTGCACCCTGCACCCCGTCCCCTGCACTCGGAGTTCGCATGTCTCGTCGCGCCCTGCTCGCTTTTGCCCTTCTCGCGCCGTCCCTCGCCGCCGCCCAGGCGGCGCCCGCCGCCGCTCAGGCGGCGCCCCTGCGCGTCGGCCTCAGCGGTCGTGCCACCGCCGAGGTGGCCCTCACTCCGCCGCGCGTGGCGGGCCAGCCCGCGCCCAAGGCGATGGTGGTCAGGATCGACTACGGCCAGCCGCATGCGCGCGGCCGCGAAGTGCCGGCCGAGCTCGCCAAGCCCGGCACGGTCTGGCGGACCGGGGCCAACACCTCCACCACCATGACCACCGACGTGGACCTCGTCATCGGGTCGGCCAGCGTGCCCAAGGGCGCCTATTCGCTCTTCACCGTCCGCACCGCGAGCGGATACGAGCTCATCATCAACTCGAACACGGGGCAGTGGGGCACCCAGTACGACCAGAGCAAGGACTTCGTGCGCGCGCCGCTGACCGCCCGGACGCTGGCCGAGCCGCGGGAGTCGCTGCAAATCGCCCTCGTCCCCGCGGCGGACCAGGCGCCCAAGGGGATGCTGACCATCTCGTGGGGGAAGCTCGAACTCTCCACAAGCTGGGCGGCGAAGTAAGTTTGGGGGGCGGCGGTGCCGCCCCCCTTTCTCTTGCCATCCCACCCCGCCAATGCCCGCTCCGCGCCTCCAGGCCCTGCACGACGCCGGACAGTCCCTCTGGCTCGACTACATCGACCGGCCGATGCTCCACAACGGCGAGCTCGCGCGCCGCATTCGCGACGACGTGCTCACCGGCATGACGTCCAATCCCGCCATCTTCGAGAAGGCGCTGGCGCAGGGCACCGCGTACGACGCGCAGGTTTCGGCGATGACCGGCGACCGCAGCGCCTGGCAGCTCTTCGAGGCACTGGCGTCCACGGATGTGCGCACGGCGTGCGAACTGTTCCGCGGCGTGTTCGACGCCACCGCCGGCCTCGACGGCTATGTCTCCCTTGAGGTGTCGCCGAACGTGGCCAACGACGCTGAGGGGACAATCCGCGAGGCGCGTCACCTGTGGGCGCTCGTGGACCGGCCGAACGTCATGATCAAGGTGCCCGGCACGCCTGCGGGCTGCAGCGCGCTGCGCCAACTGGTTGCCGACGGCATCAACGTCAACGTGACGCTGCTCTTTGCGGTGGACGCGTACGCGCAGGTCGTGGAGTCGTACCTGGCCGGGCTCGAGGCGCGCGCCGCGACCGGGGCGCCGCTCGGGGCCGTCGCCAGCGTGGCATCGTTCTTCGTGAGCCGCGTGGACACCGAGATCGACAGGCGGCTCGACGCGCAGGTGGCGTCCGGCATGCTGTCGGCCGATGCGGCGACGCAGATCAAGGGCAAGGCGGCGGTGGCGAACGCCAAGCTCGCCTACCGCCTGTTCACCGAGCGGTTCAGCGGGCCGCGCTGGGCGTCGCTCGCCGCACGCGGTGCCCGCGTGCAGCGTCCGCTCTGGGCGAGCACGTCCACGAAGAACCCGTCGTATCGCGACGTCATCTATGTCGAGGAACTCGTCGGGCCGCGGACGGTCAACACGCTGCCGCCGGCGACGCTTGAGGCCTTCCGCGATCATGGCGAGGTGCGCCGCACCATTGACACCGGGCTGCCCGAGGCGGAGCGCGCGCTGATGGCGGTGGAGGAGTGCGGCATCTCCGTGCGCGACGTGACGGACCAGCTGCTCGGCGAGGGGCTGGCCGCGTTCCAGAAGTCGTTTGACACCCTGCTCGGCGGACTCGAGGCCAAGGCGACGGCCCTCGGGCGCCCCGTCGCTGCCGGACGCTAAGCCCATGCCCCATCGCCGCACGCGCACCAAGGTCGTCTGCACCATCGGACCGGCGTCCGCCGATCCGGCGGTGCTGCGCGCGCTGATGCTGGCCGGCCTCGACGTAGCCCGCATCAACTTCTCGCACGGCACGCACGAGCAGCACGCGGCGCGCATCGCCGACATCCGTCGCATCTCCGCCGAGCTCAATCGCCCGGTGGCGATTCTTGGTGACCTGCAGGGGCCGCGCATCCGCGTCGGCCACCTGGAGCAGCCGATCCAGCTGGCCGAGGGAGCTGAGGTGACGCTGGCGCACGAGTCCGTGGCGCGCCCCACCGACCTGCCCGTGACGTACGACAGCCTCGCGAAGGACGTGCACATCGGCGCGCGCATCCTGCTCGACGACGGCCTGCTCGCGCTGGACGTGCTCGACATCGCGGGCGGCTTCGTGCGCTGCCGCGTCGTGTACGGCGGCCTGCTGAAGTCGAACAAGGGAATGAACCTCCCCGGCGTGAAGGTCTCGGCGCCGACGCTGACCGAGAAGGACCATGTGGACATCGCGTTCGCGGTGGAGCACGCGCTCGACTACCTGGCGCTCTCGTTCGTGCGCCAGCCGTCCGACCTCGACGTGCTGCGCGCGCTCGTCCCCAAGGGGATGCTGCTCGTGGCGAAGATCGAGAAGGACTCGGCGCTCCTCGACATCGAGGACATCCTCCGGGCCTCCGACGCGGTGATGGTGGCGCGCGGCGACCTTGGCGTGGAGCTCCCCTTTGAGAAGGTGCCCATCGCGCAGAAGCGGATCATCGCGCTCGCCAACCGGTACGGCCGGCCGGTGATCACGGCGACGCAGATGCTCGAGTCGATGATCACCAACCCGCGCCCGACGCGCGCCGAGGCGAGCGACGTCGCCAACGCCATCTTCGACGGCACCGATGCGGTGATGCTGTCGGCGGAGACGGCCAGCGGGGCGTATCCGCTGCTTGCGGTCGAGGCGATGGAGCGCATCGGCGCCGAGGCGGAGCGCCATCCTGTGGCCCGCGGCGTCGGCGCCGACCGCGTGGAGGCGGGGCAGGCGAGCGTCGAGGAGACCATCGCCGGCGCGACGGTCACCGCGGTGCGCATGGTGGGCGCCGTGGCCGTGGCCGTCTTCACCAAGTCGGGTTTTGCGGCGCGCATCGTGGCGGCGCGGCGTCCGGGCGTGCCCATCATCGCCTTTACCGACCAGTCGCGCACCTACCGCCAGCTCGCCCTCGTCTGGGGCGTGACGCCCGTCCTCGTGCCGCATGCCGACACGTATGAGCAGATGGCGTGGAGTGCGCGCGGCATCGTCGTGGACATGGGCATCGCGAAGCCCGGTGACCGCGTGGTGATGACCGCCGGCGTGCCGTTCGACGTGCCGGGGACCACCAACATGCTGAAGGTGGAGACCGTGTGAAGCTGACCTTCCTCGGCACCGGCACGAGCTTCGGCGTCCCGGTGGTCGGCTGCGGGTGTGTGGTATGCCGATCCGGGGACCCGCGGGACAAGCGCACGCGCGTCGGTGCGGTGGTCGAGGTGGGACATACGCGGCTGCTCATCGACACGCCGCCCGAGCTGCGGCTGCAGCTCATCGCCACGGGCATCGACGACGTGGACGCGGTGCTCTTCACGCACGACCACGCCGATCACACGCACGGCCTCGACGACATCCGCGCCATCTCCGTGCGCCGTGAGGGGGCAATGCCCATTTATGGGCCGGCCGAGACGCTGCGGACGCTGCAGGACAAGTTTCCGTACATCTTCGACGACGCGGTGCGACCGATGCCCGGCACGTACAAGCCCGAGGGGACGGCGATCGCGCTCGAACCCGGCGTGATGGTGCGCATCGGCGACGCCGAGGTGATCCCGATCGAGGTGCCGCACGGCCGGTGGCGCGTCTTCGGCTACCGCATCGGTGCGCTCGCGTATGTCACCGATGCCAAGGCGGTGCCCGAGGCCGCGTACGCGCTGATGCGCGGCGCCGAGGTGCTGGTGGTCAACGCGCTGTTCCGCACGCCGCATCCCACGCACCTCAGTCTCGGCGAGGCGGTGGAAGTGGCGCGGCGCGTCGGCGCCGCGCGGACGTGGCTGACGCACCTCACTCATGACAACCTGCACGCCGCGCTCGCGGCGGAACTGCCCCCCGACATCCAGCCGGCCTTCGACGGCCTCGTGGTGGAGTGCTGATGGCGTTTACGCTCGATGTAACCTCGATGACGGAGCCGGTCGTTCCCGCCGGCGTACGCGCCGACGATTGGGCGGGGCTCGCCGAGCGGTTCAAGGCGGCGCACCAGGCGGCCCGCGTGATCGCGTCGACGGGCGTGTATGGGTATCGGGAGCTGGAACTGCAGGCCGCCGAGCGCACACGGGTGGTGTCGTTTGCGGCGGACGTGGCAGGGCGGTACGACGACATCGTGGTGCTTGGCATCGGGGGGTCGTCGCTGGGGGCCATCGCCCTGCGGTCGGCGCTGCTCCCCGCGGCGTGGAATGCACGGTCGAGTGCGGAGCGCGGCGGCCGGCCGCGCCTGCACGTCCTCGACAATGTGGACCCGCGGACGATCACCGGTGTGCTTTCCATCGTGGCGCTGCCGCGCACGCTGTTCGTGGTGATCTCCAAGTCGGGCGGCACCGTGGAGACGCTGGCGCAGTATCTCGTCGTGCGGGACCGGCTCGCCCGCGAGGGACTCGACGCGGCCCGACATCTGGCGTTCGTCACCGACCCCGTGAAGGGCGCCCTGCGCGCCATCGCCACCCGTGACGGCATCCCCGTCTTCGCGGTGCCGCCGAATGTCGGGGGACGCTTCAGCGTGTTGTCGCCGGTGGGGACCCTCCCCGCCGCGCTGTGCGGCATGGACGTCGAGGCGCTCTGCACCGGCGCGATGGTGATGCGCGACGCGACGATGGGCGACGACCTCATGCACAATGCCGCCGGGCTCTTCGCCACCCTGCAGTGGCGCGCGCACGTGCAGGCCGGGCAGGGGCAGCACGTGATGATGCCGTACAGCGACGCGCTGCGCGACCTCGCCCCCTGGTTCGTGCAGTTGTGGGCCGAGTCGCTGGGCAAGGTGGACGCAGACGGCCTGCACGTGGGTCCGACGCCAATTGCGAGCGTCGGCGCCACCGACCAGCACAGCCAGGTGCAGCTGTTCATGGAGGGGCCGGCGGACAAGACGGTGACCTTCCTGCGCGTCGAGACCTCGGCCGACGACGTGGAGATCCCGCGTCTTGAGGCGGGGAAGAAGGCGCTGGCCTTCCTCGGCGGACACACGCTGGGTGAACTGCTGGACATCGAGTGCCGCGCGACGGCCAGCGCGCTGGCGCGCGCCGGGCGGCCGTCCATGACCATGACCGTCGGGGCGCCCGATGCCTGGCACGTGGGCGGCCTCCTGATGTGGCTCATGCAGGCCACGACGCTGGCCGGCGCGCTGTACCGGGTAAATCCGCTCGACCAGCCCGGCGTGGAACTTGGGAAGCGCTTGGCGAACCGGGAGTTAGGACATCCGGATTTTCCTGCGGGCGAGCCGGCGTCCGCTGCCGACGAGCGACCCGCTCCGCCCCGTCGCGTTCGCGTCGGATAACAGCGTCTTCTGTTGCCCCGCGCTCAAAAAAAAGGCAAATTAAAAGGCTGGCGCAGCCCGTCCTTACGGGGCGCCCAGCCTGTGCTGTTCCCACTCTGAAATCCTGACATGTCCAATACGCTCGACTCCCTGCATCGCATCCTTGGACCCGCCGCCGTGGTCGAGAACCACCGGCTCGTGGTCAAGGACCCATCCGCGTTCGCCTCTGCCCGCATGGATGACCTGGTTCGCCTCGCCGTCTTCGGCGATGCGGACGAGAAGAACTGGGCCCGCTGGGCCATCCATGAGCTGGGCCAGGCCGTTGGCGTGCGCCCCGCGTCCATTCACGACCTCTACATGGCGCGCGGCCGGGGCGAGATCTCCGGGTTCACCGTGCCGGCCATCAATGTGCGCGGCATGTCGTACGACACGGCGCGCGCGATCTTCCGCACGGCCAAGAAGCTCAACGCCGGCGCCTTCCTGCTCGAGATCGCTCGCAGCGAGATCGTCTACACCGAGCAGCGGCCCGCCGAGTACGTGGCGGTCATGATCGCCGCGGCGCTCCGCGAGGGATACCATCACCCGGTCTTCATTCAGGGTGATCACTTCCAGGTCAACGCCAAGAAGTTCGCCGTGGATGCGGCCGCCGAAGTGGCGGCGGTCAAGGCGCTCGCCACCGAGGCAATCGCCGCGGGCTTCTACAACATCGACCTCGACACCTCCACGCTCGTGGACCTGTCCAAGTCGACGCTCGCCGAGCAGCAGCGGCTCAACTACGAGATTGGGGTGGAGTTGACGCGCCACGTGCGCGGGCTCGAGCCCAAGGGCGTGACGATCTCGCTGGGTGGGGAGATCGGCGAGGTTGGCACGAGCAACTCCACCGTCGCCGAGCTGCGCGCCTTCATGGACGGCTACACGCAGACGCTGCAGCGCCAGGCGCCGGGCATGGTGGGACTTTCCAAGATCTCCGTGCAGTCGGGGACGTCGCACGGCGGCGTCGTGAAGGCTGACGGCTCCATTGCCGACGTGCAGCTCGACTTCCAGACGCTCGAGGACCTCGGGCGTGTCGCACGCGCGGAGTACGGGCTGTCGGGCGCAGTGCAGCACGGCGCATCGACGCTGCCCGATGACCTGTTCAACAACTTCCCGCGCACGGAGACGGCGGAGATCCACCTCGCCACGGGCTTCCAGACGATGCTTTACGATCACCTGCCCGAGGCGCTGCGCGCCGAGATCTACGGCTGGCTGCGCGAGAACGCGAAGGACGAGCGCAAGCCGGGCGACACCGACGAGCAGTTCTTCTACAAGTCGCGCAAGAAGGCGCTGGGACCCTTCAAGAAGGCGCTGTGGTCCCTGCCGGCGGCGACGCAGGACGAATTGGCCCGCGCCTACGACGCGAAGTTCGAGTTCCTGTTCACCCAGCTGGGCGTCGGCGGGACCTTACCGCACGTCCAGCGGTACATAAAGACATCCGAAACGCGCCGGCCTGTGCCGTCGCAAGCTGGCCCGGCCGTGCAAGCGGCCCCTGACGACGCCGAGGCCGGTGAGTAGCACCCGCAGCGCCGCGGATCCCGCCGGGGCGGGTTCCGCACCATTCAACGGAGACAACATGCGTAAGATATTTCTGATGGCCGCCGCGGCGGTGCTCACCCTCTCGGGGTGCGTGTCCAAGAAGGACTACGAGAAGGAACTCGAGCAGGTGAAGCTCATCTCGGCGGAGAAGGACTCGCTGCTGAAGGACGTCATGGCCACGTCGCAGTTCATCGCCGACGTCAACACCGAACTGGCCCGCGTGCGGGATGCCAAGGCCGGCAAGCCCGTCGTTGGCGCCAGCGGCGAACTGACCAGCCTCTCGCCGTCCGAACAGCGCGCGCAGATGCTCGAGCGCATCAAGACGCTCACCGACCGCGTGAACGACGCGGAGTCGCGCCTCGCCGCCAGCCGCCAGCGGGTGGCGACGCTCACCGGCGACAACAAGGCGCTGGCCACGCAGCTGGCCCAGTTCGATTCGACGATCACCGCCTTCAAGTCGATCATCGAGAACCAGAAGGCCGAGATCGCCTCGCTGACGGCGCAGGTTTCGGCGCTGCAGGGCGAGAACGTCGTGCTCAAGACGGAGAAGGCGCAGCTGACGGTGGAGAAGGAGGCGCTGACGACCGAGAAGGCGGCGCTCACGGTCGAGCGCAACACCGTCTACTACGTCATCGGCACCAAGGATGAGCTCCGCAAGAAGGGGATCATCGTCAAGCGCGGCGGCCTCCTGGGCATCGGGTCCACCGACATCCCGGCGACGGCGCTCAACCCGGCCGACTTCACGTCGGTCGACAAGACGACGACCAAGGAGATCACCCTGCCGAAGGCCGACAAGAGCTACCGCGTGCTGTCGCGGCAGGACCTCGGCGGCACGGAGCCGGCGCCCGCGAAGAGCGGCTACAAGGGCGCGATCAAGATCGTGAACGCAGAGCAGTTCTGGTCGGCGTCGAAGTTCCTCATCATCGTCCAGAACTGATGACCGGAGTGCACGGAGCATGAGCGCGCCGCCAGCCTGGAGGGCGGCGCGCCTCCGTGACACCATCGTCGACTACGCCCGGCGCCTCTGGGTGAAGGGCGGCGAAGACGACCTGTTCTTTCTCGCCGGCGGGGTGGCCTACAACATCCTCCTCGCCGGCGTGCCGTTTTTCCTGCTGCTGATCGCCGGCATCGGGTACGTGCTCGACAAGCCCGAGGCGGACTCGACGCGTGACGTGCTGGAGTTCCTCGGACGCCTGCTCCCCGTCGGCAATGGCGACGGCACGACCCTCCTCGACCCGATCCTGCGTGACGTGGTCGCCACGCGCGGCCGGGTGGGCCTGCTGTCGGCGGTCGCGTTCGCGTGGTTCTCGACGCGGCTGTTCGGCACGCTGCGCAGCGTGCTCCAGCGCGTCTTCTCCGTGGCGCACGGGCGCGGCATGGTGGTCGGCAAGCTGTACGACTTCGGCTATACGCTGCTGTCGTCGCTGCTCCTGGTCGTCTACCTGGTGCTCTCCGCGTACCTGGCGATCATGAGCCGGAGCGGCATCGCCATCCTGCAGGACGTCGGGGTGGACGCCACGACCATGGGCACGGTCGAGTACGCCGTCGGGCGCCTGCTCGCGTTCAGTGTCGTGGTGGCGATCTTCTTCAGCATCTACAAGTACATCCCGCCGCGGCGCGTGCCGTGGCGGCAGGCGTTCGTCGCGGCGATGACCACGGGCGTGCTGTTCGAGCTTGCGCGCAACCTGTTCGTGCTCGTGGTGCAGCGCTTCGACCCCGCGTCGCTGTACAGCGGGACGCTCGCGGCGCTCGTCATCGTCGTCTTCTGGGCGTATTACGCGGCGCTGATCTTCATCGTCGGCGGCGAGGTGGGGCACATCTACGCCTTGCGGCGCCGGCGGCTGCACGGGCCGGAGGCCATGGAGGGATAGTGATTGACCTGCGGAGTGATACCGTCACCAAGCCCACGGCGGCGATGCGCCGCGCGATGGCCGAGGCCGAGGTGGGCGACGACGTCCTCGACGGCGACCCCACCGTGCTCGCCCTGCAGGAGCGCGTCGCGGCGATGCTCGGCAAGGAACGGGCCCTGTTCGTGCCCACCGGCACCATGGGCAACGCGTGCGGGCTGTGGGTGCACGGCCGGCACGGGACCGAGGCCTACGCGCATGACGATTCGCACATCGTGAACTGGGAGATCGCCGGCCTCGCGGGGCTGCGCGGACTCCAGCCGCGCATGGTGCGCGGCGCGCCGGTGATGACGCTCGACACGCTCAAGGCGGCGGTGCGCTCCCCCAGCAAGCACGCGCCGGTGGCCAGCGTGGTCTGCTTCGAGAACACGCACAACGGCGCCGGCGGCATGGTGACGCCCCTGGCCGAGCTGCGCGCGATGGCCGACTTCGCGCGCAGCACCCTGAAGCTCCCGATCCACATGGACGGTGCGCGACTCTGGAACGCCGCCGTGGCCACCGGCACGTCGCTCGCCGACTTCGCCGCCTGCGCCGACACCGTGATGGTCTCCTTCTCCAAGGGACTCGGCGCGCCGCTGGGCGCCGCCGTCGCCGGCACGGAGGCGCACATCGCGGAGGCGTTCGTCGCCCGCAAGCGCCTCGGCGGCGGCATGCGCCAGAGCGGCATCGTGGCCGCCGCCGCGCTGCACGGACTCGAGCATCATCTGGGCCGCCTCGCCGAGGATCACGCCAACGCCAAGCGGCTCGCGGCGACCATTGCCGACGGCGTGCAGGACGTGCAGGTGGTGCCGCCCGACACCAATATCGTGATGATCGACCTGCCGGCGCGCCTCGATGCCGGCACGGTGACGGCGCGCGCCAAGCAACTCGGCGTGCTCATCTCGGCCTGGCACGACAAGCGCATACGCGTGGTCTGCCACCTCGACGCGTCGGCGGCGCGGGTGGACGAGGCGGCGAGGGCGATGGTGCAGGCGCTCGCGTAGGCGGCGGTGGGCGGGTAGGTTCCCGAGAAGAGACGATTGAGGATCTGGACTCCGGAACGGGATTGAGACCACGATTTCGGAATTGGATTTGCGATCGCGCACGACGTCCGTGATCCGCATCCGACGTGCGATCGTAGGTCGCAGTCCGTGATCGCCATCCTGAGTCCGGATCCGGATTCCAAGTCCTCAATCGTCGTACGAGCCGACCCTTCCCCCGGAGTCTGCCATGTCCGTCTCCCGCCGCCACTTCGTCTCTGCCCTCGGACTCGGGGGAGCCGGACTCCTGACGCCGCCCTTCATCGGCGGCCGCGGCCATGAAGCGCGCCTCGCCGAGTGGCTGACAACCCCCGCGCCGTCGGCCGGCCTGATTCGCCTCGACAGCAACGAGAATCCCAACGGCCCCGGCGCCAAGGCGTTTGAGGCCATCCGGGCGATGTTCGGCGAGGCCAATCGTTATCCGGATGCCCCGGAGGACGCGCTCATCTCCGCCATTGCGCGCGCCAACGGCGTCGGCGAGGAGAACGTGGTGCTCGGCTGCGGTTCGAGCGAGACGCTGCGGATGTGCGTCGAGGCATTCGTGAACACCGCGCAGCACCTCGTGACCGCGTCGCCCACGTTCGAGCTGCCGCAGAACTTCGCGCGCACGATGGGGCGCCCCGTGGTCTCCGTGCCGGTGGACGACAAGCTGCGCCTCGACCTCGGGCAGATGGGCGACAAGGCGGGCGGGGCGGGGCTGGTCTTCTTCTGCAACCCGAACAACCCCACGGCCACGGTGCACGGCGACGCGTCGGTGCGCGAGTTTGTGGCGCGCGTGCGCCGCGGCTCGCCGGCGACGTACATCCTGATCGACGAGGCCTACCACGAGTACGTGGACGACCCGTCGTACAAGACGGCAATCCCGCTGGCGCTCGCCGATCCCAACGTCATCGTCGCCCGCACCTTCTCCAAGGTGTTCGGCATGGCCGGGCTGCGCGTCGGCTATGGCATCGTGCACCGCGACACCGCGCGACGGCTGCAGGCGTGGCGGCTCGGCAGCGGCGTCAACGTCCTCGCACTCGCGGCGGCGGCGGCGATGGTCAACGACCGCGAGCACATCGCGCTCGAGCAGAAGCGCAACCGCGACGCGAAGGCCTTTGCGCGCGCCTTTTTCGAGAAGGCCGGCTATGAGGCAGGCGCGAGCGAGACGAACTTCCTCATGATCAACCTGCGGCGCGACATGCGCCCGATGCGCGAGGCCTGCCGCAAGGAGGGGATCGCCGTGGGCCGGCCGTTCCCGCCGCTCACGACACACCTGCGTATCTCGATTGGGACGATGGAGGAGATGCAGAAGGCGACGGAGGTGCTGAAGAAGGTGCTGGCATAGGGGACGATTGAGGAGTTGGAATCCGGATGGCGATTGAGGAGCGGGAACCCGGACGTGGACCGACGACGGCCGTGATCGTGAATCGCCGTCCGGAGTCGTGCTCCTGCCTCCAGTTCCGGATTCCAAATCCTCAATCGCAGTTGCCGCAACTTGCCCTGACGCCCATCCGTACGGTCTCCATGCCCTCCACCGAGTTCTTCGCCCTTCAGCAGGCCGTCGCCGGACGCTATAGCCTCATCGAGGAAATCGGCCGCGGGGGCATGGGCGTGGTCTTCAAGGCGCGGGACCTCGCACTCGACCGACCGGTCGCCATCAAGCTGCTGCCGCCCGCGCTGGCCGTTAGCGAGGACCGACGGCGCCGTTTCCTGCGCGAGGCGCGCACGGCCGCCGCGTTGTCGCACCCGCACATCGTCCCCATCCACTCAGTGGAGGAGCACGATGGGCTGGTCTTCTTCGTCATGTCGCTGGTCGAGGGCGAGTCGCTCGGGCAGCGGGTGCGGCGCGCCGGGGCGCTGCCGGTGGGCGAGGCCATGCGCGTGATGCAGGAGGTGGCATGGGCGCTGGCGCACGCGCACGCCCGCGGGGTCGTACACCGCGACGTCAAGCCGGACAATATCCTGCTCGACCGCGACGGCGACCGCGCGATGGTCACCGACTTCGGCATTGCCTACACCGTGGGACGTGACACGCCCGTGGAAGGCGTGACGATGGGGACGCCGGCGTACATGAGTCCGGAGCAGGGAGCGGGCGAGGAGGCCACCGCGCAGTCGGACCTGTACGCACTTGGCGTCACGTCGTGGATGGCGGTGGCCGGGCGGCCGCCATTTGATGGGCCTGATGCTATGTCCTTTCTCGTGCAACACGCCTCGGAGCCAGCGCCGTCCCTCGCCACAGCCCGCGCCGGGCTCCCCGACGCGTTTGTTCGCGCCGTGGATGGATGCCTGGCGAAGGCGCCGGGTGACCGCTGGCCGTCGGCGGAAGTGCTGGCGGCGGTGCTGGGGGAAGAGCGGTCGAGGGTGGCGGTCGTGCCCGCGCCGGTGCGCGTCTACCTCCGTGAGTGGGAGCGCGCAGGGGCAGAAGTCGCAACGGCCGGCACGGCCGCCGGTGTTGCCGGCGTGCTGGGGCTTATCCTCGACGCGCTTCCCGACGCGTCGTTCACGGCGTCCATCCTGTCGGCGGTCTACCTGTTGATTGCGGCCCTGATGGGGGCGCTTGGCGCCGAGCGGATCGCGCAGCTGGGCGGACACGCCAGGCAACTGCTGCGCGCCGGGTACGACGCGCGCGCGCTGGCCGTGGCATTGCGACGCGAACAGCCAGCCCGCGCCGAGGAGGCGCACAGCGTTGGCGCGAAGACCGGACGCGCGTTCCTGGCGACGGGCGTCGTGGCGCTTGGCGTCGGCGCCGGCTCGATGTGGGGACTGTGGCAGAACACCGCGGACTTCATGACGGTCGTCCTCGGTGCGCTCTCCGTGGTGGCCCCGACCGTCGCCGTGCGCGCTCTCTGGGGCTTCGTGCAGCGCGATTCGACGGAAGGACCGTGGAATCGCCTGGCGAGCGGATGGCTGGGGCGAGCGATCTTCCGCGTGGCGGGTATTGGGCTGCCGCCGGTCAGTGCACCCTCCCTGGAGGGCGGAGAGGCCACCGTCCTCGCCGTCGGCGAACGCGTCCGGCTGGCACACGCCGCGCTTCCCGCGGCCCAGCGCGGCGTACTCGGCGACGTGCCATCGCTGGTGGCGCGGCTCGAGCGCGACGCGCTGCACCTCCGCGCCGGTCCCCGCTCGCCCGAAGGGCGCGCGAGACTCGAGGAGGTCATGGCCGCACTTGAGCTGCTGCGCCTGGACCTCCTGAAGGCGGGGGCGCTCAACGCAGGGCAGGTGGAGCTGACCGCTGCCATCGAGCGCGTGCGAGAGATCGGCCGACGCGTGGACGCGATGGGCGAGACGGAACGACTGCTGGGTGCTTGAGGATTTGGACCGAGGATCGCGATCGAGGAATGCGATAGAGGACCACGACCGGCGATCGTCAATCGCCGTCCTTCATCGTCGTCCTGAATCGCAATCAGGGGTCCAAATCCTCAATCGCAGTTGTGCCGCACTTGCCCAACCCGATAGATTGAAGATGCTTCAGGCCCCGGTGGGCGCGGGCCCGCCAACTCCGCCAGGGCCGAAAGGCAGCAACGGTACGTGGTGTCTCACGTCGCATCGTCAGGCCTGAAGCACTCTCGCGGGGGCGCACCGAATGGTGGCCCCCGCGAGTCTTTACGGCTGATTGAGGTTTTGGACCTAGAATCGCGATTGAGGATCACGACAGAGGATTTCGACTCGCGAGTTCAATAACCAAGTGCAACACTATCAAGTTGAGGCATCCGCTCCCGT
>CAYQCP010000058.1:0-21032 GCA_964416005.1 uncultured Gemmatimonas sp.
GTGCCGGGAGGTCCAGTCGCCGCTTCATACCAACTATTAGAGCGTTCGCAGCAGAACGCCGAGTCGTTAGCCCGCGATGCACCACCGACGAATGAACCGCAGGCATGACAAAGCCGGGACACGTAACCCACAGAGCGCCAAGGGGAGTCATACATGCAGCGGCCTGAGAACTGGGTAGACGTTGGCGCGGCGGACGAGCTGCAGAGAACTGCGCTGCAGGCGGTCCGGGCGGGTGATGTGAGAATCGCGCTCTCCTGTGTCGGCGGTGAATTCGGCGCGATCTCAAACGCGTGCAATCATGTCGGTGGGCCATTGGGCGAGGGAGGCCTCGACCGAGATTTTGTCGTCTGTCCGTGGCATCAGTGGAAGTTCCACCGCGTTACCGGAATCGGCGAACCTGGGTACGAGGACGACCGCGTGCCGGCCTATCCGGTCAGGATCGAACAGGGCCGGGTACTCGTGGACATCGCCGGCGCTACAAAGAGGCGGAAAGCGCCGCACGCGCCGCATCCATTGGCGCGAAAGATCGAGCGGGCGCAAGGCACG
Organism: uncultured Gemmatimonas sp.; assembly: GCA_964416005.1. GTDB lineage: Bacteria > Gemmatimonadota > Gemmatimonadetes > Gemmatimonadales > Gemmatimonadaceae > PNKL01. Next base: position 547 of record CAYQCP010000058.1, read on the forward strand.
ATTCGGGTCGTCGGCATTTCCACGACCGCGATGGATGAGCAGTCCCCGCGCTACTCAGGCTCCGACGACCTGCTGGCCTCGGCCCTCAAAGCTGCAGAGGGCAACGGGTGTGAGACACAACTGATTAGACTCAATGCGCTCAACTTCCATGCTTGCCACGGGTACTACTCCAAGAGCTCGCGCGCCTGCACCTGGCCCTGCTCGATCACGCAGATGGATCCGCGTGACGAACTCGACGTGGTCTACGAGGCGTTGGTGCATTGGGCAGACGTCGTACTGATCGCGACGCCGATCCGATGGGGTGCGGCCTCGTCCCTCTACTTCAAGATGGCCGAGCGCCTCAACTGCGTTCAGAACCAGGTGACCACTCACGACAAGGTCCTGATCAAGAACAAGGTCGCTGGATTCATCATTGTTGGCGGCCAGGACAACGTGCAAGGCGTCGCCGGGCAACTGATGAACTTCTTCGGCGAACTCGGGTTTCACTTTCCGCAGTTCCCCTTCATAGGCCACTCTCGCGGATGGACCGCAGAGGATATGGAGCGCAACGTCGCAACGGTGAAGACCTCGCGCGAACTGCACGACGGCGCGGGCGAGCTGGCCGGCCGCTGCATCGACCTCGCACGACGGTTGAGCGAGACGGCTCCTGCAGAGAAGATCACGCGCGGAGGGCGCAAGGCGCACGCTCTGAAGGACGCAATAATGCCAGAGGCCTGAGGCGCGTGGTTGATCAGGGCTTGCCGCGCCATTGGTTCTCGATACCGAACGAATGAACGGCGTCGACGGAAGACTGTGCGGGCGAGCACCCAGTTGCAGCGGACGGTCCGCTGCGCGGCCTGCCGCTGAAGCGGAGCGTTAGCGAGACCTAGACGCCCTGTGGCTACCGACGGTAACCCTCGCGGCGGTTGCCGATGCGGACGACGGTGACGATCAGGCCGGCATCGACGATTTCGTAGAGGATGCGGTAGTCGCCCTGGCGAATGCGGTATTTGTCGTCACCGCTGAGCTTCTCCGCGCCCGCGGGGCGGGGGTTGTCGGCGAGTGTCCCGATTCTCTTCACGATGCGATGGCGATCCTTCGTCGGCACGCGCTCAAGTTCCCTGGCGGCCGACCGCGTGAACAAGATGCTATAGCTTGCCACGTTTCTTCAGATCGCGGACGACGGCTTCGAAGGTCACGCGTGGCTCTTTCGCACGGTCACGGAAGGCCGCCAGATCGTCGGCGTCCTCGGCCAGGCTGCGACGCACCGCGGCGTTCACGAGTTCCGAGACGCTCGCATCCGTCTCGGCGGACTTGAGACGGAGGGCCCGATGAACGGGCGCCTCAAAGTACACGGTGGCACGCTTGGTGGTTGGCATGAAAGGAATCTGTTGCTAAAACGTCATAACGTCAAGTCGTCCCGCTCACAGGACGCCGGTGCCGACGGCGCTACCAGGGAGGCGGCCGCGGGCCGCCGGCATCGCCGGTGAACGCTGTCTGGCGCGCCCGCTCGCGGTCGCATCTATTAGAACCGCCGCAGCACAACGCCGTTCGTTCGGTCGAGACCAGCGACCCTTCACGAGACCCCCCATGTACCCATTGCGCGCACTCTACCTCCTCGCCGTCATCGCGCTCCACGGCTGTGCGCCGACCGCGTCAGGCGTGACCGATCGTGAGGCGCTGCGGAGCATTCATCGGCAAGTCCTCGAGGCCCACTTGGCCCGAGATGCGGAAGCCTGGACCGCACTGGAGGCGGACACAGTCCTCGTCGGTAACCGAGGCTCGGTGTTCCCGAGCGCGCGCGCCGACCGCTTGGCCATGCGACGGCGATACTTCCTTGGCACGCGGTTCAGCGTCTACCGAGACGTGCAGGCGCCGATCATTCAAGTCTCCCGCGATGGCTCACAAGCGTGGCTCATGGCGAACGTGGAAGTCGTTGCACATCCCGTGGCCGCGGTCCCTGTTGACTCCACGCATACGGTGTGGGCGTGGGTCGAGCTGTATGAAAAGCGGAACGGCCGGTGGGCGATGGTCGGCAACGTGTCCAATGAGCGTCCCGGCACCGCAGCTCATTTGAAGGGCTGAGATAGAACCCGACGTTTTGCAACGCACCCTGAGCCGCAGGCGAATTGCATGGATCACCGTGTTCTTGCCCTCGAGCTGCTGCCGCGGACATTCGCCGTCGCTCGGCTGGCTCCCGCCTCTCCGGTCCCCAGTTGGGCCCAGTCGGGCGATCTTGTCTGCCTCACACGCACGCCGACTGAACTCTCCATCGTCTGCGAGGAAGTCTCTGTTCCCCTCGGCGTTCAAGCCCAGCGCGGTTTTCGGTGCCTGCGCGTCGTCGGCCCACTCGATTTTGCGGAGGCGGGCATGCTCGAGTCGATTGCCAGCCCCCTTGCTCACGCCGGGATCACCATCTGCGCCATCTCCACCTATGACACCGATTATGTGCTCACGCCGGCCACCCAACTCGAGGGCGCCGTTGCCGCCCTCATCGCGGCGGGGCACACCGTACGCCAGGTCGGCGCTGGCTAGCAGCTCGCTGAAGCCGACCCGGCCAGCTGCGGGGTAGTGATTGTGCGCCAGTAGCGACGCGATCGCCAGACGACTCAACCCATCACGTGACTGTCCATGGACTCACGAAAAAGTTGGCCCTTCGCACTTCTGCTTGTGACCGGCCTCTGCGTTCTCGTCGCGAAGCTGGCGCTGGCGCCGCTGTATCCTCGCTACACCGCTGCAGAATGCCGCGACGCATATGCGCGGGCGCGATCGGTGGCAGACACTCACCGCGTTGACCTTCACCCCTACGACCCCGCACATCGCGCAGTAACTCATCGTTGCGCCGAAGTCCGAGGAGCGCGTTTGAACGGTCTCCCCGACGAGCTCACACCGCGGGCGGACAGTACCAACGCGTACCGCATCGCGGATACGCTTTCCGCCGTTACCATCGCCCCCCAACCGAAGGAACCCGTCCGATGACCAAGGTGACACCCTTCCTGATGTTCAACGACCAGCTCGAGGCGGCCATGGAGTTCTACACCGCCACCTTCCCGGATTCCCACATCAAGAACGTCGCCCGCACCGGCAAGGACGGCCCGGTCGCCTCCGCCGAGTTCGTGGTCGGTGGTCAGGCCTTCATGGGCTACAATGGGGGCGCGTACTTCTCGTTCTCCGAAGGCGTCTCCTTGTATGTGGACTGCAAAGACCAGGCCGAAGTCGACGAGTATTGGGAGAAGCTGGTCAAGGCCGGTGCGACGCCGACCGCGTGCGGCTGGATCAAGGACCCGTTCGGCCTCTCGTGGCAGATCGTCCCGCGGCGGTTCATGGAGTTGATCGGCGACCCGAACCCTGGGAAGGTGAAGGCCGTGATGGAGGCCATGATGACGATGGTGAAGCTCGACGTCGCGGCGCTTGAGAAAGCCTACAATGACGCGTAGCGACGTGAAACGCCGCGACCGGTGACCCACATGCCCACCCGTAAGTCTGACAAGCCCTCCAAGCGCGCAGGCCGGAAGCCGGCCAAGCGCACGGCAGGAGGCGGCAAGGCCGCCGCGACGCTGCCGCATTCGATGGTGACCGGCAAGGCAAGCCCCGCGAAGGCCGCGGTTGGCGACAAGCCGGTCTTCGCGTACATCGCCAGCCTGCCGCAGCCACAGCGCAGCATCGCAGAACGCGTCGATGCGCTGGCGGCCAGAACGCTTCCCGGCCTGCAGCGCTCCGTGAAATGGGGCATGTCGTGCTATGGCGTCGGCGACGGCTGGTGTTGCTGCTGCGGCGGCTTCGCTGACCACGTCAAGCTGATGTTCATAAACGGTGCAGCGCTCACGCCGGTACCGCCCGTGACGCCGGTCGCGATGGGCAAGGCAACGCGCGGCGTGGAGCTCAGGTCAGTGGACAACCTCGACGAACGCCAGATCGCGGCATGGATGCGCCAAGTCGCCGCTGCGCCCGGTGTCGGGCGGAAGAAGCGGTAGTCCAGAAGTTGGTTGTCGAGCTGCCCCTCACGAGTCAGCCCGCCGGCCGCGCAACAGCGCCTGGACGGCAAGGATGATCGAGAACGCGCCGAGGACGCCGAGGAGGTAGATGGTCCAGATGAACAGCAGGGCGCCGTCCTTGGCGAGGAACTCCGGGCGCAGGCCGTTGCGCATGTGCAGGGGCAGCATGCCGGCCGCCATCACGCCGCCGAGGAGCATGATCACCTTGCCCGATGTCCGTTCGCGAAGCAGCACGGCGCCGCAGGCAATGACAAGCAGGATGGCGACGCCGACCAGGTGATTGAGTCCCGCGCGGTCGAGGCCGAAGACGATGTCCTGCGAGATGTGCAGGGCAAGCAGGATTACGGACAGTATCGAGGTCGCGCTCAGGAGATCGGTCTGCTTCACAGGGGGCGCTCCGGGGAAGGCCTATGGTGTTGCCGTACGGGGCGGGTCGTGCCGGGTTTCAGTGCTTCGGTGATCGCGCCAGTTGGGGGTGTCATGGCACTCGTGGTCTTCCTGAGAGGTGTCAACGTCGGAGGCCATCGGCGCTTCCGGCCGACGGTGCTCGTCCGGCAACTGAAGCACCTCGACGTCGTCAACGTGGGCGCAGCGGGCACCTTTGTCGTACGGAATCGCATCAGCCAGGCAAAGCTCCGCGAGGAAGTGACGCGCCGTCTTCCCGTTGAGGCCGAGCTCATGATCTGCGAGGGCCGGAGCATGGTCGAGCTCGTGTCGCAGGACTTCTTTGCCGGTCATCCCGCGCGACCTGATGTCGTGCGGTTCGTGAGCGTGCTGGCGCGTCGTTCGCGGTCGGCGCCACCGCTACCCCTGAGCCTCCCACCTCGCGGCCAATGGCTCGTGAAGGTGCTTGCGCTCGAGCCGCGGTTCATCGTCGGCGTGTACCGACGCAAGATGAAAGCCATCGGCGCCCTTGGCGCGCTCGATCGGCTTTTCGGGATTCGGGTGACCACGCGGAGCTGGACGACGATGACTGCCGTCGCCCGACTGCTGGAGAAAGGGACGCCATCGAGTTCGTGAGCTGCCGTACCGCCCTCGTCCTCACGGAGCGCCTCGATCAGGAGATGGACGCACTGGGCGTGGCAATCCCCGAGCACCTCGGCGCCGGGGCAGGGAAGCGTGGCGTCCCTTGTGTACAGGCGACAAGGGACTGCTAATTGACTATTGATGACCGCTCTCCGTCGTCCAGCCCTCCACCTGCTTGCCGCCGCGTTGGCCGTCCTGGCCGCGATGACGTCGTGCGGCCGCGACGCGCCCAGCGCGCCGCGGGGAGCGGACGTCGCGCTGCCGGCGGTGCATCCCCGGTTCCCCGCCGTGATGGGCTCGTCGGGACCGACCCTGAGCACGCTGGTGCCATTCAATAAGGTGCGCGTGCTCCTCGAGCGATGGGACAGCACGGCGGCGTTCGACAGCACCTACGATTTTTCGGTGTCGCTCGACTCGCTGTCACTCACCGTGTCGGTGAAGCTCGGGGCCGCCGCGCCTCGCACGGGCGAGCCGATGCGGCTCTCGCTGTCGTATATCAACGCGGACCGTGACACCGTCTTCCGCGGCGGACCGGCCACGATCATTGCGCAGCCCGCGGGCGCCGATCTGCCGGCGCCACAGCCGGTGGAGGTCGCGGTGCGGTACACTGGCGCCGGGGCCAGCGCCACCCGCATCAGGCTGTCGCCGCGCGTGCAGGAAGTGACCAGCGGCGATGCGTTCACCTTTGCAGCGCGCACCACGGACGCCAGCGGCCGAGATGTGGTGGGGGCGCCCGTGCTGTATCGCTCGCTCGATACGCTGCTGGCGCCGCTGTCGCGCTATTCGTCGCCCGCGGGACTGGCGCGCGGCGCGGCCGGAGCGGTGCAGATCGTTGCGACGATGTTCAATGGCGCGGCCGACACCGCGCACCTCATGATCGCGCGTCGGGCGGAGCGGCTGCGCATCGTGTCGGGCGGCGGTCAGCGCGGCGCGGCGGGAAGCACGCTCCCGGAGCCCGTGCGGGTTCGCGTCGTTGACGCAGAGGAGCAAGGCGTGCCGAATGTCGGCGTCTCGTTCGCGCCGGCCGGCGGCGGGAGCGTCGCCAGTGCCGGCGGAGCCACCGACGCGGGTGGATACGCGAGCGCGAACTGGCAGCTGGGGCCGAGCGCCGGCCGGCAAACACTGACGGTGACCGCGCCGGGGCTGCTGGGTTCACCCTATACCGTGTCGGCCACGGCCACCGCGCCGGCCGACACCACGCACGGCAACGGGAACAACGGCGGAGCGGGCGTCGACCTGAACAAGGCGACACTCAGCATCGTAAGCGGCAGCGGACAGGCCGCGCGTGTCGGGACCGCGTTGGCGGAGCCGGTGGTGGTGCAGCTCCTCGACGCGGCGGGCGCGCCGCTTCCCGATATTGACATCGCGTGGAAGGCCAACCCCGGCGACGGCGTGCCGGGGGACTCGGTCACCACGACCGATGCCAAGGGGTTGTCGGCGAACAAGTGGGTGCTTGGCGCGAAGGACGGCGCGATGAAGTTGAAGGCGACGCTGGTGGACGCCAAAGGTGTCTCCACCGAGTTCACCGCGCTCGCGCTCGCGGTGACGTCGGCGCCGCCGGGCACGCTCGCCTTCGCCGCTGAACCGAGCAACGTGGCGGTGGGAGTCGCGATGACGCCCGCGGTGGTGGTTGAGGCGCTCGACGCACGCGGCCAGCACGACTCCACCTTTACCGGCAGGGTGTCGTTGACGCTGGTCTCGCCAACCGGCGAGGCGCGACTCACGGGCAATGCGACCGTCGCCGCGGTCTTCGGCCTTGCGGTCTTTGATCGCCTGCAGTTCAATGCGCCAGCATCGGGGCTGACGCTCATTGCCAGCGCCGATGGCGTCACGTCGGCAACGTCGGCCGTGTTTGCCGTCACCAACGTTCCGGCGCTGCTGCGCGAGGTGCGCGGCAATGCGCAGCAGGCCAAACCCGGCGCGACCCTCGGCAAGCCGCTCGAAGTGCTGGTGGAGGATTCACGAGGAAAGGCGATGGCCGGCATCACCGTCACATGGGTCGTGACCTCAGGCGGCGGTCGCATCACGGCGAGTTCCGTGACGGGCACGAACGGGCGGGCGAGCGCGACGTGGACGTTGGGACCGGCGACCGGCACGCAGACGGCACAAGCGGTGCTGGCGGGTGCGTCGGGATCGCCGGTCACGTTTACGGCAACGGCGCGATAGCGGCCGGCGCGCTGTAGATTCCATCGACGTGAAGACTCGACTGCTGATCGCATGTGCGTTGCTGGCGGCGAGTGGTTGCCGCCACCAGCCGCCGCAGTCGCAACCGCAACCCGTCGCGTTCGTGACCGAGGGGAGCACCGTCTACCGACAGGACGGCAGTGGTCGTCGCGCGCTGCTGACGCTCGACTCCGCCGCGGCGCCGGCGGGGGCAGCGATCGTGCCGCGGCAATGGACCCCAGCCCCGGGGAGCACGTTCAGCGTGGCCGCCACGCGCTTTCGACACGTGCTCGCGTCGCCGCTCGTGGACTGGGTGGCGTTTGAAACGGCCGGCACGCATGAGCTGGTTGGCGTGGTGCCCGCCGCCGGCGGCGCACTCGCGGTGCTCGATTTCTACTTTGACTCGTCGGCCGATTCACTGCGCTGGGCGCCGAGCGGCCGCTACCTGACCGCGTTCTACACCCCGCCGTCCGGAACCGCGGAAGTGCGCGTGTATGACGCGACACTCGGAAAGCGGATCCGATGACACGGGTGCGGGTGTGCGCGCTCGCCGGAGTGATCGCTGCCGTCGCCTGCGGCGGGGGAAAGGACGCCACGGCACCGGTCGTGCAGTGCCGGTTGGCGTCACTGTCAGAGAGCCGACCGGTCAGCGCGCCGGTTACCGATATCCCGACCAGGTACGACACGTTGTTCACGGCGGCGGCGAGCGAATTCGGCGTCTCGTACGCCCTGCTCAAGTCCGTCGCGTATGTCGAGACGCGCTGGCAGATGGTGAAGGGCGCGGTGGAGTTTGAAGGCCGCCCGGCCGCCTTCGGCGTCATGGCGCTGCGGGGCGAACGTCTGACGCGGGGTGCGCGTCGCGCGGGTGTCTCGGTTGAGGCGGCGAAGTACGATGCCGCGGCCAACATTCGAGCGGCAGCCGCCCTGCTCGCCGACCGCGGGCTGGATGGCTTCACCGACATCGAAGTGCCGGAGGGGCGCACCGCGTTTGCGCGCGAGGTCAACGCGGCGCAGGGATTGGCCGTGACGCCGCTGGCCTCGCTGACGCAGGCTGACCCGTGCGCGCCCCCGCCCAGCAACGTCGATTTCGCCAGCGCGATCTGGCGTCCGTCGCCGAACTACAACACGCGCACGACCGGCATCTTGATGGTCATCATTCATACCTGTGAAGGCGCGTACACCGGCTGCTGGAGCTGGCTGGTCAACCCGGCGTCGGTGGTCAGCGCGCACTACGTGCTCAACGAGAGCGGCAGTGAAGTGTCGCAGCTGGTGCGCGAGAAGGACCGCGCCTGGCAGATCGCGGCGTCGTACAACTGCACGTTGAACCAGAACTTCAACTGCGGCATGAACGGCACGCAGATGAACCACATGACGATCGGCATCGAGCACGCCGGGTACGCGTCGCAGGATTCGTTTCCGGCCTCGCAGCTGCAGAAATCGGCGCAGCTCGTCTGCGACATCACCAAGCGGCAGGGCATTCCGCGCGATTCGCTTCACATCCTCGGGCACGGCCAGATGCAGCCCGCCAATCGCACCGACCCGGGCCCGCGCTGGCCGTGGCATCAGTACATCGCGATGATCCGGAGTTACTGCGGGGACTCCTGATTCATGGCGCTCACGTGCTCCACGAACTGGTCGACGGCGATCTCAGTGCCCTGGTAGAAGCCGGATGCCTTGTTGGTCTCGAGGTCCGCTTCATTCCGGTGCAGCGCCGTGAAGACGTAGCGCGTGCCTGAGCGCACGGCTTCCATGGTCACGATGGCGGTGATCGGAATGTCGTCAAAGACGGCCGGCCGATAACCAGGGAACAACATCGAGGTCCAGGCGAGGCGCTTCATCGGCACCACGTCGAGGAAGCAGCCGAGGTTGGGCACATCCGGACCATCGCCGACGGCGATGTCGATGCTGAACATCCCGCCCGGACGCAGGTCCATCTCGGCGCGCGACACACGCCCCCAGGCCTTGGGCATGTACCACTCCTTGAGATGCTCCGGCTTGGTGAGCGCTTCCCAGACGAGCCGCGGGGGAGCGTCGATGAAGCGCTCGATGGCGAAGTCGAGCTTCGGATCGAAGGCGAATTGTTTGCGCATCGGTCTACTCCCTCTCCTTGAGTTGTTTGACGTACTGGTCGAACCGGTCCAGTCGCTCTTCCCATTGCCGACGACGCGCAGCCAGCCAGTCATCGACGACGGCGAGCCGTTCGGGGGCGATCTCGTACGTCCGCACGCGGCCGCGCTTCGTGGACCGCACCAGACGGCTCCGTTCGAGCACCGAGAGGTGCTGCACGAACGACGGGAGCTGCATGTCGAACGGCGCCGCGAGTTCGCTGACCGTGGCCGGCCCCGTAGACAGGCGTTCCAGGACCTTCCGCCGCGTCGGGTTGGAGAGGGCGTGAAAGACGCTGTCAGTAGCTGCCGATTGCACCATGTCCGACCTCTTCCCGTTAGCTGGGTTCTCCGATCTGCCCAAGGAGTGTACAACCGCAGAATACTTTTGTAAAGACCTAAGTATTGAAATTGCCGGACGGCCCGGTCACCGGGGGTCTCGCGCCAGCCGGCACTGACGCGGGTGCTGCCCGGGCCAGGGTTGAACTGGGTGCGGCAGCACCGCAGACTCCCTGTTGTTCCTCAGCTGCCTGGCGCCATCGTCAGGCGGCGTGACCCTCCAGGAGCACCACCATGTGCCGCAACATCAAGACGCTGTTCAACTTCGATCCGCCCGTGACGCACGACGAGATTGAAGCGGCGTCGCTCCAGTTCGTGCGAAAGGTCAGCGGGTTCACGAAGCCTTCGAAGGCGAACGAGGCGGCATTCACCCTCGCCGTCGTCCGCACCACGGAGGTGGCGCACGCGCTGTTGCACTCGCTCGTGACGAACGCGCCGCCGCGCGATCGCGCCGCGGAAGCGGCGAAGCGGCGAGCCAAGGCGGCGGAGCGGTTTGGACGGGACCCTATCAGCCACGACGCGAGCGCTGTCGCGATTCCACCCGGAGAGACCGGTGGTCATTGACCCATCCAATCCGGTCGTCGCGCTCTGCGCCGAGGGAATGCAGCTCGAGGGCACGCCAGACCTGGCGCGCGAGCGTTTCGAGCAGGCATGGGCGATTCGGAAGGATGACTACGATGCCAGCATCGCCGCGCACGTCCTGGCTCGGCATCAACGCACCCTTGTCGCGACGCTGGAATGGAACCAGTTGGCGATGTTCCACGCCGAGCGCGTTCCGGATGAGCAGATCCGCTCGTTCAGGCCCTCGCTGCTCCTCAACCTGGGCGACTCGCTGCTGGCCAATGGTCAGGTTGCGGCGGCTCGAATAGCAGGCGAACGGGCCCGAGCGGCGGTCGCCGAGCTTCCCGACGACGGCTATCGCGCGTTCGTGGCGCGCGGAATCTACGGGTTGTTGAGCCGGGTGGACGCGTCCGAGGACGCGGCCCCCTCCTGAGTCAACGCGGCTTCGGCGCGACCCCCAGGGCGGCCGGGGAGCACCCGCCGCTCGGCGCGCCTGGCCAGGGCCAGCGAGCCGGCAGCGCACGCGGCGCTCGACATGGTAAGCGCGGGACCGAACAGCAGGAACTCGGCCCAGACGTTACCGCCGCGAAGCGCTGCCGCGACGACGAAGATCCCGGAAAGGAGCAGGCCACTCGCGGCCCCCCACCCCGCAAAGCGCGAGAGCGACATGCGCTCGAAGCCGCGACGGCCGTCGATGGCGACGAGAATCCCGGAGAACAGGACGCCGGTCACGAAGCCGAGCGGGGCAAACACGAGCGCGAACGGGAGGTCGGAAAAGAAGCCGGGGACGCGTGCGAGCAGGATGCCCGCGGCAAACCAGGCGGCGCCCCAGGTGAGGCCCATTCTCATCGCCGCGCGGATGCGTCGCACCCACGTCTTCATCACTTCCTCCCGAGGTTCGTGCACACGCGCGATACGCGAGCAACTTTGGGATACAAAGTGCATCTCGGCCGTTCGCCGGTCAAGGACGTCATCCCCCAGTCTGCCGAGGCCGCGAAGGATGCCAGGCTGGCGCAGTGGTCTGGCGCGCGGGGCCATTCCGACGAACATTCCTCCCGCCGTTCGCTGCACCGCCCACCCCCAGCGGAGAACGAGTGTGACCACGTCGAGCAGTGACCGGAGTGTGGCGCTGGCTGCGATCGCCAGAAGCCTGACAGGGAGTGACGCGCACGTCGACACGGTGCTCGTGCTCGAAGGCCTGGATTGGCGGCTGGCAGGAGTGCGACCTGAGGGCGAACCGCACTCGATCTGCCAGATCGTCCACCCCATCGTGTACTGGCAGGAATGGGCCGCCTTCTGTTGCGGCAGACGCTTGGCGCGTGGCCGCCACCATCGGGAGGTGTGACATGGTAGGGGAGCACAACGCCACGCTCGAAACGCCGAACCGTCTCGCCTTCAGCGCCACCGTGCACTGCCTGACCGGCTGCGCGATCGGCGAGGTGATGGGCATGGTCATCGGCACGGCGACAGGACTTGGCAACGGGCCGACCATCGCGCTCTCGATCGTCCTGGCCTTCATCTTCGGCTACCTCCTGACCATGCTACCGCTGCTGCGCGCGGGCGTGGCGCTCGGGACTGCGCTCGGACTCGCCTTCGCCTCCGACACGGCGTCGATCGCAATCATGGAGATCGTCGACAACGCCATCATGCTGGTGATTCCCGGGGCGATGGACGCGGGCCTCAAGGAGTTCACTTTTTGGGGCAGTCTCGCCGCGTCGCTCCTGATCGCGGGAGCGGCCGCGTTCCCGGTGGTGCGATGGTTGATATCGCGCGGCCAGGGGCACGCCGTCGTCCACAAGTACCACGCCAAGCCGGCCGACCGGCACGCGCATCACCACTAAGCGGCGCGGCGCGGCCGATGGTGACGAGGCATCCGCGCCCGTCCTTTCGGCCGCGCTCCGGCTGGCGTACGTTGAATCTGTACAGCGCCCCTTCTCGCGGAGGGTGCCATGTTCCGGACGCTCTTTCTTGTTCGTCACGCGAAGTCGAGCTGGGATGACCCCGACCTCGCCGACCACGCCCGCCCGCTGAACAAGCGCGGCAAGCGAGACGCCGCGGCCATGGCGCAGCGTCTCGCGCATCGGTCAAGCCGGCCGGAACTCATCGTCACGAGCCCCGCCACGCGGGCGCGCCGGACGGCCGAGGCCATGGCCGCCGCTTTCGGGTTCGAGCCGGAGTCGCTGGTCGTGGATCCGCGGATCTACGACGCGACGGTGACGCCCCTGCTCGAAGTGATCCGTTCGCTCGACGACCGCCATGCGCGCGTCATGCTGGTCGGCCATCACCCGGGCCTTACGGACATCGTCAATGCGCTCACCAACGCGCAGGTCGCGAAGATGCCGACGTGCAGCGTCGCGGAAGTGCGCTCTCAGGTTCCGTCATGGACCGACGTGCGCGAGGGCGGTGCCGTACTGATCGAACTGCTCACGCCGAAGGACCACGCGCACGAGTGACGCTGCAGGCCGCGAGCCGCGCCGCCGCGGCGCGGGCTTGCGCTCATCGCGGCGATGGTCGTGCTCGCCGGAGCGGTGGTCCTGGCCGTGGCGGGCGCGAAGCTAAGGGCCGCCGCTCGGGAAGACTGATCAACCCCTCACCGGATTGCTCGAGCCGGCTCGCATCCAGTGCTTGGGGGTGGCGACCGACTCGGCGCGGCCCTAGACTCTCAGCCGAGCGCCGCGACCCACCCATGCCGGCGCAGGCACCTCGATGGGGACCCTCGTCATGCGCACCTCGCTCTTGATCGGCGCCGCCAGCATCGCCGCGTTCGCCACTGCCGCCACGGCCCAGCGTCCGGATCGCCCCGCCGCCGCTCAGCCGGCCGCCGCTCAGTCGGCCTCCTCGCCGTCAGCCGCCGCGAGGCCATCCGCCAAGCCCGAGTCTGACGCGAGCCTCAAGTTCCCCGCCGACACCACCATCCGGCGCGACGGCGTGGTGACGATCAAGGGACAGCGGGTGCCCTATCGCGTCACGCTCGGCAACCAGCCGGTCTGGGACGACAAGGGGGCGCCGATCGCGACGCTCTTCCACACCTATTACGAGCGGACCGACGTGGCCGACCGCTCCACCCGGCCACTCGTCATCTCGTTCAACGGCGGCCCCGGCAGCGCCTCGGTGTGGATGCATGTCGCCTACACGGGGCCCAAGCTGCTCCGCATCGACAGCGAAGGGTATCCGGTGCAGCCGTACGGCGTGCAGGACAATCCGCACTCGATCCTCGACGTCGCCGACATCGTCTACGTCGATCCGGTCAACACCGGCTTCTCGCGGATCATCGGCGAGCAGAAGCGGGAGCAGTTCTTCGGTGTCAATGAAGACATCGCCTATCTGGCGCGGTGGCTGGACGCGTTCGTGACGCGCCAGAGCCGCTGGACCAGCCCCAAGTACCTGATCGGCGAGAGCTACGGGACCAACCGCGTGTCCGGTCTGGCGCAGCGGCTCCAGGGGTCGCACTGGATGTACCTGAACGGCGTGATCCTCGTCTCGCCGACGCCGCTGGGCATCGAGCGCGATGGTCCGGTGGGCGCCGCGCTGAAGCTGCCGTATTACGCGGCGACTGCGTGGTACCACAAGGCGCTTGCCGCCGATCTTCAGGGCAAGGACCTCGACCAACTCCTTCCCGAAGTCGAGCGGTTCACCGTTGATCGGCTGGTGCCGGCGCTCGTGCGCGGCGGCGCGCTCGACAAGGCAGAACGGGACGCGCTGATCTCGCAGGTGGCGCGGTACAGCGGATTGCGGGAGGCCATCGTCCGTCAGCACTCGATGGCGGTGCCGACGTCGTTCTTCTGGAAGGAGCTGCTGCGCGAGCGCGGCCTCACCGTGGGCCGCCTCGATTCCCGGTACAAGGGGCTCGATCGGGAGGACGCGGGCGAGTCGCCGGATTTCGATCCGGCCCTGACCTCGTGGAACCACGCCTTCGCCCCCGCCATCAACTCGTACCTGCGTGACGGGCTCGGCTGGAAGACGGATCTGCAGTACTGGCTGTTCGGGCCGGTCAATCCGTGGAACCGCAACGGCGACAACACCGGGGCGAATCTCCAGGAGGCAATGGGCACCAACCCCTACCTCCACGTAATGGTGCAGTCCGGGTACTTCGACGGCGGCACGCCGTACTTCGATGCCAAGTACACGATGTGGAACATGGATCCGGCGGGGCGGTTCCAGGACCGGATGACGTTCAAGGGGTACCGCTCCGGCCACATGATGTACCTGCGGCAGGATGACCTCGGGACATCGAACGAGGACATCCGGCAGTTCATCGCGAAGACGATGCCACGGCCGGGGCAGCCGGCCAAGCGATAGGTTCGGCTGTGTCGCCGACGCGCGGCACCGTCGTCGGCCAGGTGTGAAACGCAGTGAGCATACCAACCGCGGGCATGGTGTACCTGCATGAAATCGTGCTGCCGGGGGAACCCTCCGGCGGCAGGCATCTCTGTGTCTGCCTGTCGCGCACCGAGTACGCACAGGAGAATGGCATGGCCGTGCTGGCGAGCCTGCGGAAGGTGCGATCCAGCTGGTGGCGGCCGCTCGTTGATCGCGACGATTTCACGCCGAACGCCTCCTGGGAGCCGCTGGACAAGCCCCGGGCGGTGGACACGTCGCAAATGGTGTCGGTCCCCGTCACGGAGCTGACCAGCATTGCGGGGCGTGTCTCGGCGCGCGTGGTGGAGGACACGCTGAGCGTGCTCCCCGCGCTGTTTCAGCTTCGGGGGCCGTGGGAGGTGCGTGGTGCGGTGCACGAGGTCCAAGGCTGGCCCGAGGGGACTGCGGCGCTTCTGGTGCTGAACGACGACGCGCTCGACAACCCCATGGTGCGGTATTTCCTCGCCCTGCCGTATGAGGAGGGCGACTGGCGGTTGGAGCTGGTCCTCGTGAATGCCGCGGATCTCGGCGCGGAGGTGCGGGTACTCAGCGATGCAGAGCAAGCGCTGCTGAGCGCCGACCTGAAGAGCATGTTCCCGCTGCCGGACTGATGCTGGCGGCCATACGCGGATTGCGACGGCGCTGCCATCGCACTCTATTTGAATGACCATTCGCCTCACGGCGCCAGCAATCGGCGCGGTGGCTGGCTCGCACGGAGGAGTTCACCCGATGCCTCGCACCCTCGTGATCGGCATGCTGCTCGTGACCGCAGGCGTGGCGCCGTCGCTCGGCGCTCAGTCGGCCACGGGTAGCTCCGTGCCCGGCGCTGGCATTGATCTTCGAGTGAGCGAGGCGCTTCGGCAGAGGCTGCGCGCCGGCTACGACCAGCGCCGCGATTCCATCGGCATCGCGCAGCGAATGATGCCTGACCAGCCACTCGTGCGGCAGGTGCCGGTCGTACCGGAGTCAATTCCATCGCTCGCGCAGAGCCAACGTGCGCAGCTCTGTCCGATGCCCGTCGCCAAGGCGGATCCCCGGGCGCTCGCCCCCATGCCGCTCGCGCGCGCCGACTCGACACGCCTGGAGAGGATGCCCGTGGCGAGATCGGGGTGTGTGACCCGCTCGCCCCGAAGTGATGGCGGCTGACGATCCACGAGATCGCGAGCCGGTCACACGTCGGCGAGTGAACGCATGATCTGTCGCCTGTGGCACGGCTGGACCACCGCGGCAAATGCCGACGCCTACGAGTCGCTCCTGCGCCGGGAGATCTTCACCGGCATCGTCGCCCGGAAGATCGCCGGCTTTCAGGGCATTGACCTCGTACGCCGTGATGGACTGGCCGAGGTGGAGTTCGTGACCATCATGTGGTTCACGAACATGGACGCGGTGACCGCGTTCGCCGGCGACGACTACGAAGTGGCAGTGGTGCCACCGGCAGCGCGCACGCTGCTTTCGCGGTTCGACGCCCGGTCAGCGCACTACGACGTCGTGGAGCGACGGGGCGCCTGAGGGCCGCCGTCCTCCGGCTGCTTCTTCTCCGCCACCTCGTCGTGCAGCGCGCGCATCGCCGGCGTGTCGAGATCGTCGAACTGCCCGCGCCGCGCCGCCCACACGAAGCCGAGGACGGCGACGAAGACGACGAGCAGGGCCAGCGGCAGGATCAGGTACATCACGCTCATCGTACGGGCTCCGCGCGGGGGACGCCCGATGATGCGCCCGCGGCGGCGGTCGGCGCAACGGGCGCGTCGAACGACCGGCCGCGCCAGCTGGCCAGCACCACGCTGAGCGAACTCATGGGCATCAGCACCGCCGCGATGAGCGGGTCGAGGATGCCGAGCACGGCGAGCGTCGCGCCGAGGACGTTGTACGCGATGGAAAAGATGATGTTGTTGCGGATCACGAGCATCGTGCGGTGCGCGCCCTCCACCAGCTCGACGAGCGGCCCGAGCCCCGGACGCGACAGGTAGACGTCGGCCGCACTCATGGACGCCTCTGCGCCACCGTGCACGCCCACGCCCACGGTGGCGGCGGCAATGGCGGCCGCGTCGTTGACGCCGTCGCCCACCATCAACACGGTGCCGTGCGCGCGCGCTTCCTCCACACGGCGCAGCTTCTCCTCGGGCGACGCCCCGCCGGCCGCGTCGGCCAGGTCGACGCCGAGGCGCGCG
Organism: uncultured Gemmatimonas sp.; assembly: GCA_964416005.1. GTDB lineage: Bacteria > Gemmatimonadota > Gemmatimonadetes > Gemmatimonadales > Gemmatimonadaceae > PNKL01. The sequence continues at coordinate 17,242 of CAYQCP010000058.1, forward strand.
GCCACACCGCGCACGACGGCGGGGTGATCGCCGCTCAGCAGCGCCACGCGCCATCCGAGCGCGCGCAGGCGGTCGATGGACGCGCGGGCATCGGCGCGAATGGGGTCGCCGAATCCGGCGCGCGCCACGACCGCTCCGTCCACCGCCACCCAGACCGGCGTGAGCCCCTCCTCGGCGAAGGCCTCGATGCGCACGTCGGGAGCATGCTCGTCCGCCCCGATGCGACGCGCCACGAAGACCGGCGCGCCGACCACGACGCGATGGCCGCTCACGGTACCTTCGATGCCACCCCCGGGAGTTTGCGACACGTCCTGCGCGTCGAGGGTTTCCATCACCGGCCACGCCTGCTGCACGGCGACGGCGATGGGATGATTGCTCACGCGTTCGAGTGCGGAGATCAGGGGTTTTGCGGAATCGGCGCCCTCCCAGCGGACGAGCCGCACGCGCCCCTCGGTCACGGTGCCGGTCTTGTCGAGCAGGATGAGGCCGGGGTGGTTCAGCGCCTCGATGGCATCGCCCCCCTTGATGAGGATGCCGGCCCTCGCGGCGCGGCCGATGCCCATGGTGATGGCGAGCGGCGTGGCGAGCCCGAGCGCGCAGGGGCAGGTGACGACCAGCAGGGCGATGGCGTTGTCGAGCGCGCGCGCGGGGTCGGTGCGCAGGCCGTACACGTACGTGACCGCGGCGACGACCAGCACGACGGCCACGAACCAGCCGGCGATGGAGTTGGCGAGCTGCACCACGGGCGCGCGCCGGCGTGCGCTCTCCTCCATGCGACGGACGAGCGCACCAAGCCGGCTCATCTCGCCGGCCTGGGTCACCATCACGAGCAGCATGCCCGTGAGGTTGACGGTGCCGGCATAGACGCGCGTGCCCACCTCCACCGATTCAGGGCGCGGCTCACCGGTGAGGAGCGAGCAGTCCACCGCCGAGCGCCCCTCCATGACGTCGCCGTCGGCGGCGAACGTCTCGCCGGCGCGCACGCTCATCACCATGCCGGGGAGCAGCGCCTCGGCGGGAATGGCGCGCTCGCCGCCGGCATCCACCACGCGGGCCGCGCTGGGCGCGAGCGAACCGAGCAGCTCAGCGGCGTCGGCCGCCGCGCGCTGGCCGCGGTTTTGCAGGAAGCGGCCGCTCAGGAGGAGGAAGACGAGCGTGCCGACCGCGTCAAAGTAGATGGGCCCGCTGCCGTTGATCGTGTTGACCGCGCCGCGCGTGAAGCCGGCGAGCAGCGCGATGGCGATGGGGAGGTCAATGTGCAGGCGGCGCGTGCGCACCGACGCAAGCGCCCCCTGGAAGAAGATCCACCCCGGCCCGAAGAGCGACGGGATGGTGAGCAGCAGCGAGATGATGCGGAAGTAGCGCTCGTACTCCGCCTCGATGCCGGTGAACCAGCCGGCATACTGCGCGAGCGCCAGCAGCATGATGTTGCCGGCCAGCGCCCCCGAGATGCCGATGCGCGTGAGCATCGCGCGGTCTTCCTTGCGGCGCATCTCCTCGGCGGCGACGCCGCGGTAGGGATGCGGCGGATAGCCCAGCACGTCGAGCTGCTGCGCGATGGCCGACAGCGTGACGGCGGACGGGTCCCACTCCACGTGGGCGCGCGCGCGACGGATGTCGAGCTCGGCGCGCACGACGCCGCTGAGGAGCAGCGGCACGCGCTCCACCAGCCAGACGCACGAGGTGCAGTGCACGCCCTCGAGGTAGAGCTCCGTGGCGCAGAGACCGCCGCGCAGCGGCTTCACATAGAGCGACTGGAACGCCTCGTGGTCGAACTCCTCGTACTTCTTGCCCGTGGGTTGGACGGGGGCGTCGCGCTTTTCGCCGAAGGCGTAGTACTGGCCGAGTCCGTGCTCGTGCAGGATGGCGTACGCCGTGCGGCACCCCGTGCAGCAGAACTGGCGCTCGGCCCCCGCCTCGACGAGCCCGGCCGGGACATCGAGTCCGCAGTGGGCGCAGGTGGTGACGCCGGGCGTGGGCGAGTTTGCACCGGGGGTGGGCGCAGGCGTGCCAGCGCCGTTTCGCGCGTCAGGGGCGATGCTCACGGGGGGGCTGAGTGGTATCTGGCGCGGACGTCGGTGCCGGCATCGGCGCTGGCGTCGCGAGCGATGCCGGCACCATGTGCCGCGCGCGCATGGCGACCTTGGCCGGGTCCTTCTGGATGCCGCCGCTGAGCGAGTAGAGCCCGATGGCCACGAGGACGAGCGCGCTGAAGACCGGCAGGCGGTCGCGCAGCGGGGCGGCGAGGCTGCGGATGCCGACACCGATGGCGAGCATCATGGGCAGTGTGCCGACCCAGAAAGCCGCCATGAGAAGCATCGCGTCGGGGACCGTGCCCGTGCCCGCGGCCGTGATGACGAACGCGTAGAGCCAGCCGCACGGCAGCAGCGTGGTGAGCAGGCCCACGGTGAGCGCGCGCACGATTGGTGCGAGGTCGCGCACGTCGCGCAGGCGCGAGGCCATCCACTGCTGCGCACCGGCGAGCGGCGTCGGGGTGGGGACCTTCACGCCGCGCACCACAAGAAGCTGCACCGCACCCCACGTGATCATCAGGATGCCGGCGAGCGTCGCCGCGGCGCGCGAGGCGCCGACGCCGAGGCCCACCTGCTGGACGCCGGCGCCCACGGCACCGGCAATGGCGCCGAGGATGAGGTACGACACCAGGCGCCCGCCGTTGTAGGCGAGGTGTCCCCACCAGCTCGCGCGGGCGTCGGCGCCGGCATAGAAGCAGACGAACGGTGTGCACATGCCCGCGCAGTGCACCGAACCGAGGAGGCTCGCGACGAGGACCGCTCCCAGGAGGGTCAGCATCAGGGCTTGTCCGGTAGGTCGAGGCGCTGCGTGGTGACGAAGCGTTCGCTGCCGCGCACGGCCTCGACGTCAAGGTCCCAAAGTCCGCCGCGGTTCACCGGCAGCGCGGCGAGATAGCGATCGCCCGCCGGCAGAGCCGTGGCGCTGAACACGTCATTGCTTCGTGCCACCGCGTGCGCGGCGATGCGCACGATGGCGCCGCGGACCGGCGTCCCGGTGGAGTCCACGAGCACTGCGGTCACCGTGGCCTCGCTGGACGAGGTGCGCGCCGCGGAGAGGGAGACGCGCCATCCGAGGCGCTCGCTGCGCTGCCGCAGCGCCTGATCGGCGTCGAAGCGCACGGCGCGCTGGTAGTAGTCCTTGGCGATCGCCACCGACGGGTCGTCGTTGGCGCGCATCATCACGTAGATATTGGCCGCCACGGTGATCACGAGCACCGCGGCCACGCCGACGGGCCACTGCATGCCGCGCTTCACTCCGACCGCCCGTCGCGACGGTCCTTGCGGTCGTCGTCGTGCGATTCGCGGATCGGACCGGTGAGCCGGTACGGGAAGTCGGCCGTGTAGCCCGCGCCGTCGGAGACGCGCACGGTCACCGTGTGGATGCCTTCCTCGAAATCGTCGTGCGGCAGGGTAACGAAGACGGGCATGGTCTCGGTGTGCCCGGGGCGCACCGTCAGCGGACTCATCGGCGCGATGACCGAGAGGTCATCGTCCCCCGTGACCTCGACGGTGTACGCGTGCTCCGTGCCCGACCGGTTGGCGATGCGGATGCGCAGCTGGTTGGTGACCTTGCCGTCCTGCTGCACGACGAAGGGCGCCCCGGCCGCGCCGAGCAGGGTGACGTCGGCGGCGTCCTTGAACGTCAGCTGCCAGATGAAGCCGCCGAAGACAATGGCGAAGGCGATGGGGTAGAGCACCGTGCGCGGGCGCAGGAAGTGCTTGCCCTTGCCGGCGAGCGCGGCGCGCGAGGAGTAGCGG
>CAYQCP010000059.1:0-8191 GCA_964416005.1 uncultured Gemmatimonas sp.
GGCGGAACCGGCCCTGCTTGCCCTTGAGCATGTCGGAGAGCGACTTCAGCGGGCGCTTGCCGCGGCCGCGGATCGCCTTGCTGCGGCGCCCGTTGTCGAACAGCGCGTCCACCGCCTCCTGCAGCATGCGCTTCTCGTTGCGCAGGATGACTTCCGGCGCGCGGTGCACGATGAGCTTCTGCAGGCGGTTGTTGCGGTTGATGACGCGGCGGTACAGGTCGTTGAGGTCGGACGTGGCGAAGCGCCCGCCGTCCAGCGGCACGAGCGGCCGCAGGTCGGGCGGGATCACCGGCACGACGTCCATGATCATCCACTCGGGCCGGTTGCGGACGTCCGAGTGGTCGCCCGAGTTGCGGAACGCGTCCACGATCTTCAGGCGCTTCAGCTGCTGCTTCTTCTTGTGCTGCGACGTCTCCACCAGCACCGAGGCCCGCAGCTGCTCCGCCGTCTTGTCGACGTCGAGGCGGCGCAGCAGCTCGCGCACCGCCGGCGCGCCGATATCGGCGAGGAAGGCCGTGTCGTTCTCGGCCTTCGCCTTCATGCGGAGCTCGAGGTACTGCTCCTCGTCGAGCAGGTCGTTGACGCGGACCTCCTGCTCGCCGGCGTCGATGACGACGTAGTTCGAGTAGTAGATCACCTTCTCGAGGTCACGGAGCGTGAGGTCGAGGAGGTTGCCCATCGGGCTCGGCAGCGTCTTGAAGAACCAGATGTGCGCCACCGGCACGGCGAGCTCGATGTGCCCCATGCGGTCGCGGCGCACCTTGCTCAGCGTGACCTCCACGCCGCAGCGGTCGCAGATCACGCCGCGATAGCGGATGCGCTTGTACTTGCCGCAGTGGCACTCCCAGTCCTTCACCGGGCCGAAGATGCGCTCGCAGAAGAGGCCGTCCTTCTCCGGCTTGAACGACCGGTAGTTGATCGTCTCCGGCTTGGTGACCTCGCCCCACGACCACCAGGAGCGCAGGCCGGCCATCTCCAGCCGCTCGCGCTCCTTGGGGTCACGGGGGCCGCGAATCTCCTCCGGGCTCGCGATGCGGACCTGGATGAAGTCGAACGCCGAGGCGCGCTGCTCGCGCGCGTTGCGGAAATCAATCATCGGTTATTCCTCGTTCCCGTTTCCGAAGGACCCGCCCGTGGCTTCGTTCGCGTCCATCGTGACGTGGATGCCCAGCGCCTGCAGTTCCTTGACGAGCACGTTGAACGACTCGGGCGTTCCCGGCTCGGGCAGGTTCTGCCCCTTCACGATCGCCTCGTACACGCGGCTGCGTCCGTTCACGTCGTCCGACTTGACTGTGAGGATCTCCTGCAGCGTGTGCGCCGCGCCGTAGGCCTCGAGGGCCCACACTTCCATTTCGCCGAAGCGCTGCCCGCCGAACTGTGCCTTGCCGGCCAGCGGCTGCTGCGTCACCAGCGAGTACGGCCCGATGCTCCGGGCGTGGATCTTGTCGTCCACCAGGTGGCTGAGCTTCAGCATGTACACCTGGCCCACCGTCACCGGGCTGGTGAACGTCTCGCCGGTGCGGCCGTCGCGCAGGCGGATCTTGCCGAACGGCATGATGCCGGCCTGCCCGATCAGCTCGATCGCCGCCGCGTCCACGTCGGCCTCGCTCTTCTTGCCGAGCGTCGCCGCCAGCGCCGGCAGCCCGCGCGACTCGAGGAGCTCCGCCGCGCTCAGCGCGTCGAGCTTCTCGATCTCCTTGCCCACCTTCTTGAACTCGGCCTTCCGCGCCGCGTAGTCGGGATCGTCCGCCGCCACGTCGTGGAATGCCTTCTCGTTGCGCAGGTTCGCGTGCTCGCGCTCGGCCAGCTCCTTCGCCGCCGCCGCCAGGTACTCGCGCACCCGCACGAAGATGTCCTTCGTCTCCGCCGACATCGCGCGCCCGTGCAGGTCGTTCAGCGTCGCGTCGTTCAGCAGCTCCACCTTGTCCAGGTCCTCCGCGCTCGGCTTGATGTCGCCGAGGAGGTGGCGGATGTCCTTGTCGGTGATCTGCGGCGCTTCCACCTGCAGGCCGAGCGACGCCTTCGCCCACGTCACGCCGGCGAGGCGCAGCAGCAGCCCGATCTCACGCTCGTTGGCGCCGGCGAAGACCGGCGTCTTGGCGTAGAAGCCGAGCAGCTTGGCCGCCCACCCGAGGTGCGTCTCGAGGATCTGCCCCACGTTCATGCGGCTCGGCACGCCAAGCGGGTTGAGCACGATGTCCACCGGGCGCCCGTCCGGAAGGAACGGCATGTCCTCTTCCGGCACGATGCGCGCCACGATGCCCTTGTTGCCGTGGCGGCCGGCCATCTTGTCGCCCACCGAGATCTTGCGCTTCTCGGCGAGGTAGACCTTGACCAGCTGGATGACGCCCGGCGGCAGCTCGTCGGGCTGGAGGATGCGGTCGATCCGCTCCTCCGCCTTCTCCTCGATCTTCGCCTTGACGTCGTTGGCCGCCTCGATGATCTCGCGGACCTCCTCGTTCACCTTCTTGTTGCCGACGCGGAACGTCTTGAGGTCGAGCGTGGCGAGGCGCAGCGTGCCAAGGATCTCCTCGGTCAGCTTGGTTCCCTTCGGGATCGCCTCCTCCACCGTACCGCTCTTCAGCGCCAGTTCGACGACCTGCCCGATGAGCAGCTCCTTGATCTCCTCGTCGCGCACGTCGTTGACGCGCACCTTCTCCTCGCCCTCGAGGCGGCGCACGTCGCCGATCCGCTCGCCGCGGTCCTTCTCCACCACCTGGTCCTCGACGCGCGAGAAGATCTTGCAGTCGATGACGACGCCTTCCATGCCCGGCGGCACCTTGAGCGAGGAGTCCTTCACGTCCTTCGCCTTCTCGCCGAAGATCGCCGTCAGCAGCTTCTCTTCCGGCGACAGCTCCGTCTCGCCCTTCGGCGTGATCTTGCCGACGAGGATGTCACCCGGCTTCACGTGGGCGCCGATGCGCACGATGCCGCGCTCGTCGAGGTCGACGAGCGACTCTTCCGAGACGTTCGGGATTTCCCGCGTGATCTCTTCCTGCCCGCGCTTGGTGTCGCGCACGTGCAGCTCGAGCTCCTGGATGTGGATCGACGAGTAGACGTCGTCCTTCACCAGCCGCTCCGAAAGCACGATGGCGTCCTCGAAGTTGTGCCCGTACCACGGCATGAACGCCACGGTCACGTTGCTGCCGAGCGCGAGCTGGCCGTGCTCGGTGGCCGCGCCGTCGGCCAGGACCTCGCCCTGCTTCACCTTCTGCCCGAGCTTGACGGCCGGGCGCTGGTTGATGGCGGTGTCCTGGTTGGTGCGCCAGTACTTCTTGAGGCGGTAGCGGTCCTGCTGCGTGAGCCGCGCCAGCGGGGCGCCGGCGTCGCGCTTGCCTTCCTTGCCCTGCCCGGCGTCGACGATGATCTCGTCGGCCGTCACGCGCGTCACGACGCCCGCGCGCCTCGCGATGACCACCGCGCCGGAGTCCTGCGCCACCTTCTCCTCGAGCCCCGTGCCGACCACCGGCGTCTGCGGGTTGAGGAGCGGCACCGCCTGGCGCTGCATGTTGCTGCCCATCAGCGCGCGGTTGGCGTCGTCATGCTCGAGGAACGGAATGAGCGCCGCGGCGATGGACACCACCTGCTCCGGCGCCACGTCCATGTAGTCGATGCGCGACGGCGGCACGAGCGGCACGTCCGACTGCTGGCGGCTGAGCACCAGCGCGTCCACGAACGTCCCGTCCGGGTTGAGCTTCGCGTTCGCCTGCGCGATGATCGCGTCCTCCTCGCGGTTGGCGTCGAGCCACTCGAGGTCGCCCGTCACCTTGCCGTTGCGCACCACGAGGTACGGCGTCTCCACGAAGCCGAGGTCGTTGACGCGCGCGTAGCACGCGAGCGACGTGATCAGGCCGATGTTCGGGCCTTCCGGCGTCTCGATGGGGCACATGCGGCCGTACTGCGAGTAGTGCACGTCGCGCACCTCGAAGCCGGCGCGCTCGCGCGTCAGGCCGCCCGGGCCAAGCGCCGACAGGCGGCGCTTGTGCGTCAGCTCGGCCAGCGGGTTGGTCTGGTCCATGAACTGCGACAGCTGCGACGACCCGAAGAATGCCTGGATCACCGCCGACACCGTGCGCGCGTTGACGAGGTCGTCGAGCGCGATTTTCTCGGTGTCCTGGTTGATGCTCATCCGCTCCTTGACCAGGCGCGCCATGCGCGACAGGCCGACGGAGAACTGGTTGGCGATGAGTTCGCCCACCGAGCGGATGCGGCGGTTGCCCAGGTGGTCAATGTCATCCGTGTGCCCGCGCCCCTCGTGCAGCTCCACGAGGTAGCGGAGGATCGCCACGAAGTCGTCCACGGTGAGCACCGTGGTGTCGGGCGACGTCGGCAGGCCGAGGCGCTGGTTGATCTTGTAGCGCCCGACGCGGCCGAGGTCATAGCGCTTGGGCGAGAAGAAGAGCCGCTCCAGCGCCTGCTTCGCCGTCTCCTTGTTGGGCGCGTCGCCCGGGCGGAGCAGCGAGTAGATCTGCTTGAGGGCCTCGTCCTCGGCGTGCGTCGGGTCCTTGAGCAGCGTGTTCTTGATGAGCTGGCTCTCGACGCGCAGCGACGGGGAGAAGACGTGCACGCGGTGCAGGTCGGCCTTCCGGAGGCGCTTGCACAGCATCTCCTTGAGCGCCTGGCCCGCCTCGGCGATCACCTCGCCCGTGTTCGGGTCGATGACGTCGAGCGCGATGACGCGCGCGTTCGTGCGCTCGCCGCGCTCGATCGCGTCGAGCTCGTCGCGCAGGTCCACCGACATGTACGACGCGAAGACCTTCAGCCGGTCGATCTTCTGGCGGCGGAGGCGGTTGAACACCTCCTCGGTGAGCTCGTCGCCGACCTTCACCAGGAGCAGGTTCTCGTCGCGCTCGCGCTGGGCGCGGGCCTTCTTGGTCTTCGGCTTCGGCGCGTCATCGGCCGCCGCCTCACCCGCGAGCTCGATGTCCTCGGCGACGATGGCGCCGATGACCTCGCGGTTCTCCGCGCGGCCCTCGCGCTTCTTGGTCAGGTCGAGCTCACGCACCGCGAAGAAGAGCCGCAGGATGTCGGCGTTGGTCCCGTAGCCGAACGCGCGCAGCAGCGCGGTGGCCGGGAACTTCTTCTTCTTGTCGATGTGGACGTAGATGATGTCGTGGATGTCGACGGTGAACTCCACCCACGAGCCGCGGAACGGGATGATCCGCGAGCTGATCAGCCGCTGGCCGTTGGGGTGGGTGCTCTCCTCGAACACCACGCCCGGCGAGCGGTGCAGCTGCGACACGATGACGCGCTCGGCCCCGTTGATCACGAAGGTGCCGAGGTTCGTCAGCAGCGGCAGTTCGCCGAGGTAGACTTCCTTGCGGATCTCGTTCTTGAGCCGCTTGCCGTTGCCGGCGTCCTCAAAGACGCGCAGCGACAGCGTCGCCTTGAGCGGCGCCGAGTAGGTCATGTCGCGCTCGATGCACTCCTCGACGGAGTACTTCGGCTCCCCCAGCGTGTACTTCTCGAACTCGAGCGAGAAGTTCTGGTGGACGTCCTCGATGGGGAACAGGTCCCTGAAGACGCGCTCGAGGCCCACATCCTCCACGTGCTTGGCGGCGGCGTCGAGCTGCAGCAGCGACTCGAAGGCGCGCACCTGGATGTCGAGGAGATGGGGCATCTCCATGCGCTCGTCGAGCTTGGCGAACGAAATCTGCTTGATCATGTCGGGTCCGGGCGTTCCGGTGGACAGGCGAAAACGGCCCCGGCCCAGCCGTGCGGCGATTTGCCGCGCGGGCGGGTCAGGGCGTGCAACGCGTCAGTTGTACGGCGGGACGAAGCGTGCGATCACGGGTGTCGTTGGGGCTGAGGGTGGGAACCCGGCGGTCCGGACAACCCGGACCGCCGGCAACCCCCGGCCTTACTTGACTTCGACGCCGGCGCCTTCGGCCTCGAGCTTGGCCTTCAGGGCAGCGGCCTCGTCCTTCGAGACGCCGGCCTTCACGGTCTGCGGCGCGCCATCGACCAGGTCCTTGGCTTCCTTCAAGCCGAGGCCGGTGATTTCGCGGATGACCTTGATGACCTGGATCTTCTTGGCGCCGGCCGACGTGAGCGTGACCGTGAACTCGGTCTGCTCCTCGACAGCCGCCGCGGCGGCGCCAGCCGCCGGGGCACCGGCCGCAACCGCGGCGATGGTGACGTTGAACTTCGCCTTGAACGCGTCGATGAGCTCGACCAGCTCGATGACCGACTTGTTGCCGATCGCCTCGAGGATTTCGTCGTTGCTCAGGGTCGTGCTAGCCATGGTAGTGTTCTCCGTGTTTTCCCAGGAGTCCTGGGGCGTTGTTGATCAGGCGGACGCCTGGGGAATCAGTTGCTGCCTTCGAGCTGCGTCTTGCGCGCGTCGAGGGCCAGGGCGAATGACATCAGGATGCTGTTGAGGTATCCCGCAAACATGCTCAGGGCCTCGTCGCGGGTCGGCATCGTCGCCAGCTTCGACACCATCGCCTGGTCGACCACCGCCCCCTCGTACACACCGCCCTTCACCGCCGGCCGCTGGTCATTGGCCTTGGCAAAGTCGGTGAGGACCTTCGCCGCCGCGATGGCGTCCTTCGCCACCACCACGCCCGTCGGTCCCTTGATCGGCTGGCCCACCAGCCCGCACTCATTGACCGCGCGGATGGCAAGCGAGTTCTTGATCACCACGTATTCGACGCCCGCGCGCCGCAGGCGGCGCCGCAGGTCCGTCATCCGCTTCACGTTGAGTCCGGTGAAGTCGGTGTAATAGAGGGCGCTGGCGCCCTGGATCTTCTTGCTGAGCTCGGCGACGAGCTTTTCCTTGTCTGTGCGCTTCATGGCTCGTTACCGGTAGGGGGTGGTGTCGACCTTCACCCCGGGACCCATCGTCGACGAGATCGACAGGTTCCGCACGTAGACACCCTTCGCCGCCGCGGGCTTGGACCGGACGATCTGGTCCATGAACGCGGTGAAGTTCGTCTCGAGGGCGTCGAGGCCGAACGAGACCTTGCCGATCTTGGCGTGCACATTGCCGCCCTTGTCGACGCGGAACTCGATCTTGCCCGCCTTGGTTTCCTTCACGGCCTGGCCGATGTTCATCGTCACCGTCCCCGCCTTCGGGTTCGGCATCAGCCCGCGAGGGCCGAGGACGCGACCGAGCTGGCCCACCTGGCCCATCTGGTCGGGCGTGGCGATCATGACGTCGAACTCGGTCCAGCCTTCCTTGATCTTGGCGATGTACTCGGTGCCCACGTAGTCGGCGCCGGCGGCCTCGGCTTCCTTGGCCTTGTCACCGACGGCGATCACCAGCACGCGCACGGTCGCGCCCGTTCCCGCGGGAAGGACGACGGTGCCGCGCACCACCTGGTCGGCGTGCCGCGGGTCGACGCCGAGGCGCACCACCACCTCCACCGTCTCGTCGAACTTCGCGTACGCGCCCGTCTTCACCAGTTCCAGCGCCTGCTTGGCCGCATAGGCCTGCTCGATCACGCGCTTGGCGGCCGCCGCGCGGTACTTCTTTCCATGTGTGCCGGGCATCAGTCCTTCACCTCCACGCCCATCGAGCGCGCGGCGCCGGCCACCATGGCCATCGCCGACTCGATCGAGTCGCAGTTGAGGTCAGGCATCTTGAGCTCGGCGATCTTCTTGATCTGCGCCTTGCTGATGGCGCCGACCTTGTTGCGGTTGGGCTGGCCCGACCCCTTCTCCAGTCCGAGCTCCTTCATGATGAGGATCGCCGCAGGCGGCGTCTTCAGGATGAAGGTGAAGGACTTGTCGGCGTAGATCGTGATCTCGACCGGGAGAATCGTGTCCTGGCCCTGCGTCCGAGCGTTGAACTCTTTGCAGAATGCCATGATGTTGATTCCCTGCGGGCCGAGCGCGGTGCCGACCGGCGGGGCCGGGTTCGCCTTGCCTGCAGGAATCTGCAGCTTGACGAAACCGACGACCTTTTTTGCCATGGTGCTCCTCTGACGTTCGGGCGGGGCGCCAATCGCCTCGCCGACTCCCACGGTGTGATTAGCGAGGTCGTGGTCGCCCTCGGTGTGTGAGTACGGCAGCCATCACACGTGGCGTTGCAGAGACGGAAGACGGGTGACAGAAGACGGGCGACGGTCCCCCGTCCCTCGTCTTCCAGCTTCCGTCTGTCTCTCCGGCCGCCAACCGGGCACCACCGTTGAGGGAACCGTTGCCCCCTCCGCCCCCCCCCCAGGTCCCCCGCCACCGGCCGGAAATC
>CAYQCP010000059.1:8201-20061 GCA_964416005.1 uncultured Gemmatimonas sp.
GGGTGGCTGGTCGATGATAGACGCCCTCGTCTAGCCTCCACCCTCCACCGTCGACCTTCTCCTTGGCGGCATTCGGTCGGCGCGGTGAGGAAACCGCGCCGCCGTGGGCGCTCCGCCTAGTGCGCCCGCAACTGCAGGTAATCCAGCTCCACCGACGTCGGCCGTCCGAACAGCGACACCGACACCCGCACCTTGCCCTTGTCGGGCATCACTTCCTCGACCACACCGTTGAAGTCCGTGAACGGACCGTCGGTGATGGCCACCGCCTGCCCCACGAGGAACGGGATCTCCTCCTTGGGCGGCGCTTCCTCCGCCTCGTCGGCGATGCCGAGGAGGCGGCGCACTTCATCTTCGCGCAACGGCTGCGGGTCGCGGTCCTTGCCGACGAACTTGATGACCCCCTGGATGTTGCCGATGGTGTGCAGCGCGTCCTCGTGCGCCTCCATCTCCACCAGCACGTACCCGGGGTACACCTTGCGTTCGACCGTGACCTTCTTGCCGTTCTTGATCTCGACGACTTCCTGCGTGGGCACGAGCGCCTGCCGAATGGCACGCGCCTCGGGGGCCGCCGGATCCGCGTCAATCTTCCGCTGGATCAGCGACCGCACCTTGTTCTCGTGTCCAGAGGTCGTCTGGATCGCGTAAAACCGATGCGTCACGAAGGCTCCTAGAACGCCGAGGGGAGGCGCACCAGCAGCTGCTGGAGCACCACGTCCATCAGCGCAATGACGCCCCCGATGAACAGCGAGAGCAGCACGACACCCACCGAGAGCTGACGCACCTGCCCCTTGTCGGGCCAGGTCACGCGCTTCATCTCGGCCATCACGTCATGGTAGAACGTGACCGTCTTCTGCACGGGCCCCTGGGGCACCACCTCGACGGCCACTTTACTTCGTCTCCTTGTGCACCACGTGCTTGTTGCAGCGCGGGCAGTACTTCTTCCACTCGACGCGCTCGGGGTGCAGGCGCTTGTTCTTGGTGGTGAAGTAGTTGCGGTTCTTACAATCGTTGCACGCGAGGATGATCTTGTCGCGGGGCATGTCAGGTTCCTGTACGCTGCGAGTATTGGCGGTTCACGGTTGACCGCCCCCGTGGCACTGCGTGCCATGTCGAACGTCCTGCCTCCTGCACCATCAAGAGCTGGCGACCGGGATTGAACCGGTGACCTCACCCTTACCAAGGGTGTGCTCTACCGACTGAGCTACGCCAGCACTCTGTTGTCTCTCTGTTGTTTCTCTGTTGTCTTTCTGTTGTCTCTCTTCAGAGCGGGAGACGGGGCTCGAACCCGCGACATCAAGCTTGGAAGGCTTGCGCTCTACCAGCTGAGCTACTCCCGCAAGTCACCCACCGTTTCCCACCTGGCTCCTTCGCCGCACCGCCCGCTGCTCAAGTGGTGGGGGAAGGATTCGAACCTTCGAAGGCATACGCCGGCAGATTTACAGTCTGCTCCCGTTGGCCACTTGGGTACCCCACCTTTTTGTTTCCCCGCACCCCGCACTCGTACCCAGTTCTCCACCGCAACTGCAACAACAGAGCTGACGGCGAGAGTCGAACTCGCAACCGCTTGATTACAAATCAAGTGCTCTGCCAGTTGAGCTACGTCAGCGACTGGCCATTTTTTGCGAGACTCTTAGAATACTCGCGTTCATGGCAAGTGTCAAGCCGTTGCAATTGTTGGCTTTACGGCGACGCGGCCGCGCGCGTCAGCGCACCTTCTTCCAGCGTGCGCCCTGTGGGGTGTCCTCCACCACTATCCCTTTTTCTTCCAAGGACTTGCGGATCTGGTCGGCCGCCGCGAAGTCGCGCCGCCCACGGGCCGCCTTCCGCGCCGCCAGCTGCTGGTCCACCCAGGCCGCCAGGCCGACATCCACGTCCTCACGCGCCGGCACGATGTCCAGCACGCCGTCGGCACGGGCAAAGGCCTCACGCGCCGCCGCCAGCCCGGCCGCGTCGCCGCCGCGCTTGTCGAGCTCCGCGTTCGCCTGATTGATGAACACGAACAGCGCCGCCTGCGCGCGCGGCGCGTTCAGGTCGTCGCGCAGCGCCTCGTCGAACTCCGCGCGGAAGGTCTCCGCCAGTTCCGCCAGCTTCGGCGTGCCGCCCGTCGCCGACGCAAGCCGCTCGGCGAAATCGCCGACGCGGCGCACCGCCTCGATGCTCGCCTCGAGCGCCGCCCCGGACAGGTTGAGCTGCTTGCGATAGTGGGTCGAGAACATGAGGTGCCGCACCGCCGCCGCGCTCACCTTCTGCGCGCGCAGGTCCTGCACCGTGGCCACGTTGCCCACCCGCTTGGCCATCTTGCTGCCGTCGGTGAGCAGGAACTCGCCGTGGCACCAGAAGCGCGCGAACGGCTTGCCGGTCGCCGCCTCGCTCTGCGCGATCTCGTCCTCGTGGTGCGGGAACTGGAGGTCGACGCCGCCGGTGTGGATGTCGATCGTCTCGCCGAGCAGGCTCATCGCCATCGCCGAGCACTCGAGGTGCCAGCCGGGACGGCCGCGCCCCCACGGCGAATCCCACGCCGCGCCGCACGCCTCGTCATCCGGCGTCGCCGCCTTCCACAGCGCGAAGTCCTGCGCGTTCTCCTTGGCGTAGTCGTCCTGGGCCACGCGCGCGCCGGTCTTGAGCTCGCGCGTGTCGAGGCGCGAGAGGCGCCCGTACCCGGGGAACTTGTCGATGGCGAAGTAGACGGACTTGTCGTCGGCCTGGTACGCGATCCCCTTCCGCTCGAGGCGGCGCACCAGCTCCACCATCTCGGCGATGAAGTCGGTGGCGCGCGGATAGTGCTCCGCCGGCTCGATGCGCAGGTAGTCGCGGTCGGCGTTGAACAGGCCGATGACCGGCTCGGTCACCTCGCGCACCGACTGCCTCTGCTCGGTGGCGCGCTTGATGATCTTGTCGTCCACGTCCGTCAGGTTCATCACCTGCCGCACCTTGAACCCCGCGAGCTTGAGCGCGCGGCGCATGAGGTCGGCGAAGAGGAACGTGCGGAAGTTCCCGAGATGCGCAGGGTTGTACACGGTCGGACCGCACGCGTACATGCGCACGGTCTCCCCATCGGCCGGGACAAACGGCTCGACGGAGCGCGACATCGAGTTGTAGAGGCGGAACTCGGGCATGCCGGAAAGCTAGCCGGGCGCCTAGGGTACCGTCCACCGGCCCACGGGCTCCGTCACCACTCGAGATCGTAGTACCCTGATCCCCTCCTCCCGGCACAGCGCGAGCACTTCCTCCGCCGAACGGTCGGCAAGCGGGACGCGCACCGCCCCGTCGCGCCGGCATGAGGCGGCGACGTGCCGGCGCAGGCGGGCGGCGGCCACGCGCGGCGCGCCCACCGCGAGTTCGAGCGCATTGCGCGGCGCGGCGGCGCGCGGGTCGATCCACGCCACCAGGCGCCCCTCCCGCAGCAGCGCGCCGCGATGCGCGACCGCGGCGAGCACCCCGAGGTCCGCCGCGCCGATGAGCACGGCGACGCCGCTCGACGACACCACCTGCAGTGCGCGCCGCAGGTCGCGTCGCGCCGTGGGGTCGAGGCCGTCCAACGCCCCGTCGAACGCCACCAGCGCCGGGGCGCCCTGCAGCGCCGCGGCAAGCGCCACGATCCGCCGCTCCACCGCCGTCAGGGTGCCAACCCGCGCCTCCAGGCGGTGGGCGAGTCCGAGCCGGGCCGGCCACAGATCCTCGGCGACGACTCGGCGCGCTACAGAGAGTTCACCCTGAACGGCGGCGAACCGAAGCGACTCTCGCACCGTCAGGAATTCGTGAAGGACCGTGTGCGACGGAATGAACGCGGCGAGGCGCGGCGGGCATTCGGCGGCGTCCAGCCAGCGCACGTCGCCGCTGTCGGCGCGCAGCATGCCGGCGGCGATGCGCAGCAGCGTGCTCTTGCCGGCGCCGCCCGCCCCGGCGACGCCCACGACCTCGCCCTCGTGCACCTCGCCGCTGACGCCGTCGAGGGCGACGACACCGCCGCGCACGCCGGAGAGCGCCGCGGCGTACACCTTGCGGATGTTCCGGAACGAGACGACGGCTGCTGGCACGGGCGCACTCCGCTGGAGGTGCGCCGAGTGTACACGCTCACGCGCCCGGGAATGTCATCATACGGGTGCGGTCGGCATCGAAAGTGCGCGGGCTCGTTTCCTTGCACAGCGCGCGAGAGGACAGCTCAACAGCATACCACGGATGTCACGGAAACTCGGGGATGAACACAGATACGACGTTGGGGGAAACCCCAAAGCGCAGGATCCGTGTACATCCCCTTCGTTCCGTGCTCTCCGTGGTATGCAGTTCCACAGCGGTCGCCACACGCGCGCGGACTGGCGTCGCCCGCTCAGCCGTCCAGCACCGCCGCGCCGCTGCCGTAGCCGCGCTCGACCAGCAGCTTGCGCAGCAGGACGAGCAGCACGGCGAGGCCCGGCACCGCGACGAGCAGGCCCATCGGGCCGAGCAGCTTGCCGCAGATCAGCACGCTCATGATGGTCAGCACGGGCGGGAGGCTCGCGTGCTTCTGCATGATGAGCGGATTGACGACGTTGTTCTCGATGAAGTGGATGACGAAGCCGAACACCACCACGAGGAGGGCCTTGGCCCAGTCGCCGTCGGCCAGCACGAAGAGCGCCGGCAGCAGTGAGGAGATGAGGGTGCCGAAGAACGGCACCAGCGCGACGACGCCGGTGAAGATGCCGAACGTCAGCCAGTACGGGACGCCGAGGATCCACAGCCCCAGCGCGGTCAGCGCGCCGAGCACGAACATCGCGAGCAGCTGGGCGAAGGTCCACGCGCGGAGCGCGAGGGTCGCTTCGCGAATGACGTCGCGTGCCGTGTCGCGGTGGCGCGGCGGCGTGAGCGTGACGACGAGGTCGAGGTAGATGTCGGGGCGCAGCGCGAGATAGAGCGCCATCACCAGCACGCCGACCAGGTTGATGAACCCGTGCAGCACGCCGAAGACGCGGGGCACGACGTCGCCCACGAAGCCGCGCACCTCCTCCATCACCAGCTGGACGAGCTTGTGCTCGCCCGGGCGCACGAGGTCGCTCAGGCCCGGGATGCCCGCAATCAACCCTTCGAGCTGCGCTTCCCACGTCGGCACGTAGCGCGGCAGCACGCTCAGCAGCTCGCGTGTCTGCGCCACCACCGGCCCGATGAGGAGCGAGCCGATGCCGACGACGGCGAGGATGGTGCCCACGATCGCGGCGGCAAAGGCCGTGCCGCGGGGCAGCCGCGTGCGTGCGATCAGGAAGTCGGTGGTCGCGCCGAGGTAGACCGCCAGCAGGATGGCGATGAAGAGCAGCAGAAGCAGGTCGGCGACGCGCCCCGCCAGCCAGACGAGGAGCGCCGCCGCCGCAACGCCAGCGAGCGCCGGGCCGAACCGCCGCGGCGCTGCACTCGCGTCCAACTACTTCTTCTCCTCGCGCGCGTCCTCGATCTCGGCGTGCGCGATCTCCTCGCCGGCGCCGATCTGCCGCGGCGGGGCGGACGCGCCCGCGCCGAGCAGCCCCATCTTCTGCTTGAGCGCGAGCAGCTGCGCGTCGGCGCTCGCCGCGCCCGCCACCTTCTCGAGCTGCTTGAAGTCGTGCTGCAGGCGGTCGCCGGTGAACTCCTCCTCGATCTCGGTGCTCGCCTTGAGCATGCGCTCGTTCTGGTCGATGCGCTCTTCCATCCGCGCAAAGGCCTCGAACGCCGACTTCTCCGACATCGACGACATGGTCTCGTTGATGCGGGCCTGCGCCTGCGCGCGGCGCTGCCGGGCGAGGAGGAGGTTCTTCTTGCGCTTGGCTTCCTCGATCTTGTCGTTGAGGTCGCGCAGCGAGTTCTTGAGCTTCTCCGTCTCGGCCTGGTGCGCCTGCCACGTGGCCTCGAGCTGCTGGCCGTGCGCGAAATGCTCGCTCTGGCGCACCAGCGCCTGTTTGGCCAGGTCGTCGCGCCCTTCCTTGATGGCGAGCATCGCCTTCTGCTCCCAGTCCTGCGCCGCCTTGTACTCGGACTCGGCCTGGTCCTTCAGGCGCTTCTCGTCGGCGATGGCGGCCGCCACCTGCTGCTTGGCCTTCTGCAGCTGCGAGCGCATGTCGACGACGATCTGATCGAGCATCTTCTCCGGATTCTCGGCCTTCGAGATCAGGTCGTTGATGTTCGACTTGAGGAGCGTGGTGAAGCGGTCCCAGATACCCATCGTCACTTTGCCTCGCGGATCGTCGCCAGCTCGCGGAGATGCGAAGGCAGGGCGAGCGTGATGCTCTCGTAAGCGGCCAGGAACTCGGTGAAGTCGAGGTAGTCGAGCTCGAGCGCCTCGGTCAGCACGATCGAACCATTGTCGATGCCGTACGACCCGTGCAGCAGGTCGGTGGCGTTGAACTCCAGCAGGCGGCGGTTGATGCGCGCGCTCGTGGCGTCATCGGCTGGCGCATCCATCACTTTCACGCGCAGCACGAGCACCGGCGGGGAGTGGTGGACGACGACGCTCATGTCGAACTCGCCGCCCGGGTTGATGGACCAAAGCCCCGGCTCGATCTCACGGTATGTGGCGCCTTCATTCGACAGCCGGTCGAGGAACTTCTCGATGTCTTCGCGGTTGACCATGGCCTCACCTGATGCAACGTGTGGGGGACTCTACGTCTGCCCCGTAGATGAAAGTTTCACACTGACACAGGAATGGCGCCAGTCGTACGGGCGGAATTCGCAACCACTTCGGAACGGGGAGGGGGTAGAGGCGTGGGGACGAGGGACGAGGGGTGGAACGAGGAGGGAGTTCATTGGCGCCAGGAGCTCTCCCTCCCCGTTCCGCCCCCCGTCCCTCCTCGCCAGGCCTCCACGCACTCCCCGTTCCGTCCTAGCTCTTCTTCAATTGGTATAGCCGCTCCCGCGCCAGCCGTCGTCCTGTCGGCGTCGCCGCCAGCCCTCCGCCGGCGGTCTCGCGGTAGCGCACATCCATCTCGCGGCCGATCTGCCCCATCGTATCGATGACTTCGTCGGCGGGGATGGCGAACTCGATGCCGGCGAGGGCCATCTCGATGGCAGCGAGGGCGATGGCGCTCCCCGTGGCGTTGCGGAAGACGCACGGCAGCTCGACGAGCCCGCCGAGCGGGTCGCAGACGAGCCCGAGCGTCCCCTGCTGGGCCAGCGCCACGGCGTGGCCGCACTGCGATGGGGTGCCGCCGAGCATCTCGACGGCGGCCCCCGCCGCCATCCCGGCCGCCGCACCAGTCTCGGCCTGGCAGCCGCCCTCGGCCCCGCTCAGCGACGCGCGTTCCGCGATGATCGCGCCGATGAGTCCGGCGGTGGCGAGTGCGTCGATCAACCGGTCATCGTCGAGGCCCTGCGCGTCGGCAAGTCCGGTGAGCACCGCCGGGAGCACGCCGGCGCCGCCCGCCGTGGGCGCCGCGACGATGACGCCCATCGCGGCGTTCACCTCCTGCACCGCGAGCGCCCGCAGGAGCACTTCACGGAACGGCGTGCCGCTCAGCGGACCGGGCGGTCCTTCGCGCAGCTTGGCCGCGTCGCCGCCAACGAGTCCCGATGCGCTCTTGAGGTCTCCCGCCGCACCGCGCGCCACCGCCTGCCGCATCACGGCGAGCGCGCGGCCCAGCACCTGCCGGATCTCAGCCACCGAGCGCCCGTTGTCGCGCGACTCGGCTTCGAGGGCGACGGCGCTGAGGCGGAGGCCGCGGGATTCGGCGTCTTGGATGGCTGCGGCTAAGGAGGAGTACACGGAACGAGGAGGGGGTAGAGGCGTGAGGACGAGGGACGAGGCGCGGGACGAGTGAAGAGGGGCGCTACGACGTCAGCCGATCCAACTTCACTGCCCATCGGACCCAGGGGAGTTCCTTGATGTGGTCGCGCACTTCATCGCCGGGTGGCTCGTCCACTTCAATTACCATGAACGCGTCGCCGCCGCGCTGGCGGCGCGACACGCGGATCGTGGCGATGTTGACGCCATCCTCGGCCAGCAGCGTCGTGATGCGGGCAATCGACCCGCGGATATCCTCGGCGACCAGCACGATGGTGTCGTGGTTGGCGTGCACTTCAACGGGATAACCATCGATCTCGCTCACGAGGATGCGGCCGGCGCCGAGCGACGAGCCCAGCATCACCGAGGTGTTGCCGTCGCGCTCCACCGTGATGCGCACGGTGTTGGGGTGGACTTCATTCTCCTCGCCCAGCTTGGTCTTGCTGAACGTGTAGGCGAGCCCCTCGCCCGCGGCGATCTCGAGCGCCGTGCGCAGGCGGTCATCATCGGGCCGGAAGCCAAGGAAGCCGCCGACGATCGCCTTGTCGGTGCCGTGCCCTTCGCCGGTGCGCGCAAAGGAGCCGTGCAGCTCGACGTGCGCCTTCTGCGGCGTGCCGCCCACGAGGTTGCGCGCGAGCAGGCCCAGCCGGCACGCGCCGGCCGTGTGGCTGCTGCTGGGGCCCACCATGACGGGGCCGATGATATCTAGAATGGAGACCATGATTGAGGATCTGGAATCCGGGTTCCGATTGAGGAGTGCGATCTCGGATTGCGATTGGCGATTCACCATCCGCCGCGAGCGTCTGCCGTCTGCCGTCCGCCGTCTGCCGTCTGCCGTCCGCATCTACCGTCCACCATCCACCATCTACCTTCAGCCCGTCAACGGCGCTTCAGCATGCCCCGCAAGAACTGCCCCGTGAAGCTCGCCGGAACCGCGGCCACATCCTCCGGCGTTCCCGCCGCCACGATGCGGCCGCCGCCGGCGCCGCCGTCGGGGCCGAGATCCACGATCCAGTCCGCCGTCTTGATGACGTCGAGATTGTGCTCGATCACCAGCACCGTGTTGCCGCGATCCACCAGCTTGTGCAGCACCTCGAGCAGCATGCGGACATCCTCGAAGTGGAGCCCCGTCGTGGGCTCGTCGAGGATGTACAGTGTGCGGCCGGTGTCGCGCTTGCTGAGCTCGGTGGCGAGCTTGACGCGCTGCGCCTCGCCGCCCGACAGCGTCGTCGCGCTCTGCCCGAGGTGGATATAGTCGAGCCCGACGTCGTGCAGCGTCTGCAGCTTGGTTGCGATGCGCGGCTGGTTCTCGAACAGTGCGAGCGCGTCCTCCACCGTGAGGTCGAGCACCTCGCTGATGCTGAGCCCGCGGAACCGCACGTCGAGCGTCTCGCGGTTGTAGCGCTTCCCCTTGCACGTCTCGCACGTCACGTAGACGTCGGGGAGGAAGTGCATCTCGATCTTTACGAGGCCGTCGCCCTGGCACGCCTCGCAGCGCCCGCCCTTCACATTGAACGAGAAGCGCCCGGGCCCGTAGCCGCGCATCTTCGCCTCGGGAAGCTCGGCGAAGAGATCGCGGATCGGCGTGAAGAGCCCGGTATAGGTGGCGGGGTTCGAGCGCGGCGTGCGCCCGATGGGGCTCTGGTCGATGTCGATGACCTTGTCGAGGTGCTCGAGTCCGAGGATGCGGCGATGCGCGCCCGGAATCACGCGCGCACGATAGAAATGCCGCGCCAGGGCGCGATGCAGGATGTCGCTGATCAGCGTGCTCTTGCCCGAGCCGGAAACGCCCGTCACGGCCGTGAAGCAGCCGAGCGGCACCTCGAGCGTGAGGTCGCGCAGGTTGTGCTCCTTTGCCCCTTCGACGACGAGCTGCCGCCGCGGATCCACCGGACGTCGCGCTGCGGGCAGCGGCACCGCCTTCTCGCCGCGCAGGTACGCGCCGGTGAGCGATCCCGGCGTGGCGATCACGTCGTCCACGCTGCCCTGCGCCACCACTTCGCCGCCGTGCTTCCCCGCCCCGGGGCCGAGGTCGATGAGGTAGTCGGCGGCACGAATGGTTTCTTCGTCGTGCTCGACCACCAGCACCGTGTTGCCGAGGTCGCGCAGGCGCTTGAGCGTCGCGAGCAATCGCGCGTTGTCGCGCTGGTGCAGGCCGATGCTCGGCTCGTCAAGGATGTACAGCACGCCCACGAGCTTGCTGCCGATCTGCGTGGCCAGCCGGATGCGCTGCGCCTCGCCGCCCGACAGCGATTCGGCGGAGCGGTTCAGCGTCAGGTAATCGAGCCCGACGTCCACGAGGAAGCGCAGCCGCTCGCTGACTTCCTTGACGATCGGGCCGGCGATCTCCGGGTCGAGCCCGCGCCGCCCGGGGGCGCGCAGCGGGACCTTTTCAATGAAGGCGAGCGTGTCCGCCACGGGGAGTTCGACCAGATCCCCGAGGTTCATCTTCTCGATGGTCACGCCGAGTGATTCGGGCTTGAGGCGCGAGCCGCCGCACTCGGGGCACTCGGCGACGAGCATGTACTCCTCGAGCTCCGTGCGGACGTTGTCGCTCGTCGTCTCGGTGTAGCGCCGCTGCACCGTGGCGAGGATGCCCTCCCACTTGAAGTCGCCGCTCTTCGCGGGGATGCCGTGCAGCAGGGTCTCCTGCACCTTCCTGGGCAGTTTCCCCCACGGCGAGTTCAGCTCGAACTTGAGCTGTTTGGCGAGGCCGGGGAGGATGACGCGCCGCAGGTAGCCGTCGGGCTCGCCCCACGGGAGCACCACGCCCTCGAGCAGCGAGATGGACGGATCGCCGAGCACCATGTCGGCGCTCGCGAGGCGGCGCACGCCGAGCCCGCTGCACGCGGGGCAGGCTCCGAACGGCGAGTTGAACGAGAAGTGGCGCGGCTCGAGCTCGGGCAGCGAGAGTCCGCACTCGGCGCAGCCGTACCGTTCGGAGAAGAGGTGCGACGTCTGCTTGCTCCCCTCGGAGCGGCGGATCTCCACCAACCCCTCGGCGAGCCGCAGCGCCGTCTCCACCGAATCGGCGAGGCGTCCGCGATCGCTCTCGCGCACGGTCAGGCGGTCCACCAAGACGGCGATGTCGTGGTTCTGCCGGCGGTTGAGCACGGGCGGGTCGGCAAGCTCGACGAGTTCGCCGTCCACGATGGCGCGCACGAAGCCCTGCTTGCGGGCATTCTCGAACAGGTCGCGGAACTCGCCCTTGCGTCCGCGCACGAGCGGAGAGAGCACCTCGATCTTGGTCCCCTCGGGCCACCCCAGCAGAATGTCGGCGATCTGCCCGGCACTCTGGCGCTCCACCGGCCGGTGGCAGTTGGGGCAATGCGGCGTGCCGGCCCGCGCGTAGAGCAGGCGGAGGTAGTCGTAGATCTCGGTGACTGTGCCAACGGTGGACCGCGGGTTGTGCCCGGCGGTCTTCTGCTCGATCGAGATCGCCGGCGAGAGCCCTTCGATGGAATCCACATCGGGCTTCTCCATCAGCCCGAGGAACTGGCGCGCGTACGCCGACAGCGACTCGACATAGCGGCGCTGCCCCTCCGCGAAGATCGTGTCGAAGGCAAGCGACGACTTGCCCGACCCCGACAACCCCGTAACCACCGTCAGGCGGTTCCTCGGGATCGTGACGTCGATCTCCTTGAGGTTGTGCTCGCGGGCGCCGCGAACGATCAGGGCTTCTTCGGCCATAGCTTTGAAAGATGGCTCCGGGAACCGCCGGATGGGAGTCGGGCGTAGTCCACGGGTCCCGTTGGCCGACCAAGCGACCCCCGGACTAGATTGTTCCTTCGGTCCCCTACCCTCCGAGGCTCGTGCACTACCCCCGAGACCCGCGTCCCACCCCCGCCCTGCCCAGCTTCGACCCCGCCCAGCTCTCATTCGGCGATGTCGAGGCCGTGCCGCAGCTGCGGGTGGACCGGGAGGCCGAGGGGACGAGCGCGAACGCCGACTCGGCGATGGTGGCGTTCCGCGAGCCGCCGGTCTGCGGCGAGTCCTCCTACGATGATGTGGAGGATGCGGGACCGAGCTGGTCGGTGCGCATCGTGCAAGAGGCGGAGGCGACGCCCGCGGTGCTGCGCGCGCGGGCCGCGGCGCAGCGCGCCACGGGCGGTCCGGCCGCCCCTTCGGCGGCGCGCCCGG
>CAYQCP010000060.1:0-19807 GCA_964416005.1 uncultured Gemmatimonas sp.
CGTCTCCCGTCTACTTCTTCGCCGCCGCCGGCGCCGGCAGCGCCAGCAGGCGCTTCTTGAACGCCTGGAACTCGGGCGAGTCGCGCTTGAGCCCCTTCAGCTGCGCCGCCGGATACGCCGCGATCTGCCGCTTGGTCTCGGTGACGCGCGACTCCTCCATCGGGTGCGACGCGAAGAAGCGATCCACGTCGGTCGGCGTCGTCTTTCGCTCCTTCTGCAGGATCTCGAACATCTCGGGGATGCCGTTGGGGTCGATCCCGGCCTTCACCACGTACCGCACGCCCACCTCATCCGCCTCGGCTTCGTCGGTGCGGCTGAACTTGGCGAATGCCGCGCTGGCCCCGATCTGCAGGGCGGCCTGCGACAAGCCGGAGTTGCACGCCGAGGTCAGCGTGCAGAGCAGGGTGGCGCCAATGTTGGTGCCCTGTGCCTTCTGCATTTGCTTCACGCTGTGGCGGCGCGTCACGTGGCCGATCTCGTGGCCGATGACGCCGGCGACCTGCGCCATCGTGGTGGAGCGCTCGATGAGCCCGCGGTTGACGTAGATGTAGCCGCCCGGAACCGCGAAAGCGTTTACCTCGCGGCTATCGACAACGTGGAAGTGCCAGTCGAGATTTCGGTCATCGGCCACGCGGGCCAGCGAGTCCCCGAGCGCCGTGATGTAACGGTTGATCTCGGCGTCCTTGATGAGCGGGAGTTCCTTGGCGATCTGGGAGGCGTAGTTGGTCCCGATCTCGACTTCCTGCTGCGTCGAAACGGCGCAGGCGGAGCCGAGCAGGACCGGGGTGAGGAGGGCGGCGCGGGCCGCACGGGCGAGACGAGTGCGCATGGAGACAATCTATCAGTGAAATGGCTCACGACAGCAAGGGACTTGAAGCGCCGCAAGGCGCGCGAGCGGAACGGCCTGTTCGTCGCCGAGGGCGTGCGGACGGTCGAGGAGCTGGCGCGCTCGCCGCTCGTCGTCGAGGCGGTGCTCCTCGCTGAACGCGCCGCCCCCGATGAACGCGCTGGCGGCGCGGCGCGTGCCCTCGCAGCGCGCGGAGTCCCTGTCCTCGAGGTCACGGATGCGGAATTCGATTCGGCGGCCGACACGGAGCACCCACAGGGGCTGCTCGCCATCGCCCGCCAGCCGAAGCAGGGGCTGGGCGCGCTTGCGCTGGGTGCCCAGGCGCGCCTGCTCGTGTTCGACGCCATCCAGGATCCGGGCAATGTCGGCGTGCTGATCCGGACCGCGGCGGCGCTGGGCGCCAGCGCAGTCGTCGCGCTCCCTGGCACCGTGGACGTCTGGAACGCCAAGGTCGTGCGCAGCGCGGCTGGCACGCACTTCCGGTTCCCGGCCATCGAGGCGACGCTTCCCGCGCTGCTGGACTACCTCGCGCACCACGGCGTGGCGCTCTGGGGCACCGACGCCGCCGGGACGCCGATTGACGCCATCCAGGCCCCCGACCGGCTGGCCATCGCAGTCGGGAACGAAGGGGCCGGGTTATCGGATGCGTTGCGTGCGCGGTGCTCGACCGTCGTCTCGTTGCCGATGGCGCCGGACGTGGAGTCATACAACGTCGCGGTAGCCGCAGGCATTACCCTGTACGCACTCCGCCCGTGACCGTCCCCGCCTGGTTCGTCGCATACGCTCCGATCTTCGGCGCCTTCGGTGCCGTGATCGGCTCGTTCCTCAACGTCTGCATCGCGCGGTGGCCCAAGGACGAGTCGGTCGTGCGTCCGCGCTCGCGTTGCCCAGGCTGCGGCGGCGCCATCGCCTGGTATGACAACATCCCGGTGCTCAGCTGGCTGCTGTTGCGGGCAAAGTGCCGGAGCTGTGGCGAGCCGATCAGCGCCCAGTATCCGCTCGTCGAGGCGGCCACTGCGGTTCTCTGGATCGGCGCGCTGTGGCTGCTCGGTCCGTCGGTTGTGGCGGTGCGGCTCGCCGTGGTGGCCACCATCCTGCTTGGCGTCGCGGTGACGGACGCGCAAAGCTACCTGATTCCCGACGGCTTCACCGTGTCGGGCCTCGCCGTGGCGGCCATCGGCGCGATCGTCGGGGCGTTCCTTGGCGAACAGCTGCCATTCGCCGGTCCGTGGGATGCGGTGCTGGGCGCCTGTGTCGGCGCCGGCGCCATCACCATCGTCGGCTGGCTCGGCGAGGTCGCGCTCGGGAAGGAGGCGATGGGCTACGGCGACGCGACGCTGATGGCCTTCGTTGGTGCCACCCTCGGCCCGGTGCGCGCGCTCCTCTGCATCTTCGTCGGGGCGGCGCTGGCTGCGGCGACCTTCCTGCTCGTCGTCTATCCCGTGGGCTGGTGGCGCGCTCGGCGGGCGGGCGCGGAATTCGAGGCGCCCCTCGTGCCGTTCGGCGTCTTCCTTGCGCCTGCGGCGCTCCTCACGTTGCTTTTCGGAAATGCCCTGCTCAACTGGTATCTGGGGCGGATGTTCGGCTGAGCCGCGGCCTGCGGCGGCGCCAACTTTGCGAGGTTTCATGCGTTCCCTATCCCGCCGCGCGTCCCTCCTGTGCACTGCGGCGCTTGTCGTCCTGCCGGCCTGCGGTGACAGCCAGGCCTCCAAGTACCCGGGCCCCTATGGCGACCTCGTCGGCAAATACGTGCCGCAGGTCGAGAAGGCCACCGGGCTCAAGTTCAAGACGCCGCCCAAGGTGGAGCAGCGTTCCACCGAGGAAGTGCGCACCTTCCTTGAGAAGGAATTCAATGAGAAACTGCCGGCGCTGGAGCTGGAGGGGGCGTCGAGGGCGTACAAGCTGCTCGGGTTCCTTCCCGATACCATGGACCTCCGCCGGTTCATGCTCCGCCTGCTCGGCGAACAGGTCATCGGTTACTACGATCCGGCCACGAAAGTCCTGTATGTGGTGAGCGACACCTCGGCCGGCCGCTCGGCACTGGTGGAGGTGACCATCGCGCACGAGCTGGTGCACGCCCTGCAGGACCAGTACGTCCCGTTGGACTCGATCCAGAAACAGCGTGATGACAACGACCGGCTGACGGCGGCACAGGCGGTCATGGAGGGCCAGGCCACCTACGAGCAGATGTCCTCGATGCTCGGCGGCGACCTGGGTGCGCGCATGCCCGGCGGATGGGACCGGGTGCGCGCGATGATTCGGGAGAACCAGACGGCGATGCCGGTCTTTGCCAGCGCGCCGATGCTGTTGCAGGAGTCGCTCCTCTTTCCGTACCTGAGTGGGGCGGAGTTCATGCACCGGTTCAAGAATGCCAAGACGGGACGGCCGCCCTGGCAGCCGCTGCCGGCGAGCACCGAGCAGGTGATGCACTTCGACAAGTATGTGGCGGGCGAGCAGCCGGTGCGGGTTGAACTGCCTCCGCTGCTCGCGGGCAACAAGGTGTACGAGAACGACCTTGGTGAGTTCGAAACGCGCCTGTTCCTGTTCCAGGCGCTGCAGGACCTGGGGACATCGGCACGTTCGGCCGAGGGGTGGGGCGGGGATCGCTATATAGTCGCCGACCTCCCGGGCGGGGCGGGGATCGTGTGGGTGACGGTGTGGGACACGCCGATCGACGCTGGCGAGTTCCGCGACGCGGCGCAGCGGGCCGCGCAACGTCGGCTGGGTTCGGCCGGCACAGGGGATGCCGATCGGAAGCGGTTCGAAGGAAAGGGACGCGTGGTGGAGATCGTCGCCGCCACGCTGCAGGGCAAGGCAGCGATCATCTGGACGGACGTGCCGGCGGGGAGCGGCACCCGTCTCATCGACGCCGCGAAGGTGCGGCTGACGGAGCGGTAGGGGAGGAACGGCTGATGCGACGAGAGTCCATGGGCGATGGAGCGCGATTCGCGCTGGCAGCGCTGCTGACACTGGCGAGCGCCGGCTGCATCGAATGGAAGCAGGCGACGGCGGCGCCCGAGGAGTCGGTGCGGCGTTTCATCTCGCTGGTGCAGACGCTCGACGGGTCGCGCACTGCCACCCTCGTCGCGCGCGCCGCGCCGACGCCGGGGAGCGGCGCCGTGGTGACGGCCGTCCTGCCCAACCAGGTGCTGCGCGGCGGTACGGTGCAGACGACGCTGACGTCCACCTCCCCGTTCAGCCGCGCCGTCTTCAGCGTCCCCGGCAACACCGACCACTGGGAACTGCAACTCGCCTCGCCCGTCACGAGCGTCACGGTGCTCATGGTGGTCGCCGTTGAGATGCCCAAGACGCTCTTCACGCTGCAGATCGCCGGCGGGGGCGCCAGCGCCACCGGACCGTACCAGTCGACGGATCTCGGCGTGATCTTCGTCGGCACGGGCGAGATTCAGACCAACGTCACGTGGAACACGCCGGCGGACGTTGACCTGCACCTGATTGACCCGTCGGGGAAGGAGATCTACTACGCCTCGCGCAACTCGCCGACCGGCGGCCAGCTCGACCTCGATTCCAACGCGGGCTGCGGGAGCGATGGGCCGCGCGCCGAGAACATCTTCTGGGGCGACGGCATCGTGGTGCCGCGCGGCGAGTACATCCTGCGGGTGGATTACTGGTCAAGCTGCGGCGCGTCGAGCACCGATTTCACGGTGACGATCAACCTGCGAGGGCTGCCGCCGAAGATCTTCACGGGAACGCTCACGGGGACCGGCTCGGGAGCCGGCGCTGGAGCGGGCAAGACCATAACAGTATTTACATACTGAAGAGAGACAACAGAGAAACAACAGAGAGACAACAGAAAAACAACAGAGGTGGCCACGGTCAAACGCGGTCACCTCTGTTGTCTTTCTGTTGTCTCTCTGTTGTTTCTCTGTTGTCTCTCTGCTAAGGCAGCGCCTTAGCTAGCGCATGCAGGCCCAAGCCAGCGAGTGCACCCACCAGCGTACCATTGATCCGGATGTACTGCAGGTCGGGGCCGACGGCGAGTTCAAGCCGCGCGGCGGCCACTGAGGGGTCCCATGCCTGCACGGTGCGCGCGATGAGCGCACCCACGTGGTCGCGATTCCGCTCGGCGGCGTCGGCCACGGCGTCGATCAGCGTCTCGTCGAGCTCGGCCAGCACGGCCTCGTTGGCGAGCAGCGCCGTGCCGGCGGCGGAGAGCCCGCGCACCAGCCCGGCCGACGGCGCCTCGCCCTCGGCGCCGTAGCGCAGCGCCGACGCGCGCACCGAATCCCACACGCCGTCCACGATCCCTTCCACCACGTCGGCGTTCAGCAGCTGGCTCTTGATCTGCTCGGCCTTCGCGCGCATGTCGGGCGAGTGCCGCAGCTTCTGCACCAGCGCCCGCAACTCGGAGTCCACCTTCACGCGCAACGGATGGGCGGGGTCAGCCCGAACATCGGCGAGCGTCTTCTCGGTGGCGCGCAGCAGCTGCTTGTAGATGGCGTTGTCCACCACGCCCGGCACGTACCACGGGCTCTCCTTGTGGATCTGCGCACGAATCGTCTCGCGGTTCTCGCTGAGCGCCGTGAGCACGAGCTGCAGCGCCTGGTCGAGGAACTCGTGATGCCGGTCGTCGCTCGTCACCATCTCGAGCACGTCGCCGAGGATCGGCGCGACCAACGTCTGCTCGACGCGCTCCACCGCGGCGCGCCGGATGAGGGCGCGGAACTCCTCGTCAGGGACCGCCTGCACCGTGCGCGCGAACCCGCTCTGCAGCAGCGCCGCCACGCGCGCGCTGTTGTCGGGCGCAGAGAGCCACCGCGCCAGGCGCTCCGACGGATGGAGACGCCGCAGCTCGGCCTCCACGACGTCGCGCGTGAGAAAGTGCCGCTGCACGAAGTTGCCGAGCACGCGGCCGATGCGGTCGCGCTGCGTCATGATGATCGCGGTGTGCGGAATCGGCAGGCCCAGCGGGCGCCGGAAAAGCGCCGTCACCGCAAACCAGTCGGCGAGTCCGCCGACCATCGCCGCCTCGGTCGCCGCACGCACCCAGTCGAGCCACGGATACACCGGCGTGTAATGACGCGACACCAGGAAGACCACGGCGGCTGCGACGAGGAGACCCGTGGCGCGAGCCCGCATCCGGTCGAGGCGGGCCTGCCGGGCGGCGTCGTCGGGGGCGGGGAGGAGTTCGGGAGTCATCGGTCGGCGTGCCTCACGACAGGGCCCAGCGCCGCCGCGCCGCGCGCACCAGCGGATGGTGCGGCTGGTGCTTCGGCTTGAGCAGCGACCCGCGGCACGCGCGCGCGCCGCACTGGCACGGAAAGCGCTGCTTGCGCGCCGGCGTATGCGGTTCGTCGAGCTCGATGGCGTAGTCGTAGCCCAGCTCCTCGCCGGCGCGAATGCGGCGCACGCTGACGATCCACATGTGGTCGCCGGCCGGCATTGGCTCGCAGTTGGGTGCGCACGAGTGGTTGATGAAGCGTGCGTCGTTGCCGCCCACGTTGGCGTCGATCACCCGGTCGTCATCGAGCTGCAGCAGGTAGGTGTGCTCCGCCTCCTCGTGGCCGTCAGGGGCGGTCGGATACCGACGCTCACCCTCGGCGTGCGAGATCAGCTCGCCGGTGTACTCGATGATGCGCGTGCCGGCCGCGATGGGACGCACAGCATACACGCCGAGTCCATGGCGTGCCGACCGGCGCCGGCGATACTGCGAGGGAGACGCGAGCGGCAGCGCAGAAACGCGCGTGCGGGACGTGCGACGCGGCATCGGCGGCTCAGCGCGGCTGGTCGGTCGCCGGCCGCTCGGCTGCTGGCCGGCCTGGCTGCTGCGGTGCGACGGCGGCCTGTCCGTCGGTGAGCGGCAGGTCATCGGCGGCCGGTGCGTCCGTCGGCACGGCGCCAGGGGGCAGCACGGTGTTCTGCCGCCCGCCGTCTGCCGTCCGCCGTCCGTCGTCGAACAACGGGAGGTCATCGGCGAAGCCGAGCGGCGGGGCGGGGAGCAGCATCCGCTCGATCGCCTCGTCCATCGTGTGCACGAACGTGAACCGCACCTGCGCGCGCACCTCGTCGGGAAGCTCGCGCAGGTCCTTCTCGTTCGCCGCGGGGAGCATCACCTCGCGCAATCCACTGCGGTACGCGGCCAGCACCTTTTCCTTCACGCCTCCGATCTCGAGCACCTTGCCGCGCAGCGTCACTTCACCCGTGACGCCGATATCGCGGCGCACCGCGCGGCGGCTCATCACGCTGGCGATCGCCAGCGTCACCGCCACGCCCGCGCTCGGTCCGTCCTTCGGCACCGACCCTGCCGGAAAGTGGATGTGCAGGTCGGTGTGCCGCAGTTCGGGATCGCCCAGCCGCAGCGTCCGCGCGCGTGAGCGTACGTACGAGCAGGCCGCGTCCACGGATTCACGCATCACGTCGCCGAGCTGGCCGGTGACGAGCAGCCGCCCGCTCCCCGACATCAGCAGCGCCTCGATGGACATCAACTCGCCGCCCGATGCGGTCCACGCGAGTCCGGTCACCGCCCCCACTTCCGCCGCCTGCTCCGCCTCCTCGGCGGCGTAGCGCGGCGGGCCGAGCACTTCCTCGATGCGCGCCTGATCCACCACCCACGCGCCCAGCTCGCCGTCGGCCTTGCGCCGCGCGCGCTTGCGCATGAGAGCGGAGAGGTTGCGCTCGAAATTGCGCAGCCCCGCCTCGCGCGAGTAGCGGCTGGCGAGGAAGCCGAGCGCCTCGTCGGTGAACTGCAGGTCGACGTCGGCGATGCCGTTCTCGTCGAGCAGGCGCGGCAGCAGGTAGCGCCAGGCGATCTCGACCTTTTCCTCGATCGTGTACCCCGCGATGCGGATCACCTCGAGGCGGTCGCGCAGCGCCGGCGGGATGTCGAACAGGTTGTTGGCCGTCGCGATGAAGAGCACCGACGACAGGTCCACCGGCAGGTTCAGGAAGTGGTCGACGAACGACGCGTTCTGCGTCGGGTCGAGCACCTCGAGCATCGCGGCCGACGGATCGCCCACCGGTCCGCCCGAGGTCATCTTGTCGATCTCGTCGATGAGAAAGACCGGGTCGCTCACGCCGACGCGGCGCAGCGCCTGCACGACGAGCCCGGGGAGCGAGCCCACGTACGTGCGGCGATGTCCGCGGATCTCGGCCTCATCGCGCACGCCGCCCACCGAGATGCGGTAGAACTTGCGCCCGATGGCGGCGGCGATGGCCTCGCCGAGCGAGGTCTTGCCGGTGCCCGGCGGTCCCACGAAACAGAGGATCGGGCCCGGCGCATTCCCGCCGCGCAGCTTGTGCACCGCGAGGTGCTCGAGGATGCGGTCCTTCGCCTCGCGCAATCCCCAGTGGCGATGGTCGAGCGCTTCCTCCACGCGATCCAGCGCAATGTCGGCCGTTCCGCCGGTGCGTCCCCACGGCAGGGCGAGCACCCACTCCAGGTAGTTGCGCAGCACCTGATATTCGCTCGAAGCGCTCGACAGCCCGCGCAGGCGCGTCACCTCGCGGCGCGCCTCGGTGGCCACCGTGGGCGGCAGCGGCGCCTCCTCGATCTGGCGCAGCAGTTCGGCCGTCTCGTTGTCCTGCGGATCGCCCTCGCCGAGCTCCGCCTGGATCGCGCGCAGCTGCTGGCGCAGGTAGAACTCCCGATGGTGGCGCTCGATGTTGGCGTCGGTCTGCACGCGCACGTCCTCGAGCACGGCCGAACGCGCCAGCTCCTTCTCCACGCGCGCGAGGACGTAGGCCACACGGTCGGCGACGTCGAGGCGCTGCAGCACCTCGTCCTTGTCGGCGGCGCGGAACGGTCCGCGCGCGGCGACGAGGTCGGCGGCGTAGCCCGGCGCGCCGGCGTTGAGCCGGACGAGCGCCGACAGTTCGGGCGGCGTCGTCTCGATCATCTCGACCAGGCGGTCGGTGGCATCGGCGAGCTGCACGAGGAGGGCGCGCAGCGACGGAACGTCGGCCGCCGACTCCGTCACCGGGTCCACGATGGCGTAGGTGACGGCGTCGCGGCGCGTGACGGCGGCGATGCGCACCCGCGCCGTCCCCTCGAGCGTCACCTGCAGCGTGTCGCCGGCCACCGCTGCCCGCGAGACGACGCGGGCCAGCACGCCGATGCGTCCCACCTGCGCGGCCGCGTCACCCGCGTGGTCGCGCACCGGCGCGACGGCGACGATGACCTCGAGCTCGCGCTCAGGATGGGCCTTGAGCAGCGCCACGTTTTCCGGCGCCCCCATCTGCACGGCCACGGTGCCGCGGGGGAAGACCGCCGTGGACCGCAGCACGAGCAGCGGCCGGTCAATGCGGGCGGAATCGGCGGGGAAGGACGGCCCGGGTGCGGTCACGCGTACTAAGGTAGCAATTGCGCAATTTCGCGAAAGGCTTTGAAGGTCTTGGGCGTTAAGTCGTTCTTTCATCACAGAGACACGGAGGAGCACGGAGGGCCACAGAGGACTGCAAAACCTGGGGTTAAAGACAGCGCGCCACGCTGCTCCCTGCGTGGCGCGCGCAGTTCCTCCAAGCAGTGGCAGTTGTAGTCCTCCGTGGCCCTCCGTGCTCCTCCGTGTCTCTGTGATGAGAAAACCCCAAAACGAGTCACGCAGTTAACGGCGTACCGCGAGCGATGCCCCCTCCAGCCTGAACGCCCCGACCCGTTATCTTGCGTCCATGTTCCAAGAACTCTCCGACAAGCTCGAAGCCACCTTCGCCAAGCTCCGCGGGCGCGGTACGCTCAGCGAGGCCGACATCAAGGACGGCCTGCGCGAGGTGCGCCGCGTCCTGCTCGAGGCCGACGTCAACTTCCAGCTGACGCGCGAGTTCCTCGAGCGCGTCGAGAAGGCGGCGGTCGGCGTCTCGCAGATCCGCACCGTCTCGCCGGCGCAGCAGCTCGTGAAGATTGTCTACGACGAGCTCACGGCCATGCTCGGCGAGCGCAAGGAAGGGCTCAAGCTCTCCACGGTGCCGCCCACCGTGGTGCTGATGGTCGGCCTGCAGGGCTCGGGCAAGACGACGACGGCCGCCAAGCTGGCGCGCCGGCTCAAGGCCGAGGGGCGGCCGGTGCGCCTCGTCGCGGCCGACGTCTATCGTCCCGCCGCCATCGACCAGCTCGAGTCGCTCGGGAAGGACCTCGACATTCCCGTCTACGCCGATCGCTCGACCTCGGACGTCGTGAAGATCGCGCGCGCCGGGCTCGATGCGTCGCGCCGCGAGCGCGACCGCGTGCTGATCATCGACACCGCCGGCCGGCTGCAGATCGACGACGAGATGATGAACGAGCTGCGCCGCCTCAAGGAGGCGGTGCGCCCCGACGAGATTCTCCTCGTCGCCGACGGCATGACGGGCCAGGACGCGGTGAAGATCGCGCAGGGCTTCGACAGCGCCCTCGGCGTCACCGGCGTGATCCTCACCAAGATGGACGGCGACGCCCGCGGCGGCGCGGCGCTCTCCATCTACGGCATCACCAGGAAGCCCATCAAGTACATCGGCGTCGGCGAAAAGAGCGACGCCCTCGAGGAGTTCCACCCCGACCGCATGGCCGGGCGCATCCTTCAGCAGGGCGACGTGCTCACGCTGGTGGAGAAGGCGCAGGGCGCCATCGACGCCGATGAGGCCAGGCGCCTCGACAAGAAGGTGCGCAAGGAGGGGATGGACCTCTCCGATTTCCTCGCGGCGATGAAGCAGATCCAGAAGCTCGGTCCGATGGAGGGGATCCTGAAGCTCCTCCCCGGCGTGAACGCCAAGATGCTCAAGCAGGCGAACACCGATCCCAAGCGCATGAAGCATCTCGA
This sequence comes from uncultured Gemmatimonas sp., assembly GCA_964416005.1. Taxonomy (GTDB): domain Bacteria; phylum Gemmatimonadota; class Gemmatimonadetes; order Gemmatimonadales; family Gemmatimonadaceae; genus PNKL01. The sequence continues at coordinate 10,594 of CAYQCP010000060.1, forward strand.
GGCCATCGTCCTGTCGATGACCGTCGAAGAGCGCAAGAAGCCCGACATCCTGAACGGCTCACGCCGCGCGCGCATCGCCAAGGGGAGCGGCCGCCCGATCAGCGAGGTGAACAAGCTGCTCGAGCAGTTCCGCGGGATGCAGAAGATGATGAAGTCGATGAAGGGCGGGGGGAGGATGCAGTTTCCGGGGATGAGATAGCCCGGACTGCGATTGAGGATTTGGACCTAGGATTTCGATTGAGGACCGAGATCGCGGATCGCGATCGGCGATTCGCCCGTAATCACCCGTCGAAATCCTGAATCGTGATCCTCAATCGCAATCCTAGGTCCAGATCATAAATCAGCCCGAGACCTTGAGTCCCCCCCCAAAGCCAGCTATCTTATTAGGCTCGCTGCTCCAGCCGATCCTTCCGGATTGGCCCCGGGTGCGGACCGGACATTCCGGCCCCGCGATGAGCCCGCCGGCGGCGAATTACCGCTTCTCCCGAGTGCATCCGATGGCCGTTTCGATTCGTCTCCGCCGCGCGGGCCGCAAGAAGGCCCCCATGTACCGCATCGTCGTCGCCGACTCGCGCATGCCGCGTGACGGCAAGTTCATCGAAGTCATCGGCCAGTATCAGCCCCGCACGGGCGAGAAGGCGGTGGCGCTGAACACCGCGCGCGCCAACTACTGGCTCGACAACGGCGCCCAGCCGTCCGACACGGTCCGGTCGCTCCTCCGCAAGGCGGGCGTCCTCAAGGCGCGCCACGAGACGCGCCTCGCGGCCAAGCTGAGCGCCGCCGCGGTCCCCGTGACGGAGACCCGCGAGTAACACCGTGACTATCGGCCCCACCGCGGTCGTTGGGCGCGTTCGTCGCGCCCACGGCATCAAGGGCGAACTGGTGGTGGCTCTCGAGACCGACGCGCCGGACGCGATCTTCGCGCCCGGCGCGCGTGTCATCGTGGGGACCCCCGACGGTGATCTCGCCCCTGACGCCAGGACCGGCCGGCTCGTCGAGCTGGTCGTGCACGCCGCGCGCCCGTTCCAGGACGGCCTGCTGGTCTTCTTCACCGGCATTGCCGATCGCACGGAGGCGGAGAAGTGGCGCGGCCGTTCGCTGCTCGTCCCCGTCAGCGAACTCGAGCCGCCCGCCGATGGCGAGCTGTGGGCGCACGAGCTCCCCGGGATGCGCGTCGTGGATCCGCAGGGCGCCGTCATCGGCGATGTGCACGGCTATTACGAGCTGCCGCAGGGCCTCGTGCTCGAGATCGAGACGCCGCGCGGCCTGCGCGACGTGCCGTTCAACGACGCCTTCGTCCAGGCCTTCGACCGTGACGCGCGCGTGATCACGCTCGACGCGCCGGGCGGCCTGCTCGAGTGAAGATCAACATCGTCACCATCTTCCCCGAGTTCTTCGCGGGGCCGCTGTCGCTGAGCATTCCCGACAAGGCGCGCGAGGCGGGGAGCGTCACGTACCACGTCGTGGACCTCCGCGACTACACGCACGACCGGCACCGCACGGTGGATGACTATCCATACGGTGGCGGCGCCGGCATGGTCATGAAGCCCGGCCCGTTCTTCGAGTGCGTCGAGGCACTCGGCGCCAAGGCCCCCATCGTGCTGCTGTCGCCGCGCGGCAAGGTCTTTTCGCACGCCGACGCCGAGCGGTTCGCCGCGGGCGACGAACTCACGCTGCTTTGCGGCCATTACAAGGACGTCGACCAGCGCGTGGCCGACCATCTTGCCACCGAGGAGATGTCGGTCGGCGATTTCGTGCTGTCGGGCGGCGAGCCGGCCGCGCTGTGCATCGTGGACGCGATAGTTCGCCTGCTCCCCGGCGCGATGAGCGACCACGACAGCGCGCGCGGCGACTCGTTCTACGGGCGCGGCCTGTCGGCGCCGAGCTACACGCGGCCGCCGGAGTTCCGCGGGCACGTGGTGCCGGATGTGCTGCTGTCGGGGCACCATGCGGAGATTGAGAAGTGGCGGAAGGCTGAAGGGGAGCGGCTTACCCGGGAGAGGGACGAGGGCGGAGGGCGGGGGTTTGGTGCGGAGTGAGGAGTGGAGGGAGGGGTGAGGAGAACTGGGGCTGCGGTCGCGTCCCTCCTTCTCGTTCCCCCACGCGTCCCGCCGCACCAAACCCCCGCCCCCGGCGCTCATAACCCCAAGCAATTCCAGCGCTTGACGATACGTCTCCGACCGGATAGCTTATAAGGCTCGACTATCGCCAATACCTCCGCTGGACAGCGCTATGCATCCCTTCATCGAAACGCAGAAAGAGTGGCTCAAGGACGTCCCCCCGTTCCGCGCGGGTGACACGGTGCGCGTGAACGTGCGCGTGAAGGAAGGAGACAAGGAGCGCCTCCAGGCTTTTGAGGGCGTCGTGATCGCGCGCAAGGGGGAGGGCGTCAGCAAGACGTTCACCGTGCGCAAGATCAGCAACGGCGTCGGCGTCGAGCGCATCTTCCCGCTGCACTCGCCGATGCTCGAGAGCGTGAGCGTCGTGCGCCGCGGCCGCGTGCGCCGCGCCAAGCTGTTCTATCTCCGCGAGCTCACGGGCAAGGCGACGCGCATCAAGGAGAAGAAGATCCGCGTGGCGGTGCCGGTTACGGGCTCGGCCGAAGAGGCGTAACGCTGGTGGGGCGCTGGAGCGCGGTCGAGCGCTCGCTGCGCGCCGAAGGCGCCCGGCTCATCGCCGGAGTGGATGAAGTCGGACGGGGCCCGCTTGCGGGTCCCGTTTTTGCTTGTGCGGTGATCATGCCGCCGGCGGCGCGCGCGATCGCCGGCGTCGAGGACTCCAAGAAGCTGAGCGCCGCGGAACGCGAGCGGCTGGCCGCGAAGATCCGGGAGAAGGCGCTGTGCGTCGCGCTCGGCGCGGCGAGCGTGCACGAGATCGCCGAGTTGAACATCTACCAGGCGACCGCGCTCGCGATGCGCCGGGCGCTGCGCCGGCTCGGCGAGCGCCCGGACGCGGTGCTGGTGGACGGCAAGCCGATCAGGACGCTGGGTGTCGCGCACCGGGCGTTCGTGGGCGGCGACTCGCGCATCTATTCAATTGCCTGCGCCAGCATCGTGGCGAAGGTCGCGCGGGACCGGCTGATGCAATCGCTTGCGCGCCGGCACCCGGCGTACGGCTGGGAGGCGAATGCGGGTTATGGCACTCCCCGCCACATTCTGGCGCTGCGGGAGGTAGGGCTCACCCCGCACCATCGGGTGCTGTTCTGTCGAGGGATTCTAGGGGACGAGGGCGGGGGGCGGGGGTTTGGTGCGGGGGGATGAGTGGAGGAACGAGGGGGGAGAGATGAGGACGCCTCGCCCCTCCCGCCTCCCTCCACACTTCCCCCCGCACCAAGCCCCCGCACTCCGCCCCCGTTACCCCGTTCCCCTCAGTTCGTCTAGAGGTGGCACCAGTTCCCCCGCCTTTCTTGACGGGGGATAACGGGGGTCGTAGTTTCTTGGCTCCCGGTCCGATCACCACTATATGAGTGGCTGGCCGGTCTGGGCACGGGAAATGTGACGGGCAAGGCAGGCAAACTGTGACCCCAATTGGGGTTGCCTGTTGCCGGCACTGTCGTCATATTCCACGAGATTGGCCAGCAGTGCGTTTTTCCTTGCCAGCACGACTTACCGTGGATGGAGTCGTGGCATGCGAGCAAGGCCGTAAGTTCGAAGCTGTTTCGTGTAGGGCTACTTCCACTGGGGGATTCATGAACTTCTCTCGTAAGACGATTCTCGTCGTTGGCGCTGCGTTGCTCGCAGCGTGCGGCGACAAGGTGACGGTGCAGGAGTACACGCCGCCTGCCGTTACCCCGAAGGTGAACTTCGTTGAGGTCACGCCGGCGACGGCGACCGTCAGCACGGGCGCCTCGATCACGTTCACGGCTGCCGTGAATGCTGACGCTGGCCTCGCGACGACGGTGACCTGGTCGGCTTCGGCCGGCACGATCACTTCGGCGGGCGTGTTTACCGCCCCGTCGACTGGCAACCCCGGCATCTCCGTCTGCGCGACGTCGACGGTTGACACCGGCAAGAAGGGCTGCGCCACGGTCGTCGTGACCGCCGCGCCGGCCACGATTCCCGCCACGGTTTCGATCAACTCGATCACGGCCGCTGGCAATCTCAACGCCCCGGTCAACCCGGCGGCCGTTGCGGGCCAGATTGACGTCACGCTGAACGTCAACCCCGGCAACCAGACGGTTTCCAAGGTTGAGCTCCTCGTCGGCGGCCAGGTTGCCGGCTCGCAGACGTTCACGGCGGCTCAGTCTGCCGCGCTCCGCTACGCCGCTGATGAGGCGATTGCGGCGCAGTCGACGTTCCCGCAGGTGGTGTTCTCCGTGAACACGGCCGCGTTCAACGGGACGACGGGAGTCCCGACGTGGCTGAACGGCTCGCAGGCGGTGCAGGCGAAGCTCTACACGACGACGAGCGGAACGTCGACGGCTGCGACGGCTTCGGTGACGCAGAACCTGACGTTCGCCAACGTGGACGGTTTCGCGGTCACCTACACCACGCCGACCGCTGGCGCGGTTGACGGTGCCGGCTATCGCTGGTATGGCGCTGGCTCTCTGACGGTCAATGCGCTTCCGGTCATGTACTCCGGCTCGTCGATCGGCACCGTGAACGCGGCGCTGTCCGCGAACCCGGCGGCCGGTTCGACCTGCGTTGCCGCTGTTGGCGCGATCGGTGCGGCCACGGCCAAGACGGGTAACGTCTACGCGATTACGGGCACGCTGGCTGGCCTGTCGTCGCCGGCTGGTTGCGTCACCACGTTCCCGAACGTCGTCACGATCACGGCGACGAACTCGAACGGCGACAACCTGACGCTGGCTGGTACGGCCACGACGCCCGCCGGCGTGATTGGCGCGCAGACTGGCCTCCGTTGGGACAACGTTGCTCCGCCGACGGCCGGCCTGATCGCCGCCCTGGCGGTGAACGGCCGCGCGGGCAACTGGATCAATGATGCGGTGAGCCTGAACACGGTGACGGCGGCCGGCAACCCGAACGGCGCGATTGCGGCCGCGGTTGTTGACGTCGGCATTGGTGGCGCGATCACGTACAACGTGCGTGTCGGCACGACCTATGCGACCGCGAAGACGGCTGCGCCGCTCGCGAACGCCACGACGCTCGCTGCGTCGGCGACGAACGCTGGCTTCTGCGCGATTGCCTACACGGCCGACCTGCTTGGCAACACGCAGAGCGGCAACCCGGGTGGCACGTGCGCCGCTCCGGCGGCGGCCGCTGGTTATGCCCTGCCGGTCGCGGGCGTTGCCTCGGTTCCGTTCGGTGTTGACCGCGCGGCTCCGACCATCGCGTACAGCGGCGGTCTGGCTGCCAACGCGCAGATTTCGACGGCGACGGTTGCCGCCGAGTTCAGCGTGACGGTGGCTGACACGGGTCTGGTCGGCAACTCGGGTCTGCTGCCGGCCACGCCGGTGACGATGCAGATCTCGCAGCGTGTCGCCGCCGGCAACGGCGCTGGCACGACGACCTGCTTGAACGCGAACGCGACGGCCGCGGTTTGCGGCACGCTCACGAACACTGGCGTCAACGCTGCGGGCGCGCCGATCTACACGACGGCCTTCGCTGCGACGACGACGGATGCGTACTTCACGTTCTCCGCGACGGCGTTCGACGCGGCCGGCAACTCGGCCTCGGTCGCGAGCCGCACGGTTGCGCATGACGACGGCGCGCTGACGGTTGGCGCGGTCTCGTCGCCGATCACGGTTTCGACGATTGGCTGGTCGGGCAGCGCGTTCCTGAACGACGCTCTCGATATCGCCAGCTACTGGTTCTCGGTGGACTACGCCACCCTGAACGCGATCAGCACGTTTGCGACTGGCCCGTCGGCGCAGCCGGTGCGGTTCGCCAACTCGGCGGCCACGACGGTCAACGGTTTCAACGCGGCGTCGTTCGTCAACACGAACTACGCGGTGTCGGCCACGGTCAACCTCCCGCTCGCCCTGCAGTTCGCTGGCGTGCTGTACCCGCTCGCCACGATCGAGGCTAACGCCACGAACGCTGGTGGTATGCTGGTGTCGGGTGTTCCGGCTGCGGCTCCGGCCGTTGCGCCGGCGCTCGCGGTGTTCGCTCCGGCTGGTCTCGCGACCTTCCCGGCGGTCACCAACAGCATCGCTTCGAACAACATCTCGTCTGGCGTCACGACGGCCCCGACGGCTGGTAACCCGGCCTCCGGCACGCTGTCCGTCGTCTCGACGGGCCCGACCGCCACGTACAACAACCCGTTCTCGCGCGTTGAGTTCTGGGCTGCGAACAACGGCGGCGTGGCTGGCACGGAAATGCGTCTGATTGGCACGGCGACCACGCCGGTGCTGGTCGACAACGGTGTGACGCGCACGTTCACGTGGAGCGCGCCCATCTCTGGCGCCACGCTGTATACTCAGCTTGGTTACACGGCGACGGCTACGACGAACGTGGTTGCGGTTGGCTACAACGCCGCAGGCACGATCGGCATGCTGAACGCTGCGGCTTACACGCTGAACATCATCAAGTAACAAGCTCAGAAGATCGAGCGCAGTAAACGAAGGGCCCGGGAGCAATCCCGGGCCCTTCGGCTGTTCGGGCGATGCGGAGGTTTGCAGCGGAGCGACAGGGAGCCCTCCGCAGTCTCGCGACCGTGCCGCGTCCGTCCTTCGTGACGCGGCGTGCGCGCGGCGGCGAGGCGTTTAACTCGACGCACCGTGACCCCCGCCCGTCGCCGGTAGTCTGTATTGGAGTCCGCTCCACTACATTTCGACGACGGCGCGTTCCGCCGCCGAGCGCCGTGCGTTCCACACTCGAACCTCCCCTCATGCGCCCATCGCCTTGCCTGCGCCGTGCGCTGGCGCTTGCCCTCCTGGTGGCGCCAGCCGCGACGCTGGGCGGCCAGAATGTACCGTCATCGCTCACCGCCTACGCGCCGACGCTCACCTTCGGCACGGGGCTCATTAACGCCCCGGCGGCGTGGGTTTCCCCGTCGCACGGCGATATCTGGGTCTCGACCTCGGCCCGCGGTTTCAATCAGGGCACGCTGTCGCCCCGTCCCAATGGTTCGATCTGGGACCTGACGCTGACCGCGGACGCGCACCTGTTCGGGCGCCTGTCGGTGGGGGGCTCGATTTACGGCACCAACAACCAGCAGGTCGGTGCGCATGCCGCGCTGCTGCTCTACCGGCAGCACCCCGACGTGAAGTGGCTCCCGAGCCTCGCGGTGGGCGTGCGCAACGTGGGCGCCAGCGCACGTCAGGACCGCTACGTGACGGGCGTCAAGCGCGTCGTGGACGTCCTGCCGGCCTCGCAGCGGGGCGCCAAGGCCATCATTGACGGAAGCCCCACGGTGTACGGCGTCGTCACGCGTGAGTTCAGCTGGGACGGCGGAGCGCTCGGTCTCACCGCGGGCTTCGGCACGGGGTTGTTCAGAAACGACGGCGGCATGGATACGGTCTACAACAGGAACGGCACGCTGGCCGAGGGCATCTTTGTGGGCTCACGCCTCGCCCTGCCGTTATCCCGGACGAGCACCATGTCGCTGCTGGTGGAGAACGACGGCTGGGACTGGAATGCGGGCGTCGTGTTCACGTCCGGCCCGCTCACCATTGGCCTGATGGCCACGGAGCTCGAGGAGACGAAGGGCATCCCGGACAACGAACCGCTGGCCAACTGGACCAAGACGAACCTGATCTTCGGCTACACGGGCTCCATTCCCGAGATCATTCGCGGCTCGCGGCAGCGCGCCGAGGCCGTGGAGCTCGAACTGGAAGCGCGACGCCTGCGGCGCGAGGTGGCCCAGCGCGACGTGCGCATGCGCGAGCTCAATGCGCAGATCGCCCGCGCCCGCCTGCGTGCGGACGCCGAGGCGCTCGCCCAGCGCGCGGCGCTGGAGAAGGCGTTGGAACAGGAGCGCGAGGCGGCCAAGCGTGCGGCAGACCGCCTCCAGCAGGTAAAGCCGGGTACCAAGCCACCGGAGATCTTCTGATGCGCCGGAGCCAGATGCACTCACTCATGCCGCCGCTGGCGCGTCGCCTCGCGGCGGGCGCACTTGCCCTTGGCGCAGCCGCTGCGCCGGCAGCCGCGCAACGCACGACGTTCACGCCCACGCTCTACTGGGAGAGCGGCCTCATTGACACGCCGGCCGCCTGGGCGTCGCCGCTGGGCAGCGACCTGGCGTTCCATGCCACGCGCGTGCAGATGGACTCGACGGCGCCGCTCGGACCGGTCGGGAGCGCGGGGCAGAGCTACAACGTCTCGATCAGCGCCTCCCTGTGGGGGCGAGCCGAAGTGGGTGTCTCGATCTTCACGAGCAACCTCAAGGGCGGCCTGTTCGCCAAGGGGATGATCTGGGACCAGATGGACGGCGCGTTCCGCACCGGGCTGGTGCACTGGATGCCAAGCCTGGCGGTCGGGATGCGCAACGTCGGAAACGAGAGCGGGCTGACGCGGTGGGCGGAGCCTGGCACGGCGGGATTCAAGACGTCGCCGACGCTGTACGCCGTGGCGACGCGCACGATCGCGCTGGGCGCTGACGTGGAGCCGGGGACACGCGCCAAGGCGCAGCTCTCCGTGAACCTGGGCGTCGGGAACGGGCTCTTCTCGGACGACGGCGGCCTGGATACGCTCTACGCCGCGCATTCCACGGGTGGGTTCTTCGGCGGCGTCAAGCTCGACGTGGCGACGTCTCGCTTTTCGAACCTCGCCCTGATGGCGGAGCACAACGGCTGGGACTTCAACCTCGGCGCGGTGTACGAGGTGCGCGGCCTGCGGTTTGGAGCGTACTTGCTGGAAGCCGACGCGGGAAGTCCGAGCACCGCCTCGTGGTCATATCGCAAGGCGGCGTTCTCGGTGGGGTGGCAGACCAACCTGCTGGCGCTCGTGCGCGGCAACCGAATGGAAGCGCGCGTTGTACAAATGGAACGCGAGCGTGAGCAGTTGACGCGAGAGATCCAGGCCGGACAGGAACGGGTGCAGTCGCTCGAGGGCCAGTTGCGCAGCGTCGAGGGGGCCACCGAGGCCGACCGGCGTGCGCAGCGCGCGCTGCTCGAGCAGAAGCTGCGCGAGGAGCAGGAAGCGCTGCGGAGACTCCAGGAAAGACTCAACGCACGGAAGCCTCCGGAGTAGCGGACGGCGGACGGCAGACGGCGGACGGCAGACGGCAGGCGGCGGAGGGCGGACGGCAGAATGCGAGGCCGAATTCAACAAGCAAGTGCAACACGCAAGCGGAAAGCTTCCGCAGGAGTATG
>CAYQCP010000061.1:0-19551 GCA_964416005.1 uncultured Gemmatimonas sp.
AACAGCGGTTTCATGATGGCGCAGGTCGCCGCGGCCGCGCTCGCCAGCGAGTGCAAGGTGCTCTCGCATCCGGCGAGCGTGGATACCATTCCCACCGACGGCAGCAAGGAAGACGTGGTGCCGATGGCGATGGGCGCGGCGTGGAAGCTGCGCCGCATCATCGGCAACGTGCGCCATGTCCTCGCCATCGAGCTGATGTGCGCCGCGCAGGGGCTCGAATACCGGCGGCCGCTGCGCAGCAGTGCCGCGGTCGAGCGCGCCCACGCCGCCGTCCGTCGCGTCGTCGCGCCGCTCGGCGACGATCGCATGCTGACCCCAGATATCCAGGCCATCGCCGCCGCTCTCCTGCGGCGTGAGTTCGCCGTGGCCGAAGGAGCGTCCTGATGACCGCCACCGCCCACGAAGTCCGCGCCCCGCGCGGCTCCGCCATCTCCTGCAAGGGATGGCCGCAGGAAGCCGCGCTGCGCATGCTGATGAACAACCTCGATCCCGATGTCGCCGAGCGTCCGGGCGACCTCGTGGTCTATGGCGGCACCGGAAAGGCGGCGCGGAACTGGGAGTGCTTCGAGGCCATCGTGCGCGCCCTGCGCGCGCTCGAGCACGACGAGACCCTGCTCGTGCAGAGCGGCAAGCCCGTCGCCGTCTTCCGCACGCATGCGCACGCGCCGCGCGTGCTGATCGCCAACAGCAACCTCGTGGGGCGGTTCGCCACGTGGGAGCACTTCCGCGATCTCGAGCGGAAGGGGCTGATGATGTACGGCCAGATGACGGCCGGGTCGTGGATCTACATCGGGTCGCAGGGCATCGTGCAGGGGACGTACGAGACGTTCGGCTCGCTGGCCCGCAAGCACTTCAACGGGTCGCTGGCCGGCAGGTTCGTGCTCACCGCCGGTCTCGGCGGCATGGGTGGCGCCCAGCCGCTCGCCGCCACGATGAACGACGCGGCCTTCCTTGGGGTCGAGGTGGATCCGTCGCGCATCGAGAAGCGGCTGGCCACCGGGTATTGCGACAGGATGACGGCCGACCTCGACGAGGCGCTGGCGTGGATTCGTGAGGCGCAGCGCGACAAGCGAGGTCTCTCCGTCGGACTCGTCGGGAATGCCGCCGAGGTGCTGCCGGAACTCGTGCGCCGCGGCGTGATCCCTGACGTCGTCACCGACCAGACCAGCGCGCACGACATGCTCAATGGCTACATCCCGGCGGGGATGTCGCTCATCGAAGCTTCTGCACTCCGCACCCGTTCCCCCGACGCCTATTTACAGCGCGCCGTGGCGAGCGTCGTCGAGCACGTGCGCGCGATGCGGGCGATGCAGGACCGCGGGGCCATTGCGTTCGACTACGGCAACAACATTCGCACGGTGGCGTTCGACGCCGGGCTCAAGGACGCATTCACCATTCCGGGCTTCGTGCCCGAGTACATCCGCCCGCTCTTCTGCGAGGGGAAGGGGCCGTTCCGCTGGGCGGCGCTCTCCGGCGATCCCGCCGACATCGCGCGCACGGACGAGCTGGTGCTCTCGCTCTTCCCGCACGACGCGCACCTGAAGCGCTGGATCACGATGGCGAGGGAGCGGATTCACTTTCAGGGCCTGCCGGCGCGCATCTGCTGGTTGGGGCAGGGAGACCGCGCCCGGTTCGGCGTGGCGCTCAACGACCTTGTCGCGCGTGGCGAGGTGTCGGCGCCCATCGTGATCGGGCGTGACCACCTGGACACCGGCTCGGTGGCGTCGCCGTTCCGCGAAACCGAAGGGATGAGGGATGGCACGGATGCCGTGGCCGACTGGGCGATCCTCAACGCGCTGCTCAATGTCGCGAGCGGCGCGAGCTGGGTGTCCTTCCATCACGGTGGCGGCGTCGGCATCGGCAACTCCCTGCACGCCGGCCAGGTCATCGTCGCCGACGGCACGCCCGACATGCGCCTGCGTCTCGAGCGCGTCCTGACGAACGACCCGGGGATTGGAGTGGCGAGGCATGCGGATGCGGGATACGAGATTGCGGTGGAGACGGCGAAGGCAAAGGGAGTGAAGATTCCGATGTTGGGGTAGGAGGCAAGGGTGCGGGGTGCGGCGGATTGGTGCGGAGGAACGCGGTGAGGGACGAGTCGGATCGAGAACGCCCGGCCTCCAGCCCCGTCCCACCTCACGCCACTCGTCCCTCCGCACGAAGCCCCCGCACCCCGCACCCTTCACTCGTCCCCGCTTTAGTTTCCATCGAATGCTCAGCCCTCGCTTCAAGCCCTGGCACCTAATCCCCTTCGCCCTCAAATACGCCCGGCTGCGGCTGACGCGTCGTCCGGTCCTCGTCAACTTCGAGGTCACGATGCGCTGCAACGCGGCGTGCGGCGGCTGCGACTACTGGCAGACGCCGGCGTCGGAGAAGGCAAGTGAGCTGAAGTCGTTCGCCGATGCCGCGCGCGCCTTCGACCCGATGATGATCACGTTCACGGGAGGCGAGCCGACGCTGCGGCGCGACCTCGAGGACATCGTCGCCGAAGTCGCCAAGGCGGTCCCGTACTGCTACATGAGCCTGCTGACGCACGGCGGCATGCTGACCCTCGAACGCGCCCAGGCGCTGTGGGACGCGGGGCTCGCGCAGTTCAGCATCTCGCTCGACTACCTCGACGAGCGCCACGACTCGGTCCGCGGCATTCCCGGCCTCGCCGCCAAGATCCTCGCGCTCGCGCCAAAGTTGAGCGCGCGGGGCATGGCGGTGCGCTTCAACACGGTCATCCGGGATGACAACCTCGACGACATCCTCCCCATCGTACGTCATGCGCACGCGGTCGGCGCCGGCGTCAACCTGTCGGTCTACACCGACATGAAGAACGGCAGCAAGGACCACCTCATCCGCGCTGACCAGCACGCGCGGGTGCAGGCGCTGGTGAACGATCTCCTCGCCTTCAAGCGCACCCACCGCGGCGTCATCACCAACTCCGACTGGTACCTGCAGCAGCTGCCGCGCTACCTGCGCAACGAGATGCCCGAGCCGTGCCGGTCGGGCGAGACGACGATCCACATCGACCCGCGCGGCCTCGTGCGGCGCTGCCCCGACTTCCCGGCCGACGCGCACTGGACCGAGTACAAGGGCTACACCCCCATCGCGTGCAACGCCTGCTACTACGCCTGCCGCGGCGAGGCCCAGGCCCCCCTGACGCTCTCGAGGTTCCAGGACCTGCTGGCGTAGCCGCGCCCAATCGCTTCTTCAGTCCCCGCGTCGCCGGGGCGCTTCGATCGAACGGGGAGGTGGGGGTGCGCGTCGCCGGGGCGCTTCGACCGAACGGGGAGGCCCTCGCTCAATTCTCGGGTCCGCGAGCGCGCTGAGCACGCCCGCGGACCCTCGAGTATTCGCGAGAACCTCCCCGTCCGACCGAAGCGCGCGCGCCACGCGAATAGTCGGCGGCGCAGCGCGGGGGACCCCTCCCGCGCATGTAGGAGGGCACAACAAGGGCGCGCGCAGCGCGCCAGTCAGGCCCGACAATTGCGCGAGAGGGGTCTCCCGCGATGCGCCGCGCCGCAAGAGAGCTGCGCCAGTCAGGCCCGACAATTGAGCGGGAGGGATTCCCCGCGCCGCGCCGCCGCGCAATGAGACTCCCCCGCGTTGCGCCGCAGAACGACGAAGTGAAGTAACTTCCATCATGGCAGGTCCGACGCATTCGGCGCTCCAAGTCCTCAGTCAGTCAGCATGCCGCTCCTCTTCGACAACGCAACCCAGGTAGTTACCTGCGCCGGCCCATCCCGCGCCCGCCGCGGCGTCGAGATGCAGAACCTCGAGGTGCTCACGGCGGCGGCTGTCGTCATCGAGGGCGAGCGCATTGTCGCCGTCGGTCCGCGTGACGCGGTGCGCGCCGCGCACCCGGGGGCCACGGTCGTGGACTGCGGTGGGCGTGTCCTGATGCCGGGCCTCGTCGATTCACACACGCACGGCATCTTCGGCAAGCCGCGGCACGAGGAGCAGGAGCTGCGGGCCGCCGGCATCGGCTACATGGAAATCGCCAGGCGCGGCGGCGGCATCCACAGCTCGGTGCGCGACCTGCGCGCGCGCTCCGAAGACGACCTCTTCGCCTTCGCGCTGCCGCGCCTGCGGCGCCTCGCCGCGCACGGCACGACCACCGTCGAGGTGAAATCGGGCTACGGCCTCACCCCCGACGACGAGATCAAGTCGCTCCGCGTGATCCGTCGCCTCCAGCAGGCGCTTCCGCTGCGCCTCGTCCCCACCTTCCTCGGGGCGCACGAGATACCCATCGAGTATCGCGTCGCGCCGCGCACCCGCGAGGAGTACATCGCGCTGATCGTGGAGGAGATGCTGCCGCGCGTCGCCGCCGAGGGGCTCGCCGCTTTTGCCGACATCTTCTGCGAGCCCGGCGTCTACACCACCGACGAAGCGCGCATCATCCTCGGCGCGGCGCGGCGGCACGGCCTCCAGCTCAAGCTCCACGCCGATGAACTCGAGACGGCCGGCGCCGCCGAGCTTGCCGCCGAACTCGGCGCCGTGAGCGCCGATCACCTCGCGGCCGTGTCGGAGGGAGGCATCAAGGCGCTGGCCGCCGGGCCGACGGTGGCAACGCTGCTTCCCGGCACGATGCTCTTCCTGGGCCGGAATCGGCAGGCGCCGGCGCGGACGCTGATCGACACGGGCGCCGCGGTCGCCCTCGCGACCGATTTCAATCCTGGCACCTCGCCCACGGTCAACTTCCCGCTCGTCCTGACACTGGCCGTGAGCCAGCTTCGCCTGAGCGTCAGCGAGGCGGTGCTTGCCGCGACGGTCAATGGGGCGGCCGCTCTCGGCCTGGCCGCCGAGACCGGACAGGTGGCCCCCGGATTCTCCGCCGATCTCGCCTTGTTCGACATCGAGGACGTGCGCGAACTGCCGTACTGGTACGGCGACCAGCGCTGCCACGCGACCTGGGTCCGCGGCCGTCCCGTCCACGGCGCCTGAGCGGGGGAAGCGGCTAGTCCGCCGGAGGCCGTCCTCCGCCAGCCGTCTGCCGTCCACCGTCCGCCGTCTGCCGTCCGCCCTCCGCCGTCCGCCGTCCGCCGTCTGCCGTCTGCCGTCTGCCGTCCGCCCCCGTTGTCATACTCCCCGTCCGCGGCGTACCTTTCCAGCCGGACGAATACGCCCCTCTACGGTTGTGAACCTGGCCTGAAATTGCGCGCCGACCCCTATGGCTGACCTCGCCAAGCTCAAGAAGAAGGCTGCCGACTTCGAAGCCGCGAAGAAATTCGACAAGGCCATCGCCGCCTATCGCGAGATCCTTGACGTCTACGACGCGGGCGACGAGGCCGACATCGAGGTTGCCCTCTACAATCGCGTGGGCGACCTGCTCATGCGACATGGGGAGACCGCCGAGGCGGTCACGCTCTATGAGCGCGCGGTGGACCTGTACGCCGAGGGCGGGTTCTTCAACAACGCCATCGCGCTGTGCAACAAGGTGCTGCGCTCCTCGCCGGGACGCGCCTCCGTGTACTACAAGCTCGGCAAGATCTCCGCCGCCAAGGGCTTCAACGGCGACGCCAAGCAGAACTTCCTCGAGTACGCCGACCGCATGCAGAAGGCCGGCAAGAAGGACGAGGCGTTCCGCGCGCTGAAGGAGTTCGCCGACCTGTGTCCCGATCAGGACGACATCCGCCTGATGCTTGCGGATCAGCTCGTGAAGGCCGAGCGGAAGGACGAGGCGATCGAGCAACTCTCGAGCCTGCTGGAGCTGTATCAGGCCGGCGGCCGGACCGCCGAGGCGGACGCGACGCTGGAGCGCATTCGCGCCATTGACCCGTCGGCCACGCCGCGGACGGCGCGCCGCTCGGTGGAGTCCAAGGCCGCCGACGACCTGATCTTCCTCGACCTCGACGCGCCGACGCCGCCGCGCAGGTCGCGGTTGTCAACGGTCGCCCCCGTCATCACGGCGCCGGTGGAACCGCCGCCACCGCCGCCACCGCCGCCTGCCGCGCCAACGCCCGAGGAAGCCGAGCCGCTGCCGCTGATCGAAGCGCCGGCGCTCGAGGGCATGGAGGCCACGCATTTCGACGCGGGCCCGGCTGGTGAGGGCACGGGCTCGATGCTCGGCCTCGAGACGACATCGCTCGTCCCGGAGGCCGCCGATGAGTCGGCGCCGATGACGGCCGGAGAGTTCGCGGAGCTCGATCTCTCCGTCGTGGAGGAAGTGAAGGCGCCCGCGCGCGAGTCCGCGCGAGGACTCGCCCTCACCGGCGACCTGCCGATCATCGACACGTCGTCCGCCCCTGCTGAGGCGACGGTCGAAGAGGAGACGACCGACCTCCCGCTGCTCGACCTGTCGGCGCGGCCCGCCGAACCCGAAGCCACGCCGACGCTCGACATCGAGCTGCCGATGATCGAGGCGGGCGCGTCCGAGTCCGCCGCCGAAGCCGAGGCGGCGCCGGCCGCAGCCGACGATCTCGGCCTGATCAACCTCGATACGGCGCCAGTGGAAGCGGCCGCCGCCCCGGAGGTGGACGCGCCCACGGACTTCGGCGAGGTGGACGTGGACATCGTCGAGGCGCCGCCGCCGCCGGTGCGCCGCACCACCTCGATGGCGATCCCGATGCTTGCCTCGAGCATCGAGGATCTGCGCGCGCAGGTGTCCCGCGAGCCGGAGAACTGGAACCTGCGACGGCAGCTCGCCGAGACGATGCTCGACGAGGGCCATCGCGACGAAGGACTCGCGATGCTAGAAGAGTCGATGTCGGGCTTCGAGCGCGCCGGGCAGATCCACGAGGCGCGTTCGGTGGCCGACGAGATCGTCCGCCTCAATCCGTCGTCGGTGCGCCATCACCAGAAGCGCGTCGAGTTCGCGTTCCGTGACGACGACAAGGCGGGTCTCGCGCAGGCTTACCTGGACCTCGCCGACGCGCTCTTCCGCGACGGACACCCGGACAAGTCGAAGACGGTCTACCAGCGCGTGCTGGAGATCTCGCCGTCGGATGCCCGCGCGCTCGCCGCCATCGAGTCGCTGTCCGCGCTCGAGACGCCGGCCCCGGCTGCCGACGGGCGTGCGTCGGCTGCGCCGCCGCCGGCGGGGAAACGCTACACCGGCATGATCACGGCCATACCCGAGCCACCGCCGGAGCCGGCCGCGGCGCCGGCGCCTGCCGGCGGCGACGACTTCGTGTCCCTCGGCGACTGGCTGCGCGAGGATGAGGAGCCCAAGTCGACGCGCATGGTGGTGGAGGAGAAGGAGCCGACGGGCGACGAGGACGCCGACTTCCAGGACATGCTGCGCAAGTTCAAGCAGGGCGTAGCGCAGAACGTCGAGGAAGAGGATCACGAATCGCACTACGACCTCGGCGTCGCGTACAAGGAGATGGGGCTCCTCGACGAGGCCATCGCCGAGTTCCAGAAGGCGCTGCGCGGCGCGCAGCTGCGGGTGCGCACGTACGAGGCGCTGGGCATGTGCTTCCTCGAGAAGGGGCAGCTGCCGGTGGCGCTCACCATCCTGCAGCGCGCGCTGGCCGAGCCGGGCGCCGGCGACGAGCAGCTCGTCGGCGTGCTCTACCTCCTGGGGTATGTCTCCGAGGGGCTCAAGAAGCCGGTCGAGGCCAAGTCGTACTACGAGCGCGTCTTTGCGGTGGACATCCAGTTCCGCGACGTGGGTGATCGGCTGAGCGCCGTCGAGGCGTCTATCTCGTGACCGCCGGTCCGCCCCCCGTTCGCATGCCGCTGGCGCCTGCGCTCCTCGACATCCAGGCCCCCGTTCGCGAGCGCCTGGCCAGCGTCCCGGATGAGATGTGGCGCATCGTGCGCGCCGACGCCCCCATCGTCGAGTCGGTGAACGCGCACCTGACCGGCATGAAGGGGAAGATGTTCCGCCCCACGGTGCTGCTCCTGGCGTCGCAGATTGACGGCACGCCCGATGCGCGCGGCATCCGCCTCGCGGCCATCACCGAGCTCGTCCACCTCGCCAGCGTGGTGCACGACGACTCGGTGGACCACTCGCCGCTGCGCCGCGGGATGCCCACGATCAATGCGCTCTTCTCGCACCAGGTGGCGGTCATCGCGGGCGACTATCTCTATTCGCGCGCGCTCGCCGAACTGGTCGCGGTCGGCGACTTCGAGCTGCTGCGCGTCATGCTGGGAGCGTCCAACGACATGACGCTCGGCGAACTGCGCCAGCTCGCCTCGTACGACGCGCTGCAGTTCACGGAAGCGGATTACTGGCTGCTGGTGCAGGCCAAGACGGCGTCGCTCCTCGGGGCGGCGGCCGAGGCGGGGGCGCTCTGCGGCGCCCCGCGCTTCCGGCAGCAGCTGGCCAGGTTCGGCAACCTGCTCGGCATGGCCTTCCAGGTGGCCGACGACCTGCTCGACTATACCGAGACCGAATCGGTGACCGGCAAGCCGAGCGGCAACGACCTGAAGGAACACAAGGTGACGCTGCCGCTCATCGCCTCCCTGCCCAGGATGTCGCGAGCCCAGCGCGCGCGCGTCGAGGCGTTGTTTGCCGCACCCATTCCCGCGGACGCGGAGATCACCGACGTGGTGGCCATCGTCCATGAGTGCGGCGGCATTGATTTCGCCCGCCGCAAGGGTGAGGAGTTCGCCGCCGACGCCGAGTCGGCGCTCGTGGACGTGCCGGCATCCGAGGCGCGCCAGTCGCTGATCGACGCGCTGGGCTATGTCATGGACCGGCGGTCCTGATGGCCCTTTCCGGATCTTCCAAGCACCGGCCGGGGTTCCATGCCGTGGTGCTCTCCATCGGCTTCATCGTGGGCGGCTTCCTCACCCAGTTCGCGCGTATGTGGCTGCCGACCGGGGCGGTGAAGGAGTTCCTGACCACCGGGGTCACGCCGGCGATCGGGCCGCTGACTATTAACCTGATCATCGTTAACATTGGCTTGGGGCCCATCGCGCTCGACGTGTCGTTGCTGAGCCTCGTCGGGGTCCTCGTCGCTTACCTCATCGCGCGCTCGCTCTTCTAGGAGGCATCTATGTTTGGACTCGGCCCGGGCGAAATGCTGATGGCCCTGGTGGCTATCCTGCTCCTGTTTGGCGCCAAGCGCATTCCGGAGATCGCCGGCTCGTTCGGCAAGGGCATCCGGGAATTCAAGAAGAACATGAGTGACGTACAGAAAGAAATAGAGTCTCCTGAATCGCGGCCGGTAGATCGGCTGCCGGGCGCCTCGGAGCGCGTCGAACGGGCGCCTGATGAGGATAGACCGGAGCCCAAGAAGCTTATCTAGGCGCAGAGAAACTACAGAAAGACAACAGAGAAACAACAGAGAGACAACAGAGGTTTGCGGATTAGGCAGAACGGGGCGCCCCGATTTCCGAGGCGCCCCGTCTGTTGTTTTTCTGTTGTCTCTCTGTTGTCTCTCTGTTGTTTCTCTGCGTCACTACGACGCTTGGCGTCGTAGTGACGCTTGTATTTTCTTCCGCCGGTCCTCGATCTTTGCGTCCTTGCGGAGCGCGCCGATGAAGGCCTGCACGCGGCTGTCGCGCATCGCGTTGATCGCCTGCTGGCGCTGCGTGGACTTCTGCTGCTCGAACACGGCGCGGTCCGCCGCGACCTTCTTGTCCACGCGGATCACGAAGACCCCGTCGTTGGTGCGCACCGGCTCGCTGATCGCGCCCACCGGTAGCGTGAACGCCGCGCCCACGGCCTGGTTGAGCTGGCCCATCCCCATCACGAACCCGACGCGCGTGATGAGCGGCGAGGTCTGCACCGAGCGCCCGGCCGCCTTGGCCGCGCTCTCCAGCGACGTCGACGCCGCGGCCTGCGCCACGAGCTTGGCCGCCGCCATCTTGTCGTCGAGCGACTTGCGGACGGCGATGCGCTCCCGCACCTCGTCCTTCACCGCGCTCAGCGGCTGCTCGCCGCCCTCTTGCAGCGAGTCCAGCCGTGCGAGCATGTACATGTTCTCGTCGTCGAACAGGTCGCTCGACTCGCCGGGGTGCACGCCGCTGAACGCCCACGCGCTGACCCCCGCCGCGACCTGGTTCAGGTACTGCGCCGGCTGGCCTTCCACGACCTCGATCTGCGTCACGAGCAGGCCGAGCTGCTTGGCGGCCGAGTCGAACTTGGCCGCCTCCAGCGCACCGGCGCCGATGCGCGCCAGCTCGTCGGCGCGGCGGTCCGTCTTCACGGCCGACGTGTCGCTCTGCTTGATCTTCACCAGGATGTGGCGCAGCGAGAGCGTGTCGCCCTTGCGCGAGTCCACCTTGATGATGTGCCAGCCGAAGCTGGTGCGCACCGGCGCCGACAGCTGCCCCGGCTGGAGCCGGTAGGCCGCGTCATCGAACTCCTTGATGAAGCGACCGCGGCCGCCCGAGCCAAGGTCGCCGCCGAGGGCGCCGCTCACGGTGTCGTCGGACGCCCGGCGCGCCACGTCGTCGAACTTGGCGCCCTTCGCCACCTCGTCACGCAGCGCCTGCGCGCGCTTGAGCGCGTCGGCGCTGTCGGCCGAATTCGGGATGCGCGGGATGTTCACCATCGAGAGCACCGCGCGGCCGGGACGCGTGAACTCCTTCGCGTGCTCGGCGTAGTACTTCTGGATCTCCGCCTCCGTCACCGACTTCGAGAAGCTGTCCACGTCCGACGGCACCCAGGAGATGAACGACACCGCCACCGAGTCGTGGCGGTCCTGGTACATCTGCCACAGCCGCGCGTCGCTGACGTACGCGTCCGACGCGACCTGCGTGAAGAGCTTCTCCTTCGGGATCTCGGTGCGGTAGTACTGCTCGAGCTGCGCGAGAATGCCCTGCTGGCGCGCCGCCGGGCTCGCCAGGAAGCGGCGGTACTTCGCGATGTCGAACTGCCCGTCTGTCAGGAACTCCGGATTCTGCCGGAATTGCGGGGGCGGGGAGTACTTGGCGGTCTCGATGACCTCCTCATCCGTGACGCGGATGCCACGCTTCTCGTATTCCTGTCGGAGGAGGACGTCGTTGACCAGCTGGTCGAACGCCTGCTGGTCGACCTCGGCTCGCTCGTCCATGGTAAGGCTGCGACCCGACTGCTGCTCTTGCTGCTGTGCAAGGGCAGTGGACGTGTTCGCCCAGACCATGTACGGAATGTCCTCGCCGTTCACCGTCGCCACGATCGTCGAGGTCGTGACCGGGGCGCGTCCGAGGAGGCCGGATGTTTCGGCCAGCAGGAAGCCGCCCACGAAGGCGATGAAGATGAAGATCCAGATGTACTTCGCGGCGCTCCGCATGTTTTGCAGCACGGCGCAGCAACTCCCAGGAACGAAGTGAGGAAATGACGCGACAGCCACTCAGGCGAACACCAGCGCGGAATTCGGCCGAGCGGCACTGCACGCAGCTCATTGTTAGCCTGTAAAGCTATCGGGGCAGACGGCCTAAGATCAAGTCGTAAGCGCACTTCTGATTGACGCCCCTCGTCGCCGCGTGGTAGATTGTTCAATTACTCTACACCCCAGCCTCCTCTCTCCACTCGTCCCCCCGCACCAAGCCCCTGCACTCCCACCCCGTACTCCTGAGTGATGGCACCCCCTGCGCGCGTTGACGAGCTGAAGAAACGCTACGAGGAGAACCCCCGCCGGTTCTTTGCGCCGCTTGCCAACGAGTATCGCAAGGCGGGCGATCTGGATGCCGCCATCGACCTGTGCCGCATGCACCTGGAAGAGCAGCCGGGGCACCTGAGCGGCCATATCGTGTACGGGCAGGCGCTCTATGAATCCGCGCGCGCCGGCGAGGCCAAGGCGATCTTCGAGGCGGCGCTCACCCTCGACCCCGAGAATCTCATCGCCCTGCGCCACCTCGGCGACATCGCCAAGGCCGACGGCGATGCGACGGCCGCCAAGCATTGGTACGGGCGGGTGCTCGAGGCCGATCCGCGCAATGATGAGGTGATCGCGCTCATCGACGCCCTGAGTGCGGCCGCACCAGCGCCGACGGTCGTCCTCGCCGAGCAGCGCGAACCGCCACCGACGCCGAACTACGCCGACGTCGCGCCACCGGCGACGGCCGTGGATCCCAGCGCGCCGCCCCCGGCCGTTTCGGTCGCGGCGGTGCCCGCCGTGCCGGCCGCGCCGGCGGCGCCCGTGCCGCGCCTCAGCATCGGGTTGATGGACCTCGACCTTAACCTGGCCGATTCCACCGCCCCCACCGTGGATCTGCTCGGCACCATGCCCGTCGAGCCGTCCGCGCCCGCTGAGCCCGCGGTTGCGTCGGTGGCCAGTGAGGCACCGCCCGTCGTGGACGAGCCGGCGCCTGCCATCGACGAGGGGTTTGCACTCATCAACAGCTCGTCCGTGCCGGAAGTCGAGGGCTCGGGCATGCCCGGCGCCGAGGGCATCTCGCTTGGGGCCGGCGTGGAGTCGGAACCCGCAGTGGATGTGCTCGACACGTCGTTTGATGCGCCGCCGGCCGAAGACGAATCCATGTTCGCCGCCGCGGACGCCGAGCCCTCGTTTGGCGATTCGCTCGACGTGACCGCCTCGGCGGATTTCGATACGCCTGCGGCGCCCGCGGACGGCGGGACGTTTGGCGGTCTCGAGATGGTGGATGTCGGCGATACGGTGCCGATCGGCGAGTCCGTGACGGAACCCAAGCCGGCGCATGCCGCGCCAGCCACGCCCGCTGACTTCGACGCACTCTTCGGCAACGCGCCGATCGCCGATGTGCAGATTGGCGGCGATCAGGAAGCGGTGCCCGTCGTGGAAGCCGGCTTCCACGCCGACTCGTTCGTGGGGCGAGAGCCCGCCGACGAGGTGCTCGCTGCCGCGCCCGACATTGCCACGCCGCCGTCGCCGTTCGTCACCGAGACGATGGCGGAGCTCTACCTGCAGCAGGGCTTCCGCGACGAGGCGTTGAGCGTCTATCGCCAGCTGCTCGCGCAGAATCCCGACGACAAGGGCCTCGCCGAGCGCGTCATGCATCTCGAGCACGGCACGCGCTCGAGCCTTGCCATCGACTCGGTGAGCGAGGAGATCGAGGCGGCGGAACTGCGAAAGTCGGGAAGCATCCCGACCGTGCCGGGCGAGCCCGTCATCGCGCCGGCGATGTCGCAGCCCGAAGCCGAGCCGGTGGTGCCGCAGCCCGAACCGGCGCCGGTGATGGAACTGATGCCGGAACTCGAGCCGGCGACGCCAGAAGCAGTGGCGCCGATGGCGGAAGCGGTGCCGGCCTTCCTCGTCGAAGCGCCTGCCGCACCGGCTGAGCCACCCACCGTGCCCGTGGAAATCGCCGCGCCCGCCGCGGCCGTTCCGCCGGAGCCCGCCGCGGTGGCGCCGATGCCTGCGCCCGCTGGTCCGTTGGCGCGCGACATCCTGCTGCGCATCGCCAGTCGGCGTGCCGTGCCCGGCGGTGGATTTGTCGCGGCGGCAGCCGACGCCGCGCCGGGGTTGTCCACCGCGCCCGCAGCCTCCGCGGCTGCTCCTGCAGCGGTGGCATCCGCGGCGATTGCCGGTGAGGGCGAGGTGAGCGTCGCACCGGGTGGGGCGGTGGACCAGCTCTTCGGCACGTCCGGGGTCGCCGCCGTGGATGAGGGGGCGGCGATCGCGATGGCCGCGGCATTCGGTGCGGCGCCTCCAGTCGCGCCCATCCGCGGCGAACCGACGCGCGCCGGGACGGACGAACTCTCGCTCGACTCCGTCTTCGGAAGCGACGCGCAAGCGCGGCCCTCGGTAGTGCAGCGGCAGTCGTCCACACTGCGCTTCGACCAGTTCTTCTCGGGCGCCGAGGGCGGTGAATCCGCGCCGGCCGCGCCGCCGCCCAACGCGACGCCTGCCTCGGGCGATGACATCGCCCAGTTCAGCAATTGGCTTAAGGGGCTCAAGGGCTCGTGAAGATCCTCGTCCTCAACGGTCCCAACCTGAACCTGCTGGGCACGCGCGAGCCGCAGATCTACGGCACGACGACGCTGGCCGACATCGAGCGCGACCTGGAGGCGGCCGCGGCCGAGCTCGGCGTGACGGTGGAGTGCGTCCAGACGAATCACGAGGGCGTGCTCATCGATCGCATCCAGGCGGCGCACGGCGACGTCGACGGCATCATCATCAACGCGGGCGCATACTCGCACACGAGCCTCGCCATTCGCGACGCGCTGGCGGCGGTCGCCCTGCCGTACGCCGAAGTGCACCTGTCCAACATCTTCGCGCGTGAACCGGAGCGCCGGCACAGCACGCTGGCCGCCGGCGCACGCGCCGTCCTGTGCGGCTTCGGCGCGCCGGGATATGCGCTGGCCCTGCGCGGGCTGGTCGCCGCGCTGCGCGCGTAATCGCGCTCCGGCGCACCCATCCCCGCCATGGAAGACCGCCGACCGCATCGCCTCGCCGCACTGCGCGCCGCCTTGGCGCCGCTCGACGTGGACGCGATGCTCGTTACCTCGCTGCCCAGCGTGCGCTACCTCACCGGTTTCTCCGGCTCGGCGGCCCTGCTCGTCGTCTTCGCCGACGCGCCGTCGGTGCTGATCACGGACTTCCGCTACGCGGTGCAGGTGGTGGAGGAGGTCGGCGCCCACGCGACGGTGCGGGTGGAGCCCACGTCCCTCTGGAGCGGTCTCCGCGACGTGCTGGCCGGCGCCACGGCCGGGTCACGCATCGCGTTCGAGTCGGCGCACACCCTGTTCAGCGACTACGAGCGGATGGTCGAGCTCGCCGGGCGCTGGACGTGGCGGAGCACCGTCGGCGTCGTCGAGGCGCTGCGCGAGCGCAAGGACGGGGGTGAGCTCCTGCTGATCCGCGAGGCCGTGCGCATCGCGGAGGAGGCGCTGGCGCGGACCATCCGCGAGGTGCGCATCGGACAGACCGAGCGGCAGGTGGCGGGCATCCTCGAGCACCACTTGCGCGACCTCGGCAGCGACGCGACGCCGTTCGAGACCATCGTGGCGTCGGGGGAGCGTGCCGCGCTGCCGCACGCGCGGGCCTCCACCCGGGTGCTGGAGGCTGGAGAGTTCCTGCTGATCGACTTCGGCGCGTCGCACGGCGGGTACTGCAGCGACATCACCCGCACGTTCGCGCTGAAAAGCGTGAACCCGGAGATGCAGCAGGTTCACGACATCGTGCGGGAGGCTACGCTGAGCGCTTCGGCAGGTGTTCGGGCCGGAATGCGGGGGAGGGATGCCGACGCCATCGCGCGGGACTACATTGAAGCCCGCGGATACGGGGCGCTCTTCGGGCATTCCCTTGGGCATGGCATTGGGCTCGAGGTGCACGAAGGGCCACGGCTGGCCCGGACCGCCGACGCGCCGCTCCCCCCCGGTGCGGTCGTGACCGTCGAACCCGGCATTTACAAGCCAGGGTGGGGCGGGGTGCGCATCGAGGACGATGTCTTCCTCGCCGAGGATGGCCCCGATGTGCTGACGAGCTTTCCGCGGGAACTGATGGTTATCGGCTGACAGGGACGGCTCCGCGGTGTCTGTTGTCTGTCTGTTGTTTCTCTGTTGTTTCTCTGTTGTCTCTCTGTTTATCCGTTGTCTCTCTCGAGAGCAAATAGATGATTGATCTGAGATACGTGAAGAAGTTGGTGGATATGCTGGATGAGTCCTCCGTGGACTCCATCGAGATCTCGTCCGACAAGGGGATGAAGATCCGCATCAGCAAGACGCCGTCGGCACGCGGCGCCATGCACGCGGTGGCCCCGGTGGTGCACGCGGCGCCCGCCGCGCCCGTCATCGCGGCCCCTGTCGCCGCCGTCCCCGTGGCGGCCGCGCCGCCTCCGCCGAAGGCCGAGCCCGCGTCGAAGCTGACCGAGGTCAAGTCGCCGATGGTCGGCACCTTCTACTCGAAGCCCGAGCCCGGCGCCCAGCCGTACGTCCACGTCGGCTCGCAGGTGGTGAAGGGGCAGGTGCTGTGCATCATCGAGGCGATGAAGATCATGAACGAGATCGAGAGCGAGGTTGCGGGCACGGTTCGCGAGATCTGCGTCTCCGACTCTCACCCCGTCGAGTTTGGCCAGGCCCTCTTCCGCATCGATCCCAATGGCTGATCCCACCGGACCGCGCCCGACCACGGCGCAGCCGGCGGTCGGCGCCCAGCCGGCGGCGGGCGGCCCACCGCCCGGGCCGCCCTACAACTACAAGATCGTCCTCCAGCAGGCCGTGCAGATGGGGGCGTCGGACCTGCACCTCAAGGTTGGCCGCGCGCCGATGGCGCGCCTCAACGGCGAGCTGTCGCCGCTCGAGCTGCCGCCGCTGAAGCCGGAGGACCTCAAGTCCATTGGCGAGCAGATCTGCCCGCCCAAGCAGAAGCGCGAGTTCGACGCCGAGAAGGAAGCCGACTTCGCCATCGGCGTGCCCGGCATTGGCCGCTTCCGCGTGAACATGTACCAGCAGCGCGGCACCATCGCCTTCGTCTTCCGCGCCATCGCCTTCCAGGCCGCGTCCATCAAGGACCTGCACCTGCCGCCGGTGCTGGAGCAGATCGCGATGAAGCCGCGCGGGCTCGTGCTCGTCACCGGCATCACCGGCTCCGGCAAGTCCACGGCGCTCGCCTCGATGATCCAGTTCGTCAACGAGTCGCGGCACGCGAACATCATCACCATCGAAGATCCCATCGAGTTCCTGCACCGCGACATCAACTGCAACATCAACCAGCGCGAAGTGGGGCTCGACACCGCGTCGTTCTCCGCGGCGCTGCGCCGCGTGCTGCGCCAGGATCCCGACATCATCCTGATCGGCGAGATCCGCGACCTCGAGACGCTCGAGATCGCGCTCAAGGCGGCCGACACCGGGCACATGGTGTTCAGCACGCTGCACACCACCGACGCCACGCAGACCATCAACCGCGTGCTGTCGTTCTATCCGCCGCACCAGCAGGCCGACGTCCGCTTCTCGCTGTCCACCGCGCTCAACGCCGTCGTCTCGCTGCGCCTCGTGCCGCGCTCCGACCGTCCCGGCCGCGTGCCCGCCTGCGAGGTGCTCATCAACACCGCCGCGGTGCAGGACAACATCCGCGACATGAACAAGTCGCTCAACATCCCCGATCTCATCAAGGAAGGCACGGTGCAGTACGGGATGCAGAGCTTCGACCAGTCGCTGATGGGCTGGTACTCCAAGGGCGTCATTTCGTACGAGAACGCGCTGCTCTTCTCCACCAACCCGAGCGAGTTCGCGCTCAAGGTGCAGGGCATCGCGGGAACGAGCGATACGAGTTGGGATACGTTCACTCAATAGCAGACTAAAGACGGACGACGGGAGACGGGAGGATGCCGCCGACCCGCCGCCGCTTCCTGCCGCACTCCGTCTGCCGTCTCCCGTCCACCGTCTTCCGTCACTCTCTTGTTCAAGAAAGTCCTCATTGCCAATCGCGGCGAGATCGCGCTGCGCGTCATCCGCGCGTGCCGCGAGCTCGGCATTCAGACGGTCGCCGTCTATAGCGAAGCCGATCGCGAGTCGCTGCATGTGCGATTCGCCGATGACGACGTCTGCATCGGCCCGCCGCCGGCGCGCGAGAGCTACCTCCGCATCCCGCGGCTGATCGCCGCCGCCGAGATCACCGGCGCCGACGCCATCCATCCCGGGTACGGCTTCCTCGCCGAGAACGCCGAGTTCGCGGAGACGTGCGCGGCGAGCGGCATCACGTTCATCGGGCCCACGCCGCAGCAGATCCGGATGATGGGCGACAAGGCCGCGGCGCGCACCAAGATGATCGAGAACGGCGTCCCCGTCGTCCCCGGCACGCCCGGGCCCGTCGAGGACGTCGAGGAGGCGGCGGCCTTCGCCGAGACGATCGGCTTCCCCGTGATCATCAAGGCCGCCGCCGGCGGCGGCGGCAAGGGGATGCGCGTCGCCAATGACGCCGAGGAATTCGCGCGGTCGTTCCAGATGGCGCGCACCGAGGCGCTGTCGGCCTTCGGCAACGGCGACGTCTATGTCGAGAAGTACCTGCGCCGCCCGCGCCACGTCGAGTTCCAGATCCTCGGCGACACCCACGGCAACGTCATTCATCTCGGCGAGCGCGACTGCTCCGTGCAGCGGCGCCACCAGAAGCTCATCGAGGAGTCGCCGTCGCCCGCCATGACGCCGGCGCTGCGCGAGCGCATGGGCGAGGCCGCCGTGCTGGGCGCCAAGGCCATTGACTACGTGGGCGCCGGCACCGTGGAGATGCTGCTCGACACCGACGGGTCGTTCTACTTCATGGAGATGAACACCCGCATCCAGGTGGAGCATCCCGTGACGGAGATGATCACTGGCGTCGATCTCGTGAAGGAGCAGATCCGCGTCGCCGCCGGCGAAGCGCTGAGGGAGAAGGAAACGCCGCAGATGCGCGGCCACGTGATCGAGTGCCGCATCAACGCCGAGGACCCGTTCAGGAACTTCCAGCCGTCCCCCGGCAAGGTCGAGGTCTTCCACCTGCCAGGGGGCAATGGCGTGCGCGTGGACACCCACGCCTACGCCGGTTACACCGTCCCGCCGTTCTACGATTCGATGATCGCCAAGCTCATCGTGCACGGCGTCGACCGCCCCGAGGCGCTGGCCAAGATGCGCCTCGCGCTGGACACGTTCATCGTGCAGGGCGTGACGACGACGATCCCGTTTCTCTCGAAAGTCATGAGTCACCCGGATTTTGTCCGTGGAGACGTGCATACGAAGTTCCTTGAGGTGGAGGGGAAGGATCTGTTTGAGGAGTGAAGAGGGCGGGGGGGCGGCGGTTTGGTGCGGGGGGACGTGTGGAGGGAGGAGGGACGAGCGAGGGGGCGACCAAATGGTCGCCCCCTTTCTTCATCGCGCTTGGCTCTTCGGAGTTGCTCGCTTCGCTTCGCTCGCTCGCCCTCATTCGGGATCTCGTCGTAGCCCGCGTCCCCCCACTCTCCTCCCTCCACGCGTCCCTCCGCACCAGACCTCCGTACTCCGCCCTCCGCCCTCGTGCCCCTATCTCCTGAACTTCGCCGCCCCCGACCTATTCACACTCCCCAGCACTCCCAGCAGCAGTCGCCGAATGTCCGCGATCAACGTGATGCGGTGCTGGACGCGCTCCGCCGGAAGGTGGGGGCGGACGCTGAGGTACCAGATGATGCTCTCGCGGACGGAACCGAGGGCATACGAGTAGAAGCGGACGCGATCGTTCGGTGTACGGCGCGAATAGCCTTCGGACAGATTGGCGGTGATCGAGGCGACAGCCCGCCGCATCTGGTCGGCCGTCTGGGGATGAATGGGCGGCGCGGCCTCCCGCAGATCAGCGTGACTGCAGTCGAGCAGGTATCGCGAGAGCCGATACGCGTGCAGTTTCCAGAGCGGATCGCCGCGCTCGACGGGGGAGATGCTCTCTTCCCACGCGGCGAGTTCTTCAAGTCGAGTGATGTCCACGCGAACAGGGTAGGGCACTCGATCGGGAGATGTCTCACCGATCCGTTGCCACTCCCATCATTCCATCGCACCATCCCACGTCTGCCCCTCGTCCCTCCTCGCTCCTCTCTCCACTCGTCCCCCCGCACCAAGCCCCCGCACCCCGCACTCGTCCCTCCGCACCCAACCCTTGCCCCATGCAGTTGATCGTGCTCTTCGGCCCCGTCCCATCAACCGCCGACGTCATCGTCGTCATCGACGTCCTTCGTTTCACGTCCAGCGCTGCGTACGCCCTTGCCAACGGCGCCCGTTCGGTCCTTCCGTGTGCCACGCTGGACCAGGCCCGATCGCACACCGGCGCG
>CAYQCP010000062.1:0-19199 GCA_964416005.1 uncultured Gemmatimonas sp.
GGCGGGCGCGGCGCCGGCAGGGCCTCGTGGACCGGGGGGCGATCATGGCCGGGCCGGCCGAAGCTTGGGAGCAGCGACGGATGGACGTTGAGCATCGGCCCCGCCCAGCGCCGCACGACGTTCGCTGGGATAAGCCGCAGGTAGCCGGCGGGCGTCACGAGGTCGGTGCCGTGCTCGGCAAGCAGTTGCTCGAGCGCGTCCTCCGCGGCGTTGCGCGGCAGGTGCGCCGTGGCGATGCCGCGCGCCCGGGCGCGCTCCAGCGCGTAGGCGTCGGCACGGTCGCTCACCACCAGCGCCACCGCCGCGGGCGCGTCCGCGCCGAGCGTGGCGAGGTGATCGATGATCGCCTGCAGGTTGCTGCCGCCACCCGATGCGAGCACCGCGATGCGCTGCATGTCAGGATTCCGGTTCGTGGGGGAGTCCAAGCGCCTTCGCCGCCGCGTCCGAGAGAGACGATGCGAGCTCGAAGCCCTCGGCGAGGGCGCCCTGCACATCCTCGGACGAGGTCTCGGGCGACGGCACCAGGAAGCCGCGCGCGCCATACGCGTTGGCGGGGAGCAGGTCGCGGAGTTTGTCGCCGATGAAGAACGAGGACGCCGCGTCGATCTGGTGTTCGATGATCGCCTGTTCGAACATCCCGATGCCCGGCTTGCGGCACTCGCAGGGTCCCGTGATGTCGGGATGATGCGGGCAATGGTAGTGGTCATCGACGTAGGCACTGCGCTCTTCGAGCAGGTCGTCGATGCGGGCGCGCTGGGCGCGGTAGTCCTGCTCGGTCAGCAGGCCGCGGGCGATGCCGGACTGGTTGGAGACGATGATCACGGGGACGAGCGCATAGTTGAACGCCCGGACGGCATTGGCGGCATGCGGCACGAGCGTCACGTCCGCCGGGTCCTTCAGGTAGTTCTTGTCCACGATGAGCGTGCCGTCGCGATCGAGAAACGCGACGCGCCGGCGCAACGCCCGGCTGGTGCGCAGCTGGGCGGGCGTTTCGAGGGGCCCGCGCATCGGGCCTCCGTTCGTCCCGTCCGTCATCGCACCGCCTCGAGGATGGCCTGCAGCAGCCGGTCGTCATCCGCCGCGGCAATGCCGCGCAGGTCGAGCCAGAGCGCTCCGTCGGCGACGCGCCCCACGACGGGCGGCGTGCCGTCGCGAAGTGCACGCTCCCACTGGCCCGAATCCCCTTCGAGCACGACGGCGCCGGAGGGGATGCGGGCGGACGGAAACGCACCGCCGCCCACCGTCGCCTCACAGCCGGCGCTGCGGCAACGCACGCCGGCGCCGGCCAGACGCGACGCCAGCCGTGCCGCGCGCGCCCGCACCTCCTCCGGTGGGGTGGTCAGCATGGCGAGGGTGGGAATCTCGTGCACCGCGCGCGCCGGCTCGCGGTAGAGGCGCAACGTCGCGTGCAGCGCCGCCAGCGTCAACTTGTCCACGCGCAGTGCGCGAGCCAGCGGATTGCGCCGCAAGGCAT
Source organism: uncultured Gemmatimonas sp. (assembly GCA_964416005.1). Taxonomy (GTDB): domain Bacteria; phylum Gemmatimonadota; class Gemmatimonadetes; order Gemmatimonadales; family Gemmatimonadaceae; genus PNKL01. The sequence goes on from CAYQCP010000062.1 coordinate 1,475, forward strand.
CCACGAGGTCGGCGCGCCCGAGGATGATGCCGGCCTGCGGGCCGCCGAGCAGCTTGTCGCCGCTCATCACGACGAGCGAGGCGCCCGAGGCCACCGCATCGCGCGCCGTTGGTTCGCCGCGCAGCCCCCACAGCGCGAGGCCGAGCATCAGTCCACTGCCGAAGTCATACAGTAGCGGCACGCCCGCGGACGCGGCAATCTCGGCAAGGTCGCGAAGCGCAACCGTCGCGACGAACCCATCCACGGTGAAATTGCTGCGGTGCACCGCAACGATCGCCCCCGTGCGCGAGGTGCAGGCGCGGCGATAGTCGTCGGCGTGCGTCCGGTTCGTCGTGCCCACCTCGACCAGTCGCGCGCCGCTCTTTGCCATGATTTCGGGAATGCGAAACGACCCGCCGATCTCCACGAGCTCGCCGCGCGACACCACGGCGTCGCGTCCGTCCGCCAGCGTGTTGAGCGCGAGGACCAGGGCCGCCGCACAGTTGTTGACCACCAGCGCGTCATCGGCACCGGTAAGGTCGCGCAGCAGCGCCTCACAGTGCACATGACGAGAACCGCGCGTGCCCTCGACCAGGTCGTACTCGAGCGAGGAGAAGCCGCGCCCCACCTCGGCAATCGCCTCCACGGCGGCCGCGGCCAGTGGGGCGCGACCGAGGTTCGTGTGCAACACCACGCCGGTCGCATTGAACACGGGCTGCAGCGTCGGCCGCTCGCTCGCCGCGACATGCGCGGCAATCGCCGATGTCCATTCCGCTTCCGTCGCCGGCGCCTGCTCCGGCCGAGTCCGCGCTGCGGCGAGCGTGGCCCGCACGGCGTCGGCAACGACACTGCGCGGCACCCGCTCCGCCAATGCACGCACCCCGTCCTGCTCGAGGAGCACGTGCACCGCCGGGAGCGCGCGACGCCGATCGCTCACGGCGCCGTCCGTTCCGGAGGGGGGATGGTGCCGGGCGCCGGCTTCACCGGCGCGGCCGCGGGGGCCTTGGCCTTGTCGGCGGCGGGGGCCGGCGGCGCTACGGGCTCGCCCTTCTTCTCCGCCGGCTTCGCGCGCGTGAAAGTGCGCTCGCTGGAGCGCGTCACGCGCGACACGCTCACGGCGTCGCGGATCCTGATGCGGTACGTTCCCGGCGGCAGCGCCTCGTCGAGCACCGCCACGTAGTCCGCGGTGATCATCGCGCGTGTCGGCACCGGAGGGGCTATGGTGGTGATCGTGTCACGCGCCGCGCGGCGGGCCTCGACGCGTGCCCGTTCGATCGAATCACGGACGGCGATCACGCGCAGCGAGTCGGTGCGCGCGCGGGCCGTCCGGCCGGCGGCGCTCGTGTCCGCGCGCAGCGCCGAGTCCTTGGCGGCGGCCTCCCGCGTGCGGGCGAGCGAATCATAGGCGGCCGCGCGCGCCACGACGCGAACGGGCACGCGCGTCGAGTCGGCGCGTCGCACCTCCACCTGGTCCGAGGTGAGCACCGGATCAAGGGCAAGCGGGCGGTCGAAGCTGAAGCGCAGCGTCACGCTGTCCTTGAGGTCGGCGCCCACCACGCGCGCGCCGAGCGTGTCGTGCACGAAGCCGTACAGGTCCAGCCGCAGTGAATCGGCAACGCTCACGGTCACGGAGTCCCACAACTCGCGCGGCTCCAGTCGACCGTTGGCGTTGGCGTCGAGCACGGCGCGGACCATGTACAAGCCCGCCGGGAGGAGCGGGAGGGTGTACCGCCCGGTGCTGTCGGTGCGCGCGATCCAACGAAAGGTCGTGTCGCTGCCGATGCGGGCATCGATGAACGCGCCGTTCGCGGGTCTCAGCGTGGTCCAGTCGAAGACGGCGCCGCGCACGACACCGGTGGGGAGCGTCGCCCCCGTGCTGAACACGTAGGTACGGACCTTGGTGGTAGCGTTGCCGCTGAGGTCGCCCAGGCCGGGCATGATGGTCAGCGAGTAGGCCGTGTTGGCGCGGAACCCCTTGCGCGGGCGGACGGTGATGGCGTCGCGGCGCCACTGCACGCGCGCCGGCCCGTCGGACGGCGAGAGCACCACGACTGCGCTGAGGTCGCCGGCGCGCGGGCGTTCGCTGATGACCTCGTTGAACGCGACGGTTACGCTGCGATCCTTCACGTTCAGTGCGCCTGAATCGGGGGTGACCTTCACGATCACGGGAGCGACGCGGTCGAGCGGGCCGCCCGGCGGCGCGCCCGGGGAGGCGCACGCCGCCGCGCCAGCCGCGGCCGTCACCAGCATCGCCATGCGCCGTGTCGTCACGTGCCGCCCATCGCGCGAATCTTGGCGCGCAGCTGCTCGGTGCGCGCCGTCCACTCGGCTTCCTTGGCCCGCTCGGCGTCAACCACGGCGGCGGGCGCCTTGGCGGTGAAGCCCGGGTTGGCCAGCCGGCCGCGCAAGCCCGCGAGCTGCTTGTCGAGCTGGGCGAGCTCGGTCTCGAGCTTGCCGCGCTCCTTGGCCACGTCCACGATCCCCTCGAGCGGGATCACGACCTCGAGGCCGCCGCCGAGCAGGGCGTGTGCCGCCGCGCCCGCCGGCGCGGCTCCCGCCACGAGATCGGTGCGGCACATGCGCTGCACAAAGGCCGATTCGGCGAGCGCCAGGGCGGCGGCCGGTGCGTTGCCGTCGAGGTGTGCTGTCAGGGCCTGCGTCGGGGGCAGGACATAGTCATTGCGGATCTGGCGCACCGCCGTGATCACGTCCTTCACCACCTCGAACTCGTGCGCGAGTTCGCTCCGCGCCGGCGCGGTGGGCCACGCCGCCGTTACCAGCCACTGGCCCTTGGCCTGTCCGGGGAGGCGCTGCCACAGCGTCTCCGTGATGAACGGCATGATCGGGTGCAGCAGGCGCAGCCCCTGATCGAAGCAGTGCACGAGCAGTGCGCGCGCGATCTCGCGATCCTCGCCGGGGGCGGCGAGGCGCGTCTTGCACGCTTCCACGTACCAGTCGGCGAGATCGTTCCACAGGTACCGGCGTGCCGCCTCGGCGTAGGCGTCGAGGCGCAGCCCCATCTGTCGCTGACGCTCGGGCCACGTGCCGTTGGGCGGGCGCACCGGTCCGAGTGCGGCATCGCACTCCGTCACCGCATCGGCGAGCCGGTTCACGATCCAGTGGTCGGCGCTGCGGAACTTTGTGCGGTCGAGCGCCGCGAGCGGACGCACCGGATCGTGCCCCACCTGCATGAGCAGGAAGCGCCCGATGTTCCACAGCTTCGTTGCGAAGTTGCGCCCGGGGGCGAACGACTTCTCGAGGTCGTCGGGATCGAGCAGCACATCCACGCCGAGCCCCATGCCGGCGATCATGGTCCAGCGCAGGGCGTCGGCGCCGAACTTCTCGACGACTTCCAGCGGGTCGATGCCGTTGCCGAGCGACTTGGACATCTTGCGATGCTGCATGTCGCGCACGGTGCCGTGCAGGTAGACCGTGTGGAACGGCGCCTTCCCGGTGAATTCGTATCCCGCCATGATCATGCGGGCCACCCAGAAGAACAGGATCTCCGGGGCCGTCACCAGCACGTCGGTGGGATAGAACGCCTTCAGGTCGGCGCCGTCCTTCTTGTCAGGCCAGCCCAGCGTGCTGATCGGCCAGAGCCACGACGAGAACCAGGTGTCGAGCACGTCCTCGTCCTGCGTCCAGGTCCCGCCGCACTTCGGGCACGCACCCGTCGGATCCTCGCGAAGCGCGGCCTCGTGCCCGCACGCGCAGCGCCAGACGGGAATGCGATGGCCCCACCAGAGCTGGCGGGAGATGTTCCAGTCGCGGATCCCCTCCATCCAGTTCACGTAGACGGCTTCCCACCGCTCGGGGACGATGCGCACGGTGCCGTCGCGCACGGCCTCGAGCGCCGGCTTGGCGAGCGGCGCCATCTTCACGAACCACTGGTCGCTCAGGCGCGGCTCCACCACGGTGTGGCAGCGGTAGCAGTGGCGCACGGCGTGGTGATGCTGGTCGATCTTCTCGAGGAAGCCCTGCGCCTCGAGCATCTTGACCACTTTCTTGCGGGCGTCGAACCGCTCGACGCCGCGCAGCGAGGCGGGAACGCGCCCCTCCGCGTCGTGCACCTCGCCCAGGTGGCCGTCGGGCGTGATGACCACCGGCATCGCCAGGCCGAGCCGCTTGCCCGCCTCGAAGTCGTTGGGGTCGTGCGCAGGCGTGATCTTCACCATGCCCGTGCCGAACTCCTTGTCCACGAAGCTGTCGGCAACGATCGGGATGCGGATGTTGGCGATCGGAAGGAGCAGTTCGGCGCCGATGAGCGCCTGGTAGCGCGCGTCCTCCGGGTGCACCGCGACGGCGACGTCGCCGAGCATCGTCTCCGGGCGCGTGGTGGCGACGGTGATGGAGCGCGACGGGTCGTCGGCGAAGGGATAGCGCACGTGATACAGCTTGCCGTGCGTGTCCTTGAACTCCGCCTCTTCATCGGACAGCGACGTCAGGCAGCGCGGGCACCAGTGGATGACGCGATAGCCGCGGTAGATGAGCCCCTTCTCGTACAGGCGCACGAACGCCTCGCGCACGGAGCGCGACAGCTCCGGCGACAGCGTGTACGCCGTGCGCCGCCAGTCGGCGGATGCGCCGATGGCGCGCAGCTGCTGCAGGATGACGCCGCCCGTCTCGCGCACGAAGTCGGCGGTGCGCGCCACGAAGGCGTCGCGCCCGAGATCGAAGCGCGTCTTGCCCTCCTGCGCCACGAGCTTCTCCACGACGTTCTGCGTGGCGATGCCGGCATGGTCCGTGCCCGGCAGCCAGAGCGCTTCGTCGCCGGCCATGCGGCGCCAGCGCACGATCACGTCCTGCACCGCGTTGTTGAGGCCGTGGCCCACGTGCAGCACGGCGGTGACGTTGGGCGGCGGGATGACGATCGTGAACGGGTCGCGCGTGCCGCCGCCCCCGGTCGTCTGCTCGGCGTGGGCGTGAAACAGGCCAGCGGCTTCCCACGCCTCGTACAGGGCGCGCTCGGTGCCGCCCGCGTCGTACTGGGCGGGAATGTCGGAAGAAGGCGGATTGGTCATGTACTCTAAAGATACGGGCGCCCGCGTACCTGACGGTAGGAGCGGGAGGCCGGAATTCGTGCACGAGACACCTGCTACCTCTTTGCCCCGTCGAAGGTTCGGCCCTCGCCACCTCCCCCCGCGCCCTGCTAACTTCAACTACCCCCGCACTCCTCCCCCGCACTCATTCGGTTGATGTCCCTGCTGACCCTCACCCTTCCCGATGGCGCCACCCGTGAGGTGGCGCCAGGCACCCTCCCCAAGGAAGTCGTGGCCTCCATCGGCCCGCGCCTCTTGCTGGCGGCCGTGGCCGTCTCCGTGGACGGCGAGGTCCAGGACCTCATGACGCCGCTGCGGAAGGGCGGGGCGTTCACCGTCATCACCGAGAAGGACCCGCGAGCGCTCGCGGTGCTCCGCCATTCAGGCGCGCACGTGCTGGCCACGGCGGTGCGACGGCTGCGTCCCGACGCGAAGATCGGGTTTGGTCCCGCCATCGACGACGGCTTCTACTATGACTTCGAGGTCGAGAAGCCGTTCACGCCCGAGGATCTCGAGGCGTTCGAGGCCGAGATGCGGAAGGTGGCGGCCGAGAAGCTGCCGTTCGTGCGCGCCGAGGTGACACAAGTGGAGGCGCAGAAGGTCTTCGCCGACGACCCGCTGAAGATCGAGCGCCTCGCCGACTTCGAGGGGACCGACGAGGTGATCAGCACCTACACCGACGGCGGCTTCACCGACCTCTGCCGCGGCCCGCACGTGCCGGACACCTCGTACCTGAAGCACTTCAAGCTGCTGCACACGGCCGGTGCCTACTGGCGCGGGGACGAGAAGCGGCAGATGCTCCAGCGCATCTACGCCACCGCCTTCTTCAAGAAGGAGGACCTGGATGCGCACCTGCACCGGATCGAGGAGGCCAAGCGGCGCGACCATCGCGTGCTCGGCAAAGCGCTCGACCTCTTCCAGTTCTTCCCGGTGTCGCCGGGCGCGGCCTTCTGGTCGCCGCGCGGCACCACGCTGTACAACACCGTCGAGGCGTTCGTGCGCGAGCGGCAGCGCGAGGACTTCCTCGAGGTCAAGACGCCGCTGCTCTACACCAAGAAGCTGTGGGAACAATCGGGACACTGGGGCAAGTACAAGGAGAACATGTTCCTCGTGCTGAACAGCGAGACGAACGAGCACGACATGTCGCTGAAGCCCATGAACTGCCCGTCGCACTACCTCTATTACACGTCCCACAAGCACTCGTACCGGGAGCTGCCGATCCGGTACGTGACGTTCGACGTGCTGCACCGCAATGAAGTGTCGGGTGCGCTGTCGGGGCTGACGCGCGTGCGGCAGTTTGCCCAGGACGACTGCCATGTGTTCCTGCGCGAGGACCAGATCGCCGACGAGGTGAAGTTCCTGATGAACTTCATCCTCGGCTACTACGACGCCTTCGGGCTGCCGGCGACGCTGCGCTTCGCCACGCGCCCGCCGGTGCGCATCGGCTCCGACGAACTGTGGGATCGCGCCGAGGCGTCGCTGCGCGCCGCCCTCGAGGCGACGGGACGGCCGTACGAGCTCAAGCCGGGCGACGGCGCCTTCTACGGCCCCAAGATCGACTTCGACGTCACCGACTCGATCGGCCGCCAGTGGCAGCTGGGCACCATCCAGCTCGACTACAACGCGCCGGAGCGGTTCGACCTGGAGTATGTGGGCGAGGACAATGCGTCGCATCGCCCGGTGGTGATCCACCGCGCGGTCAGCGGCTCGTTCGAACGCTTCCTCGCGATCCTCATCGAGCACTTCGCCGGTGCCTTCCCGGTCTGGCTGGCGCCGGAGCAGGTGCGGGTGCTCCCCATTTCCGACGAGCTGGCCCCGGTGGCGGCCGAGGTGACGCGCCGCATGAAGGAGGCGGGCATCCGTGCGCATCTCGCCACGGACGAGTCCCTGAACTACCGTATCCGCCAGGCAGAAGTCATGAAGGTGCCCTACATGGCCGTCATCGGGAAGCGCGAAGCCGAGGCGGGAACGATCGCCGTGCGCGTGCGCGGTGAGGGCAAGAAGCAGGAGGTCGTGAGCGTGGAGTCCTTCATCGAACGCGTACGCGGCGAGATCGCATCGAGGGCCCTGACGCCGTCGAGCGAGGGGCAGTCGGCGTGACCACGCTGATCACACTTCGCGTTGCGGCGCGCCTGGTGCTGCTGCTCGCCCTCGTCGCCGGCACGGCGCACGCACAGTTCACGACGCCGCGGGACGAGACCGGCGTGCCGGCGGAGGGGAAGCCGGACATCCGCTACGAGCGCGTCGCAGGTGAGGTGGTGGGCGGGACGTACGCAGGCGTGCTGGGCTACTTCATCGGGCGCGGCGCCGGCACCATCGCGACATCCATGCTCGCCGACAAGCACGACCGGCTGCGCGAGAACATCGTCAATGGCATCGGCATTGGCAGCGCGGCGTTTGCGATCGGCGGCACGGTCTTCGCGATCGGGAACATCGGCGCCGAGACGGGGAGCTTCCGGAACACCATGGTCGGGGTGTCGGCGGGCGTAGCCGCCAGCCTGCTGATGTCCAAGGTCATGTTCAAGGGGCGCATGCCGGTCGACGAAGAAACATCGCACCGGCGCTGGCTGATGGCGGCGCTCGATGCGTCGCTCCCCGCGATCGGCGGGACGATCGCGTTCAATGCCTCACGGAAGTGGCAGCGGTAGGGCAGATGGCAGATGGTAGACGGTGGATGGTAGACGGTAGATGGCGCATGGTGGTGGACCTTGCTGACCATCGGGCACGCCGGAGGATTGGATGATTCCTCTCATCTCGCTCACGCGCCGCGTCCTCGCGGCGCTTGTCGTTTCCGCCGGTGTCGGCCACGGTGGTGGCCACCGCCACGAGGGAAGTGCGCTAGCTTCCGTGGGGAGTGGAGGAAGGCAGGCGGCAGCGAAGCGGGGGAACGCGTGGCACGACCATGACTGAGACCTTGAATGCCGGCGAACTCATTGCCCTCGTGGCGCGCGTCTTCGTGCCCACGGAAGCGGACGTCGCGCTCGGCGTGATGATTGACCTTCCGGACGAGCGCGTGCCGGACGACGCGGCGTGGAAGGCGCGGCGGCAGATTGCGGCGGAGTGGGTGGAACTGCTCGATGCCAAGGAAGAGATGGTCGGCTATCGCACGCGCCTGCTGCTGTACCCGAACGTGCATACGAACAACGGGGACCTGCCCGATCGATGCTGGGTCCACGCGGGCGGCCTCGTGCCGCAATCGGTCGCCGAGCTCGATCCGGCTGCAGCGCGACCGATGGGAAAGGTGTTCGACACGTTCCCGATGCTGATGGCGCTCACGCGCTTCAGTTCGACGGCGCCATTGAAGCTGGCCGCGAAGAAGCACGCCATGCGCGCCGCGACGATGCCCGGCTTCAGCGCCGACATGATTCCCGCGCTGCGCATCGACTACACCGAGGTCAACCGCCGGGTGAACCTCCTCAAGGACCTGTTGGACCGGGCGACGGGAGCGGATCTCGTCTTTCGACATCCGCGCGGCGAGGACCGTCTGCACCTCGACCTGCGGCACCGCACCGGGCACGCGTCCAGCGGACTGCTGCCGCAGCGCGGCGTGGCGGGGAACCTCCCGTCGGGCGAGGCCTACATCGTGCCCTACGAAGGGGAAATCGAGGGCGACCCCAGCCGGTCGGAGGGCGTCCTGCCGGTGCAGTTCGGCGCCGAGGTCGTCTGCTACGAGATCGTGAAGAACAGGGCCGTGCGCGTGCTTTCGACCGGTCCCGAATCAGACCGCGAGGCGGCGCTGCTGGCGAAGGAGCTCGCGTACGCCAATCTCGCGGAACTTGGCCTAGGCGTGCTCGCCGCCTTCGGCGTGCGCCCCGTCGGCGCCGTCCTGCTGGATGAGAAGCTGGGCCTGCACATCGCGTTCGGACGCAGCGACCACTTCGGCGGGCAGGTGGGACCGAGCGCGTTTTCCTCGCCGGACGCGGTGGTGCACATCGACCGCGTGTACGTGAAGGAGACGCAGCCGGACGTGATGCCGGTGAGCGTGGACCTGCACCTCGAGGACGGATCGAGCGTGGCGCTGATGCGGAATGGAGAGTTCGGGCCCGTCTTCTAAGGTCCCAGTGCATCATGCCGTGTAGCACCGAAGCGAATGCCTGATAGCTTTAAGGGAAGTCGATCTACCGTTTGGACCGGCCCTTCGTCTACCGTCTACAATCCACCGTCCACCATCACTCGCCATATGCCGACGCCAGTAATCGTCGCTGCCGCTCGCACGCCCATCGGCCGCTTCCTCGGTTCGCTCTCATCGCTGCAGGCGCCCGAGCTCGGCGCCATCGCCATCAAGGCCGCGCTCGAGCGCGCCGGCGCCGACCCCGCCGAGATCGGGGAGGTGATCATGGGCAACGTCCTGCAGGCCGGGGTGGGGCAGGCCCCGGCGCGGCAGGCGATGATCAAGGCCGGCATTCCTGCGGCCGTCCCCGCGTACACGGTTAACAAGGTCTGCGGCTCGGGGCTCCAGGCGGTGATGCTCGCCGCGCAGGCGATCCGCGCCGGCGATGAAGAACTGCTCGTCGCGGGCGGACAGGAGTCCATGTCCAGCGCGCCGCACCTGGTGTTCGGCATGCGCAACGGGGTCAAGTTCGGCGCGCAGACGATGCAGGACGCGCTCATCAAGGACGGGCTCTGGTGCGCGTTCTACAACCGGCACATGGGCGGCCACGCCGAGTATACGGCCAAGAAGGCCGGCATCACGCGGCAGCGGCAGGACGAGTTCGCCTACCAGTCGCACATGAAGGCCGTCGCCGCCATCGAGGCCGGGAAGTTCGCCGCCGAGATCGCGAAGGTGGAGATCGCCGGCAAGAAGGGGCCGACGATCGTGGACACCGACGAGAGCCCGCGCAAGGACACCACGCTCGAGGCGCTGGCCAAGCTGCGCCCCGCCTTCGCGGGCGATGCGCCGAAGGACATGAAGCCTGAGGAGCTCACCGTGACCGCGGGCAATGCGCCGGGGCTCAACGACGGCGCCGCCGCGCTCGTCGTCGCCAGCGAGGACTACGCCAAGGCGCACGGCCTGCCGATCCTGGCGCGCATCACGGGCTACGCCTCCGGAGGTGGAGATCCGCAGGACCTCTTCTTCGCGCCGATTCTCGCGGTGCAGAACCTGATGAAGAAGACCTGCACCAAGATCTCGGACTACGATCTCATCGAGGCCAACGAGGCCTTCGCCGCGCAGGCGCTCGCCGACGGCGACGGGCTGGGCTGGGACTGGAATCGCGTCAACGTGAACGGCGGCGCGATTGCGCTGGGCCACCCCATTGGCAGCAGCGGCGCGCGCATCCTGACGACGCTGCTCTATGCGCTGAAGGACCGCGGCCTGCACAAGGGCCTCGCGACGCTCTGCCTCGGCGGCGGCAACGCCGTGGCGCTCTCGGTCGAGCGGGTCTGAGCCAGCCGTGAAGAAGACGCGCCCCGACGCCGAGGGATTCCGCGCAACGGGGCGCGTTTCGGCGTACGAGCCGGACGACGACGCCGGCGGCGCTTCCGAGGGACCCGCCCTGCGGCCGCGCGCCTTCGCCGCGCGCCTGATCGCGTTCATCGGCGCGTCACTGCTTGCACTCGCCATCGTGCCGGCGCTGCTCTATCCGTTCATCCAGTTTTCCGGATCGATCACGGGCACGCGCCTCATCGCGTTCGGCGCGATGTCGTGCGCCGCGATGCTGGTCGCGACGGCGGTGACAGTGCACCTGTTCGGCGAGTCGTGGCGCGAGACGACGCGGCTCGGGTTTGATGCCCTCGGCAAGTGGCCGCTGCTTGGCGGACTGGCCGCCGGGTGGTTCGCCATCGCCGTGCCGGCGGGACTCCTCATCTGGGCGGGGGCGCTGCGCATCGTCCCCGCGGAAGCGGGAAGCTGGTGGGAGGGAGCCGCGCTTGCCACGGCCATCCTCGTGCCGGCTGCCCTCACGGAGGAGCTGGCGCTGCGAGGATACGCCTTCACGCTGCTGCGGCGGGCGTGGGGCGCCACGGCGGCGGTGTTGCTCACCAGCGTCGCGTTTGGCCTGCTGCACCTGTTCAACCCCGGCGTCACGGCGCAGTCGGTGGTGATGGTCGCGCTCGCCGGCGTCTTCCTGGCGCTCGTGCGCCTCGCGTTCGATTCACTCTGGGCCGCGTGGCTGGCGCACCTGGCGTACAACCTGGTCCAGCTCGCCGTGCTGCACACGCCGGTGAGCGGGCTCGCGGTGCCGCAGCCGTACTACCGGACCGTCTCCAGCGGCCCCGTATGGCTGACGGGTGGCGCGTGGGGGCCGGAGGCGGGTGCGGCGGCGGCGTTCGGGATGATCGGCGTTAGTTTTCTGCTGGCCATCCATGCCGGGTGGGTGACCGTCCACCGACGCGGATGGCAATTCGACATCAGCTGGCGGCCGCGCGGCCGCAGGGAGTCATAGGTATGTCCGACCGCATCGCGGTGATCGGCGCGGGGCAGATGGGGAACGGCATCGCGCACGTGTGCGCCGTGGCCGGCCACGACGTGACGATGATCGACGTCAGCCAGGCCGCGCTCGACAAGGCCAAGGGGACGATCGACAAGAACCTCGACCGCCAGGTAAAGAAGGGGGCGCTCGACGAGGCGGCCAAGGCGGCGGCGCTGGGCCGCATCACGACGGCCACGTCGATGGAAGCGGTGGCCAACGCGGCGTTCGTCATCGAGGCGGCCACGGAGAACGTCGAGCTGAAGCACAAGATCTTCGCCGACATGGACCGGCTCGCGCCGGCCGGCGCCATCCTCGCGACGAACACGAGCTCCATTTCGATTACCGACATCGCGGGCAGGGTACAGAGACCGGCATCCGTTATCGGGATGCATTTCATGAATCCGGTGCCGGTGATGCAGCTCGTCGAGGTCATTCGCGGCCTCGCCACAAGCGACGAAACCACCGCGCGCACCATGGCGCTGGCGGAGGGCGTGGGCAAGACGCCGGTGGAGGTGAACGACTACCCCGGCTTCGTCGCCAACCGCATCCTGATGCCGATGATCAACGAGGCGATCTACTGCGTCATGGAAGGCGTGGGGACGCCCGAGGCGATCGACCAGGTGATGAAGCTCGGCATGAATCACCCGATGGGCCCGCTGACGCTCGCCGACTTCATCGGCCTCGACACCTGCCTCGCCATCCTCGAAGTGATGCACAAGGGGCTCGGCGACCCGAAGTACCGGCCGTGTCCGTTGTTGCGGAAGTACGTTGCCCAAGGGTGGGTGGGGCGTAAGGCTGGGCGCGGCTTCTACTCGTACTGACGGGAGATAGAAGACGGGAGACGGGAGAGGGCCTTCCGGCTCCCGTCTCCGTTCCTTCGCCGCTCGCCCCGTTCCACCTCCTGTCTCCCGTCTCCCGTCTCCCGTCTCCCGTCTGCCGTCCCATGAATCGCCTACTGGATCTTTCCGAGACGCAGCGCGCCATCATCGACACCGCCCGCGAGTTCTGCGCGCAGGAAGTGTCGCCGTTCGCCGCGCAGTGGGACCGTGACGCGCACTTCGAGCCGACGCTCGTGCGCAAGCTGGGTGAGCTCGGCTTCCTTGGCATGATGATCCCCGAGGCATACGACGGCCTCGGCCTGGACACCACGACTTACCTGCTCGCGCTGGAGGAGATCTCGGCGGCTGACGCGTCGGTGGGCGTGCTGATGAGCGTGCACAACTCGCTGCCGACGCAGATGATCCTGAAGTACGGCAGCGACGCGCAGAAGACCGAATTCCTCGGGCCGCTGGCGCGCGGCGAGAAGCTCGGCGCCTTCGCGCTCTCCGAGCCGGAGGCCGGGTCCGATGCGTCCGCGCTGCGCACGCAGGCCGTGCGCGACGGCGACGACTGGGTGCTCAACGGCACCAAGTCGTGGATCTCGGCAGGCGGCCACGCCGGGGTGATCCTGGCGATGGCGCGCACGGACACGCCGGACGCGCGACGCGGCGGCAAGGGGATCGGCGCGTTCATCATCACGCCCGACCTCGAGGGCTTCAGGGTCGGCAAGAAGGAGAACAAGATGGGACTGCGCGCGTCGGAGACCGTGCAGCTCGTCTTCGACAACATGCGCGTGCCTGGCGACCGGCTCCTCGGCGATGCCTCGATGGGGTTCGCCTACGCGATGCGGTCGCTCGAAGCGGGGCGGCTCGGCATCGCCGCGCAGGCGCTCGGCATCTCGCGCGCGGCGTACGAACACGCCGCCGCATATGCGAGGGAGCGCCACCAGTTCGGCAAGGCCATCGGCGAGTTCCAGGGCATCCAGTTCAAGCTTGCCGACATGGCGACCCGCATCCACGCGGCGCGCTCGCTGCTGCACACCACGGCCGCGGCCAAAGACCGCGGCGAGTCCGTCACCGAGTACGCGGCGATGTGCAAGCTCTTCGCCACCGAGACGGCGATGTGGGTGACCACGCAGGCCATCCAGGTCTTCGGCGGCTATGGCTACACCACCGACTATCCCGTGGAGCGGCTCTTCCGCGACGCCAAGGTCACCGAGATCTACGAGGGGACGTCGGAGATCCAGCGGATCGTCATCGGCCGGGCGGCGTTGAAGGGCGGGTGACGGCAGACGGGAGACGGGAGACGGGAGTGGGCATTCGGCCATGGAACCGGTGGTGGGGAATGCCGGACAAAAGTACTCCCCATTCCCTGATCTGCCGCTGGCGTCTTCCTTCGCATCATCAGCGTAGATTTCAGGTAGCTTGTTAGAAGAGCAGGCGGCGGCCGCGATGCTGCCGCGTGAATCGAGCGTCCTCCATCCTCCGTCCGCCGTCTTCCGTCTTCCGTCTTCCGTCTTCCGTCTCCCGTCTGCATCCCCCATGCAAATCTTCGATACGATGTCCGAGATGGGCCATGAGCAGATCGCCATCTGCCATGACAAGTCCGCGGGATACCGCGGCATCATCGCCATCCACGACACCACGCTCGGCCCCGCCCTCGGCGGGACGCGCTTCTGGAACTATGCGAGCGACGAGGAAGCCATCGTCGACGCGCTGCGCCTCGCGCGCGGCATGACCTACAAGAACGCCGTCGCCGGCCTCAACCTGGGCGGTGGCAAGTCGGTCATCATCGGCGACAACCGCACGGCGAATCGCGAGCTGATCTTCCGCGCGCACGGGCGCTTCGTCGAATCGCTCGGCGGCCGCTACGTGACGGCGGAAGACGTCGGTACGAGCACCGCCGACATGGACTTCGTGCACATGGAGACCGAGTACGTCGCCGGGCTCGCCAACAAGTCGGGTGACCCGTCGCCGGTCACGGCGCGCGGTGTCTTCCGTGCCATCCAGGCGTCGGCGCAGTTCCGCTGGGGGTCGTCGGACCTCTCGGGGAAGACCGTGATCGTGCAGGGCGTCGGCAACGTCGGCCACTACCTCTGCGGCGAGCTGTACAAGGCGGGCGCCAAGCTGGTGGTCACGGACATCCGCCCCGAGAAGGTGCAGGCGATGGTCAAGGAGTACGGTGCCACCGCCGTGGAAGGCGATGCGATCTACTCCGTGAAGGGTGACATCTTCGCGCCCTGCGCGCTGGGCGCCATCCTCAACGACGACACGATCCCCAAGCTCAACGTCGAGATCGTCTGCGGCGGCGCCAACAACGTGCTGCACATGCCGGCCAAGCACGGCGAGGCCATCGAGAAGCGCGGCATGCTGTACGGCCCCGACTTCGTGGCCAATGCCGGCGGCGTCATCAACGTCTACGGCGAAGTGGCCGGCTGGACGCGTGAGCGCGCGCTGCGCAAGGCCGACGAGATCTTCGACACGATGCTCAGCGTGTACGAGATCTCCAAGGCGCAGGGCCTCCTGTCGTATCTCGCGGCGGACAAGCTGGCCGAGCAGCGGATTGCGGCGATCCGCGGCCTGGTGCGCACCTGGCCGCAGTGGCCCACCAAGTCGTGACCGCGGAGCGCATCCCCATCGGCGCCGACCACGCCGGCTTTGAGCTGAAGGAGAAGCTCAAGGGCGTGCTCGCGGAGCTCGGCTACGCGGTGGAAGACGTCGGCACGCATTCGGCGGCGTCCGTGGACTATCCCGATTACGCGCATCCCGTCGCGCGCGAAGTGGAGACGGGGAAGGCCCGGCGCGGCGTGCTGCTGTGCGGCACGGGGCTGGGCATGGCGTACGCCGCCAACCGTCATCCGCACGTGCGGGCCGCGGTGGCGTGGAACACCGAAGTGGCCGCGTTCTCGCGGCTGCACAACGATGCCAACATCCTCGTCCTGCCGGCGCGCTGCATCACCGAGGCAGAGGGCGTGGACATTCTCAAGACCTGGCTGGACACGCCCTTCGAGGGCGGCCGGCACGAACGCCGCGTCGAGAAGATCGAGCGCGAGGAGGAGCAGTGAGCCAGTCGTGGATGTCGTGGGACCGGTGTCCCCCGGGTGAGGCCCTCCGGGCGCAGGATCCGGAACTCGCCGGCTACATCGAGGAGGAGATCGCGCGGCAGAGCGACGGCCTGGAGCTGATCGCCAGCGAGAACTTCGTGTCGCCCGCGGTGCTTGAGGCGCTGGGCTCGCCGCTCACCAACAAGTACGCCGAGGGGCTGCCCAGCAAGCGGTACTACGGCGGCTGCGAAGTGGTGGACAAGGTGGAGCAGCTGGCCATCGACCGCGCCAAGAAGCTCTTCGGCGCCGACCACGCCAATGTGCAGCCGCACGCCGGCGCGCAGGCGAACGCCGCGGTCTACCTGGCGTTCCTCAAGCCGGGCGACACCGTGCTGGGGCTCAACCTGTCGATGGGCGGGCACCTCACGCACGGCTCGCCGGTGAATTTCTCCGGCCTGATGTACAAGATCGTCGCATACGGCGTGAACGAGCAGGGGCTCATCGACATGAATGAGGTCGAGGCGCTCGCGCTCGAGCACAAGCCCAAGATGATCATCGCCGGCTACTCGGCGTACTCGCGCTTCCTCGACTTCGCGCGGTTCGCGGAGATCGCCAAGAAGGTGGGCGCGATCCTGATGGTGGACATGGCGCACTTCGCCGGGCTCGTGGCGGCCGGCGTCTATCCGTCGCCCATTCCGCATGCCGACGTCGTGACGACGACCACGCACAAGACGCTGCGCGGCCCGCGCGGCGGCATGATCCTCTGCAAGGCGGAGCACGCCAAGACCGTGGACAAGGCCGTCTTCCCGGGCACGCAGGGCGGACCGCTGGAACACTGCATCGCGGCCAAGGCCGTGGCGTTCGGCGAAGCGCTCCAGCCCGACTTCAGGGCATATGCGCAGCAGGTGGTGGACAACGCCAAGGCGCTCGCCGCCGCGCTGGCCGACCGCGGCTTCCACATCGTGAGCGGCGGCACCGACAACCACCTGCTGCTGGTGGACCTGCGCAACAAGAACCTGACCGGCAAGGTGGCCGAGCAGGCGCTCGACAAGGCGGCCATCACCGTGAACAAGAACACGGTGCCGCGCGAGACGCAGTCGCCGTTCGTGACGAGCGGCATTCGGCTCGGCACGCCGGCGCTGACGACGCGCGGGATGGGGACGGCCGAGATGGTGCGCGTGGCGGCGCTGATCGACGAGGTGCTGCAGGCGCCGGACGACACGGCCGTGCACGCCCGGGTCCATGAGAAGGTGCGCGCGCTGGCGGCGGAGTTTCCGCTGTATCCTGGAGTGAAGGCAGGCGTCTAGGCTGTACTGCCACCGCGAAGGAACGAAGAGCGCGAAGGGGCGCGAAGGGGACTGCAACCGCTCTGCCGCGGATGACGCGGCGTTGAACGGATGACACGGATCCTGCTGAGGGGAAACCCTTGGCAGGATCCGCGTTCACCGGCCTCGATCCGCGTGATCCGCGGCAACGTCGTTTACAGTGCCTCCACCCAAGGCGTGTTCTTCGCGCCCCTTCGCGCCCTTCCAATCTTCGTGGTAGTAGTTCACACACGGCCCCGTTGTCGCCGCCGCCAACACGGGTGCATCTTGTACGAGTACAACCGGGAGGAGCCCCCGCGTGTCGGAGCTGGCGTTTCGAGACGGCGTGATGGACCGCATTCGCGT
Source organism: uncultured Gemmatimonas sp. (assembly GCA_964416005.1). Lineage (GTDB taxonomy): Bacteria > Gemmatimonadota > Gemmatimonadetes > Gemmatimonadales > Gemmatimonadaceae > PNKL01. The sequence goes on from CAYQCP010000062.1 coordinate 18,435, forward strand.
TCGCGAACCGCGGTTCGACGAGCGCGCCTTCCTGTTCGTGCTCTCCGCGCTCGAGTACGCGCAGGCGCGGCAGGTCGAGCGCCGCCACCTGTCGGGACGCGAGCTGGCCGAGGCCTGCCGCGACCTCGCGCTCCAGCGCTACGGGGTGCTGTCGCGCCTGGTCCTGGAGCATTGGGGCGTCACGGCCACGGAGCACTTTGGCGACATCGTCTTCGCGCTCGTGGACCTTGGGTTGCTGCTCGCCCAGCCCACGGACACCCGCGAGGATTTCGTGGACCTGTTCGACTTCGCCGCCGTCTTCGACCGCAATTATCCGTGGAACGCCTCCGCGGTCGCCTGACCGTGTCCTGACCATGACCCCCGTGCGGGTAGTGACGGCGGCGCAGGCGGCCGAGCGCGATGCACGGGCCATCGGGGCGGGCACGCCATCCCGGACACTGATGCAGACTGCGGGACGGCATGCGGCCGCTGAACTGCTGCGGCACGCGGGCGATCGCGCAGGCAGCGGCGTGGAGATCTACGCCGGCGGCGGCAACAATGGCGGCGACGCGTGGGTGGTGGCCGCGACGCTCGCTGCGGCGGGCCTTCCGGTTCGCGTGCACGCGGTGGAGCCGCCGCGCACCGAGGATGCGCGTGCGGAACAGGCGGCGGCCTCGCCGGTGCTGCAGGGCGCGGCGGTACCGCACGGTCAGCCGGGCGTCGTCGTGGACGGCCTGCTTGGCACCGGCGCACGCGGCGCGCCGCGCGGCGACATTGCGCGGGCCT
>CAYQCP010000063.1:0-18700 GCA_964416005.1 uncultured Gemmatimonas sp.
CGCGCGCCGCGCAGCCTCGTGTAGTACGACCGGATCAATGTCGCAGACTTCACCTGACGCGTATCCACGTCGAAGGACTTGAGCGCACGCACCCGCGTCGTGGCGAGCGGGAAGTACGGTGGCCTCCGGTTCTGCATCTGGCACGGATCGCGTTCGCGCAGTGGCCGGAGCCCGGAGCTGGCGGTGCTGGTGTACGGGGACGCATAGGTCCGCATGATCGTCCCTCCCACCACCTGCATGCACCCGCCGGAGGCGGTGAAGGAGCTCCCGGTCGGGCACGTGTACACCGGGTTCGTCACCGTGGCCACGCCGGGATTGCGGGCGTTGACCGAGCCGCCGAGCGCCATCGCGATGCCGTGGAAGAGGAAATCACGATTGCCACCCATGGTCAGCGTGTAACCCGCCGTCGTGCTGGGCGTGTCGTACACGCGAGGGCGGTTGATGGCGTTGTCGGCCACCTGGATCGAATCCCTGGAGATCAACCCAAAGAAGTTGCGACACAGGTTCGTCGTGTCGGAGGGGTCCTGATCGTAGACGAGGTCGTCTATCAGCACCGCCGGTCCGTTGACGTAGACGGTCACGTTGCCGCGAATCGTCCCCGACAGGTAGACGTTGCGCCGCGAGGAGGAGTTGGTCGTGAGGTACACCACCCCGCGCGAATTCGGGTTGTACGTGCGGTGCAGCGGGAACAGGTACGGACGCTCCGCGTTCTGGCGCACGGCCGCCGGCAGTGAGGGCAGGTTGTTGGTCCCGCTGTAGTTGTCCCACTCGCCGAGATACGCCGGGTCGTAGTAGGTCGGGTTGCTCGCGGGAAGGATACATCGCCCGTCCGCCGCAGCCTGGTCCACCACGCACGTGAAGATGTAGTGAGTGAACGTCGTATCCTGTCCGCCGTAACGCTGGTTGCCCGTGCAGGCGGGGCTCGAGCCCCAGGTGTACATCTGCACGATCGAGCCGTAGAACCAGTTCTGCCAGCAGTACCCCGCCGGTGTGTGCCGCTCCACGTTCACGAGGTACGGACTGCCAAACGGAAAGCAGCGGGCGGTGGGCTGCTGCAGGATAGTGCGGATGGCAGACTGTGCCGGGAACGCGCCGGACGTCACCGCCATCGCCGCTGCCTGCGCCGCGTCGACCGTCGGGTACGTGCTGGTCTGAATGCGGGAGTTGACCCACCCCACCTTGTGCATCGAGATCGGGAAGAACTCGCGTTGCCGCGTGCCGTTGGTGGGATTGAGCACCGTGTAGAACGCGCCGCACTGGTTCTGCAGGATGGGGTTCGACGTCGCCACCGGCGAGCCGCTGAAGTTGGTGACGTGCCGAGTCGAGTCACCGCCATACCCCGGCCACATGATGAACGCCTTCATGAAGCCTTCGGTCGAGTCGATCATCCCGTTGTTGTTGACGTCGATGGTCAGGAACTCGACCCGGCCATTGTAGATGGCGGTCGTCGTCGCCGAACCGGAGATGTTGTAGCCGCCGGAATGCAGGGGGCCGACCGTTGAGGCATTGGAGGTCGCGCCCGCGCTGATCGAGTAGCTGAGGCTGCCGGACGATGCCAGCGACGAGAACCGGCTGGCGATCGCCGTCGCCGACGGATACGGAATGACCGTCGTGCCCGCCGTCGCGCTGAGCGTGTCAGACCACTGGCCGCTGCCGCTGATGGTCCCCGCCGCGCTGACCGTGTCGCCAAAGACCGGCGTCGGGGAGCCGGAGCTCGACCCGATGAAGCGGTTGTTGGTGTGCACGCGGCCGGGAATATTCTCCCCGATGCCGATGCTGGCCGTCGACGGGAAGTCGTGGGCGAACAGGCCATAGCGGGCAAACGACTGCGCCAGCAGGTCCATGCGCCGTGACAGCCGGATGCCGCCGGCGTCGCTGACAGTAGCGAGCAGCGTGATGTACGGCACGTACACGCCGGAAGTGTCGCCGGTGTAGCCGCCATACAGGTTGACGGTCACGCCCGTCAGCGGCGAGCCGTCCGCGGTGTACACCGCCTGGTTCGTCAGGAGATGCGTGTAGCCCGTGTCGTAGAGCACCAGCGTGGTATCGCGCTGCAGCCGCGACTTGCCGAGTTCGAGTGCCGTTTCGAGGGCAAACGTGAGGTCGCGCTCCTTGTCGTGGTACCGGCTGAGCAATCCCGAATTCCCGGCCATGTAGATGGCCGACGCCGCCAGCCCGGCCAGCGACAGCGTCATGATGAGCACGAGAATCAGCGCCGACCCGCGCCGCGCGGAGCGCATCACGGGAAGGTCACCGTTTGGGTCCCGGTGCGCACGCTGCCCTGGGCGGAACAGTCGCGCGCGGCGAGGCCGTACTGGTATTCGCCGGGCGTCATCGGAAGTGCGAAGTCCTCGTATCGGTACGTGCTCGCGCCGCGGGCCGGCTTGCTGCCGATCGGCGTCCAGGTGGAGGCCCCGCTGAGGCGTCGATACACGATGTACTGCCGCACGTCACGCGGCGCCGTTGAATCGCCGGCCACCGCCGACCAATCGAGGCGCACATTCAGCTTGGCGCCGGCCGGCGCCGTCGCGACCGACACCCCGACGGAATCCGGCGTCGGCGGTGCGGCGCCGCAGTTGAGCGGCAGGACCTTGATCGCGTTGCGCAGCTTCACCGTCACGTGGAGGTTGCGGTACACGTTGACCTGCGTCTTGGCGTCCCAGAACCGGCCGGTCGCGAGCACGTCCACCGCCGTGATCGAGTCGGCCCGCGACACCGAGTCGTCCCAGTAGATCGGCAGGTTGGCGTTCGGCACGGCGCTGGTCGTGCCGGTCGTTCCCGTGACGTAATAGCGGAGAAAAAGTTCGAATCGCTGGACACGTAGAGATTGCGGGTCACCAGCGTGCTGTCGCGGTCATTCACCCGCCGATACAGCACGTACAATCCGGTGGCGCCGCCGACCGTGTCGGGGAGCAGGTAGTACTGGATCGTCTCGGCCTTTCCCGCGGCGCCGTTCGGGTCGGTATACGTCTTCGGCGGGTAGACCTTGCTCGACGTGGGCAGGGTGCCGGCACGCGACACCATCCAGCCGTTCGCGGTGAGCGTATCGAGCGAGGCATCCCAGTACGAGGCGTTCGGATCGAGAGTTGACGTGCGCCCCTGGCGGTTGGCGTTGAACGCGATGGCGAACGGCGCCGCCTGCACGATGAGCGGCTGCCCCACGTCACCCCCCGCCGTGCGCAGGTCGGCCTCGATCCGCGAGACGGCGTATCGTGCACTCTGAAACGCGTCCAGCCGTCCGGCGCCCGCGTCCATCGCGCGTGTTTGCGCGCGGAAGAAGGGCACGGCGATCGAGAAGACGAGCACCGTGATCGAGACGGCGAAGATCATCTCGACCATGCTGAATCCGCCCCGGCGTCTCGACTGGCGCATTAGAAGGCCGCGAGCACGAGCGATTTCTTGACCGTCGTGCTCGTCGCCGCATGCGTCACCGTCACGGTCACGGTCACATAGTCCTCCGTCGACGTCGGCCCGGTGCGCACGACCGCGGTCGTGCGCGTGTAACCCGGATAATTGCTCATGGACGGGTTTGCCGAGGATGTCGTGCTTGTCTCGGACGTCGCGTCAAAGGTGGCGACCACGGTCGAGTAGGGGCGGTGGAGCTCGACCACCTCGAGCCGCGCCGTGGCAAGCTCGCTCGCGATGGCCAGGGCATCATGGTTGTTGGTCAGGTGCTGGAACCGGCGCGTGAAGTTCGACAGGCCGATAAGCACGCCGCTGAGGATCATCACCGAGATGATGACCTCGATGAGCGTCATGCCCGAACGACGCCTCAGTCGGTGTGCGGAGGTCCCTGTCTGCATCTATAAGGGAATGTGGCCAAGGCGACGGGGCCCACGCCAGCCCTTTTGCCGCCGGGGCCGGGCCCGTGGTAAGTTCAATAGCGTCGCCCTGACGGCGGCCCGCACCCCCAGAACCTTATGGGCGTTATCGCCACGCTGCTTCCGCTCGACCGATGCCTCCAGCGCGTGCACGGCGCCGTTCGCGGCCAGCACGCGGTGAGCCCCTGTCACAGCTGGGATGAGCTGCTTTCGGCGTGCGCCACGGAACCCGTCCATCTGGCCGTGGTGGACCTCTTCGCCGATGGCTCGGCCAGCTTCGAGCGCATCCGCCAGCTGCGCACCCGGTTCCCGCGCCTGACCCTCATCGCCTACGTCAGCGCCACCCCACAGCGCGCGCGCGACCTGTTTGACGCCGGGCGCGCCGGGCTCGACGGATTGCTGTTGGTGGACCTCGACGACTCGCCGCAGGCGGTGCGCACCGTGGTCGAGCAGGCCGAGGCGCGCGGTGTCGCCGCCCTCCTCCGGCACCGCCTGGCCGACATGGACACGGTCGCCCGGGACGCCATCCTGATCGTCGTGACGCGCGCCCACATGCGACTGACGTCACATCGTCTGTCCGAGACGCTGTCCATCAACAAGGCCACCTTGCTCGAGAAGCTCCGCCGCGAGCGCCTCCCCGCCCCGCAGAAGCTGATCGGCTGGGGCCGGCTCATCGTGGCCGGCCAGATGCTCGACGATCCCAAGCGCAGCGCCGACGGGATTGCCCGCGCGCTCGACTTCCCGTCGGGCTCGGCCTTCCGCAACATGTGCCAGCGCTACGTGGGCGCCACGCCGCTCGAGATTCGCGAACATGGCGGCGCCCGCTACGTGACCGCGCAGTTCCTGCGCGCCATTGGGCGTCCCCACCTGGCGCAGGGCCTCGAAGACCAAGGGACCCCGTGAAGTACAAGACCATCATCGAGCCGTTCCGCATCAAGACCGTTGAGCCAATCCGCCAGACCACCGAGGCCGAACGCGCCGCAGCCATCGAAGCCGCGCACTACAACGTCTTCCTGCTGAAGGGCGAGGACGTCCTCATCGACCTGCTGACCGACTCGGGGACGGGGGCCATGTCCGTCTACCAGTGGGCCGGCATGATGAAGGGCGACGAGACGTACGCCGGCGCCCGCTCGTACTACGCGTTCGAGCAGGCCGTGCACGACATCACCGGCTTCCGGCACGTCATCCCCACGCACCAGGGACGCGCCGCCGAGCACATCCTCACGGGCGCGATGCTCAAGCCCGGGGACATCGTCCCGAACAACCGCCACTTCGACACGACGCGTGCCAACGTGGAGCACCGCGGCGCCAAGGCGCTCGACCTCCCCATCGCCGAGGGGCACAACCCGCAGACGCTGCATCCGTTCAAGGGGAACATGGACCTCGACGCCCTCGAGCGCGTGCTGCGGGACAATCCGGGCAAGGTGCCGCTGGTGATGATCACCGTCACCAACAACTCGGGCGGCGGGCAGCCAGTGAGCATGGAGAACATCCGCGGCGCCTCGGCCATCGCGCGGCGCCACGGCGTGCCGTTCTACCTCGACGCCTGCCGCTTCGCCGAGAACTCGTGGTTTGTGCGCACCCGGGAGCCCGGCTACGCCGACCGCACGCCGATCGAGATCGCGCGCGCGATGTTCGCGCTCGCCGACGGCTGCACGATGAGCGCCAAGAAGGACGGGATGGCCAACATCGGCGGGTTCCTCGCGATGAACGACGACGCCGTCGCGCAGCGCTGTCGCAACACGCTCATTCTCACCGAGGGGTTCCCGACGTACGGCGGGCTCGCCGGCTACGACCTCGAGGCCATTGCGGTCGGTCTCTATGAGGCACTCGACCCGGACTATCTGCGCTACCGCATCCGGATGGTGGAGTACATGGCGGAGAAGATGGCGACCGCCGGCATCCCCACCGTGCGCCCGGCGGGCGGACATGCGCTCTACCTCGACGCCAAGCGGTGGCTGCCCCACGTCCCCGCGTCCGAGTTCCCGGGGTGGGCGCTCTCCCTCGTGCTCTACCTCGAGGGCGGCATCCGCGCGGCGGAGATCGGCTCCGTGATGTTCGGCCAGCAGCCGGACGGCACCGAGCGTCCCGCCGACCTCGAACTGGTGCGGCTCGCCTTTCCGCGCCGCGTTTACACGCAGAGCCACATGGACTACGTGTGCGAGGTGCTGGAGCACGTCAACGCACTGGCGCCGCGCATTCGCGGCGTGCGCATCGTCGAGCAGCCGGCCGCCCTGCGGCACTTCACGGCGAAGTTCGCGCCCCTCGTGCCCGGGGTGATCGCGTAGCACTCCCGCGGGGGCCGGACCGGCACGCAACGCTCCCGTGGCGCGCTACAGCGAGTCCCGGCGCCAGCTCCCCTCGAGGTAGCGCCACAGCCGCGTGCGCCCCGTGGAGCCGGCGAACTCGATGGCACGCAGGGCGTCGCTTCGGCCGGTCGAGACGCCGACGTACAGGAAGGCGTCGCCCGAGGCCGACCCATTCGGGTAGAAGGTGATCGTCGGCCCCGCGGTCGTGGTCGACACGCCCGGCCCTGTCGCGTAGTAAGCCGTCGCACCGTCTACCGTGACCGTGGGGATGGCGAAGCGGGCGCCTTCACTCAGCCGCCACGATTCCCAGCTCTCGGCCGCGTCGGCCGCGCCGTTGGCATTCGTGTCCTGCACGATGCGCATGCGCGATGCCGCATAGTCCATCACGAAGAGCACATTCGTGTTCTTCGTCAGCGCCTTCTGTTGCGCGACGATCAGCGTCCGCTGGACCAGGCGACCGTTCGCGTCCTGCCGGTAGCGCAGGAGCGAGATTCTGGGCAACGCCATGGCCGCCATGATCGCGATCAAGGCGACCACCAGCATCAGTTCGATGAGCGAGTATCCGTGGCGACGAGGCACAGGAGGGAAGTTGCACGGGACGCACGAGTGGCGCCATTGTTCGCCATGCTCGTGACGGGGTTGACGGGGAACATCGCGGCCGGCAAGTCGTCGGTGGCTCGGCATTTCGCGGCGTGGGGCGCCACGCTCGTGGATGCCGACCTCCTCGCGCGCGAGGCGGTGGCGCCGCGCACCCCCGCGCTGCGGGCGATCACCGCCCGCTGGGGGGGCGGCGTGCTGGCCGCGGACGGGTCGCTCGACCGCGCGGCGCTGCGCCGGATCGCCTTCGGGGACCCCACCGAGCGCGCCGCGCTCGACGCCATCGTGCATCCGGAGGTCGCGCGGCTCCGCGCCGACGCCGTGGCCGCCGCCGCGGCGCGCGGCGACCGGCTGGTGGTGTGCGACATCCCCCTGCTCTTCGAGGCCGGGCTCACCGGCACCGTGGACGCCGTCGTCCTGGTGGACGCCCCGCGCGACCAGCGCCTCGCGCGACTCCTCCGCGATCGCCAGCTCGCGCCCGACGAGGCCGCCGCGATGATGGACGCGCAGTGGCCGAGCGAGCGGAAGCGCAGCCGGGCCGACTGGATCATCGACAATGACGGGACACTGGCCGACCTCGAGGCGCGGTCCCGTGTGGTCTTCGACGCCCTCGCGGCGCGCGCCGCCCTCACCCCGTCGCCTTGAACCTATCCGGCGCGTCCCGTAGAATTCGTTCACACCTTGCAACATCCGGAGCGATCCGTGTCTTCGATACCCGCTGATCTTCGCTACACCAACTCCCACGAATATCTCAAGCCGACCGCCGACCCGTCCGTCGTTCAGGTAGGCATCACCGACTACGCCCAGGGTGAGCTGGGTGACATCGTCTATCTCGAGCTGCCGAAGCCGGGCGCCAAGTTCGGCGCGCACGACTCGTTCGGCACCATCGAGGCCGTGAAGGCCGTTTCGGACCTCTACTGCCCGGTCGCGGGCGAAGTGATCGAGGTCAACCCTCGCCTCGATGCCGAACCCTCGCTGGTCAACAGCGACCCGTACGGCGACGGCTGGATGCTCAAGCTGAAGGTGAGCGCCGCCGACGTCGCGGCCCTGATGGACGCGGCGGCCTACGCGAAGCACCTGGAGTCCGGTGGCGGCGGACACTAGCTGGCGCAGAGAAACAACAGAGAGACAACAGACAAACAACAGAAAGACACCAGAGGTCCGGGGCGTAAGCTCCGGACCTCTGTCTATGATCTGTCTGTTGTTTCTCTGTTGTCTCTCTGTTGTTTCTCTGTTGTCTCTCTGTTGTTTCTCTGTTGTCTCTCTGTTGTTTCTCTGTTGTCTCTCTAGCCCGCGTAGGCCTCAAGCGGCGGGCAGGCGCATACGAGATTCCGATCGCCAAATGCGTTATCGACCCTGCCCACCGCGGGCCAGAACTTGTGCCCCCGCACCCACGGCAGCGGGAAGGCCGCCGTTTCGCGCGAGTAGGCGTGCGTCCACGCGTCGGCCGTGCAATGCTCCATCGTGTGCGGCGCGTTCACCAGCGGGTTGTCGTCCCGCGGCAGCGCGCCCGACTCCACCAGCGCGATCTCGGCGCGGATGGCGAGCAGCGCGTCCACGAACCGGTCCAGCTCCGCCTTCGGCTCACTCTCCGTCGGCTCGATCATCAGCGTGTCATGCACCGGGAACGAGATGGTCGGCGCATGGAAGCCGTAGTCCATCAGCCGCTTGCCGATGTCCCCGGCGTCCACGCCCGCCGTCGCCTTGAGGGCGCGCGGGTCGACGATGCACTCGTGCGCGATCGTCCCGTTCTTCCCCTTGTACAGCACGGGGTACTCGGCGTCGAGCCGCTTGGCCACGTAGTTCGCGTTGAGGATGGCGATCTTCGTGCTCATCGTGAGCCCTTCGCCGCCGAGCAGCATGATGTACATCATCGAGATCGGCACGACGCTCGCGCTCCCCCACGGCGCCGACGCCACGGCGCCGATCGCCTTCGCACCGCCCGTCTTCACCGACACGTGCCCCGGCAGGAACGGCGCCAGGTGCTCGGCGACGCCGATCGGACCCACCCCGGGACCGCCGCCGCCGTGCGGAATGGCGAACGTCTTGTGCAGGTTCAGGTGGCAGACGTCGGCGCCGATGTCGCCCGGGCGGCAGAGGCCGACCATGGCGTTCATGTTGGCGCCGTCCAGGTAGACCTGCCCGCCGTACTGGTGCACGACCTTGGTGATGTCGGTGATCGCCTCCTCGAAGACGCCGTGCGTCGACGGATACGTCACCATCAGCGCCGCGAGGTTGGCGGCGTGCTGCTCGGCCTTGGCCTTGAGGTCGGCCACGTCGATGTTGCCGTTCGGATCGGTCTTCACCACCACCACGTCGAGGCCGGCCATCACCGCGCTCGCCGGGTTGGTGCCGTGCGCCGACTGCGGGATCAGGCAGATGTTGCGATGCGACTCGCCGCGCGACGCGTGGTACGCGCGAATCACGAGCAAGCCGGTGTACTCGCCCTGCGAGCCGGCGTTGGGCTGGAGCGACACGGCGTGGAACCCGGTGATCTCGCCAAGGGCGGCTTCGATCCGGTCGAAGAGCGCCCGGTATCCCTGCGTCTGCTCCACCGGCGCGAACGGGTGGATGTTGCCGATCTCGGGCCACGTCACCGGGAACATCTCGGCGGCGGCATTCAGCTTCATGGTGCACGACCCGAGCGAGATCATCGAGTGCACGAGCGAGAGGTCCTTGGCCTCGAGCGACCGCACGTAGCGCTGAAAATCCGTCTCCGAGCGGTGCGTGTGGAACACGGGGTGCGTCAGGAACGCGCTGGTGCGCCCGAAGCGCTCGTCGAAGCGCGGATCCACGCCCTTCGCCGTGGCGTCCACGGCCGTGGCGGCACCGCCGAAGATCGCCAGCAGGTCGCCGAGGTCGGCGGGCGTGGTCGTCTCGCCCATCGAGACGCCGATCGTGCCGTCCGCGAAGTAGCGCAGGTTGATCCGCTTCGCTTCGGCCGCTTTCTTCACCGCGGCGGCGCCGCCCTTCGGCGAGACGCGCACCGTGTCGAAGAAGATGTCGTGCAGCACCGCGTGCCCGGCCGCGCGGACGCCGGCCGCGAAGGTCTCGGCGAGGTGGTGCACCCGCTTGGCAATCCGCACCAGCCCGTCGGGACCATGGAAGACCGCGTACATGCCGCTCATCACCGCGAGCAGCACCTGCGCCGTGCAGATGTTGCTCGTCGCCTTCTCGCGGCGGATGTGCTGCTCGCGCGTCCCCAGCGCCATGCGCATGGCGGGCTGGCCGTTGCTGTCGCGCGACACGCCGATGATGCGCCCCGGCATGAGGCGCTTCAGGTCGTCCTTGGTGGTCAGGAACGCGGCGTGCGGGCCGCCGTAGCCGTACGGCACGCCGAAGCGCTGCGCATTGCCGACGGCGACGTCGGCGCCCCATTCCCCCGGCGGGGCAAGGAGCGTGAGCGCAAGCAGGTCCGTCGCGGCCACGACGAGCGCGCCTGCGGCGTGCACGCGGTCGCAGAGCGCCCGATAGTCCTCGACCGCACCGAACGTGTTGGGATACTGGATCAGCACGCCGCAGACCGTGGCGTCGAGCGTGAATTTCGCCGCCGGCTGCACCGTCACGGTGATGCCGCGCGCCGCGCCGCGCGCCTTGACGACGTCAATCGTCTGCGGATGGCAATCGTCCGCCACGAGGAAGACGTCGCGTCCGCTCTTTGCGGCGTGCAGCATCTGCATCGCCTCTGCGGCCGCGGTGCCCTCGTCGAGCAGCGACGCATTGGCCAGCGGCAGCCCGGTCAGGTCGATGACGGTCGTCTGGAAATTCAGCAGCGCCTCGAGACGGCCCTGCGCGATCTCCGCCTGGTAGGGCGTGTACGCCGTGTACCAGCCGGGATTCTCGAGGATGTTGCGCTGGATGACCGCCGGCGTGTGCGTGCCGTAGTAGCCCTGGCCGATGAAGCTGCGCCACACCTGGTTCGGCGCCACCATCGCCTTGAACTCGGCGAGCGCGTCCTGCTCCGACATCGCGGCCGGCAGGTCAAGCGGGCGGTTGAGACGAATGTTGCTGGGCACCGTCGCGTCGATCAGGGCGTCGAGCGACGAATAGCCAAGGACCTTCAGCATCGCCTCGACGTCGGAATCCGACGGACCGAGGTGCCGGGGCGTGAAAACGTCCGGCTGCGGAATGGAAGTCGAAGTCACGGTACGCGCTTCTCCAGTGCGGCGCGCCTGGAGCGCCCCCGACGCGGGTGCGCTTCGGCGCGCGACGTCTATAAAACTAACCAGCCGCGTGCTTCGTTGGGACAGCGGTGAAGCAGGGGATTTCCCGATTGATGGCAGGGTCGATCACCACAGGGCATCGGGCCCCTCTCGCACCCTGCCCCGGCACCACACCCTGCACCCTTCCCCTGCACCCCGTACCTTTCGTCATCCCGCACCTCTGGAGGCTCGTGATGTCCGCCCGCCAGGAAGCCACGCGCGCCGGAATCAGCTTCGGCTCGGCGTTGGCCATCGCCATCTCGTGGAGCGCCAACAAGTCCATCCTCTGGGCCATCGTGCATGGCGCGCTGTCCTGGATCTACGTCGTGTACTACGCGATCAAGTACTGACGTGGCAGCGTGGCGACTGCTCGACACGGGAGCCCGCGACGGCGCGTGGAACATGGCGTGCGACGTCGCACTGATGGCCCGCGCCCGCCGCACGGGGGAGTCGGTCTTTCGCGTCTACGCGTGGACGCGGCCGACGCTCTCGTTCGGTCGCCACGAGGCGGCACGCCGGCACTATGACGCCGGCGTCATCACCGCCGCCGGCGTGGACGTCGTGCGGCGCCCCACCGGCGGCCGCGCGCTGCTGCATCACCGCGAGGTCACGTACTCCATCACCGGTCCGGTCGTCCCGGGCGAATCGCTCGCCGGCAGCGTGCGCCGCTTCAACCAGCTGTTGCTCGACGCCCTGCGGGCGCTGGGCGTCGATGCGCGCGAGGCGGGCAAATCCCACGCCATGCGCCCGGAAGGCGCGGCCTGCTTCGCGGTGCCGAGCGCCGGCGAACTGACGCTCGACGGGCGCAAGCTCGTCGGGAGCGCGCAGGTGCGGCAGGACGGCGCGCTGCTGCAGCACGGCTCCATCCTGCTGGACGATGACCAGGCCCGCATCGCCGGTTTCGCCGCCGGACCCTACCTGCCGCCGGCGCCGGCCGCATCGCTGCGTGAGGCCCTGGGCGTCCGGGCCGCTTACGGTCCAGTGCGAGATGCGCTGATGCAGGTGGTCGCAACGGCGGACGGTGCACGATCGCCCGAGGCGATCGCCCTCACCCCGGAGGAGGCGCTCGGCGGGTCGCCGGACCTCGACGACGCCCTCAGGCAGTTTCGCGACGCCGGGTGGACGTGGCGCCGATGAGCATTCTTCCCTATCGTTGTTCGCCGTGACCCGTCCCCTCGCGCGCCACCTCGTCCTGCCCCTCCTCCTCGCGGCCCTCACCGGCTGCCGCGGCACGGACGCCACCCCCACCGGAGGCATCCTCGTCGTGTCGGCTGGCGCCGACGCCGAGACGCTCTTCCCGCCACTCGTGACGGGAACACAGGGCCGTGTCGTCACGGAGCTGCTCTACGACAAGCTCGCCGACGTCGGGCCGACGTTGAACACCTTTGGCGATGTCGGCTTCGTCCCGAAGCTGGCCCGGTCGTGGGAATGGTCACGCGATTCGCTGACCGTCACGTACCACCTCGACCCGCGCGCGCGCTGGCATGACGGGCAGCCGGTGACGGCGCGCGACGTGCAGTACGCATTTCGCGTCTGGACGGACAGCACGGTCGGCGCGGCGCAGCGTTCCGCGCTCGCCGCCGTCGATTCGGTATCCACTCCCGATCCCCTGACGGCGCGGGTGCACTTCCGTGAACGGTCCCCAGAGCAGTTCTATGCGTTTACGTACACGCTGATTCCGCTTCCTGCGCACCTGCTCGCGTCGACACCAATCGCCGCCCTGCGCGATGCGCCGCTCGTGCGCACGCCCGTGGGGAGCGGCCCGTTCCGGTTCGTGTCATGGCAGCCGCGTGCGCGCCTCGAGCTCATCGCCAACGCGGCGTACTACGCCGGCCGGCCCCGCGTGGACGGGGTGGTCTTCGTCGTCGCCGCGCAGGGCGCCACCGTCGTCGCACGACTGCTGGCGGGCGAGGCGGACTTCGTGGAGACGCTTGCGCCACCGGATGTCGCGCAGATGCCGCCCGACGGCGTGGTGCGCGTGCAACCGTATGGCGGCTTCGACTACGCATTCCTGCTGTTCAACCAGTACGATGCGCGCGACGCGCGGCGGCCGCATCCGCTCTTCGCCGATCGCGCCTTGCGGCGGGCATTCACCGCGGCCAGCGACCGCAGCACCATCGTGCGCAGCGTGTTCGATTCCCTGGCGCGACCCGCCGTCGGGCCGTTCTCACGCACGCAATGGACGGCGGACACCACCCTCACCGGAATCGCCTTCGACCCAGCCACCGCGGCGCGGACGCTTGACTCACTCGGCTGGCGCGACACCAACGGAGACGGCGTGCGCGAGCGCGGCGGGATGTCCCTGGCGTTTTCGGTCCTCGTCCCCTCCTCAAGCCGCCCGCGGCAGGCAGCCGCCGTGCTGCTCCAGGCGCAATTCAAGGCGGTTGGCGTGGCGATGGCCATCGAGCAAATCGATCTCAACGCCTTCATCGACCGCGCGCGGCGCGGCGCCTTTGACGCCTTGCTCAGCGGCGTTCGCACCAACCCGAGCCCGCGCGGCGTGCTGGATTGGTGGGGCACGCCCGGGCCCGGACGCGGCGTGAACAACTGGGGACGCTGGAGCAATGCCGAGTTCGACGCGCAGGTGGACAGCGCGCTCGCGTCGCCCCGCGTCGACGACGCCCGCCGCCACTTCAGCGCCGCGTATCGGGTGGCGCTCAGCGACGCGCCCGCCGTCTGGTTGTACGAACAGCGCGCCATCGCCGGCGTGCACCGCCGACTGTCGGTCACCGCGCTCCGCCCCGACGCCTGGTGGTCGGGGATTGCCCAGTGGTCAATCGACCCGGCCCAGCGGCTGCCGCGAGATCGCCGCGCACCCGCCACGCCCTGAGGCGTGAAGCGCCAGCTGCTTCTTCGGGTCCTGCACGCCGCCGCGGTCTGCGCCGTGGTCGCAACGGCGGTCTTCGTCCTGCTGCACTTCGCGCCGGGTGACCCATTTGCCACCGCCCTCGACGGCGCCGACGTGCCGCCAAGCGTGCGCGCAGAGTGGCGCGCGCGCTATGGCTTCGACTTGCCTCCCGGCGAGCGCTTCGTCCGTTGGGCCGCCGCACTTGCCCGCGGCGAGCTGGGCTACGCCGCGTCGCGACAGCGCACCGTCGCCGAGGTCGTGGGCGATGCCATGCCACGCACGCTGCTCCTCATCGGCGTCGCGCTCGGCCTCGGCTTCGCGGCCGGCGTCGGCATCGCGCTGGTGCAGACGCGCCATCACCGCCGCTGGCAGGACCGCGTCCTCGGGGCGCTGACGCTCGGCGGCGTCGCCGTGCCCGAGTTTCTCGTCGCGCTGCTCGCCATGACCTGGCTCGGCGCGCGGTGGCGGATCTTCCCGGTGGCGGGCATCGGCAGCCTCGGCGACGCAGGAGCCTGGCCGCTGTGGGAGCGCCTCCTCGACCTGCTCTGGCACCTCGCGCTGCCCGCCGGGGTGCTCGCCCTCGCCGTGGCGTCGCGCGTGGCGCGCCATCAGCGCGCGGCGCTTCTCGGCGTGATGCGCGAGGACTATATCCGCACGGCACGCGCCAAGGGATTGGGAGAGTGGGACGTGATCGTGCGTCACGCGCTCCCCAACGCGATTGGCCCGGTCATCGCCCTGCTCGGACTCGCTTTGCCCTCGCTCGTCGGCGGCGCCGTGCTCATCGAACGCATCTTCGGCTGGCCGGGCATGGGGCTCACGCTCTTCGACGCACTGCTCGCACGGGACTATCCGCTCATTCTGGCCGCCGTCCTGCTCGCCACCGTGCTGGCGGTCGTCGCGCGTACCATCACCGACGCGATCGCCGAGTATGTGGCGCCGCGGCGCGCGAGGGAGCCGTAGTGGCGGCCAACACCTGGCGTCGCCTGCTTGATGACCGCGGAGCCCGCGTTGCCGCGGGCGTGCTCGGGACCGCCGCGTTGGCCGCCGTGCTCGCGCCGTGGATCGCGCCATACGATCCGACGCTGCAGCCGGATCCGGTGGCGTTGCGGCTCGTGTCGCCCTCGTGGCAGCACCCGTTTGGCACCGACGCCTTCTCGCGCGACGTGCTCAGCCGCGTCCTTCACGGTGCGCGCGTCTCGCTGGGCGTGGCGGCAGGCGCGATGCTGCTCTCCGTCACGCTGGGGGCCGCACTCGGCGCCCTCGCCGCCGTCGTCGGAGGCTGGGTGGATGGCGTGGTCTCCGGGCTCGTGGACGTGCTCATCGCCATGCCGCGACTGCTCGTCGTCATCGCCCTCGTTGCCACGTTCGGAACGCTCTCGCCGTGGTGGCTGGTCGCGCTGATCGGTGGCAGCGGCTGGCTCACCACCGCCCGCATCGTCCGCGCCGAGTTCCGCGATCATCTGCAGCGCGAATACGTGCTCGCCGCGCGCGCGCTGGGCGCTTCGCGCCGGCGTATCATCTGGCACCACCTGTTGCCGGCGGTGGCGCCGCAGCTCGCGGTGGCCGCCGCGCTCGCGCTCGCGGCGGTCATTCCGCTCGAGGCCGCGCTCAGCTTCGTCGGACTCGGCGTCCAACCGCCGCTGCCGAGCTGGGGGAACATCCTGCTCGACGGCACCGACTATCTCACGACGGCCTGGTGGCTCGTGGTCTTTCCCGTCGTCGCGGTGTCGCTCACGGTGGGGTCCGCCCTCATGCTGGCCGACCGCCTGCGCGTCGCGATCGCGGGGGAGGAGCGCGTCTCATGAACCCCGCGCTGCTTTCCGTCGATCAGCTGCAGATTGACGCCGGCGGCGCGCACGGCGCGGCGCCACGGCCGATCCTGCGCGGCGTCTCGTTCGCGGTGCAGCCCGGCGAGACCGTGGGGGTGCTTGGCGCGAGCGGCAGCGGCAAGACGTCGCTGGCCCTCGCGCTGCTCGGCTTGCTCCCCCCGGCGCTCACGGCGCGCGGCCGCGTCATGTTCGAGGGCCACGAGCTGCTCGCCGCGTCGCGAGGGGCGCGCCGTGCGCTGCGCGGCCGCCGCCTCTCCATCGTCTTCCAGGAGCCGCTCACGGCGCTCAACCCGCGCATGCGCGTCGGTGCCCAGGTGGCCGAGATGGCGCGCGCGCATGGAGAGCGCGATGCGCAGCGCGCCCTGCGGAGCGCGGTGGACATGCTGGGCCGTGTGGGCCTCCCGGACGCCGACGTGCGGTCGCGGCGCTACCCGCACGAATTGTCCGGCGGCGAGCGGCAGCGCGTCCTGCTCGCGATGGCGCTTCTCCTCGACCCCGCCCTCCTCGTCGCCGATGAGCCGACCTCGGCGCTCGACGTCACGGTCCAGGCGCAGGTCCTGCAGCTCCTCCACGCCCAGCAGCGCGAGCGGGGCATGGCGCTGCTCCTCGTGAGCCATGACCTCGGCGTCATCTCCACGAGCTGCGAACGCACGATCGTGCTTCACGACGGACTCGTCGTCGAGGACGTCCCGACGCGTCAGCTCCTCGCCACCCCGGAGCATCCGCAGGCCCGGGCGTTGGTCGATGCCGTGCGTCCCGCGGTGCGCAGCGCATGAGCGTGCTGCTCGAGGTTCGCGATCTCGTCGTCGCGTACGAAGGGCGCGACCGTCTCGCGCGCGCGGTGGACCGCGCATCGCTCGAGGTCGCGCGCGGCGAGACGCTGGCGCTGGTGGGCGAGTCCGGCAGCGGCAAGACGAGCCTCGGCCGCGCCATCCTGCGGCTCGTCCCCGCGGCGTCCGGGAGCGTGCGCTTCGACGGCGACGACGTGCTCGGGCTCGCCGGCGATGCGCTCCACCGGTTCCGGCGGAGGGCGCAGGTGGTGTTTCAGGATCCGAACGCATCGCTCGATCCGCGCATGCGCGTGGGCGACGTCGTACGTGAGGGCATCGACATCCACGCCCTCGCGCCGCGCGCGGACGCCAACCGGCGCGTCGCACGGCTGCTCGAGGAAGTCGGGCTCCGCGCGGAGGACGCCGAGCGCCTCCCGCACGAATTCTCCGGCGGCGAGCGCCAGCGCATCGCCATTGCGCGCGCGCTGGCGGTGGAGCCGGAGTTCCTGGTGCTCGACGAGGCGGTTTCCGCCCTCGACGTGCTCGTCCGCCGCCAGGTGCTCGACTTGTTGGCGGCCGTGCAGGCCGCGCGCGGTCTCACGTACCTCTTCATCTCGCACGACCTCGCCGTCGTGGAACGCATCGCGACGCGGGTGGCCGTGATGCAACAGGGACGCATCGTCGAATGCGCACCCACGGCCGCGCTTTTCGCCGCGCCCGCATCGACGGCGGCGCAGGCGCTCCTCGCGGCCATCCCGCGGATTCCCTGGTAGCGGGCCGGACGCGTGGCCCGCGTTCACGTCGCGGAACGCAGCATGGCCCAAACGCAGAACGGCGGCCCCAAGGCCGCCGTTCGCGATCTCCCGTCTGCCGTCCACCGTCTACCGTCACCAGCCCGGTAGCCGCACCATCTATTTCACGCCATGCATCAGCTTCTGCACCCTCGGCGCCGCCAGCAGCAGGATCAGGCCCGCCGCCGTGAGCGCCCAGAAGCCGAAGGTGTAGCCGCTCAGCGCCGACGTCGTCGTCATGCCGGTCTCGCCGCTCACTTCGCTGGCGAAGATGCCCGACAGGTTGTTGCCGATGCCCGTGGAGAGGAACCAGCCGCCCATGCCGAGCCCGACCAGCTTCACCGGCGCGAGCTTCGTCACCATGGACAGCCCGATCGGTGACAGGCAGAGCTCGCCGATGGACTGGATCAGGTAGACCGCCACCAGCGTCCAGAACGGAATCTTGTTGTCGGCCGGATTGACGAGGCTCGACAGCGCGAACATGAGCAGCAGGAACGCCAGGCCGTTGAAGATCAGGCCGAGCCCGAACTTCCGCGGGATGGACGGGTTCGCGTTCACCTTGGCCAGCGCCACCCACACCCAGGCCACGATCGGGGCGAAGATGATGATCGCCACCGCGTTCACGCTCTGGAACCAGCCCGTCGGGAAGGTCCAGTCGCCGAACTGCCGGTTCACGATGTTGTCGGCCAGGAAGGTGAAGGAGCTGCCGGCCTGCTCGAAGAACATCCAGAACATGATGTTGAACACGAAGATCAGCAGCATCGCGATCGTCTTGTCGCGCGCCACGGCCCCTTCGCGAATGCCCTCGATCATCAGCATCGCCGAGAGGCCGATGAACATCGCCGTGAGCACGTACTGCAGGTTCTTGCCGCCCACCGCGAGCAGCGAGAACACGAGCGGCACGCAGAGCGCGGCGCCGATGGCCACGTAGATCACGCGCATCCGGTTCGCCTGGTCGGCCAGCGGCGCGCCGATGCCCTGCAGCTGGCGCCGGCCGACATAGAACCAGACGAGGCTGATCAGCATGCCGATGCCGGCCGTCATGAAGACGACCTTGTACGCCGGCGTGGACTCGGTGCCAAACACGTTCTCGGCCAGCCAGCTCGTGAGGAGCGGCGACAGGAACGCGCCCGCGTTGATGCCCATGTAGAAGATCGTGAAGCCCGAATCGCGGCGTTCGTCACCCGCCGAGTAGCACTTGCCGACGATGGTCGAGATGTTCGGCTTGAACAGCCCGTTGCCGACGACGATGGTCGAGAGGCCGAGCTTGAAGATCGTCGGGTCGGGGAGCGTGATCATGAACAGGCCCGCCGCCATGAAGACGGCGCCCGTCAGGATGGACCGCTGGTAGCCGATCACCTTGTCGGCCACATAGCCGCCAAAGATCGCCACGGCATAGACGAGCGCGAGGTATGACCCGTAGGTCAGGTTCGCCTCGGCCTGCCCAGTGGGCGAGCCGCCGTGGAACTGCGCGACGATGTAGAGCACCAGCGCCCAGCGAATGCCGTAGAACGCGAAGCGCTCCCAGAACTC
>CAYQCP010000064.1:0-18522 GCA_964416005.1 uncultured Gemmatimonas sp.
GGAAGCCACCGGTGGCGGGCGCAAGGCGGTAATTGGCTACGGTCAGGGTGGCGTCGGTACGCGCACGCCCGGCAAGGGGTTTGACGCCGCGGCCGCGGCGGCCGCGTCAGGCATCGGCAAGGTGAACGCCGCGGGCGGTGTCACGCGCGCCACCGTGCGCGTGGCGGCTCCCCAGGTCGTGGCGCGGCCCGGCGAGCGGGCGAGCCGCGACATGGCGCAGCTGGGGACGTTCGTGCGGTCGCGGCAGGCGCAGCTGCAGTTCTGCTATCAGGAGCAGGGATTGCTGGTCAACCCGACCCTCGCCGGCTCCATCAGTGTCGAGGTCTCGATGACCCCGTCAGGATCGGTGGCCGCCGCGCGCGTGGGCGATCGTACCTGGTCGGGAGCGGGCGTCCAGGAGACCGAGGGTTGCATCCTGCAGCGGATACGCGGTTGGACGTTTCCGTCGTCGTCGGCCGCTGGGAACGAGACCTACGGTTTCTCCTTCGTGTTCAACAAATGAGGGCCCGCGTGCTCGGACTGGACTTCGCACCGTGATCGCGCAACACTGTCTCCGATACAGGGCCGGCTTCACAGCAAGAGCTGACGTTTCTCTCGGACACCATCGGCGCAGCGGGTGACTTGATGCGACAACTCCTCACGGCCACGCTCGTGCTTCTGCTGCCCGCCTGCGGCAGCGACACGCCCGCCAAGCCCGCCGACATGGCCGCGGCGTTCGCTGCGCCCGCGGACACGATCCCTGTGGACCTGGGGGCCGTGAAGGCCAACCTCCCGCCGGCCGTGAATGACTCCTTCGTCGCGCCACCCGCACCACCACGAATCCGCATGGAGAACATCCCCGACGCCCCGGACGCGCTGATGGAGGCGGTACAGCGAGAAGAGGGGATTTCACGCTTCTGTTACCAGGAGTTCGGCCAGAAATCAGACCCGAAGCTCGTCGGCGCCGTGGCGCTGGTCGTAGTCTTCGATGCGGGCAGGATCTGGTCGGCGCGCGTCGGTGCGGACGACTGGTCGTCGAAGGCGGGAAAGGCGGTCAACGAGTGTCTGGTGGACAAGGCACCGCAGGCGTGGAAGTTGCTTCCCGGGGCAAAGGTCGCGCCGGGTCGCTACGTGGTGCAGTTGCGATTCCGGCCGACCTGACGCACCTACCGCCGAATCCGCACCGCCACGATCTGCTGTCCGGCCGTCTCCGCCGCGAGCGACGTCACCGTCGAAAAGCCCAGCGACCGCAGCGCCTGCGCGGGCGAGCCGTCGGCGAACGAGTCGCGGCGATAGACGAGCCAGATGTCGCCGCTGGGGAGCTCGCCGAGCGACTTGACCATGTGCAAGTGCATGCCGGCCCGCGCGTAGCGCAGGAGCGGGGCGCCGGTGAAGGCCTCGAGTGCGTAGACATCACGCGGACTGCCCACCGACATGTCCACGCGACGAACGAAGCGACGCCAGTCGAACTTGGTGGGGGCGCGTTGCGGAAGTGCGGCGCAGGCGACCGCCGTCCAGACGAAACCGGCGATGGCCGCCGCCCCCCATCGCCGCGGTGGGAGCGCCGCAACCGCAATTGCCGTAAGGAGGGCCACCGGCGCCGCGGCACCGACGAGGTAGCGCTGCACCCAGATCGAATGACCGCTCAGCAGTGAAACGGCCCAGACCAGCAGGGGCATCGCCAGCGCCGCGACGGCAAGCAAGGCAACCGCTCCCTCTGGCGGATCGCCGGGCTGGGGCGCCGCGTCGCGCCGCCGTACCTGCTCGACGGCGAGCATCACGAGGGCGACCGTCACGAACGCGAGCCACACGAGATCCAGGGCGGCGATGCCGCTGCGCCCGGTGAGGTCGCGCAACAGCCAGAGCGGCGCCACCGCGTCGGGTTGCTCGATCCAGGCCACGTTGCGCAACGGGGCGGGGTTGGTGAGGGCATGCGCCGCGACGGCGGCCGCCCACGGCACGAAGGCGAGCAGTGTGAGCCCGGCGGAGCGCAGCACGCGCCACGCGAGCGGGCGTCGCCAGGCGTAGAGCGCGGCGATACACTCGGCGCCGATGGTCAGCCAGCCGAAGTAATGGGTGTGCACCAGCGCGATGTTGATGATCGTCATCAACGCGAAGGTCTCGCGCGTGCGACGCGTCCGGTCGTGCAGCGTGGCGGCGAGCGACAGGCAGGCCATCAGCGCGAGGAGCGAGTAGCCGCGCACCTCATTGGCGAGATCCACTGAGAGCGGGCTGGCTGCGGCCAGCGCGACGGCGAGCATTCCGGCGCGCGCGCCGACGTGGACCTCACGCGCCAGCCAGACGAGCGCGGCGCCGAGCAGCATCGCGAGCAGGCATGGGAGCAGGCGCACCCAGTGATCGCTGTCGCCACCGAGCGCCATCCAGCCCTTCAGGAGGACGTAAAAGAGCGGCGGATTGGTATGATCGGCGATGATGCGCCGCAGGGAATCGCCAGACGGAAGCTCGGCCACGCCGAGCGAAAACAGCTCGTCGTACCAGAGCGGACTGCGCGTCAGTTCGGGGAGGCGGAAGATGCCGAAGACGAGCGTGGCGATGGCGGGCAGCGCCCAACCGAGGCGACGGTTCAGTTCCTCGATGGCGGGGCGACTGGGCACGGTGACGGCGAGCGGGAGTGGCGAGATGGGATCGACGAGCGGGAGTGCCGAGCGGAGGGCGCCGTGGGGCCCGCAGGGGCCGCACGGGGCGTTCAGTCCTGAGCGTGGCGCATTATCTTGTTGCAGTGGCGCATCGCGCGCTACGGGCAGACCCGGTAGCTCAGTCGGTAGAGCATGCGGCTTTTAACCGCCAGGTCGTGGGTTCGATTCCCACCCGGGTCATTGGGGCAGACGGTAGACGGTGGACGGCAGACGGCAGATGAGTGGCGAGCAGAGTGGGGCGCGGGCGACTACTTGTCGGCCGCGCTCTCTGCATTTGTAGGGGGGAGCTGGGACGCCAAACGGGGCCGCGTAGGGTATTCCCGTAGGCGTGGTCGGGTTTTCCTTCAGGGAAATTCCGACACCCCCTTATGGCTCCTGCGGGGCGTTTCCCGATAAGCTACTTGCACTATGTCGAAGCTCAGGGAAATCACCGCGTTGCCGCCCTCGGCGAAGTCATCGCCGGAGGGAGACGCGCGTGTAGCCATCAGCGTTCCGCAGACGAATTGGACGGACCGGTTCTTCAGGGTTCCGCTGTCGGGGAAGCTCCTTGGGGCGAACCTGCTTGTGGCGCTGATCGCGCTTGCATCGCTGTTCATTGCGCGGACGCCCAACGAGACGTTGACCGAGAGCTTGGCGGTGTCGGTTTCAGCCGTCGTGTTCTCCATCGTCGCGAACATCGCGCTGGTCACGGTGGCGCTGCGACCGCTGCGCGAGCTGGAGCGTACGGCCCATCGCGTGTGGGCGGGCGACCTGACGGTGCGGGCGCGTCCGACGCAGACCGAGGATCCCGACCTGGGACGCGTACGCTCGGCGATCAACCTGCTGCTCGATGGCATGCACCACGACCGGGCGCGCATGCGGCGGCTGGCGCTACATGCCATCACGGTGGGGGATCGCGAGCGGGCGCGGGTGGGACGTGAGTTGCACGAGTCGTCGGCACAGTACCTGGCCGGCCTGACGCTGGAACTCGCCGCGATGGCGCGCGATGCCAGGGACCCGGACTCGCAGGCGCAGCTGCAGCGGATGCAGCAGATGGCCCAGCAGGTGATGGAACAGGTGCGTACGCTGTCGGAGACGCTGCATCCGCGCGTGCTGGACGACCTGGGACTGGCGCCGGCGCTGCAGCACCTGGCGCGCAAGACGACGGAGCGCGGCATCGCGACGACGGCCGACACGGCTGGCGCGGATGCCCCGATCCCGGCGCATGTGGCGAGCGTGCTCTACGACGTGGCGCGCGAGGCGGTGGCGAATGCCGCCCGCCATGCGGCGCCGACGCAGGTGGAGATGGTGCTCACCACGGAGCAGGGCAAGGCACGGTTGGACGTGCGGGACGACGGGCAGGGCATGAACGTCGGCGAGGCCGAACGCGGCGGCTTCGGGTTGTTCTCCATGCGCGAACGCGTGGCGTTGGTCAATGGGACTTTTGAACTGGAGAGCAGGCCGGGAAACGGCACGCGTGTCGTTGCGACGGTGGCTCTCGCTGACGAGGACGGACGATGACCGGAGACCTGATTCGCGTTCTGCTGGTGGACGACCATGCGGTCGTACGCGCTGGCGTCAAGGCGGTGCTGGGCGCCGCCAAAGATGTGCACGTCGTGGGCGAGGCCGGATCGGGGGCGGAGGCCCTTGCCATGGCCGAGCGGCTGAAGCCGGACGTGATGGTGATGGACATCTCGCTCGGCGACATGGACGGCATGGCGGTGACCCGCCAGCTGGTGGCCAAGGGGATGCCGTCGCGCGTCCTGACGCTCACCATGCATGCGGAGGAGGATTACCTCGTGCCGATGCTGGAGGCGGGGGCTGCGGGGTACGTGCTGAAGACGGCGGCCGACCGCGAGCTGCTGGACGCGGTGCGCACGGTGGCGCGCGGCGAGGTGTACGTGCGGCCCGACGCGGCGCGCATCCTGGCGAAGGGCTACACGCGCAAGGATCCGCTGCACGAGGAGCGCACGCGCTTCGAGAAGCTCACCGAGCGCGAGCGCGACGTGCTCCGCCTGACGGCGCAGGGCTTCAGCGCGCCGGAGATCGGCGAGAAGCTGTTCATCAGCCCGAAGACGGTGGACACGTACAAGCAGCGCATCCAGGACAAGCTGGGGCTGTCGCACCGACACGAGTATGTGCAGCTGGCGCTGCGGCTGGGGCTGCTGACGCCAGAGGCGTGAAACGATTGAGGATTTGGACCTAGGATTACGATCGAGGATCACGAATCAGGATTGCGATGGACGATTGAAGGGGCGCCTGCCAGGGCGCCCCTTCTGTCGCTCATCGAGATCATGAATCGCGATCCTGAGTCGCAATCCTCGGTCCAGATCCTCAATCGCCTTCCGCCGGCGGCAGCACCAACACGGAGAGCGTCGCCTTGCGCAGCAGCGAGGTGGCCACGGAGCCCAGCACGGCGTGGGCGATGGCATTGCGGCGGTGGCGACCGACGGCCACGAAGTCGGCCTTGGTGGCGATGGCGAAGTTCATGATCGCCGCGGCGGCCTCGCCGTCGCGCCGTTCCACTTCCACGGTGATGCCAGGATGGCTGGCGGCCATGGAAGTGCGCAGTCCGTCGAGCGCCGCGGTGACGCCGCTCGCGTACGCCGTGTCAATGTTGTCATCGCTGGCGGCCGCGACGTCGAGTCGAGGGCGCGCGTGGAGAAGCATCAGGGTGCCGCCGGCAGCCAGCATGCCGGCCGCGGCGGCGGCGGCGCGCATGCAGGCCCGCGAGAAGTCGATGCCGACCACGGCGCGCCGCGGCATCTGCGTGAGCGTGGGAGCGACGGCGAAAACGGGGCGGTCGGCGGCGCGCGTGACGCGCAGCGCCGTCTCGTCCCCGACCAGGCGGTCCATCAGCGAGTGGACGCGGAGGCCGGTGACGATGAGGTCCACCTCCGACTTGATGGCGGTGTCGACGATGCTGCGCACCGGTGACCCCTCGGCCCGCTCGATGGGCCGCTTCGGGCACCCGGCGAAGCAGCGTTCCACCTGGCGTTCGACGCGCGCGAAGAACTCGTCGCGCAACGTGGCGTCGCCGGCCATGGTGGTCATGGCGGCGAGCGACGGGTCGGCGCTTGGCACCGGCATGGGCGCGGGCTCGAAGACGGCGAGCACGCTGACCTTGCATGGGCCGCGACGGCACAACTCCGCGGCCAAGCCCGCCGCGCCATCGGCGCTGGCGGATCCATCGGTGGCGAGGAGGATGCGTCCGTCGAGGAGGTGTTCGGGCTGCGGATTTCTCACGGTAGAGGTCGTGGCGTCGTGCGCATCAGCAGTGACCGACATGGGAACTCCCCAAGGATCTCATTAGGAGCCTACGGCTCCTCCAAGCATGAGACAGTCGGGCAACGTTCCCAAAAAACGTGCGGGAATTCCCCCGACTCGACCCCCGAGAATGCCTTGCGTTGGGGCGTCCGCCGTGCATTTTCAGAGGGAGAAACCCCGCAAACTCCCCATGGACTCCCGCCCCCCGACCGCTGCCGGCGACCCCTTCCCCGAGGGCGAGTCGGTCGCGACGATTGCGGCACCGGATGCACTGTTCGCCAGCATCCTCGATATCGCGGCCGATGCCATCATCGTGGTGTCCTCCTCGCAGCACATCCTGCATTTCAACCAGGGTGCATCGCAGGTGTTCGGCTACCTGCCGGAGGAGATGGCCGGACGGCCGCTCGCGGAGTTGATGCCGACCCGCTATCGCCACTCGCATGGCGAGCAGGTGGAGGGGTTCCGCCACAGCCCCGAGCGCGCGCGCCGGATGGGGGCGCGGCGCGAGATCTACGGCCTGCGGAAGGACGGGACGGAGTTCCCCGCCGAGGCGTCGATCTCACGGCTGGAGACGCGCCACGGGCCCATCTACACCGTCGTGCTGCGCGACATCACGGAACGGACGCTGCGCGAACGGCACGATCGGTTCCTGTCCGAGGCCGGTGGCCTGCTCGGCACATCGCTAGATGTGGGACGCACGCTGCAGGCGCTGGCAAACGTGCCGGTGCCGTACCTCGCAGATGCCTGCATCGTGGACGTCGTGGGACCGGACGGCGCCTGGCAGCGGCAGGTGAGTGCCAGCGAGCTGCCGGAGTTCCAGGCGGCGCTGGCCGCCATCGGCCACGAGACGCTGTCGTGGGACAGCCCATGGCGCGCCATCGACGCCATGCGGTCGCGCAAGGTGGAGATGATCAGCGCCATCACCGACGACTGGCTCGAGGGCCACACCGAGTCGCCGGCGGAGTTTGCGCGATGGAAGGCGCTGCACATGCGGTCGGCGCTCTTCGTGCCGCTCATCGCCCGCGACCACGTGCTCGGCTCGCTCACGCTGCTGCGCCGCGGGGCGAGCACGTTCGTGCCCGAGCATGTCACGCTCGCGCAGGCCCTGGGCACCCGCGCCGCGTACGCGATGGACAACGCCCGGCTGTACACCATGGCGCAGCGCGCCACGCGGGCGCGCGAAGACGTGCTGAGCGTGGTCTCGCACGATCTCGGCAATCCGCTGGCGGCGATTCGACTCTGCGCGGCGGCGCTGCTCGAGGCGCCGCCGTCTGACGTCAAGGAGCAACGGCACCTGATGCAGGCCATCGGCAACTCGGCCGACTGGATGTCACGGCTCATCCAGGACCTGCTCGATGTCTCGACCATCGAGGTGGGGAAGCTCTCGGTGGAACGGCGCACCGAGGCGGTGGGTCCCATCGTGCGGCAGGCGCTGGCGATGGTCGGCCCGCAGGCGCAGCAGCGCGGGGTACAGCTCACCGCGGCGCTGACCAGTGATGTGCCGGCCGTGCACGGCGATGGGGCGCGGCTCATCCAGGTGCTCACCAACCTGGTCGGCAACAGCCTCAAGTACACGGACCGCGGCGGCTCCGTGACGGTGTCGGCCGCGGCGCAGGGTGACGAGGTGCTGCTTACGGTGCGCGACACGGGGAGCGGCATCCCGGCCGATCAGCTGCCGCGCATCTTCGAGCGGTACTACACGCGCAAGCGCGGGGCGAACAAGAGCGGGTCGGGCCTCGGCCTCTCCATCGCGCGCGGCATCGTCGAGGCGCACGCCGGCCGCATCTGGGTGGAGAGCGAAGTCGGCGTCGGGACGTCGTTCTTCGTGGCGCTGCCGGCGGCGCGATGAACGCGTACTAGGAGGAGGAGTGCAGGGGCTTGGAAGGAGGGAGGAGTGGAGAGAGGGGTGAGGGGGAGGAGAGGCCGCCTGCGACGTACGGTGGAGACCTCCTCCTCCTCACCCCTCTCTCCACTCCTCCCTCCTACTTAACCTCTGCACCCGTCCTCCTCCTAAGCAGTGGTGCTGAGCGGCTGATGCTCACGGCCGGTTCATCACCATCCAGACATCCCGCGAGATGCCGGCCATGAGCTGCTGCGCGTCGGCGCGCTTGGGAATCGCTCTCGTGAGGATGACGAGCACATAGGGCGCGCGACGAGGCGGATAGATGATGGCGGCGTCGTGCGTGGTGGCGGTGATCCATCCGGTCTTGTGCGCCACCGGCGTACCGGGTGGCAGGCCCGCCGGAATCTCATGGTTGAATTCCTGCCGCAGGAGGACGGCGCGCATCGCCTCGCAGGCGGCGGGTGACGCCGCCCGATCCTGGGCGAGCGCCGCCATGAGGACGCCGAGGTCGCGCGCGGACGTCGTGTTGTTGAGCCCCGCGTTGTACGCCTTTGTGTCCTCGACGCCGCGGCGCACCTGAATCGTGCCCGCGCCGAGCGCGCGCGCCGTGGCGTTGGCGGTGCGCGCATCGACCAGGTCGATGACCGCGTTGGTCGCGAGGTTGCTCGACCGCGCGATCATGCGCTCGTTGAGTTCGCGCAGGGTCACCGGCTGGCCGACGCGGGCGTAGAGCGACGAATCCGAATCATCACCGGCGCTCAGCGAGAATGGCGATCCGTCCACGATGGAGGAGAACCGGTTGCGCAGGATGATCGCGCTGTCGAGCCGCAGGGCCCCCGCATCGGCGCGGCGGAAGAGCTCGATCATCACCGGCACCTTCATGGTGCTCGCCGCGTGGAACGACTCGGTCGCGTTGATGGCCAGCGTGTCGCCGGTGGCGAGATCCTGCAGCCAGACGCCGGCCGTCGCGCCCGGAAGGCCGGCGATGCGCTGTTCAATGGCGGTGCGCAGCGCCGAGAGGTCGTCTGGGGACGGGGCGGGCGAATGACGCGGGGTGTGCGCGGAGCAGGCCGCGACGGCGCCGGCGGCCGCAGTGACAAGGACGACGAGAAGTCTTCGCATGGCGCGAGTATAGGAGCTTTCCGGGTCCCGGGGTAGGTTAGTAGGATGCGCCGCGTCACTTGTCTCGCCCTCCTGACCGCCGCTTTCGCGGCGGGGTGTGTGCGTTCCGGCGCCGTGCCGGCGGGAACCACGTGGCCGACGCGCGCCGGCACGCCGTCCACCGCGACGAATGACGCGTCGTCGCCTGAGCCCGGTGCCACGCGGACGCGCCCTGACGCCGCAGCCGGCTCCGCGGCACGGCCCGCCACTCCGGACGCACCGGCCGGGCGGGTCGCTGGCGGCGACACGGTCCGGGCCGCACCGGACAGCATCTCGGCCTCCGACGTCACGCGCGAAGCCGCCCGCATGTTCGGCGCCGAGCCGCCTCCGCCCGTGACGGACACGCTCGCCGCGCCGGGGGCGCCCGTCTGGGACATCGACGTGCGCTCGTACGAGACGCGAGCCCGCGTCGAAGAGTACGTGCGCATCTTCAGCGGCCGCGCCAAGGGCACTTTCGAGGTGGCGCTGCAGCGACAGACGCGCTACGGGCCGATGATCCGCGAGCGACTGCGTCGCATCGGCCTGCCGGAAGACATGATCTACCTCGCACTCGTCGAGAGCTGGTTCAACCCGCACGCGTACTCGCGCGCCGCCGCGGTGGGGATGTGGCAGTTCATGGCGGGGACGGGGCGCGGGATGGGCCTGCGCGTGGACTGGTGGATGGACGAGCGACGCGACCCGGTGCGATCCACGGAGGCCGCCGCGCACCTGCTGCTCGGACTGCGCGAACAGTTCGGCTCGCTCTACCTCGCCGCCGCCGCGTACAACGGGGGCTCGGGGCGCGTCTCGCGCGGGCTCGCGCGCCACGCCGAGGCGCTCGACGGTGTCGAGGGCGAGGATCGGTTCTTCGCCCTCGCCGAGCAGAGCTACCTGCGTCCTGAGACACGGGACTACGTGCCCAAGATCATCGCTGCCGCGTTGGTCGGCGGAGAGCCCGCCCGCTACGGAGTGCGCGTGGATCCGCTGCCGCCGTTCGCCTACGACTCGGTGCGCGCGCCGGGCGGCGCGCCGCTGGCCGCCGTGGCCAACGCCGCTGGCGTCCCTGCGGACAGCGTGTCGGAACTGAACCCGCACCTGTTGCGGGGCATGACACCACCCGGCGATTCGCTGTGGGTGCGCGTGCCGGTGGGTCGCGCGGAGGGCTTCGACGAACGCTTCGCCGCGCTCGAACCCGACGAACGCCGGGCGCTCGAACGCATCGTGAGCAAGAAGGGACAGACAATGCTCTCGATCGCGAAGAAGCAGGGAGTCACGTCGAAGCAGCTCGCCTGGTACAACCCGAAGGTCGTGAAGCTCAAGAGCGGAGCCCTGCGGGCCGGGCAGACCATCCATGTGCCCCGACGCGACGTCGTGGCGCTGGCGCGCGACGTGCCGAACCCGTCGGTGGAGCGTTACCCGCGGCGCAGCACGAGCGGCGGCATTCGCCGCCACGTCGTGCGGCGCGGCGAGACGCTGTCCGGTATCGCCAAGCGGTACGGCACGAGCGCGAAGACGCTCACGAAGCTCAACGGGCTCAAGAGCGCGAAGATCATTCCCGGTCAGTCACTCGTGATCTCGGCGCGTGCCGCCACCAGCGCCAAGGCGAGCGCGACGAAGTCGACGGTGAAGAAGCCGGCGGTAAAGAAGCCGGCGACAACGAAGCCGGCGGTGAAGAAGGCGGCGACAACGAAGCCGGCGGTGAAGAAGCCGACGACGGCCAAGGCGAGCACGTCGAAAGCGAAAGCGCCGACCACAAGGGCCGGCGCTGCGACGAGCGCAAAGAAGCCCGCCGCCCGCTAGCGCGCCGGCGCGTCCTCGGGCACGCGCCAGGGGCCGGACTTGCCGCCGCTCTTCTCCAGCAGGCGCACGCCCTCGATGCGCATGGCCTTGTCCACGCTCTTGGCCATGTCGTAGACGGTGAGCAGTGCCACCGCGACCGCGGTCACGGCCTCCATCTCGACGCCGGTCGCCGACACGGTGCGCGCCTCCGCCTCGCAGCGGACGGCCGACGCGGCGTCCTCGAAATCGAATCGCACCTGCACGTCGGTGAGCGACAGCGGATGGCAGAGCGGAATCAGCTCCGCGGTGCGCTTGGCCGCTTGTATGCCGGCGACGCGTGCGACAGCGAGCACGTCGCCCTTGGCGAGCGAGTTGTCGCGAATGGCGCGCAGCGCGTCCGCCGACATGCGGATGCGCCCCTCGGCGCGCGCAACGCGTGCGGTGGCGGGTTTGGCCGACACGTCCACCATGGACGCCTCGCCGGCGCGATTGACGTGCGAGAGATCGCTCATGAGCCGAGGTCGGAGAGTTCGCGCATCAGGCGCGCGCTGAGAAGCTGCGGCGAGACGTTCTGCTGGGCCGCGAGCTTGGCGTCCTCGACGGCGCGCATGGCGCGCGCCGCCGCAACGGCAGCCCGGTCGTGGCCCGCGTCGGCGGCCGTGCGGGCGCGCTCGTGTAGGAGCACGCTGACCGCGTCGAGCACGTCGGAGAATGCGCCGCGCGCGCCCTTGCCGCCCTGGCCGAACGCGGCACGCAGCCACCGTTCACGCCCCCCGTGCGCTGCATCGAGAAACGCGTGCGCGCGCTTGAAGACGGCGGCCTGCTCGTCGTGGCCCAGAAGGCGTCCGGGGGCACCCTCGCACATCCGCAGCCGCTCGTCGTCCGTGCCGCCGGGGCCGAGTGCCTCGCGCACGGCGGGCTCGGCGACGAACCGGCGCAGGTCGGCGTCGCCGAGACGGGGAACACGGAACGCGACGACGCGCGAACGGATGGTGGGCAAGAGCGAGGTGGGCTCGCTGGACGTCAGGATGAACGTCGCGCTGGCCGGTGGCTCCTCGAGCAGCTTGAGGAAGGCATTGGCGGCCTCGGGGCTCGAGGCCTGGGGCACCATGCGCTCGGCGTCGCCGATGATGAAGACCTTGCGGCGGCCGAGAGCGGGGGAGAGCGACGCCTGCTGCACGAGCAGGCGCCCGACGTACACGTAGATGCCTTCGCTGCCGCCCGGCCGCTTGTAGAGCCCGTGGTCCCGCACGCGATCGGTGATGGCCTGCTCGAGATCCTCCTTCACGTCCTCCGGACCCGGATCATCCTTGATCCGTGGCCGAGGGAAGATCCAGTGCAGGTCCGGATGCTGGCACTCCAGCGCGTAGCGGCACGCCTGGCACTCACCGCACGGCGCCGACTCCCCGGTGCACAGCAGCATCTGCCCGAGCCACAGCGCCAGCCGCTGCTTGCCGACCCCTTCGGGGCCGTGCAGGAGGATGGACGCTGGCAACTTGCCGGCGCGCCACTGGGCGGCGAGGCGGTCGCGAAGGACGGAGTGGCCGAAGAGGGGGACGAGAGGCAAGCGACGGATGGAAGACGGGGGATGGGAGACGGGAGATGTCGCCCACCGCCCCCTGACGATAGACGGTCGGCGGGTCTTGCACCAGTTTCCTTGACAGTCCTTGCCGCGGTGCGGCTCAATTGCGCCGGCGTGCCGCGCCGGCCCCCACAGATCTCGAGTGCCATGCGTCCCATCGCCCTTGTCCTTGCCTTCGCCGCCATGACCACCTCGCTCCCTGCCCAGCGCGCCCGCGCGCGCGACCTCGGGGTTGCCCCCGGCGTCTTTGCCCCCGGCACCCTCAATGCGATCACCGATGTCGCCGGCGTGCGGGTGGGACACGCGACCGTCGCCGAGGGCGCTGGCGTGCGCACCGGCGTAACGGCGATCCTGCCGCACGAGGGCAACGCCTACCTTGATCGCGTGCCGGCAGCGGTGTGGGTCGGCAATGGCTTCGGCAAGCTCATCGGGTCGACGCAGGCGAACGAGCTCGGCGAACTCGAGACGCCCATCCTGCTCACGTGCACGCTGTGCGTGTGGAAGGCGGCGGACGCGATGACCGACTGGATGCTCGAGAAGCCGGGGATGGAGCGGGTGCGCTCCATTAACCCGCTGGTCGGCGAGACGAATGACGGCGGGCTGAACGATATCCGCGCGAAGCCCATCACGGCCGCCCACGTGCGACAGGCGCTCGACGGCGCGGCGAGCGGCGCGGTGTCGGAGGGGAGCGTGGGCGCCGGCCACGGGACCGTCGCGTTCGGCTGGAAGGGGGGCATCGGCACGTCGTCGCGCGTGCTCCCGAAATCGCTTGGCGCGTACACGGTGGGCATGCTGGTGCAGGCCAACTTCGGCGGCGTGCTGCAGGTGATGGGCGCACCGGTGGGACAGGAGCTCGGCCAGTACGCCTTCAAGGACGCAATCTCACGCGACGGCGGCGATGGGTCGATCATGATGGTGGTTGCCACTGATGCACCGATCAGCGACCGCAACCTGAAGCGCCTGGCGTCGCGCGCCATGCTGGGCCTGGGCCGCACGGGGTCGTCCGCGTCCAACGGCAGCGGCGATTACGTGATCGCCTTCTCAACGGCGAAGGACGTGCGACGCGCCTTCAACGCACGGCAACTACAGACGAAGGAACTCGCCAACGAAGAGATGTCCGGTCTCTTCGAAGCGGTCGTCGAGGCGACCGAGGAGGCCATCTACAACTCGCTCTTTCAGGCGACGAGTGTGACGGGCGGCGGCCGGACCGTCGAGGCGATACCGCTGGATAGGGTGCGCGAGGTGCTGAAGAAGTACGGGCGCTAGGCGCGAAAGGCCGAGAACGGCATCGGCGGCGTGTTTGCGGCGTTGCGGCCGCGTACGCGTTGATGCGTTTGAACGTTTCTTTCATCACAGAGACACGGAGGAGCACAGAGGGCCACGGAGGACTGCCACTACTTGGGGTAAAGACAACACGCCACGCGGTTGTCGCGTGGCGTTTGCAGTTCCTCCGAGCAGTTGTCGACCTCTGTGGCCCTCCGTGCTCCTCCGTGTCTCTGTGATGAAGAAGACGAGTTAACCAACCGACGCGAACCACGGTCGAGACAATGGAAGCGCCACAGTATGCGGCTACGCGAGCGAGCCGTCCGTGCCCGCCGCCAGCTTACGATACGCATCCACCACGCGCGCCAACGCCATCTCGCTGTTCTCTCCACACGCCGAGAGGTGTCCCATCTTGCGTCCGGCGCGCGCTTCACGCTTGCCGTACAGGTGCAGGCGCACGCCGGGCAGGCCGAGGATGCCCGTGATGTCGGGCGCGGCCGGTCCGGACCAGACCTCGCCGAGCAGGTTGTAGATCGCGGCCGGGCGCACGACGTCGGTGTCACCGAGCGGCAGCCCGCAGACGGCGCGCACGAGCTGCTCGAACTGGCTGGTGACGCAGGCGCGCTCGGAGTGGTGGTAGGTGTTGTGCGGGCGCGGGGCGAGCTCATTGACGCAGAGTGAACCGTCCTCGAGCAGGAACAGCTCCACCGCGATGAGGCCCACGACGCCGAGCTGTTCGGCGATGCCGCAGGCGATCTCGGTGGCGTGGCGCACGACGGCGTCGTCGAAGCCGCCCGGGATCACCGACCACGTGAGCACGCCATTCGTGTGATGATTGCGCGCCGGGGGATAGGCGCGCATCGCGCCCTCTGGCGTACGCGCCACCATCACGCTCAGTTCGGCGGCGAGCGACAGGAAACGCTCTGCCACGCAGACCGGTGCGCCGATGCCCTGAAAGGCGGCCGCGGCGTCGGCAGGGTCCGACACGCGCGCCTGGCCGCGCCCGTCATAGCCGCCGTGCGTGGACTTCACGATGCACGAGCCGAGCGTTCGCACGGCGGCGGTGGCCTCCTCGGCGCTGCGCACCACGGCAAAGGGGCCGAGGGGGAAGCCGTGGTCGCGCAGCCATTCCTTCTGCCGCGCGCGGTCCTGCACGATCCACAGCACCTGCGGGCCCGGCCGCAGCGGCGTGCGGCGCTCGGCGGCCTCGAGTGCGGGGAGCGGAATCTGCTCGATCTCGATGGTGACGACGTCGGCGCCCTCGGCGAGCTTCGCGGCGGCGTCCACGTCGCCCCACGGGGCGGTGATCACCTGCGAAGCCAGCGGACGGGCGGGGCAGTGGTGTTCGGGGTCGAGCACGTGCACGTCGTAGCCCATCGTGCGCGCCGCCATGGCGGCCATGCGGCCCAACTGGCCGCCACCAAGAAAGCCGATAGTGGCGCCGGGGAGAATGACGCTCACGGAAGCTTCTGCTCGCGCACCGAGGCCGTGCGCTGCTCGCGCCAGGCGCGGATGCGGTCGCGCACCTCGGGGTGGCTGGTTCCGACGATTTCCGCGGCGAGGATGCCTGCGTTGGAGGCGCCCGGCTTGCCGATGGCGAGGGTGCCCACGGGAATGCCGGCCGGCATCTGCACGATGGAGAGCAGTGCATCCACGCCATTGAGCGCGGTGGCCGGCACGGGAACGCCGAGCACGGGCACCAGCGTCTTGGACGCCACCATACCGGGAAGGTGCGCGGCGCCACCGGCTGCCGCGATGATGACCATCAGCCCCCGCGCCTCAGCGGTGGAGGCGTACTCGAACATCCAGTCGGGCGTGCGGTGCGCGGAGACGACGGCCTTCTCGTACGGGACGCCGAACTGGTCGAGCATTTCGCAGGCGGGCGCGAGGTGCTCGTAGTCGCTCGCGCTCCCCATGATGACGCCAACCAAGGGTGTGCTGGGCATGTGCTAAAGATGCTTGGGATACCGCGATTTCGGAATGCGGAGCTCGGAGGGGGATTCGCGATCCTGCTGCGCGATCGGGAGTGGTGAGTGGGATGGCGGATTCCGGCCTCGACCGGCGACCAGCGCTGGGCGGAGGTAGAACGTTGTCCGGCAAGGGCGTACCTTTGGACTGTCCTCCCAACCCCTGCTGATACGCCTGTGATCACGGCCACGCTGTATGCCGACCTGAACTGCCCGTACAGCTACGCGCTGTCGGTGCGGCTCGATGCGCTCGGCCTCATGGACCGTTGCGAGTGGCGCGGCGTGCAGCACGACCCGGCGCTTCCGGTGCCGCCGCGCCTCGGCGACCGCCGGCTCATGCGTGCGCTCGAGGACGACGTGGACGCCGTGCGCCGGATGGCCCCGGACGTGGCGATCGCGCCACCGCCGATGAAGCCCAACACACGGCGCGCCATCGCCGCGGTCGCCACGGTCCACGGCCAGCATGTCCCCCGCGCGGCCGGCTTTCGCCGTGCGCTCGGGGCGGCGCTGTGGGTGCGCGGTGAGGACATTTCCGACGGCGCCGTGATCAACTCGGTGGCCGCTTGGGCGGGGGTGCCGGGTTGGGTGGACCTCGACGGCCCGGCCGGCCGCCGTCTGGCCGATGAGTGGGACATGGACTGGATGACGCGCCGATTGGGCGGTGTGCCGAGACTGGTGCGGCCAGACGGACGCGTGCTGTGGGGCCTGGCCAATGTGGACGAAATCGAGGAGTTCTTCACGACGCCCCTGAGACAGTCAGGAGAGTTTAGGAGCAGATAAACAACAGAGAGACAACAGAGAAACAACAGAGAGACAACAGACGGCGGGGGCGAGCTGGCCAGGTGCCCCACGCCTTCTGTTGTCTCTCTGTTGTTTCTCTGTTGTCTCTCTGTTGTTTCTCTTACATAGCGTCCCGATACACCGACATCGTTTCCTCGTGCTGCCGCTCAATGCGCAGCCAGTCGAGGTTCTCGCGCGCGGCGGCCTGCCAGCGGGCACGCTCGGCGGGATTGTCCAGCAGCCGCGCGACGGCGGCGGCGAGCGCGGGCGCGTCGCGTGGCGGCACGAGCATGCCGGCGCGTCCCTGCTCGAGCAGTTCGGGTGAACCGTCGACGTCGGTCGCGACGATGGCGCATCCGCAGTCGCGCGCCTCGGGGAGCACGAGGCCGCCGGGCTCCGCATGCGACGCGAGCACGAAGACCGCGGCCTCTCTCAGGTACGGGCGCGGGGACGGCCGGAACCCCTCGAAGTGGATGCGCTCCCGGGCGGGAGACGCCGCCGCGAGCGCTGCGAACCGCGCGCGATCCGGACCTTCGCCAACGATGTAGAGGTGTGCGTTCGGGTGCGTCGGTGCGAGCAGATCAAAAGCACCGATGAGATCCGAGATGCCCTTGCGCTCGTACAGGCCCGCCACGGTCACGATGGCCGGCTGATGCAGCGTCACCGGCTCCAGGGGCACGTCGAGCAGGCGCGGGCTTCCGACGGTGCCGTTTCGGACGGCGCGCATGCGGTCACGCGGCATGCCGCGCGCGGTGAGGCGCGCGATGGCGTTCTCGCTCATGGTGATGACGCGGTCGGCGCCGCCCATCAGCGACGAGCTGGGCTGCCACTCGTTGTGCACGCTGGCGACGAGGCGCCACGGCGCACCAACGCGCAGGAGGCGCGCGAGCAGGTAGCCGGTGACCATGTGGGCGTGCACCACCTCAATGCGTTCGTCGCGCACCAGCGCGCGCAGGGTACGCAGGGCGCGCCAGATGGCGAGCGGCCGCCGCGCCTGGTCCACGCGCACATGCCGCACGCCGTAGCGTGCCAGCAGCGCGTCGTACGCTCCGCCCTTCGACGCCACCCACACGTCGTGACCGGCGCGCGCCTGCACGCACGCCAGGTCCACGGCGACGTGAACAATTCCATTGCCGACGCTATCGATGTGGTTGAGCAGGTGGAGAATGCGCATGAGAGAAACAACAGAGAGGCAACAGAGAAACAACAGACAGACAACAGAAAACCTACACGGGAAAAGCGGGGCGCGCTCGCTCAGCGCCCCCCGCTCTGTTGTCTTTCTGTTGTCTCTCTGTTGTCTCTCCGTTGTTTCTCTACGGCGTAATCACGCCGTCTATCACGTGCACCATCCCATTCGATCCGCGCACCGAGCCAACGATCTTCGCACCGTTGATGAACGTCTCGGCGCCCTTCTTGGTGATGGAGGCGTTCGTGCCGTCGGCCATGCCCAGCACCTGCCCGTCGCTGAACTGGTCGACGTCGAGGGCGGAGGTGGTCACGTGGTGCTGGAGGATGAGGCGCAACTTCTCCTTGTTGGCCGGCTTCAGCAGGTCGTCCACGGTGCCCTTGGGGAGCTTGTCGAATGCGGCGTTGGTCGGGGCGAAGACGGTGAAGGGGCCCGCGTTGGCGAGGGAGTTCACGAGGTCGGCCGCCTGGAGCGCGGCGACGAGCGTCGTGTGGTCCTTCGAGCCGACCGCGATCTTCACGATGTCCTTCACCGACTCGTCGTCCTGGACATTCGCCTGGCCGGCGGCAGGGGCGGCGTCTGCCGCCGCCCCCTGCTCGGCGGCGCCACCGCAGGCGGACAGGGCGAGACAGATGAGCAGGAACGGCAGGAGCGTGCGGGACGTGCGCATGGCGAACACCTCGTGCGTGGGGTGGCGGAGAAGAACTGGACGCATGGTGGTCGCCCCGGCCGCCGGCGGCGTCGCGAGGTGGGGAACGCAGCCCCCGCCAACCGCGACGGGTGCTGGGACCGCGCGGACAATACGCCCCAGCGGTAGACGCCGCAGTAGGGCGGTTCGTGGACTGGATGTAGGATAAAAGAGGACTATCAGATACCTCAAATAACAGAGAAACAACAGAGAGACAACAGAGAGACAACAGAAAGACAACAGAGAAACAACAGAGGCCGGGGAGCATTGCTCCACGGCCCCCCCCCCCCCCCTCCCTCCGTTTTGTTCCCGCCTCCCACCGCCCGCAGGGGGGGTTTTAACCCCCGCCCCGCGCGTAACCCTCTCCAGTGCTCCCCCCTCGCCTCCCCGGGAGAACACGCAAAAAAACCCC
>CAYQCP010000065.1:0-18014 GCA_964416005.1 uncultured Gemmatimonas sp.
TGGGTTCCTGCGCGAGGTAGCCGAGCCGGGAGCGCCAGGCGTCGCGCGACATCGAGGCGAGCGGAACGCCATCCACCAGCACGTCGCCCGCCTCGGGCTCGAGCAGACCGAGCAGCACGTCGCCCAGCGTGGTCTTGCCGGCGCCGGTCGGGCCCACCACCGCAGTGAAGAGGCCGCCAGGAACGCGCGCCGTGTACGCCGACAGCACCGGCCGCTCGGCCGCCGGGTAGCGGACCGTCACGTTCCGCAATTCGATCGTCGGAGCGCGCGCGGGGCCGGCGGGGCCAGCCGCATCCGTCGCGCGGTGCGCCGGTACTCCACGTCCCGTGCCCGTTGTCCCGTCCACCGCTTCGCGCGCCGCCTCGCAACGCGCGAGCAGCGCGGCAATGGAGTCGAATGAGGCCAGGGACTGGGCGATCGCGCTCCACGTCGCCTGCAATTCCGAGAGACGGGGGACGAGGCGCGCATAGACAAGGACGAGGAGCAGCAGGGTCGCCGGGGCAATGCGCGCGACCACCACTGACACCCACACGAGGGCGGCGAGCATCAGCACCGCGAGCACCGCCAGCGCGAAACTCACTTCGGCGCGCCGACGCTCGAAGCGCTGGTTGAGCGATGCCCACGCGCGCGTGTCCTCCGACACCGCGCGCACCGCGAGGTCCTCGGCGCCGTGTGCGTGGACCATCTTCGCCGCACCCATCAACTCGCTGATGCGTGCGAACAGCGCCGTGCTCGCCTCGAGCAGTCGCGCGCCTTCCGCCCGCCCCGGGGCGTCCAGGGCGCGCGCCGCGCCGAACAGCGCCGCGGCGGCCACGGCGACCACCCCGGTCAGGAGGGGCGACACCACCACCGCCACCACGGCCGCCGCGAGCACGGTCGATGCCAGCAGGGCCGCGTTCAGCAGCATCATGAGCGCGTTGTGCACATCGTCTATCTGCGGACCCAGCGCATGCACGAGCGACGCCGGTCGCTCGCCGGCAAAGCGCGCCCACGGCAGCCGTACCACCGCCGTGAAGAGCCGCTCGCGCAGCCGTCCCACAACCTGCGTCTCGAGCCGCGCGTGCCACACGGCGAGGAGCAGCTGCAGCGCGGCGCGAGCGACCACCACCAGCACCACCGCCGCGAGGACGCCCACGAGCGTCGGGGCGATCCCGGCCCACTGAAGCGCCGACTCCATCGCGCCGGCAAGGCGATCGGACACCCCATCGCCGAGCGACACGCCTACCAGTCGGAGCATCGGCACCAGCAGCAGCAGTCCGGCGCCCTCGGTGAGCATCAGGGCCAGCGTTCCGGCAGCCACCGCCAGCAGGGCGCCGCGGTGCTCGCGCCACAGCGCGGCGATGAACGAGCGCAGCGACGTCGTCATGCGCGCCGCCCGAACGCGTGCCGCACGAGGCGCCACGCGCGCACCGGATACGCCAGCGGCAGCAGCCCCTCGGGCACGTGCGCCGCGTCACGGTCGCGGAGCGTCGGCAGCGCCGCCGCCAGCGTCAGGTAGCGCGCCTGTGCCCGCAGGCCATCCAGCCACTGCAAGTCGTATCGCGACTCGGAATCACCGCCCACGTCGTCGGCGGCGGGGTCGCCAAGGTGCCGCGCCACGATGGCCGCCGCGAGCCGCGCCGCCGCGGCGTCGGCGCGCGCCGCCTCCAGCAGTCGCGTCGGCGCCGGCAGGCCCGTCAGGGCGTGCCCCACCAGCACGCCGTATTGTGCCGCGCGACGCACGCCCCACTCCGACGCGCGGCCCATGAAGCGCTCCCAGTCGAAGTCCCCCCGGCTGGCGGTGGCTGAAAAGTCGGCCACCCACATGAGCAGCCGCCACGCATGCTTGGCGCCGTGCAGCGCGAGCAGCACGCCGAGGTCCTCGACGGCAGGCACCGGCACGCGACCGCCGCCGAGTGCGCACCCGCGCGATCGGGCCAGCACCGCGGCGGGATCCCCGGGACCGCCGTACCGCGCCGCCTGGCAGCGCCAGTGCAGCTCCACCGGCAGTCCGCCCTCCACCACCCGGTGTGCCACGCCTTCCCAGCGCGCGTAAAACCGTTCCTCCCGCGCCGTGAGGCCGTCGGGCGAGGCATACCCTGCGGCGCTCAACGCGTCCGCGGCACGCTCTCTATCGCGTCGCGCGACGAGCAGGTCGAGGTCGTAGAAGCGCCGCGCGCCCACGTCGCCGTGGGCGTCAACTGCCAGCGCCGGCCCCTTGTACGCGGCGGCGCGCACCCCCGCGTCGTCGAGGAGCGCGAGCAGGGCCACCAACTGCCGGGCGCCGGCGAGTGACGCGATGGCCTGCTCGTGCGCGGCCGCGGCGAGGCGGGCACGCACGTCCTCGGGCACGCCGCGGTCGGGCAGCCCTTTCGCCACCCACCAGACGACATCATGCCGGTTCGCGTGGAGTTCCACCGCGTGCCAATCATCCACGGCCGCGGCCGCATCGCGCAGCGCCACGCCACGTGCCGCGCCGCGATGCAGCGCGGCGAGAACATAGGCGACGGACGGTGAAGGTGCGTGGGGCACGATAGGAAGATGCGTGCCGGAGGCGCCGGCGGGAACGACTCAGCGGCCGTGGCCGACTGCCGCTGCGCGAATGCACCGCACCAGCGCGTCGAGGCGCGCCGGATCCTCGTGGGGCACGACGCGCCGCAGGCGACGCCCGCGCAGCACGTCGCCCAGCGTGCGCATTTCCTCGCCCCGCATGCGGTCATCAAGGAGGTAGTTCGCGTACGTGTTTGCCACGAGCTCCATGAACGCTTCGCTGGCCGGCAGCGGCTCCACGAACGGTGCGCGCGCATCGTCGCGCCGCGCGCCCAGCACGAAGACGTCGCCCAACGGCGCGGGCGCGTCGTGAAACGGAAACCGGCTGCCGAGCGGCAGGGCGCGCTTCTCCCACGTCGGCGTGAGCAGTGGAAGCTGACCGGTCGTCCCGAACAGGATGCGCTCCGACGCGTCCCACAGGCGAAGCAGCCGATACGACGGATACGCCGTCGCGACGCCGTCCACGAGTCGCAGTGCGACGACGTCGTCCGACAGCACGGGCGTCCCCGACGCCGCAAAGGCCGCCGCCGTCGTGGACTTGCCCGAACCCGACGGTCCGAGCAGCACTGTCGCGTGCCCGTCCAGCAGCACCGCGCTCGCGTGCAGCGCCAGCACGCCCCGCCGGCGCAGCGCGAACCCCAGCACCGGGCCCAGCAGGTAAGTCGCGGTGTCCTCCGGCGTCGAGGCGGCCGCCCACCAGCAGGCGATCGACGTGGCGCCGGGATCGAGCACGAACTGCGTGCCATCGGCATACTCGAAGTGATACCCGCGCGCCGGGTCGTGCCGCACGCGCAGGGACGGCGCGCCGTCCGCCTCCGCCGGCCCCGTGTAGTACGGAGCCGCCGACTCCCACCACGCCGACGGACGACCCACGCCCTCCATCGTGATCACCACATCCACGAGCGCGCCGGGCGCGGCCGTCTCAAGCCCGTCCAGCGGCCACGAACTGCGCACCACGAGCCCGTAGAGCGCGTAATCAGGCACGGCCACGCCCCTCTTCGCGCGCGAGCCAGGCATCCACCTGCAGCACCCGCCACGCGTCGTACACCTCGTACGGCGCGCCCGAGCGAAGGACGTCGCGCACCGCGGCCACGTCCACCCAGGGCGCGACGCGCGAAGAGATGGGGGTCTCGCTCCCGCCGGCCGCGCGCCACTGCGCCACCCGGGCCTCGATGTACCCGCCGAGCGCCGTCTTGGGCCGGCTGAGCACCTCGCGCGGCAGCTGGTCCTGCATCGCGCGCCGAAACAGCTGCTTCTGCTGGCACCAGGGCACCGGGGGAATCGCAAACACGAATTCCAGGAGGCGCGGGTCGGTCAGCGGCAGCGTGAAGAGCACGGCGGCGCGCGTCGTCGCCGGTTCGAGCGCCTCGTGAAGGGAATCCCACTGTGGCGAGCTGAGGGCACGTACCGTGAGCGGCCGCGAGCGGTGCCGCGCCCGCGGACGAGCGGGTTCGCGCGGCGCGACCAGCCACGGCGTGCGCGAGGGTGCGTCGCCGTGGACGAACCGCGTGAGTCGGCGGCGCCACTCCAGCCCGATCCACGGCCAGTGTCCCGAGGCGCGACGGTACCGCGTCCACGACAGGACCACCTCGTGAAGGGGCTGCGTCCGCAGCTGGCGCAGCAGCGAGGGGGCATGCAGCAGCGTGTCGCCATCTTCGCCGAAGAGCACCACGGGCGCATGTCGCGCCGCGATCGCGGCGCCGTCGCGCAGTTC
This sequence comes from uncultured Gemmatimonas sp., assembly GCA_964416005.1. Classification (GTDB taxonomy): domain Bacteria; phylum Gemmatimonadota; class Gemmatimonadetes; order Gemmatimonadales; family Gemmatimonadaceae; genus PNKL01. The sequence goes on from CAYQCP010000065.1 coordinate 4,244, forward strand.
GGCCAGGTCCGGCTCATCCATCGGCTGCGCGGGCAGGTCGTGCGGAGCGCCAAGGTGCGAGAGCGCCGGCATCGTCTCGAGCCCGCACACCGTCTGCTCGATGCCAAGCCGGCGCGCGATCTCCGTGGAGAGGCGGTCGTCATCGCTGGGCGCCAGCGTCGGTTGCACTGTCGTCAGCGCGTGAAGCGTGGACGTCGGCGCCACGCGCCGCGCCGTCACCGCCAGCGTCGACGAATCCATGCCGCCGCTCAGCATCACCGTCGCCGAGCCGCCGCGAAGCCGGTCGCCGACCACCTCGCCCAGCACCTCGTTGCATCGCTCGACATAGTCATGCTCACACGCGAAGCGCAGTGGCGATGGTTCAGGAAAGTCCCAGTGACGGCGAAGCCGCGCCGGCGCGTCGCGTGTTGCCAGCAGCGTGTGCGCCGACGGCACCCGGTGCACGTCGCGCAGCGCCGTGCCGTCGGCGCGCTCGATCCAGCCCTCATGCAGCACGCTTGCGATCGAGCCGCTGTCCAGCGCTTGCGAGAGACCCGGGAGCGTGCGCACGAGGTCCACGGAACTGCCCAGCACGATCCGCGCGCCGACGCGCGCCCAGTAGAGCTGCCGATTCCCCAGCGGATCACGGGCCGCCGTCAGGCGACCGCTCGCGCGATGCCACACCACGAAGGCGTAGTCCCCGAGGAGGTGCTCGGCGAGGCGGTCGCCCCATCGGCGGAACGCAAGCGCGACCAGGCGCGCATCGGTGGCGCCGTCGAGCGCGCTCGGCGCGCTCGGAGCAAGTGCGGCGATGAGCCGCGCCCGTGCATCGATTCGCAGGACGCCGGCGACCAACAGCTCGTCGTCCACGTATGGAAGGTCGGCGTCAAAGGGCAGCGGCCTCTGGTCGGCCACCTCCACCACCGCGCACTCGACCGCTGCATGGCGCCGCACCTGCCCGGGGATCGTGCTCAGCGACCGCGAGAGGCGGTCAGCGAAGTCTGGAGGCAGCGGCGCGAGCGATAGGTCGATCAGCGCGCCGAAGGCGAGCACGCGGGCGCCTCAAGACAGGGCGACTCGGCAACAGCGCGCAACCTACGTCCGGCGCTTCGGCCACTTGCCGCCGTCGTTCTTCCCGAGATTGTCCACCTTGCTCGTCAGCGCCGCGACTGAGCCCATGCGTAGCAGGCGGGGCGCGGACCACGCCGACCGGGAAGCGGGCGTTGGCTGGGCATCGCCGTGTGGCGTGTCACTTGTCGGTCGGTTCATATGATTCGCGCCTCCGGTGATAGGACGCAATCCTCTCCTTGCAAGATACACCAGCGCTCCCCTCCGTATCTACCTATAGGGCCTCCACGGCGCGCGCGCGAGGCGGCACCGGCCTCCCGGGCACCTCCGGAGGCAGCGTCCGAATGCGCTCCCAGCTGCCGGTCGGGCCCACGGGCGCATAAGTCATGCCAGCGCGGAAGTTAGAGCTGGGTCGCGGAACCCGACTCGAGCACGCCGATGGCCCGCTGCAGCCAGTCGAAGGCCGCCGGCTCGGACGCGAAGCCCAGCCCGGACTCCGATGCGAGTGCCACCGCCATCTCGCCCGTCGTGCGCACGCCGTCGGCGAGCGCGATGGCCGCGCGCCAGCGCTGGCCCTCCCGACCGAGCGTCGGCCGGTGCGTCTCCGACATCGCGCGGAGTCGCTGCGGCGTGAGCACGAGCCCCGACAGGGACGACTGCCGCGGCGTGTGGGTCGTGCTGCCGTCCGCGCGTTCGAGTCCGCATTCCCAGGTCCACGTGTAGTTCGTTCCCACCGGCACCGCGCAGAAACGAAGCCGCAGCGTCGATTCGCGGGGCGCCGGCAGTGGTGCCGTCAGCGGAAGGTACAGGCAGCCGTGCACGGTTTGCTCGGGGCCCGGTCCGGCGGAGAACCGCTCACCGCCGTCGAGCTCGGACTCGAACCAGACCACGAACCCGTCAACGACCGCATCGGCCTCCACCTGCCATGCGCCGAACCCCTCGAAATGCGGGTCCGTGCGCGTCGTCAACTCGAGCGTGCCGAGCCTGCACCCCGGAGCGAGCAGGTCGCTTGACCGGGGTCTCGAGCGCTGCGAACTCTCAGCCGCGAACGGCAGTAGGGTCTCTAACTGAACGCCGTGGATCCCCGCGTCGAGCATCTGTCGCGAGCGCCGGACCTCCGCGGGGTGTCGGGCCGGAGCGGCCACCACGTGATCGCGCACGGCGACGCAGCGCGCGTCGGCCGTGAGCAGGCGCGCCCTCGCATCGGTCAGCAGGTCGAACCGCGCGGCGTGCAGCGGCATGACGCCGCGCACGTCCTCAATCAGCAGCGTCGCACGTTCGGGAAGCTCGACGTCACGTGAGTCTCCCTGGATGAACGTGACCCGGTCCGCGACCCCGTTCGCGCGGGCGAGCGCGGGCCCCAGCGCGATGGCATCGTCGGGCTCGATCGCGTACGCATGCCGCGCCCCGAGCATGGCCGCGAGCACCGCGAAGTAGCCGAAACCGGCGCCGAGGTCCAGAACGACGGAATCGGAAGACACCATTCGCTGCAGCGCGCGAGCATACGGCCCCGTCCGATGCGGGTCCGCGATCATGGCCAGGTAGTCGTCGAGGCCGTAGCTCATCCGGAGCGCCCCTGCGGGTCCGCACCGAAGACCGCGAGGGTGCGATACGACGCCAGGTCCGCTCGTGCACCGGCCACCAGGACGCCCGCGGAGCGCGCCCAGGCATGCGCGTTCAGCGTGTCGCTCACCGAGACGCCCCCAGACCCGGCGCTGGTGGCGACGCCGGGAGCGACGCCGATGGACACCTGCACGGCGTGGCCGTCGCGCCGCAGCAGAATCTCTGCAGTCAGCGCCTGCGCCAGACAGGCGCTGCCGGGCAGCGTGCGCACCGCACGCTCCAGCGCGCGGCACACGGCTTCAGCCGCCGTGCGGTCCGCCGCGCCCGGCGCGCCACCGCCGGACCAGCGGTCCACGCGCTCGCGTGCCTGCGGAAACGGCCGCAGGAAAAGCAGCAGCCGCACGGCGGCCAGGGTGACCACGGCACGCGCGGCGAGTCGGCGTTCGGGCGCCGGCAGCCGAAAGAAGCTAGCCAGCCGATGGCGCATGGCGGCTCACGAGGCCCCGGGCCAGCAGGTCGTCCACGAACGCGAGCACGTCGGTGGCGCACCGCTCGGCGTCCACCTCGTACTCCGAGGTGAGGATGGACACCACCTCGCCCAGCCGGCGCGGTTCCTGGAGCAGCGACCAAATGCGCGAACCGGCGGCGCTGACACCGAAGTACGCCCCCTCTCGCATGCCAAGTATGATGGTCTCGCCGGAAAGATCGGCCGAGACCTGGTCGGGGGACACGACCATCACGTCGTCGAGCGAGGCGGGAGCGGTCATGGCACTAACATAAGGCGACCACCGGGGGCGCGGGGAGGCGACGCGCTCCGCGAGGCGACGCTGGGTCAGTTCGCCCGGGAGAGTTGACCCAACTCCTTGCCGTGACTATGATTAAAGGCTGAACACAACGCGGTCATTCCGGCCGCCCTGCCTCCTCCCGCGTCGGCAACCCGCGGGAGGCGCGAACGACCAAAGGAGGATTGCCATCCGTGACTCGTGAATACGAGGCGGTGTACGTCTTCGACTCGACGCTCGAAGACGCCGCCATCAATGACAAGATCGCCAAGCACCACGCGCTCCTCAGCGCCGACGGCGAGATTGCGCTCAACCACTGGGGCCGTCGCCAGCTCGCCTACAAGATCGGCAAGCGGGAGACCGGCTACTACGTCGTCGCCCGCTTCAAGGCCGACGGCAAGGTGCTCCCCGAGTTCGAGCGCTCGCTCAAGCTCGATGACGCCGTGGTCCGCTACCTCATCTCGATCCACGAGCATGAGCTCGGCGCCCCGCCGATGACCGAGGAACAGCTCGCCGCCAAGCGGGCCCGTGACGATGACGACGAGGACGACGAATAATGCGCCGCCAGAGAAAGACGTGCCCCATGGATGAGCTCCGCATCCGCCACGTGGATTACAAGGACGAGCGGTTCCTGTCGCGCTTCGTCACCGACAACGGCAAGATCCTGCCGAGCCGGCTGAGCGGGACGTGCGCACGGCATCAGCGGCAGCTGGCGAGCGCGATCAAGAAGGCGCGCTACCTGGCGCTCCTGCCATACACCCGCGGACAGACTCCGTAAGGTGAACGACGCCGTCGTCGAGCCCATGCCGCCCGAGGTTCCCAGGGAGCGCGGCTGGCGGCGCGTCGTCGGCGGACTCGCGCTGCTCCTGCTGTTGCCGGCGATGCCGCCGTTCTCGGTCATCTTCCCGGTGGCGGAAACGGCGCTGATGCTGGTTCCCGCGATCGCGGCCTGCGCGCTGGCGGGGTGGAAGTCGGGGGGACGGCCCTTCCTCGCGGTGCTCTGGGTGGCCTTCGCCGCCTGGATCGTCGTGGCGGGGGCGGCGCAGGGCGACTACGCGTTGCTCGCGCGCGGGTGGGGAGTGCTGGTGGCCGTCGCATTCGCCGCGTGGGCGATGCTCTGGCCCGAGCGGTCCTTCCTGCCGCGGGCGCTGGCAACCGTGGGCGTGGCGCTCGTGATCGGTGGGACGATGTCGCTCGCAGTGCCGGGTGGCCCGACCCGCGTGTATCAAGTGGTGGCCAGCGAGGCCCAGCGCCGCGCCGACGCGTTCGATGCGGACTGGCAGGCTCGGCTGGCGACAAAGGACTGGCAGGAGTTCCGGACGGCCAACGCAGAATCGGCCGTCTGGTTCGAGAAGACCCTGGAGGAGCAGCGCGTGATGGTCCGGCGCACCGCCGAACGGTCCCCCGCGCTCTTCCCGGCCCTGCTCGCGCTGGAAACGTTGGCCGCGCTCGGGCTCGCCTGGGCGCTGTATCATCGCGTGGGGCGCGCCCGCATCGGCGCACCACTCGCGCGCTTGCGGGAGTTCCGGTTCAATGACCAGTTCATTTGGGGACTGGTGGGCGGACTGGCGCTCCTCGTGGTTCCGGGCCTCGGTCCTGCCAAGGACCTGGGGGCCAACCTGCTCGTGTTCTTCGGCGCGCTCTACGCGCTCCGCGGGGCCGGCGTGGCGCTGTTCCTCCTGGCGCCCGGGCGGGTGATGACGGTCGTACTGGTCAGCGTGTCGGTGCTCTTTGCCGGCGCGGCTGGCGTGATCTTCGTGGGGCTCGGCTTGGGCGACACCTGGCTCGACTGGCGTCGCCGCCAGCGCCCGTCAACCTGAACGTTCAGGGGTTTCCGATGGAAGTCATTTTGCGAGAAGCGGTGGAAAAGCTCGGGCATCCGGGTGACATCGTGAAGGTGTCGGCGGGCTACGCGCGCAACTTCCTGCTGCCGCGCGGCATCGCCTACGAGGCGACCCCGGGCAACAAGAAGCGCATCGCCCAGGAGAAGGCCACGCTCGAGGCCGCGGAGAACGCGCGCCGCACGGCGGCCGAGGAGTTTGCGGCCAAGATCGAGCCGATCTCCCTCACCTTCGCCGCCCGCGTCGGCGAGGAGGGCAAGCTGTTCGGGTCGGTGACCTCGGGCGACATCGTCGCGCAGCTCGAGGCGCAGGGCGTGCACGTCGAGAAGCGGCAGATCGACCTGCCCGAGCCCATCAAGGCGCTCGGGGTCTACAAGGTCGGCATCAAGCTGCATGCGGATGTGAAGCCGGAGATCAAGGTCTGGGTGATTAAGGGCTGAGAAGAGAGACAACAGAGAAACAACAGAGAGACAACAGACAGACAACAGACGGGGAGCGGGCTTCGGCGCGCTCCCCGTTTTGCGCGGCTGGGGGCGCGGGGCGGGCGTTTCGCGGCCGGCGCTCCCACCGCTCGCCCGCCGGGTGGCGACCGTCCCGGCGAGGGATATCGCACGGCCGTACTCTGTCTTATTCTGTGTTATTCTGTCGCATTCCTGCCCGGAACTTTTCCCCGCACCCGGTGTTGACTCCATAGATGTCCCCTGCCAGCTCGCCAGCCCAGGTTGCCGACCACGCGCGGCGCGCCGCGTCGCTCTGCGTCGACAACAAGGCCCAGGATGTCGTGATGCTCGACCTGCACGGCGTGACCGACATGGCCGACTACTTTATCGTCGCGTCGGGTACGTCGGATACGCATGTGCGCAGCGTCGCGCAGCACCTGCTGGAGGGCATGGAGCAGGCGGGGCTGAAGGCGTTCTCCGTCGAGGGAGCCGAGACCGGGCGCTGGGTCCTGGTGGACTTCGTCGATTTCGTGGTGCACGTGTTCCACCCGTCCATGCGGTCGTACTACCAGATCGAGCGGCTGTGGGGCGACGCCCCCGCAGTCCCCATCACGTCCTAAGCCGGGAGCGTCGATGTCGAGGGTCCGCCTATTGCCCCTGTGCCTGTGCCTGTGCCTTGCGCATCCCGCAGGCGCCCAGGGCTATTTCGGGCAGAACCAGGTCCAGTTCCAGCACTTCAACTGGAAGGTCCTGAAGACCGAGCACTTCGACATCCACTACTACCCGGAAGAGGCGCAGGTGGCGCGCCTCGCCGGCAGCCTCGCCGAGCGGTCGTACGCCCGGCTGTCGAAGCTGATGGGCTACCAGTTCAAGGAACGGAAGCCGATCATCATGTTCGCCTCGCGCGGCGCCTTCGCGCAGAACAACGTCTTCGGCGACCTCGGCGAAGGAACGGGCGGCGTCACCGACGCGCTGCGCCAGCGCAACATGTTCTTCCTCACCGGCAATCTCGGCGAAGCGGAGCACGTGCTGACGCACGAAATGGTGCACCAGTTCCAGTACGACATCTTCGCCCGCGGCAAGGCGGGCCAGGGACTCGAGACGCTGCAGCAGCGGATGCCCCCGCTCTGGTTCATCGAGGGCATGGCCGAGTATCTCTCCGTCGGCCCGGTGCATCCGGCCACCGACGGCGTGATCCGCGACGCCGCCCTCAGCGGCAAGTTCCCGACGATCGAGGATCTCGACCGGCGCCCCGACCAGTACTTCCCGTACCGCTACGGCGAGTCGTTCTGGCGCTACGTCGGCGCGCGCTGGGGCGACGAGATCGTCGGCGAGATCATGCAGTCCACGCCGACGCTCGGCCATGAGCGCGCCATCAAGCGCCACACGGGCCTCTCCGTCGAGGAGATCGGCGCCGAGTGGAAGGACGCGATGCAGGCGCAGTACCTGCCGCAGGTGGAGAAGCTCGACCGGCCCCGCCGCATCGCCACGTCGCTGCTCACCGAGCGCAAGACGGGCGGCGTGATCCCGGTCTACGTGGCGCCGGCGCTGTCGAACGACGGCAAGTACATCGCGTACATCTCCACCGGCAGCCTCGTCAAGGCGGAGGTCTTCCTCGACCTCTACCTCGCCGACGCGCAGAGCGGCAAGCGGCTGAAGCGGCTCACCAAGAGCACGCTCAATCCGGAGTATGAGGAGCTGCGCTACGCCTATTCGCAGAGCGCGTTTTCGCGCGACGGACGCTACCTGGCCTTTACCGCGCAGAGCGGCGGCAAGGACGTGCTCTATGTCGCCGACGTGAGGAAGCGCGACGTCGTGCGGCGGCTCGTCACGAAGCTCGATGCGATGGTGGGGCCGTCGTGGTCGCCCGATGGACGCCAGATCATCTTCAGCGGGCTCAGCGGCGGCGTCTCCGACCTGTACGTCATCGACGCCGACGGCAAGAACCTCCGCAAGCTGACCAACGACCTGTACGGTGACCTGATGCCGGCCTGGTCGCCTGACGGCAAGAAGGTGGCGTTCGTCAGCGAGCGCGGACCGCAGACGCAGTTGGACATCATGAAGTACGGCTCGTGGCGCATCAGCATACTCGACCTGGCGACGGGAACCGTCGAGGTGCTCCCCGGCCAGGACGGCAAGAACCTCAACCCGCAGTGGGCGCCGGATGGCCGGTCGGTGGCGTTCATCAGCGACCGCGAGGGCATCCCGCAGGTCTTCCTGTACGACCTGGCAGATCAGCAGCACTACCAGCTGACGCGCCTCGTCGGCGGCGTGCAGTCGGTCACGGAGAACAGCCCGGCGCTCACGTGGGCGCACGGCGCCGACCGTCTGGCCTTCGTCTACAGTGAGAACAACGGATACACCGTCTGGCAGGTGACGAACCCGCGGCAGTTCAAGCGCGAGCCGTACCGCGAGCCAACGGTTGTCGCCGCCGGTCAGGCCGCGGTGACGCTGGATTCCGCGGCCCAGCAGCGCGCGCGCGAGCGTGCCGCCGCGGAGGCCAATGTGAGCGCCATCGTGTCGCGCGCCGCCACCGGGCGTGACTCCGTGCTCGCGACGGCGCGGACTTCCGCCAGCGCGAGCCGCGATCCGCGCCGGCAGTCGGTCTATCGCGGCGAGGGCGGCCTGCGCCCGGCCGATGTCCTGCCGGAGCGGCTTGGCGCCGGCGCGGGAGTGAGCGTCGCGTCGCTGCTGGAGAACGCCACGTACGCGCTTCCCGACACCTCGACGTTCCGGGAGGGCCGCTACCCCGGCTCGCTGCGTCCGGAGTACATCGCGCGTCCGCAGGTGGGCTACGCGCAGGACAGCTATGGACGCGGCGTCTACGGCGGGACGGCGATCGTCCTCTCCGACCTGGTGGGCAACAAGCGCCTGATGCTGGCCGGCAGCATCAACGGACGGGTGGAGGAGGCGCAGGTGTACGCGGCGTACCTCTCGCTCGCACGCCGATTCCAGTACCAGGTTGCCATCCAGCAGCAGCCTTACTTCTTCCTCGCCGGCGCCTCCCTGTCGCCCGTCAGCGCCACGCAGGCCGTGCAGGAGCAGGCCATTGGGCGCTACATCCAGCGCTCGGTGTCCCTCGCCGGCATCTATCCGCTGAACCGCTTCAAGCGGTTCGAGTACGGCCTGAGCCTCAACAACATCGACCGCTCGCTGATGTTCGTGAGCTACGGCGTGGACTACGCGTATGGCTACACGACGCAGGTCTACCTCGACAGCATCGTCAACTACGGTTCGCTCAACTTCGTGGCGCCGTACGTGGCCTTCGTGCACGACAACACGATCAACGGCTACACCGGCCCCATCTTCGGGCAGCGCTACCGGTTCGGGCTCGAGCACGCCGGCGGCAACCTGAGCTGGACCAACTACAGCGCCGACTACCGGCGCTACGACGCGATCCTGTTCAGCTACCTCACGCTGGCCACGCGCGTGCAGACGGACATTTCCGTGGGAAGCGGCGAGGCCGAGTTCCCGAAGTACATCGGGCGCGCCGACCTCATGCGCGGGTATGACCGCGAGAACTACTACTCGAGCGTCTGCGAGACGGTGCCCGGCGGGACCGGCCAGTGCTCAGCCAGCCAGCTGATCGGCAGCCGCGTGGCGTTCGGCAACGTCGAACTGCGCTTCCCCGTCATCCGTCCGTTCAAGTTCAAGCGGAAACTGATCCAGTTCATTCCGGTGGACGGCCTCATCTTCGCCGACGCGGGCGTGGCGTGGAACAAGGGGCAGACGCTCACGATGTCGCGCCCGGACAACTACGACTGGGCCACGCAGCGGTACCCGCTGCGCAGCTACGGCTACGGTTTCCGCATCAACCTGTTCAACTTCGCCATCCTGCGCATCGACAAGTCGTTCCCGCTCGATGCGGCGTCGAAGAAGGGGTACTGGTTCTGGACGGTGGGACCTTCCTTCTAGATTGAGGATTTGGACCTAGGATTGCGATTTGAGATCGCGATTGGTAATGGCGATTGGCGATGGCCCGGCGGCGCTCCGTCGGGCCATCGCGCATCGTGATCCCGAATCGCGATCTACTCTCGCAATCCTAGGTCCAGATCCTCAATCAGCTTTCATTGTCGCTCCCTCTCCAGCAAATTGCACAGATGCCCCGCCCCGCCCTCCTCCTGACGCTGGTCCTCGTCGCCGCGTGCGCCAAGACGCCGGACGCGGGCGTCAGCAGCGGCGGTGGGGCCTCGGGGATGTCGGGGCCGGACGCGGTCCTGCTCCGCTTCCCGCGCGACGGCGGCACGGCCCGCGCCTACCGCTGGTTGCGCGACAGCGCCGTCTGGAGTTCGTCGCAGCGCGTCCCCGCCGTCAGCGATGCGCTGGCGTTCGACGCGCAGCAGGGCATCCTCGTCGTGCTCGACGCGGCGCGCATCCCGGCGCGCGTCGACCTGCGCGTCGGTAGTGTCACTCCCGCCACCAAGGAGCGGTTGCGCGCCCTCGCGTCGGCCACTGGGTACGCTGTCTTCGGCGTCGCCCCCACGGGCGAGATCGTCCGGCTCACGAGCAGCGCCATCTGGCGCTTCCGCCCGCCCACGCCGGTGCGCACGCTGCAGCCGCTGCCGGACGGCGCGCTGCTCATCCTGAGCGATGGCAGCGACGGGCGCGTCACCATCCGCCGACTGCAACCACCTGAGACGAAGTTCACCGACAGCACGACGATCGCCGGCGCCGACATGGTGATCCCCACCGTCGTCGGTGACCGCATCTACTTCGCCACGGGCGACCACCTCGAGGGGCTGCGCACGCGCGACCTCGAGCGCTCGCTCACCGTCACCTTTAGCGACGCGGTGCGTGCCGTGGCGCCCACGCCGAGCGGCGACCGGCTTTACGTCGCCGTGCGGAACAGCACGACGCTGTACGTCGTGGATCGCTACGATGCCGCGGTGCGCGACCGGATCACCCTGCCCGGTGCGCCGACCGCCCTGCGCATGGATCCGGACGGTCAGTACCTGCTCGCCCAGGCGCCGAGCGGCGACTCAGCCTACGTCGTCGCCATCGGCACGCACCGCGTCATTGCCACGTTCGCCACGGCCTGGCGCCCCGACCTGCCGCTGATCGCGCCCGATGGCTCCATTGCCCTCGCCGAGGACGACGCGATGGTGATCGTGGACGCGGAGACGAAGCGTGAGCGTTCGCGCCTCCTCACCGGCGCCAACGACGTGTGGGTGCTCGTGCGCTGGAACGGATTCCGCCCGCGCTCCGCCGCGCTGGACGAACCCGTGAAATTCGAGGACGCGTACGCCGATTCCGTCGGCGCCGACTCGCTGGCGGCCGAGCCGGTGGCGGACGTGATTCCAGAGCCGGTCGCCGCCGCGCTCAATCCGGTGCCGCCGCCCGCGGCCCGCGCGGAATCGCGGAGCCGGGGCTGGATGCTGAGCTTCGCGGCCGTGCTGTCAGAGAGCCGGGCGCGCGCCATGGCTGCCGCCGTGCGCGTGGATGGATCGACGGCGCGGGTGCAGGCGAGCGAGCGCGACGGCACCATCGTGTACCGTGTGGTCGCCGGCCCCTTCGCCACGCGCGAGGCCGCTGAAGAGGCCGGGCGCCGCAGCGGCATTCCCTACTGGGTCTTCGAGGCGAGCCCGTGATCGGACGCCGGCGTCCATCTGCGCCGGCCCCGAATCCCTGGGAAGAGGAAGGCCGGCGCGTCGCGCCGCAGCTGGACGGCCTCGCCTCCGCCGTCGTCATCGGCCTTGATGCCGAGGCGAGCGCCCGCGTGGCGCTCGGCGCCGCCCGCGCCGTCGCCAGCGAACGCCGCGTGGCGGTGGCCGACCTCGTCGGCGCGCCGTTGGTGCTCGGCACGCTCGCCGACACCGCCGGCGCGCCGGGCATCATCGACAGCTTCCTGCGCGGGGTCTCCCTCAATGACGTCGCGCAGCCGGCGGCGGACGGCACGCCCTCCCTCTTCATCCTGCCACGCGGCAGCGAACCGACCCTGCCGGAGGAGATGCTCCACAGCGACCGATGGAGCCGACTCGCGGCCGGCTTCGCTGAGGCGGGCGCGCTGCTCCTGATCGTGGCGCGCGCCGGAACGCCGGCGCTCGACGCGCTGGTGCGGCAGACGGACGGCGTCGTGTCGGTGGGAGACGCCGAGATCCCGATGGAGTGGCGCGTGATCGCGCAGGCGGGGGAGCGCGTCCCCGCCCCGATGCCTCCCGCCGTCCGCGGCCCGCGCGCGCCGTCGGGGAACCGGCGGCGGCGGCTGGCGGTGGTCGGCGGCGTGCTCCTGGCGGCGGCCAGCACGACCCTCTGGTGGCAGGCGGCTCGCTCGAGAGGGGGGCCTGAACCCGCCCCGACTCCCGTGAGCGCGCCACGCCCGTCCGCGCGCCTCGTGGCCCCGGCCGCCGACACAGTACGCGTGCCCGATCCTGTCAATCCCCTCGACAGCGCGGCGGCCTCACAATTCGCGGTCGAGCTTGTGGCGACAAACACCGCCTCGGGTGCAAATTTGTGGATTCGAGAACGCGGAATTCAGCTGGCCGGTCTCACAGTGTCGCCGGTCGTGCTGGGCGCCGACGGATCGCGCTGGCACCGAGTGATTGCCGGTGCGTGGCGCGATCGCACGGGGGCGGACTCGCTGCTCGCCGCCCTGCGGGACGAGGATGTACTCCGCGCCGGCGCCGGCGCGGTGGTGCGAGTGCCGTTGGCGTTGCTGCTGGAAACGGACGTGCCGCGCCGTGCGGCAGCCGAACGCGTGGCGGCGATGGCCGTCCGCGGCGTGGCGGCGTATGCGTTGGTGCAGGACGATGGAAGCGTGCGCCTGTTCACGGGCGCCTTTGAAACGGCCGCTGCGGCCGTGCCCCTCGACGCGGAGCTCCGCGCCGCCGGGTTCAGACCGCAGGTGGCGTACCGAACCGGGAGAACGTTCTAAGTGCGATTGACCAGACTCGAGCTGCACGGCTTCAAGTCGTTTGCGGATCCCACGGACCTGTCGTTCGACGCCGGGGTGACGGCGATCGTCGGCCCCAACGGGTGCGGCAAGTCCAACGTGTCCGACGCCGTCCGCTGGGTTCTCGGCGAGCAGCGCGCGCGCCTCCTGCGCGGCGCCAAGATGGAAGAGGTGATCTTTCAGGGCTCGTCCGCCCGCAAGCCGGTCAACATCGCCGAGGTGTCGCTGCACTTCTCCAACGAGGAGGGCGTGCTCCCGATTGCGTACCGCGAGGTCGTCATCACGCGCCGCCTGTCGCGCTCGGGCGAGAGCGAGTACCTGCTGAACCGCACGCCGTGCCGCCTGCGCGACATCCACGACCTGCTGCGCGGCACGGGCCTGGCCGCCGACGTCGGCGTGGTGATCGAGAGCAAGATGATCGACGCGCTCCTCAGCGACCGCCCGGACGACCGGCGCGAGCTGTTCGAGGAGGCGGCGGGCGTGGGCCTGTACCGCGATCGCCGCCGGTCCACCGAGCGCCGGCTCGAGGAGACGAGCGGCGACCTCGCGCGCCTCGACGACCTCATCAACGAGGTGGGGAGCCAGGTGCGCTCGCTCGCGCGGCAGCGCAAGAAGGCGGAGCGCCACACCGAGGTGATGAAGCGCCGGCGGTCGGTGGAGCTCACGCTCGCCGAGCGCGAGATGGCGTCGTGGATGGACGAGCTGACCCGCCTCGACGAGGAACTGCTCGGCCTGCGCGAGCGCGCCCCCGAAGGCGAGCACCGCGTGCGATCCGCCGAGCAGGCCCGTGACGCGGCGCATGCCGCCCGCGCCGCGGCCGACATGGGACGGCAGGAGCGGACGCGCGTGGCGATGCAGCTCCGCGAGTCGCAGCAGCTGCTGCAGCGCGAGGTTGCGGTGGCCGAGGAGCGCCACCAGAACGCCATCCAGCGGCGCGAGCGCGCCGAGCAGGAGCGCAGCGAGGGCGCCGCATTCGGCGACCGGTTGCGCGGCGAGTGGGATGCGGCGCGCGCCGAGGAGGCGAAGTGCGAGGCTGACGTGCGCGCCGCAGCGGAAGCGCTGCAGCGCGCCGTGGTGGTCGAGGAGGAGATGCGCGGCGGCGTGGCCGCGGCCCGCGACGTGCTCTCCGCCGCGGAAGCGGCCGTGCGCGACGTGCGCGACCGCATCCATCGCATCCAGCTCGAGCGCGACGGCGCGGAGCGCGAGGCG
>CAYQCP010000066.1:0-17703 GCA_964416005.1 uncultured Gemmatimonas sp.
CAGCGTTGGCAAGCCTGCTGCCCCGCTCCAGGTGACGGGGAAGACCAAACGGGGCGGTACCCAGGTCACCTTAAAACCGGACGGACAAATATTCGGGACGCTTGAATTCAGCTTGGACATTCTCGCTCGGCGGCTGCGGGAGCTGGCCTTTTTGAACAAGGGCCTGGAGATCTCGCTGAAGGATGAGCACAAAGAAAAAGAACAGATTTTCAAGTACAAGGGCGGCATCGTCTCGTTCGTCGAACACCTCAACGAAGCCAAGACGCCGATCCATAAGCCGATCTATGTCAATGTCGAAAAGCCCGACATGATCCTGGAGCTGGCGCTGCAATACAACGACAGCTACGCGGAAAATCTGTTTTCCTTCGCCAACAACATCAATACGAAAGAAGGCGGCACGCATCTCGTCGGCTTCAAAGCCGCGCTGACGCGCACGATCAACAGCTACGCGAACGCCAACGATCTGCTCAAGAAAGAGACGGAATCCTTGAGCGGCGATGACGTGCGCGAAGGGTTGACGGCGGTCGTCAGTGTGAAGGTGCGCAATCCGCAGTTTGAAGGTCAGACGAAGGCCAAGCTCGGCAATAGCGAAGTGAAGGGCATCGTCGAGGCGGCGGTGAACGAGGCGCTCGGCACCTATTTCGAGGAGAATCCGCCGGTCGCCAAAAAGATCATCGGCAAGGCCATTGATGCAGCCAGGGCGCGCGAAGCCGCCCGCAAGGCCAAGGAACTGATTCGCCGGAAGAGCGCGCTCGACGGAGGCTCGTTGCCCGGCAAGCTGGCGGACTGCGCCGAGAAAGATCCGGCGCTGAGCGAGCTCTACATCGTCGAGGGAGATTCGGCCGGCGGTTCGGCCAAGCAGGGCCGCGACCGGAAGTTCCAGGCCATCCTGCCGCTGCGCGGCAAGATCCTGAACGTCGAGCGCGCGCGTATCGACAAGATCCTGAGCAACGAGGAGATCCGCACGATCATCACGGCCATCGGGTCGGGGATCGGCGAGGAAGATTTCTCGATTGACCAGGCCCGCTACCACAAGATCATCATCATGACGGACGCCGACGTGGACGGCGCCCACATCCGCACCCTGCTGCTGACGTTCTTCTTCCGGCAGATGCCCCAGCTCATCGAGAGCGGGTTCATCTACATCGCCCAGCCGCCGCTCTACCGCGTGGCCAAGGGGAAGGAAGAGTACTACGCCTTCGACGAGCCGCAGCGCGCCGAGATCGCCGACCGGCTCGGCGGCGGCGCCGACGGCAAGGGGAACGTGAACATCCAGCGCTACAAGGGCCTCGGCGAGATGAACCCCGACCAGCTCTGGAAGACGACGATGGATCCGGCCACGCGCACCATCCTGAAGGTGAACATCGAGGACGCGGCGCAGGCGCACCACCTGTTCGAGACGCTGATGGGCGACGAAGTCGAGCCGCGCCGGGCGTTCATCGAAGCGAATGCGAAGTTCGCTTCCAACCTAGATATCTAGGAACGATTGAGGATCTGGAATCCGGATTGCGATTCAGGACTACGATTGCGGATTGCGACTCACGATGGGCCCGGGCGCGATGGCGCTCGGGCCCATTCGCTGCTCGACTGAGGCGCGGCCCCGGCACGGTACCACCCGCCCGACGGCCGCACCCGGTCTCACGCTGTCGCACGCTGCCGCACGCTGCCGCACGCTGCCGCACGCCGCCGCACGCCGCCCCTCAGGGCTCGCCCCACAGCGGCGTCCGGTGATCATGAGTTGCGGCTCCCCCAGTCCGCCCGCAAGTTCCACGTCGGATATCCCCTTCCCTCCGGACGGAGATTGGAATGACAGACATGGCCCCAGAGACGCCCACCCCCGCGAAGGCGTCGCTCCTCGAGGATTTCGTTGACATCGTCTTCTCGCCGAGTGCGGTCTTTGCGCGACGCGAGAAGGCCGGCTACGCCCTCGTCATGGTCATCGTAACCCTGTTGATCGGCGGCCTGGCCATCGCGAACCGCGGCACGATGCAGGACCTGATGGACGCCGAGATGTCGCGCGCCGTCGCCGAGGCGATGAAGCAGAACCCGGGCATGACCGAGGACCAAGCCGGGGTGATCCGCAAGAGCGGCGAGTTCATGATGACGTTCGGGGCCTTCATCTTCGTGCCGATCGTCATGTTCCTCACGGGACTAGGCGCGTGGCTGACGGCGAAAATGCTCGGCGCGTCCCTGAGCTATTCGGCGGCGACGATGATCGCCGCCTACTCGTTCATTCCCCGCGTCGTCGAGTCGCTGACGGTCTCGGCCCAGGGCCTGCTGCTCGACACGGGCGCGCTCACCGGCCGGTTCCAGCTCTCGCTGGGCGTCGGCCGCTTCCTCGATCCGGAGATGTCACCGGGGCTGCTGGGGATACTTGGACGCATTGACGTCTTCACGCTCTGGGTCACCGTGCTGCTCGCCATCGGCATTGGCGTGGTGGCGAAGCTGCCGAAGGACAAGGTGGCGGTGGCCGGCGTCATCATGTGGGTCTTCGGCGCGCTGCCGTCGCTGTGGGCGCTGGGCAAGGCGGCGATCAGCGGCTGAGGGGCAGGGACCGCGCAACACCGGCCATCCATGGCCGGTCGCGCACACCAGTTGAGGCACATCGTGGCACACACTCGTCGTGACTTCCTGAAGCGCTCCTCGGTGCTCGCCGGCTCGGCGGTCGCGGGTTCGCTCGTGTCCCTGCCCGCCGCGGCGGCCGCGCCCGTGCGGCGGCGCGGCCGGGCGCGCCTGACGCTCCGCTACCGCCCGTACACGCTCGAGCTGCGGCACGTCTTCACCATCGCCACGTCGTCGCGCACCACCACGCCGGTGGTGCTCACCGAGATCGAGTACGACGGCGTCGTCGGGTATGGCGAGGCGTCCATGCCGCCGTACCTCGGCGAGTCGCACGCGTCGGTCCTCGATTTCCTGTCGCGGGTGGACCTGTCGAAGTACGAGAATCCGTTCGAGCTCGACACCATCCTGCGCGACATCGACGCCATCTCCACGGGGAACGCCGCCGCCAAGGCGTCCGTGGACATCGCGCTGCACGACCTGCTCGGCCGGCTGATGAAGCAGCCGTGGTACAACATCTGGGGCTTCGACGCGCGCAAGACGCCGTACACGTCGTTCACCATCGGCATCGACACGCAGGACGTCGTGCGGCAGAAGACCAGGGAGGCGGCGGAGTACAAGGTCCTGAAAGTGAAGCTCGGCCGCGACACCGACAAGATGATCGTCGAGACCATCCGCTCGGTGACCAACACGCCGATCACCGCCGACGTGAACCAGGGATGGAAGGACCGCGCGGTCGCGCTCGACATGCTGCACTGGCTGAAGGAGCGCAACGTGGTGATGGTCGAGCAGCCGCTCCCCAAGGAGCAGGTGGACGACCTGGCGTGGCTGACGGAGCGCAGCCCGCTGCCGATCATCGGCGACGAAGGCGTGCAGCGGCTCGCCGACATCCCCAAGGCCAAGGGCGTCTACCACGGCATCAACATCAAGCTGATGAAGTGCACGGGGATGCGCGAAGCGCACAAGATGATCGTGCTCGCCCGGTCGCTCGGCATGAAGGTCATGCTCGGCTGCATGACCGAGACGTCGTGCGCCATCTCCGCCGCATCGCACCTGTCGCCGATGGTGGACTGGGCCGACCTCGACGGCGCGCTCCTCATCAGCAACGACGTTTTTGACGGCACGCGCGTCGTGAACGGCAAGGTGACGTTGAGCGACCGCCCCGGCATCGGGGTCCAGAAGCTGAAGGGCTGAACCGCACGGCAGCGCGCCGCGCAGGCCAGCGGCGCTCGGGCGGCGAGCGGAGCGATCCGCTCGCCGCGTGCGTTACGGCTGCACCCGCGACGGCGGCTGGCCGATGACGCGGCGCGCGCGGACGAAGCTCTTCAGCAACCCGTCGTTGAAGTTCGGCGCCGCCGGATCGAAGCTGTCAATGCGCACGCCCGAGCCGCCGGGCGTGTGGATGAACTGCCGGTCCTGCAGGTAGATCGCCACGTGGGTGATGCGCTCGGGACGATCCGCGGTTGCCTTCGACCCGAAGAAGAGCAAATCGCCCTTCGAGAACTGTCGCATGCCGGAATCGGCGGACACCTCGACGCCCATCTGCGCCTGCTGGTTGGCATCGCGGTTGAGCTCCATGCCGTTCAGGGGAAAGACGGTCTTGGTGAGGCCCGAGCAGTCCATCCCCTTGGGGGACGTGCCGCCCCAGAGATACGGTACGCCGATGAAACGCTTCGCGGTCTGCTCCACGGTTTCCGCCGTCAACTTTCGCGACGCCGTCCACGTGGCGTAGTCGGCCACGAGCGCGCGCTCCACGTAGCCCCTGCGTCCGTCGGGGGTCTCGACGGAGAGCCACTTTCCGCGCCCGCCGGTCGACTTGAAGAGCACGCCGGGCACCGCGTCGCTCACCGGCAGCGACGCGTTGCTTGGCTGTTCGCGCACGACGCCGAAGTACTCGGTCATGATGACCTTCGGGGCGTTCCGCCACGCCTCGGCGCCCGCCTGTCCGGTCAGGTGCATCGCCGCTCCCTCGAGCCAGCCGAGGTACTGGTCGGGCCCCTGGACGTAATACCAGCTCCCCTGCTGCTTGAGCACCTTAACGACCATCCCCATCGTGACCTGCGTGGCCAGCTCGGCGGAGTGCGCGGGATTCGAGCGCACATTGCCAACGCTCACCTTCACGATGCCGACGGGCGTTGCGGCCAGCGCCGGATCGGGGAGAACGCGCATGCTGTCCACGATGGCGCCGAGCCTTGCCGCCTCGAGGGCGGCCAGCACGTCGCGGCGCGCATTCGCCTGGTCCACATCCCCACGCACGACCACCTGATCGCCCTGCCGGACGCAGGTGACGTCGAACACCGCGACGCGGCGGTCGGGCGCGTAACGCGCACGCAGCGGCGCGAGCGCCGCCTTGCAGGGATCGTCCTGCGCTGCCGCAGGCGCTGGCGCCGCGAGCGAGGACAGGAGCACGAGGGCAACCAGCGGCAGGGTATGGTATCGGCGGGTCATGATGGCCTTCTGGAGAGTCTGCATCGCGGAGAGCACCGATGGAAATTGCCCACGCGCAACGGGCGCCGCCAGACGAAGACGGCAGGTGAGCGTCCGCACCCAAACACCGTATATTTGGGAGACACCGTCAGGTTCAACGGACCGGAATCCCATGTCACTGCTGCAGCTGCTGCACGACCGTCGCGACGCGATTGTCGAGGATGCGTTCCACGCCATGGAGCGCTCGCACCTGAAGAGCTACGAACAGGCGGGCATGGATCGCGCGCGCGCGCGGCTGCGCGACCTCTATCAGCTGACCGTCGCCGCGATCGCGGAGCGAAAGCTCGTGCCGATCGTGAAGCACACGGAGGCCATCGGCCACGAGCGTTTTGCCGCCGGTTTCGACCTGTGGGAGGTGCAGACGGCCTTCAACGTGCTCGAAGAGGCCATCTGGCTGCGGATCATCAAGGAGCTGCCACCCGAGGAGTACGCGGAGGCGCTCGGGCTGGTGGGCACCGTCCTCGGCGCGGGCAAGGATGCGCTGGCTCGCGCGTATGTCTCGCTGGCCAGCAGATCCAAGTCGCCCACGCTGAACCTGCAGTCGCTGTTCAGCGGATCCGTCGGGGCGTAGCCGCTCAGGCGGTCGTTCGCGTCCGACCGTTCACTGATCCTCCGGCACCACTCACGGCCTCTTTTTCGCCGGCTGGTGCGCGCCGTTCTGGTGGAGTACGAGGCCCGTCACGACGCCCGCGCTGTCCTTGGTGAACGTGACCTGTGCGTCCACCACCTTGAGGAAGAACTCGTCCTCCTTTTCGGCGAATAGCGGAAAGCGGGGCTGGCCCGTCGCCTGCAGGAAGAGCTGCGCGCCCTCGCGCGTGACGGTGATGGCAAAGGTCGGCGCCAGCTCGAACGTCCCGACGTATCGCTCGAGCGTGGCCTGGGGAAGTGCGATCTCCGTCCGCTGCTTCGGCACCGGCTGAAGCGGGAACGACGGGTCGAGCAGGTGGAACCCGAGGTCGTCCACGCCGTTGGCGGTGTTGGTGAGCACGACGATCCCTTCACCCGTCTTCTCGCTGTACCCGGTGAACGAGCGGTAGCCGCCGGTCCCGCCGTTGTGCCAGACGATCCAGTTCCCCGCCGGCGTGCGCAGGCGATGCCAGCCGAGCCCGATGGTCACGGCGGGCGACCCGGCGGCATGCCGCATCCCGTGCGTCATCGCGAGCGTGGCGCCGAGCGGCTGCGACGTCGAGTCGGCATTGGCCCGGATGTACGTCAGCATGTCGTTGACGGTGGAGCGGAGCGCGCCGGCACCGGCGAGCGTCGTCAGGTCCCAGTTCTTCGCGATGCCGCCACCAGGGTGATGTCCCGGAGCTAGGCGACGCTGGAGCGCCGGCGTCAGCGTGATGCGGGTGTCGGCCATCTTCAGCGGCTTCAGTACGCGCGCCGCCACGAGGTCCTCGTAGCTCATGCCGGCACGCTGGGCAAGGGCGAATCCAAGCAGGCCCATGCCGACATTGGAATACTCGTACCGCTCGCCGATGGCGCGCGTCAACTGGTACGACTTCAGGAAGTCATAAAGTTGCTGCGCCGAGTAGTCGGCCCACGGATTGGCCTGGTCCTTGGGCGCGAAGTTCGTCGGGAGGCTGGGCAGGCCTGATGACTGCGTCGCGACGTCGAGCAGGGTGATCTCGCGGCCGTCGCGTGACGGCACCACCGTGCCAGGCGGCAGCAGCTTCGCCACAGGATCGCTGAGCGCCACCTCGCCGCGCGTCACCATGTCGGCAAGAATGGCGGTGGTGAAGGTTTTCGTGATCGACCCGATCTCGAACACGGTCGTGGCGTCGAACGGCTGCACGCCGGCGTTGGGGCCGTAGGCCACGGTTCGGCGAGCGCCGTCCCTGCCCACCACGCCAACCGCAATCCCGGCAAAGCGACCCGCGTCCACGCGCGTAGTGAGAATGGCCCGGATGGCGGAATCGGACGGAACCTGCGCGGACAGCGTGGAGGCGAATGCGGCGATGAGACTGAGGACGCGCAGGGCTTTCATGGCTTGATTGAGGATTTGGACCGAGGATTGCGATGCCTGATCACGAATACGGATTACGACCGGCGATTGTTCTGTCGTCGGTCGGAATCCAGTGGCGGCCACGAGCAGTTGTCTATCGCAGGTCGGAATCCCAAATCGCCGTCCTGAATCGCAAGCCTGGGTCCATATCCTCAATCCGCTAGAGCTCTTCGACTCCCGTCCTCGTGACCCGGTGCGAAATGAGTGGTGGCGGCGTGAACTCGTCGTCGCCGATGACGATGGCCTCGGCGATACACGCCTTCCCGGCTTCGACGCCGGCGGCGTCGCGCGCGAAGATCGCCGCGAGCGGCTGGCCTCGCGTGGCGTGCTGGCCGGGCCGCACGAGGATGTGGAACCCGACCGACGGATCCACCGTGTCTTCCATCGTGCGGCGGCCGCCCCCAAGCGCGATGATCCCGCGACCGATGACACGCGGAGCCACCTGCTGCACGAAGCCCGTACGCTGGGCGGTCACCACCGCCCGCTCCGCCGCGCGCGGAAGCACGTCCGACGGCTCGTCCACCACGCGTGGGTCACCACCCTGCGCGGTGACAATCTCGCGGAACTTCTCGAGGGCGGAGCCGTCAGCCAGCCGGGCCTCGAGCACCACCCGGGCCGATCCGAGGTCCTCGACGACCTTGGCGAGCACGAGCATCTCGGCGCCAAGGGCAAGTGTCAGCTCGCGCGTGTCGATCGGGCCGCCGCCGCGGAGGATCTCGAGACTCTCCTCGATCTCGAGCGCGTTGCCGCAGGCGACGCCCAGCGGGTGCTCCATGGAGGTCAGGAGCGCCACGGTCGGGCAACCGCACCGCTCACCGATGCCGACCATCGTGCGGGCCAGCGTGAGCGCCCGGTCCATCTCAGGCATGAACGCGCCGGACCCCGTCTTCACGTCGAGCACGAGCCCGCTGAGTCCCTCCGCGAGCTTCTTGCTCATGATCGAGGCGGCGATCAGCGGAATGGCCTCCACCGTGGCGGTGGCGTCTCGCAGCGCGTACAGCTTCTTGTCGGCGGGTGCGATCTCCCCGGTCTGTCCAATGAGGGCGCAGCCGAGCCGCTCCACCTGCGCCTTGGCCTCGGCGAGGGAGAGCCGCGTGTTGAAGCCGGGGATGGCCTCCAGCTTGTCGAGGGTGCCGCCGGTGTGGCCAAGTCCGCGGCCGCTCATCATCGGCACGGCGACGCCGCAGGCGGCCACGAGCGGGGCGAGCGGGATGGAGACCTTGTCGCCGACTCCGCCCGTCGAGTGCTTGTCCACGACGGGCTTTCCGAGCCCGGCAAAATCGAGGCGCCCGCCGCTCGCGAGCATCGCTTCCATCAGGGCAAACCCCTCGTCGTCGTCGAGGCCCCGGAAGAAGATGGCCATGAGCAGGGCCGACACCTGGTAGTCCGGGTACCGGCCGGCGGCATACTCTGCGGCGAATGTGCGCAGTTCGGCCGGGGTCAGCCGGCCGCCGTCGCGCTTGCGGGTGATCAGATCGATAAGATGCATTGACCGTGTACCGACGCGCCCCGTACGTTCCCTCGTGGGCCGGAAACGGGCGCACGCCCCCGGTCATACGCACTACGACGCACAACGGGAAATGTCACGGGCGCGACGCCCATACGACGGGAGGGAGAGTTGACCAACCCCACGGCGAATCCGGTTGATGCCGGCGAGGAGATCGTCAGGCTCCAGGCCCGCGTGCGCGAACTCACGCGCGAGAAGGAGCACCTGCTGGCCATCGTGGACATCCTGCAGGATGTCTCCAACTCGCTGCACTTCGTGGACATCCTGCAGGCGATTGCCGGCAAGCTCGGCCAGACCTTTGGCCTCGACCGCTGCTCGATCTTCCTCGCTGGCGAGCGCGAGGGCGTGCGGCTGGTGGCCAGCTACGAGGACGCCTCCATCCGCAACCTGGTGGTGGACCTCGACCGGTATCCGGAACTCAAGCGCGCGTTCGACAGCGGCGAAACGGTCTTCATTCCCGACGCCGTGAACGACCCGGCGTACCGCAGCGTCCGCTCGGCGCTGGAGATGCGGAACGTGCGGTCGATCGTCGTCGTCCCGATCAAATGGCGGCAGGACGTCATCGGGGCGATCTTCCTGCGAACGGAGCGCGACGCGATGCCGTTCTCGGATGCCGACGTGCGGTTCACGCAGGTCGTCGCCGAGCTCACGGCCAAGGCGCTGCGCAACGCCCACCGGTTCGAGGCGCTGCTGCGGTCCACCGAGGACAAGCAGCACGATTCGCGCCGGGCCGATCTCGAACGGATCGCGCTGGTGGCATTCATGCGCCGGCTGCTCGACCGGTACGCCGGCACGCAGGATCACATGTGGGCCGAGACGCTGCTTCCGAAGGCGTCGGATGAGGAGCTGGAGCGCCTCGTCGAAGTTGCACTCAACGTCGTCGCCGAAGAGGCGAAAGGCTAACCCCGCAGGAGAGGACCGCACCATGATGAGCAACAAACTCGCCGCCGGCGTCAACGCGCAGGTGGGCAATGAACTGGGCGCGTCGCACCAGTACATCGCGATCGCCACGTACTTCGACGAGGAGGGGCTGCCCGCCCTCGCGCAGCACTTCTACAAGCAGTCGCTCGAGGAGCGCGACCACGCCATGCGCTTCGTCAAGATGCTGCTCGAGGCGGGCGCGGCCGTGAAGATCCCGGCCGTCCCGGCGCCGAAGTCCGGCTTCAAGAACGCCGCGGAGGCGGTGAAGCTGGCGCTCGACTCGGAGATGCGCGTCACGGCGCAGATCAACGCGCTCATGGACCAGGCGATCGCCGACAAGGACCACGGCAACAAGAACGCCCTCGAGTGGTTCGTCAACGAACAGCGCGAGGAGATGTCGTCCATGGACACGCTGCTCCGCATGGTGAAGCGCGCCGGCGAAAGCGGGCTGTTCTTCGTGGAGAACTTCCTCCTCCAGGGCGGGCTGTCGGAGGAAGGGGAAGGCAAGGAAGGGGCCGAGTAGCTCCATGCGAGCCAGCCGCCCCGGGACGCCGCGCGCGTGACCGACAAGGCCGCACGCGCGGCGTGGCTGCGTGAGGCGCTCGAACGGGCGTCGCACGAGTACTACGTGCTCGACCGCCCGTCACTGAGCGACGCCGAGTACGACCGGCTCTTTCACGAACTGAAGGCGCTGGAGCAGGCGCATCCGGGACTGCGCACGGCGGACTCCCCCACCCTGCGCGTCGGAATCGACGTCGGCGCGAGCCACCTCGCCAAGTACGCGCACCTCGTCCCCATGGGGTCGCTGAGCAACGCGTTCAGCGACGAGGACCTCGAGTCGTGGGCCGCATCGGGGCGTGACGTCGCCGGCGACGACTTCGACCGGTCCGGCTTCTGCTGCGAGTTGAAGATCGACGGCGCGGCCGTCTCCCTGACGTACCGCGACGGCGTGCTGGTCACCGGCGCAACGCGCGGGAATGGCAGCGTCGGCGAGGACGTCACCGCCAATGTCCGCACGATCCGCGACATCCCGCTGCGCCTGGCCGGCGCCGGCTGGCCAGCGCTCATCGAGATCCGCGGCGAGGTCTACATGACCTTCGACGGGTTCGAGAAGATGAACGCCGAGCGCGTGAAGGCCGGCGAGCCGGTCTTCGCCAACCCGCGCAACTCGGCCGCCGGCGCCCTGCGGCAGAAGGATCCGACCGTGACGGCCAGGCGCCCGCTGCGCTTCTTCGGCTATGCCTTTGCGGTGCCCGGCGCGGCGACGCTTCCGTTCGTCTCGCAGTGGGAGCTGCTCGACACGCTGGCGAGCTGGGGCATTCCGGTGGCGCCGCACCGCAAGCAGTGCGCCTCGCTCGCCGAGGTCCACGCCTGGGCTCACGCCCTGGAGACCACGCACCGTGCTGAGCTCGCATTCGCCATCGACGGTGGCGTGGTCAAGGTGAACGCACTGGCCACGCAGGCCGACCTCGGCTCCACCGCCGGCGGCCGCGAGCCGCGCTGGGCCATCGCGCGCAAGTTCGCGCCCGACGTCGCCGAGACGCGGTTGGTGAACATCGAGATCCAGGTGGGCCGCACCGGCGTGCTGACGCCGCGCGCCGTGCTCGAGCCGGTGGAGATTGGTGGCACGACGGTGACGTATGCCACGCTGCACAACTTCGACCTGATCGCGGAGAAGGACCTGCGCATCGGCGACGTCGTGCAGGTCAAGCGCGCCGGCGAGGTGATTCCGCAGGTGCTCGGCCCGGTGCCGGAGAGGCGCGACCCGACGGATCCGCCGAAGCCATTCCGCGCGCCGACCAAGTGCCCCGAGTGCCAAACACCCGTCGTGCGCGTGGCGGACGAGGTCGCCGTGCGCTGCCCCAACGAATGCTGCCCGGCCCGGCACCTCGAGGAGCTCATCCACTTCACGGCGCGGAACGCGATGGACATTCGCGGCCTGTCGGAACAGCGGGTGCGGCAGCTGCTCGAGGCGGGGCTGATCAGCGACCCGGCGACGCTGTACGACCTCACCGAGGACGTGATGGAGGCGCTGCCGCGGTTCGGCGAGAAGAGCGCCCATCAGCTGGTGGCGGCCATCGAGGCCTCCAAGGCACAGCCGCTCTCGCGGCTGCTCTTCGGGCTCGGCATTCCCGACGTCGGCGAGGAGACCGCCAAGCTGCTCGCACGGCGTTTTGGGACATCGGATGCGCTGCAGGAGGCGTCGGCCGAGGAGATCGAAGCCATCCACGGCGTCGGGCCGTCCATCGCCGACTCGGTCAGTCGCTGGTTCGCATCCAAGGAAAACCGCGCACTGCTGAAGGCGCTCGCCAAGCGTGGAGTCAACACCACCGAGCCGAAGCGGGCCGAGGCCGAGGGTGCCCTGCTGGGCAAGAAGATCGTCATCACTGGCACCCTGCCCACGCTCGGACGCACTGAAGCCAAGGAGCTGGTGGAAGGCGCCGGCGGCAAGGTGACTGATTCGGTGTCCAAGGCCACCGACTTCCTGGTGGTGGGAGCCGACGCGGGAAGCAAGCTCGAGAAGGCGCGCGCGCTTGGCATCGAGGTAATTGACGAGGCGGAGCTCTTGCGCCGCATTGGCCGCTGACCCCTACTTTGACTGATATGGCCACCAACTTTGCGCTTGCCTCGACGCCGCTCGTGGCGCTCCCCCGCCAGTCCCTCGCCGCCCTGCGCTCCGCGCTCATGCGCGACCTTGGCGGCGGCTACGCGACCTACCTGCAGGAAGCAGGGTACGCCGGTGGCGACGCGATCTTCGCGTCCTTCCGCGAGTGGCTCGCGGCCCGCGGCGGCAACGCCGACGGCGTCGGCTTCGCCGAGTTCCAGGGGCTCGCCGCCGAGTTCTTCCGCGACACCGGCTGGGGCGCCCTCGAGATTGGCACGCTCAGCGACGTCGTGATCACCCTCGATTCAGCCGACTGGGCCGAGGCCGACCCGACGCTGAACATCGGCTTCCCTGCCTGCTACTACTCGATGGGACTGCTGGCGGACTTCTTCGGGCGCATGGCGGCCGCGCCGCTTGCGTGCTACGAGGTGGAGTGCCGCTCGAACGGCGCGGCACGCTGCCGATTCCTGCTGGGAAGCGCCGAGGTGATCGGGCAGGTGTATCAGCGCATGACTGAGGGCGTGGGATACGAGGCCGCGGTACATGAACTGGCTTGAGCCTCAGCTGCCGCCGCGAAGGGCGAAGGGTCTCTAGTTCGGGCGAGATGAGTGCCTCCGTTCTCCGGGGGATAAACAACTACGCGCCACGCAGAGGATCGCGTGGCGCGGTGTTTTCCATCCGGGAAGTCCTTCGCGCCCCTTCGCGCTCTTCGTTCTTCGCGGTTGTCGTAGGAGCTCAGTAACCGCCGGGATCGTCCAGGTACACCGCCTCGTACTTCGGATTCGGCACGAGGTCGCCATCGTGCAGGATCTCGCGGTCCCATGGGAGCACAATGGTGCTCTCCGTGGCGAGGGCGTAGAAGTCGGGCTCGTAGGTTCCGCAGCGGAAGCTGACGGCGGTGCGGACATCGCTGGCCCCGGCGTTGATCAGCGCCGCCTTCGCGAGGCGCAGCGTCTCGCCGCTGTCGCAGGTCTCGTCCACCAGCAGCACGCGCCTGCCGCGCACCTGCCCGGGCGCACCGCCGAGCACCGCCGGCGTCTCGCGCACGTGCGGCGCGCCGAAGCGCCGGCTGACCATGATCGAGTGGAACTCGCAATCGAGGATCGCGGCCACCACGCAGCCCGGCACCACGCCGGCCGTGGCCACGCCCACGACGACCTCCGGGATGAAGTCGCGCGCCACCTTGAGGGCCAGCGCCCGGGAGAGCTCGCCGAACAGGGGCCATTCGACGTGCAGGACCCCCTTGGCAGGATCAACGGCGGTCTTGCGGGGTGACATGGCACTCCGGGGAAAGGGTGCGGCGTACGGGGTGCAGGGGTGAAGGTACCCCCTGCGCCAGTGCGGCGGAAGCAGTCGGTTGCTCCCCCCGTGGGGGACGCATAGGTTGTGCCGTTGGGACCCTCCCGCGCGTCTATAGTTGGTTCCGCTAGCCGATGCCGCGCTGGCGGGCGTACTCCTCATTTCTGCGAACCCGCCGCGCCCTATGTCCTGGTTGAACCGCCTGTTCGGCGGCAAGTCAGACAGCGATGCCCGACCGCAGCGCCTCGACTATCTGAACGAGGCGCTGCTGCTCGAGCGTCAGGGCGACTATGACGCGGCCATCACGTCGTACCGGCTCGCCCTGCGCGACCATCCGGACGACCTGAAGGTCCTGCAGAACATGGCCATCGCCTACTCGCGCACCGGGCGCCTGGAAGAGGCGATCCGCGCCTACCGGAAGTCGCTCGAAATCGACCCCTCGCTTTCGGGCGCGCACTATGGCCTCGCATTCCTGCTGATCAAGCGCGGCGACCTCGTCGCGGCCGAAAAGCACCTGGTGGCCTTCCTGGCGAGCCCGCCGGCGGGCGCCGAGGCCGAGCGGTGGGTGCGGCACGCGGAGGCGACACTCGAATCGCTGCGAAACCCGGCGTCCGGCGATGCGCCGGCCGGGTCGAGCGAGGCCTAGGTGGGCAAGGTCCTCTCGATCGTCAGCCAGAAGGGGGGCGTCGGCAAGACGACGAGCGCCGTAAACCTCGCCGCGGCCTTTGCCCGCCGCGGCATGAAGACGCTGCTCGTGGACGTGGACCCGCAGGGCTCGGTGCGCTTTGGCGTCGGCCTGCGACAGGGCGTGGACACGCGGGGCTTTGCCGACTACCTGCGCGGGGCGCGCACGCTGCGTGAAGTCATCCTGCCCACCGCCCTGCCCTGGCTGCGCGTCATGCTCGTCGGTACGGTCACCGACGGCGCCGATCACAGCGACTATCAGGCCCGGGTCGCCGCGAGCGATCTCCTGCCGCGCATGCTCCAGGCCGCACGCGAACGGTGCGACGTCGTCGTGGTGGACACGCCGCCGGGGCTTGGCCCCATCGCCCGGCGCGTCCTCGAGAGCACCGACCGCGTTCTGGTGCCGATGCAGGCGGAGCCACTGGCGCTCCAGACGACGCCGCAGATCCTGCGCAGCATCCAGGACGTGGTGGCGTCGAATCCGGCGCTGACGCTCGACGGCATCCTGCTGACCATGTACGAAGCCGGAAACCCGGCCTGCGAGCGCACCGTGAAGTACGTCCGGGAACACCTGCCGGCCGCGATGGTATGCGACATCATGATTCCGCGTTCCTATGCGCTCGCCGAGGCGTTCGCCGCCGGCCAGCCTGCGGTGGTGCGCGACCCGGCCGATCCGGCCAGCCAGGCGTACGTGAACCTCGCCCTTCGGGTCGCCGAGCGGCTCTCCGCGGACTCCGAATGAGGCGCGCCCCTCGCTGGGTGGCGGCGGCCGTGGCGGCCGCGGCCTGGATCGGGGCCTGCTCCGACGTGGGAACCGCCCCAGACGGCATCGTGGCACTCGCGTTCGACACGCTGCCGTATCCCTCGTTGGTCGCCAACGACACCATGCGCGACTCCACCGGTCGCGTCGCGCCGCTCAGCGCCGTGGCTTACAACGCCGATGGCGACGTCATCGACAAGCCGGCCGTGCGGTACATCGTGCTCGACACCGGCGTGATCATCAGCAGCCAGGGGTACCTGATCGCGACCACCCGCACGAGCGGCACGGTGCGCGTGGTGGCGGCTGCGGCGTCCCTCCAGTCGCTGCAGAAGACGGTGACCGTCACGCGCATTCCATCAAGCTTCGCGGCGAGCGGTGCGACGGCTGACACGCTGATCTATACGTCCCCCGACACGGCATCGAAGAACGTCAGCAAGGCGATGACGGTGAAGCTGACCCGAGACAGCGCTGGAACGGCGGTAAACGTGCCGGGCTTCCTCGTGAGCTGGCTGGTGACGTTTCGCGGGCAGACCGTCCTGAAGACCGACACGACCCTCGCGTCGCTCTGGGAAGACGCGACGAGTCGCCGCGTGAGCCTCGTAGACACGACCGGAACGGACGGCGCCGCCGCCCGGACGCTGCGCATCCGCTCCAACGCCTTGACCACGACAGCCGACTCGTTCGTGGTCTACGCCTCCACGAGGTACCGCGGGGCGGCAGTAGCGGGAAGCCCGGTGAAGTTCGTAATTCACTTCCGACCAAAGTAGGCGCGCTGACCGCGGCCCCGGCCGCCCGGCGTGTCCCACCCCCGCCGAGTGGAGCCGACGATGATCGCAAAGGGAGGCCCGCGCCCAGCCCCGGGCACGCTGAATCGGCTGTTTTTTGACGCGATGGCCGCGTACGACCGCCCGGACGCTATGAATTACCGCGTCGGTCCCGGGCAGTGGCGGTCGATCTCGCACCGGGAAACGGAGCGCCGCGTGCGGCACCTGTCGCTCGGCCTCAGCGAACTCGGCCTCAAGCCCGGCGACCGGGCCGCGCTCATCTCGGAGAACCGCCCGGAATGGGCCCTTGCCGACTGGGCCTGCCTGACGGGCCGGCTCGCCGACGTCCCGATCTATCCGTCGCTCCCGGCCGAGCAGGTGGTGCACCCGCTGAATGACTCGGGCGCGGTCATGGTGTTCGTATCGAACGACGCGCACGCGGCGAAGATCGCTGCCATTCGCGCGCAGTGCCCGGCGCTGCGGCATGTGATCACCTTCACCAGCGATCTCGTACCAGGTGCCGATCTCACGTTGGCCGAAGTGGAGGCGCGCGGCGCGGCAGTGGACACACCGGAGCGGGCGGCGCGGTGGACGGCCGACGCGCTCGCCGTCCAGCCGAACGACCTCGCCACGCTCATCTACACGTCGGGGACGACCGGCCTGCCGAAGGGCGTGATGCTGTCGCACGACAACATCTACTCGAACGTGCAGGCGTCGATGTCGGTGATCCCGCTCGAACGGGGCCGCGAGGTG
The DNA here is from genome assembly GCA_964416005.1 of uncultured Gemmatimonas sp. Classification (GTDB taxonomy): domain Bacteria; phylum Gemmatimonadota; class Gemmatimonadetes; order Gemmatimonadales; family Gemmatimonadaceae; genus PNKL01. The sequence continues at coordinate 16,345 of CAYQCP010000066.1, forward strand.
GCGCTCAGTTTCCTGCCGCTCTGCCACATCTTCGAGCGGATGGGCGACTACATGTACTGGGCGATGGGCGCGGGCATTCATTACGTGGACAGCTTCGACACGGTGCCCATTGCCCTGCAGGAGGCGCGGCCGACGTTCGCGATGTCGGTGCCGCGGCTCTACGAGAAGATGTACGCCCGCGCGTTCGAGAATGCGCTGGCGAGCGGCGCCTTCAAGAAGCGCATCTTCTTCTGGGCGCGCGCGGTGGCCGACGCGTGGGCCGACGCCAAGCTCGCGGGCAAGGAGCCGACGGGCCCGCTGGCCTGGCAGTATGGGCTGGCGCAGAAGCTCGTCTTCAGCAAGATCAAGGTGCGCACGGGCGGGCGCATGAAGTACTTCGTGTCGGGCGGCGCGCCGCTCTCGCCGGAGATCAACAAGTTCTTCTACGCGGCGGGGCTGACGATTCTCGAGGGCTACGGCCTGACCGAGACGTCGCCGGTGATCGGCGTGAACTGCCCGTCGGCCTTCCGTATCGGCACGATCGGCAAGCCGATTGCCGGCGTCGAGGTGCAGATTGCCGGCGACGGTGAGGTGCTGACGCGCGGACCGCACGTCATGCAGGGCTACTGGAACCGCCCCGACGCAACGGCGGAGGCGATTGACGCCGATGGCTGGTTCCACACCGGCGACATTGGCGTGCTGGAAGACGACTTCCTGCGCATCACCGACCGCAAGAAGGACATCATCGTGACGGCCGGCGGCAAGAACATCGCGCCGCAGCCCATCGAGAACGGATTCAAGACCAACAAGTACGTCTCGCAGGCCGTGATGATCGGCGACAAGCGCAAGTTCCCCGTGGTGCTGGTCGTGCCGGAGTTTGCGGCGCTCGAGCGCTGGGCTGCGCTGCACAACATCTACTGGACGGAGCGCGCGCAGCTGCTGCAGATGCCGACGATCCAGCAGAAGATGGAGAAGGAGATCACCGAGGAATGCGAGAAGATGAAGCTCGCGACGTTCGAGACGCCCAAGAAGGTGGCGCTCCTCGAGAACGACTTCACGGTGGATCGCGGCGAGCTCACCCCCACGCTCAAGGTGAAGCGGCGCGTGATCGACAAGACGTACGCGGCGCTGATTGACTCGCTGTACGAGGGTGTGGAGTAGGTACGGGCAGACGGTAGACGGTAGATGGGGGATGGTAGACGGCGAACCGCATACCACGGATTACACGGAAACCGGCGGAGCGACACGGATCCTGCGTTGGGGAAACCCTAAGGCAGGATCCGTGTTCATCCGCCCCTGATCCGTGTCATCCGTGGTAGGCAGGTCGCAGTTCCCTGCTCCCATCCCCGGCGTACCGGGAACGACCGCTGCTACCGCCGG
>CAYQCP010000067.1:0-17636 GCA_964416005.1 uncultured Gemmatimonas sp.
CGATCGGGTTCGGCAGTCCCTCCAGCCCGGCGAGCGCCGCCGGCGTGGCGACCTCGATGGAGCGCGCCGGGCCGGTGACGCGGGCCTTCGACACGGACCGGATGTGCAGCCGGACGGAGCCACCCGGCACGAGGTCGGCGTGGCGCAGCAGGATGCTGTCGGCCGCTGTGGGAATCGCCGTGGCGAGCGAGAACGCGGCCGCCGCGTCGGCGAGGCGAGACACGACGTACTCGGCGTTCTGCAGGCCCGATGGGTCGTGCTGCTGGTAGGCGATGCGCACCACCGTGCCGGAATCGATGCGATCGAGGCGGCGCAGTGTGGGAGGCGCCGGCAACCGATCATCGATGCGCAACGGGCGGGCCACGCCGGCCACGGCAGAGCGCTGGCCGGCGGCGTCGCGGGCGCGCACGCGCACCCAGTAGTCCACGTCGCGCTGCAGCGAGAGGCCGCGCAGCATCACGCGGCGACCGGTGGCCGTCGGAGCGGCGGGCGCGGGCGCAAACGCGCGCACCTGCTCGCCGCTGGGGTCGGTGCCGATGGCGACTTCGAGAGCGGCGAGGTCGTTGAGATTGAGCCTGGAGACGTCAACGTCGATGGCGGCGAGGTCGCCGCTGAAGTAGACGCGGGACTCCGCGGCGGGCGGCGGTGCGTTGGCGCCCGTGGCGAGCGGCGCCGAGACGTCAAACCCTGCGAGGCCGCGGCCCGGCACGCCGCCCGCGAGGCGATTGAGGTTTTCGTTTGATACGCCGTCCGTCGCCGGCGCGAGCGGGATGGGCTCGACGAAGCGATACGGATAGACCACGGTGGGCGCGACCGGCGGATAGTCGGCGGCCGCGGTGACGTCGGGCGTGGACGCCATGGCCTCGCCGCGCGCCGTGCGCGGCAGATCCACGTCGAAGACCGCGGCGCGCGTCACCGAGGCGCCGGCGCGCGACCGCACGCGCGCCGCGACGTTGTAGCGCCGCTGCGAGTCGGCGTCGCCCTCGCGCGCGGTGGCCACGACGAGCTGCAGCCGCGATCCGACGAAGCGTGGCGTCGCTCCACCGTCGCGCGACGCGTCGAGATCGGAGCCGCCGAGGCCGTTGGGGTGCGTCGCGGTCCACGAGACAGTGCTGGCGACCACGCCGCTATCGGCGACCGCGTGCACCTGCGGCGCGCCGAGCGTAGGCGGCTCGAGATCGGCCATCAGCACGTCGCGACGCTGGGTCCACTCAGCCGGCGCTCCCTCGATGAGTCGCGCCTCGTCGTAGAGCGCGGCAACCTGCGCCGTGAGGTCGAGCCGGCCAAGGTAGAGCGCCTCGACCGCGCTGGAAAACACCTGATGACGCTGGGCGAGCGCCGCGCGCTGCGTGGCCAAGGACGGCAGCAGCGCGCGCGCAGCCGCGATGGCCGAGTCGGACGCCGCGAGCAGGCCGCGGCGCGGCGCGTCGATCCACAGCTCACCCCACGTGCCGGCGACGGCCGCGAGGAACGCTTCGTCCCGTCCGGGAATGGTATCGAGCGCGAACAGCTGCGCCGCGAATGATGCGGCGTCCGCCATCGGCGCCGATGCCGCGAGGCTGGCGCTGTGCGCGGCGAGGTCGAGTAGCGCCTGCCGTCGCGCCACCGCGGCGGCGGCGAGCAGTCGGTAACTTCCCCCGCCATCGCGAAGCGTCGAACTCCAGCCAAACCGGTACTTGTTCGTTGCTCCGGAGCTGAAGAACTGTAGCCTGGCGAGTCGGCCGTTTCCCCAGTCGCCGGCGCGGGTGGCCACGGCCAGGCGCCTCGCCTGCCACTGCTCGAGGAGCTTGTGCGAGTCGGCATAGCCCTCACCGACGCTCGCGACCGAGGAGCGCCCTCCCGCAGCCGAGTGGAAGACGGCATCGAGCGAGTCAAGCGCCCCCTCGGCCTGTTGCACCGCGGCCTGCGCCGACGCGAGCGAGGAGCCCGCCCCCACTGGGCGCCGCGCACGCCTTTCGACGGCATCGTAGGCGTTGGCATCAAGCGACAGGTGGAGCCTCGCGCTGTCCACGCGCACCGTCAGCGGCGACCCGCCTGGCAGGTCTGGAAGATCCGACGCCGGCGTCGAGTCGATGACGATCCGGACGCGCCCAAGGACCCCGGACGCGTTCGTGGCAGTGGACGCGGCGACCATCCCGAAGAGCAGCCCCGCCGCGTCCGCATCGGAGGGACGCGGCCGCGCGGGGTCTGCCAGGACGGAATCGAGTACCCAGCGGCGCAGTTCGCTGGGGGACAGGCCCGTTCTCCCGGTCCCGACATCGTACGCTGCGGACAGTTGCGTTCGCGCTTCGGCGGCGAGCACCGGCGCGAGAATGGACGTGCGCTGCTCGTCGGGGAGTGTGAGCAGGGCGAAGCCAGCATTCGAGAGCGTCTGTTCGTCGACGCGCCACCAGTTGGACTCGACCTCAGCGGCCAGCGATGCCGCCGCGTCGGTGGCCGACCGCTCGATGCGCCGCGCCGTGTTGCGCATGTCATCGATGATGCGGTCGAGCTTCTGGTCGCGACCGAGGCCGGCGTCGAAGTCGCCGTTGTCGAACGAGGCGTGCACGGCGGCCGAGGCGCAGAGATCGGCGACGCAGGCGCGGCCGCGGCCGCCGAAACCGAGATACGCGCTGTTGCGAGTCAGCACGAGCGCACCCTTTAGGGTGGCTTCCGCCGAGGCGATCTCGAGATCCACTTCCGCGCTCACCATGCCGAACGCGCCGACCTTGCCGCGCGACGCGTCGAGGAAGACGCCGACGACCACTTCGGCGCTGATCTCCACGGGTCCGTACGAGAAGCCGGAGCCGATGCCAACCTCGGCGTAGAACCCGTCCTGTGACGCGAAGAAGGCCCCGTTGGCGCTGAATGCGACGACGTCGAGCGACGCCGCGGCCTGGATGGCCCACGTGAAGTTGCCGCCCGCGTTGGCGAGCAAGAAGTCCATCGAGGCGTGTCCGTCGACGCCGGGGAAGTCGATGTCGGCCTCTCCCGCCCCCATCACCGACCAGCCGTTGCCGTACTGGACCTGCAGCATCACACCGGCGGTGAGGCGATCAGTCTGTCCGAGCAGCACGCCGCGCGCGTCAATGCGCACGTAGGCGGTGGTCACCTGCAGGAGCGCCTTGCCCTCGATGGCGTATCCTCCGCCGGCGCCAATGAGCCCGGCCCCGCCGTACAGGAAGGCGGCAAAGCCCATGCGCTCGTTCGGCCCGGGGAGCGGCGGCGGCTCGCCGACCATGCGCAGCCCCATCCCCTCGACGACGCTGAGCACCATCTGCACGTCTTCGCCGGTGGGGTTGATGAAGAGGCCGCCGCCAATGCCACTCAGCGAGATGAGCGGGGGAAGGAGTGGAATGTTGGCGTTCGCCGCCACGAAGATGCCAGCGCCCAGCGTGCCATTGCGGTTGGAGAAGAAGCCGGCCGCGCCGAAGCCCGTGCCGCCGGCGATCATCGCCGAGCCGCCGGCGCTCAGGCGGAATCCGTCCGGGCCGTTGATGTAGCGCATCGACGCGTTGAGCGTCGTGACGCCGGCGAGCGACAGCGCCGCGTCCATTATGCCGATGGAGCGCGTGCCGTCGGCGAGCCGATACACGACCACTTCGCCGACTCCACCGGTAAAGAACCCCTCACCGATGGACATCGTCGCATCGGCAAGCCGCACCCATTCCACGGCCTGCACGGTGGTGGTGGTGGCGCTGGCGCCGGCCCCGGCTCCGGTGAGCGTCAGCGAGCTGTTGGCACCGCTCGCCATGGAGCCGATGCTGAGGCTGACGATGCCGCCCATCAGCGAGAGATTGTGCGGACCGCTGCCGAGTGCTCCCGGCGTGGCACCGTCGAGACCGAGCGAGAGCCCGGTGAGCGAGAGCGTGCCTTCCACCCCCGGCACGTTGAGCGACGCCTGGCCCGCAAATTCGAATCGGAAGCGATTGCTCGTGCCGACACCGCCGAAGCCCGTGAGCGTGTACGCGAACAGCCCGAGATCGAGCGAGGGCACGTTGCCGGGCAGCGTGGCGTTCCAGGCCACGCCACTCGCGTCGATGCGCAGTCCGGGCTCGGCCGTCGCGTTGGCCGGGTTGCCGAACGTGATGCGCCGGCTGACGTCGTTCATCAGGTATAGTGCTGCAGCGGCCGAGATGCGCGCGCTGGCGGGTGCGCGCAGGTCGAGCGAGACGCCCAGGCTCAGCAGGTCGAACGTGGCGACGGCGCCGAACGCGATCTCGGTGTCGGCGTTGTCTCCAATCGCGAAGCCGGTGCCGAACGCGATACTCGGCGCCTGCATTTCGGCGGTCCATCCGGCAGCCGCGCCGCGCACCTGAATCGCAAATGGCGCGCTGCGACCGAACGGCGCGGGCAGCGTGAGCTGGCCTCCCAGATCCACGCCGAGCCGTCCGTCCGTCGCGGTGAAGCCGAGGGACGCGAGGGCGAGGCGCCCGGCGAGCACGTCAATGGCGCGCCCGAACGCGACGGCGCCGCCGTCGACGGTGCCGTCGGAACGCAGCGTGAGCCCCTGCACGGCGAGGTCCGAGCGTCCGAGCATCGACAGATTGCCGTCGATGACGAGCGCGAGGACGCCGTTGGCATAGTCCGCGCGGATGCGCGACGTCGAGAGGGACAGCAGGTCGTCAAAGAGCGTGACCTGCTGCGGCGTTCTGGAGTTCGCGGCGATCCGTATGCCGTCGGTGGCAATGCGCAGCGTGTCGATAGCAACGGCCACGCCGTCGCCCAGCGCCTGCGGGAAGCTGACCGCCCCGCGCATCTGCAGCGCAAAGGCGCCGGGGTCCTGCGCCACCACGGTAATGCCCTGCTGCGCGTCGGGAGTCAGCACGGCGACACCGATGGTGACCTCGGGAAGCCCCTGCGCGGCGGCGGTCATCGTCCAGCGGCCGGATCCCGCGCTCCACGTGGCCGAGACCGGGATAGTCGTGGAGGGTGCGCCGCCTCCGCCGAGCTGCGCGACGGCATCGAGGCGGGCGCACAGGGTGCGCTGCGACAGATTGGCCTCATAGCCCAGGAGGCGAAGCGTCAGCGCGCCGTTCGCGTAGTTGCGCTCGGCGACCGGCGCGGCGTTCCCCGCACACGAGCCGGTGGCGAGAGTTCCACTGAGTCCGTCGGCGCCGAGTGCCAGCTCGGCGTTGGGGAGCGAGAAATCACCGAGTCCCGGAAGCGCGCGCGCCGAGATGCTGGCGCGCATCGCGAGCGCGCCGTTTGACGGGCCGAAGGCGAGGCCGCGCAGCTGCAACGGAAGTCCCGAAAAGGCGAGATCGGCCGGTGTGTTTCCCAGGGAGGCGGTCAGTGCGCCGGCGCTCACGCGGCCGAGCCCGTCGATGGAGATCGAGCCGAGCATTGGCACCGACAGGCCGCCGAGGGACGGGAGCACGACTTCGACCGGTGTGACGGACGCGTCGATCGTGATCGCGCCGCCGACGAGGCTGCTGGGGAGCAGTTGCCCGTTCACGCGAAGTCGCGCGTACGCCACATCGAACGACGGCAGGGCGACGGAATCGGGGAGGGTGGGGATCGCCCCTTCGACATGCAGGCCAAGCGAGTCGAGCCAGGCGCGGCGCGGGGCATCGGCGGCGCCTCCCTCGTGCAGGTCGGCGCGCCCCGTAGTCACGCTGCCCGGATCCACGCCAAAGCGGAAGCCGGCGGTGAGACGCGTGTCGAGCGACGCAATGGCGACGCCCAGCGCGTTGAGCGACGACGGCGCCGCCGCGGCGGCGGAGAGGCCGCTCGCGTCGAGCACGGGATCCACCAGCGGGAGCGTGACGCTGCCGGCGGCCGCCACGCGCCAGCCACCGGAGGCGTCGAGCGCAAGCGGCAGGGTACCGAGGACGCGGGCCCTACCGCCGATGATGGCAAGCGCGTTGACGTCGAGGCGCAACGAATCGAAGGCGATGCGCAGCGCCGTTGCGTCCACCGTGCCTTCGCCGGTGAAGGTCGCCCCGCCGGCCGTAAGCACGGCGCGCGGCACCTGCACCGACAGCACGCCCGCGCCACTCGGCACGCGCCACGCAAAGGACTGCGTGATCTCGATGCGCCCGCTCGCCACGCGGCCCGCGCCGAGATTGTACGTCACCTGACCTGACCCGCTGGGCGTGGGCGCCGCCCGCTGCGGCACCAGGCGGCCGCTCGCGGTGCCCGACCATGTCACGGAGTCCGCGACGTTCACCTGCCCCGACGCGAGCTGCAGTTCGAGTGCACCATCCCGGGCCGTCGCGGCGAGGGTGAGCGTCTGCACCCCGCGCAGCGTGCCCGACGCGGCATCGAGCGTCAGCGCGGCCGGCATCGTCCACGCCTCCGCCGCCGCCGACAGCGACGGGGGACGCAGCAGCGACGCCTGCACGGTGGCGCTGATGCCAGCGCCGCGGGTCCCGCAGGCGGGAAGCACCGGCGCGACGTCCGTGATGCGCAGCCCGACGCCCCCCTGCCGGTGCACGACCGGCTGGGCCAGCGGTCGCGCGGTGGCCGTGCCGCAGATCGTCGAGTCGGCACGCAGCGTGAGCTGCGCGGTGAACCACTGGCTTCGCAACGCCGGCAGGCGATCGAACTGCAGCGAGGCGTCGGCGCCAATCTCGGGAGCCCCCGCGCTCGACCATCGCGCCCACGGGGCGGTCCACGCCGGCACCGACCATCGGGTGACACGCGCGGCGACGCCATCGGCCAGCATCACGGCAGGTGCGAACGAGATGACGCGCGCCGCCGCAACGCGCAGGTCGCGCTCGGTGAGCCGCATTCCCCGCAGCGGTACGTCGAACGCCGCGCCGCCGCGCACGGCGGCCCGGGCGGCGCCCTCGGCGACGGCGCTCAGCTGGAAGCCGGCGGCGGCGCTCCATGACAATGTCGAGAGCTGCAGCGAGTCAAGCCGCACCGGGCCAGACACGCGCGCGGCGCGCGCGCCCTGCGCGCCGATAACCACCAGCGGACCCTCGGCGCCCGGAACGCGCAGCGCGAAGGAGCGCACGATGCCCGGCGCCGCAACGTCGGCGTCGATCGTGACGTCGCGCTGTACGGCCCCGCCGTCGAGCGGCAGCCGCACCAGGCCGCGCACCCGCGTGACGCGCAGCTGCACGACGCCGCCCGTCGCCACGTCGAACACGGCGGGAGCACCGAGGACGGCGTCAATGCGCCCGGTGGCGACGCCCATCTCGTCGACGGCGAGCAGCACCGGCGCGCCCAGCCGGCGGCCAAACAGCCGCACCGCCGCGTGGACCGACGCGCGCGGCGCCACGGGATCACCCTCCACCACCAGCGAATCGACCTCGGCGGGAATGGCCGCGAGCAGCGTCACGCGGCGCGGATCGGCCGCGGCGTACACGATCGTGGCCGCGCCGCCGGCCAGTCGGCCGCTCTGCGAGTCGTATATCAGGCGCGTAAACGTCGCCGCGCCGGCGAGCCCCCCGAGCGCGTCGAATGGCAGCGCGGCGCCGCCGAGCGGCGTGAATTCGAGCGTGCGCGAATCGCGGCGTCGGACGGCGACGAGCGGACGGCCGGCCGCATCGCGCAATGACAGCGTGCCGCCGGGCACGCGCAGCGCGGAGGGGATATTCGCCGACTCGCTCGGCGGAGTGGTATCGACGGGCTGGGCCGCGGCCACGGTGACGACGCGCTCCACGAACGACGCACGTCCGGTCCAGGCGGTGGAGTCGCCATCGAAGCTACCGGAGAGGAGACCGGCCACCGCCTCGATGGAGACCATGCTGCCATCCGGCTTTCGCACGCTGCACGCGCCGCGGACCGGCAGTGTGTCGAGCGGCCAGTCCACGCGCGTCGGGCCAAAGACGCCCCGCGTGGCCGGCACGGAGAGTGCCTGCACACACGAGGCGACGTGCGCCACGCCCGCGACGCCGGAGACTTCGCCGCGCCACGACGCGCCTGAGTCGCTGAATGAGAGCCGGGAGGCCGGCCAGCGCACCACGCGCGGCCGGACGCGAACGTCCCCGCCCGTGAACGACGGGGCGCCGAACACGGCCGCGTCACGCTCGAGTGCCGGAAGCTCGAGCGCGGTTCCGGTGAGCACGAGGGAGTCCACGGCGCGCATCGCAATGGCGAGCCCCGGCACCGACACGTCCGCCAGGGTGTGCACGCGGACGCGCCATCCGTCCGCTCGCGTCCACCCGGCCCTCGGCGACGAGACCGCGCGCACACCGAACCGCAGCGCACCCATCCGGATGACCGGCTCGGCACGGGGCAACTGCACGGTGGCCATGCGGAGTCCCGTCGCGCCCGACAGCTTGCCGTTGAGCCGCACGACACCGCGCGCCGGCACAAAGGGCACCGGCACCGAGAGTTCGACCGCCACATCGGCGTCGCTGAGTCGCGCGGCCACCGCGCGGAACCGGCCGCGCAGGCCAGTGACCATCGGCCCACGCGCCGTGTCGGCCTTCGCCGTGCAGGAGAGCTCGACCACGGCGGCGGAGTCGGACACGTCGAGCACCGCGGGGCGGCAGGTGGGCGCGCCGAACGCCTCGACGTCGGCGGTGACATCGGCCGCATTCCCGGCCGCCGTCACGCGCGCCGCGCGGACGATCACCGCCATCGTGTCGGTGCCGAGGCGAAGCGGGAGCGACCCCGACGTCCGCGCGTCGAGCAGCGACGCGCCCGCGCCGACCGCGCCGGTCGCGCGCAGCGCCACGCCGCCGATGCGCAGCGTCCCAGCCGTTTCGAGCGTGCCGTCGCGCCCGCGGCGCATCCGTTCGATCGTCGCACCGGCGCCCAGTGGCCAGGCGGTGGTGACATCGAGCTCGCCGCCGATCACGCGCGGGGCACCGGGGCCGCGGGAAATGACGAGGTCGCGCAGGACGGCGCTGACTGTGCGCGTCTCGGCACCGGGAAGTGTGATGCGCAGGGGCACCTGCCCCGAGACGATGACCCGTGAGGGATCGCCGCCGACGACGGTGCTGCCGCGGAGTGAGGGAATCGTCGCGACGCCCGGCACCACTTCGATTTCCCCGAGCGCCACGGCCGCAGCCGGGTCGCGATAGGTGAAGCGCTGAATGAGGCTGCGCCCTCCACCCGCGCCGAAAGGCGCACCCTCCGGATCGTAGGCCGTCACCTGCCAGGCGTACGACATGCCGTCCTTCAGCGGCAGCGCGGATGCGGGATACACGTACTGCGTGCGCCGGTCAATCTCCGCCTCGTGCCAGGCGAGCGACCCCAGGGCCTCGACTGGCAAGCGGCCCGCCGGCAACTCGGCGACGCGCAGTCGGTAGCGCACGGAAGTCGCCGCGTCAATCTGCGTGACGGGCGTCCAGACGAAGACGGGGGAGGCCGTCTCGACGGACGCGCCGTCGGCCGGCATGAGCAGTTGCGGCGGCTGCGGCAACTCCACGATGGTCGTCGCACAACGCTCGGCAGTCACCGGCCGATCGTCGACATAGACGGCCGCGCAGAAACGGTAGCGATCGGCCGGGAGCACGCCGCCGCGCTGCGCCAGCGTGGCCCACTCAGGTGGAAGGCGCAGCGTCGGGTCATCCACCAGCGCACGCGTGGCGTTGGTGAAGAGATGCGTGCCTGGCCCGGTCGCGGTGCGCGGCACGCTCGCCGCGGAGGCGCTAAGCCCTGCTGAGGACGACAGTCTCGAGCGCACCTCGAACTGCGCGAGCCGTGCGCCGGTGTAGGTGACGACGACTGAGAGGTACCCCGGCTGCTTGGCCAGAACATCCACGCGGGCCGGCAGCGTCGGCGCAAGCACGACGGAGAGGTCCCATCCCGACGTCTGCGCGGCCGACGGCGCGCAAGCCAATCCGAGCGCGAAGAGAACGGCACTCCCACGAATCGCCAGACGGCGGAGCAGCCTCAGCGGGGCCTCCTGCGGCCACGGGCGAACTTCCGCTGGGAAGGGGAATGCTGCATCATATAGTGGGAGACAGAATGACACGCCGTGCGGCACTTCACCGTCAACGGAAGCGTCAACTTCATTCGTGACAATGTGTTGACACATGATTCGCGTTAGCGTTCTCGGCGAGGTTTTAGTAAGCCGGAACTTCGACAAGATCGCCCTTCGGCGAAAAGAAGCGGCGCTGGTTGCCTACCTCGCCCTGCAGAAGGGGGCCCCGGCGACGCGGGAGCACCTCGCCACGCTGCTCTGGGGGGATCGTGACGAGGGCGCGGCGCGGCACTCGCTGCGCCAAGCACTGCTCGTGCTTCGCCGGGAACTGGGAGGCGCCCTCGCCGAGTCGAGTCTCGGCCTGGCGCTCACCGATGGTGCGTTCGACGTGGACCTCGCCGGCGTCGAGGAGCGACTGGGTAGCCTGCAAATCGGCGACGCCCTGCCTCCGCTGCCGGCTCGCGCGCTCGCCGGCCTCGATGAGGTGGGCACGGAGCCATTCGCCGAGTGGACGGCGACTCGCCGCGCCGCCTATCGCGCACGCTGGCGAGAGGCGTGCGTGCGGCTCCGCGAGGACGCGTCCGCGGCGGCACGGTGGAGTGACGCGGAGCGCGCCGCGCGCGCTCTCGAAGCGGACCAGCCGCTCGACCTGGAGAGCGTTCGGCAACTCGTGCGGACGCTTCGCCGAGCGGGTGCACACGGCGAAGCCGCCGCAGCGCTGGCGACGGCGATGACGCGCTTCGCCCACGTCGGCCTCGACGCCGCGCCGCTGACGGACCTGGCCCGATCGTTGCCCGTCCCCTCGGGTGCGGCACTCGCCGACATACGCACCCTGCTCTCGCGGCTCGACCTCGTTGGTCGCCAACGCGAGATGGGCGCGCTCTTCGACGCCTGGCGCGACGCCGCGGCGCGCGGCGGAGGTGGCGTGCTCGTGACCGGGATGGACGGCTCGGGACGAAGCCGCCTCGTGCTCGACTTCACGCGATCGCTCGGCGGCACCGAGCGACGGGTCATCTGGGTCAACGCCGGAGACGCCGGATCGGCCGCCACCCGCGCCGCGTCACGCGTGGCGCGCGCGCTGCTCGACGCGCGCGGTGCGGCGGCGGCTGATCCCGAGGTCGTTTCGCGCGTGCGCGAGCGTCTGGCGGCAGACGCGCCGCCAGCCACCGCCGACGTAACGGCGCTGCTCGCGGCCGTCGCCGCCGAGCGGCCGGTCGTGCTGGTGCTCGACGACGCGGATCTCTGGCCGACGGAAGACGCGTCGCTTCGGCACGCCCTGCTCAGCCCCGGACCACACGCGCTGACGATTGCGATCAGCTGGGCGGACCTGCCGGCGCCGCGTGGGACCCGCAGTGTCACGCTGGAGGCGCTCCCGGTGAGCGCCGTGGCGCAACTCGTCGCCGCGGCCACCGGCGTCGCCGAGGGAGATTGTCGCATCGCCGCCGAACGGTTGACGGAGGCGACGGCCGGACACGTGCAGTGGCTGCTGGACGTCATTGACGCGACGCTGCTCGCGCCCCGGTTGTCCGCGTCACACCGGGAGACGACGGCGCCGCCGAGCGCCACGCCGCCGAGCGCCACGCCGCCGAGCGCCACGCCGCCGAGCGCCACGCCGCCGTTCGCCACGTCGGCGCTCACGACGTGGTCGCTGCCCGCACCGCTGCCGCTCTCGGCATCGCTGCGGGGAGAGATCCTCCGGCGCCTCGATGCGCTGCCCGCGGATGCGCGCCGGCTGCTGGACCTGATGGCCGACACGCCCGACGGTGCGACCGCCACCGATCTCGCCCGTCACGCCGGCCTGGCGCCGGCCGCACTCACCGACGCACTCGACTCGCTCCTGCGCGGACGGTTGGCCCGCGCCGGCTCGCGTGCGCAAGCGACATACCACGTAGCGCATCCGCTCATCGCGCGCGTGGTGGGCGATGCGCTCCACCCGGCGCGGCTCCTGCCGCCGCCGGCTGACGCCCGGGCCGCGTCGGCACGCCGCCGCGTCCGTGTCGGGTTCGCCATCGCGGCGGTGGCGCTCGTCGCCGCGGCGGGGGCGCAGCTCTGGCGCTCGCGTTCGGGCGACCAAGCGCCGCGCGTCATCCTCCTGCGTGAGCTCTTCACGGAGGACGCCGGCCAGGCGACGGCGCTGCCCGTCGACGCAATGCTCGCGACCAACATCGCGCGCATTCGCGCGATCGAGGTACTTCCCGGAGCCGGCACGACTGCCGGATTGCCCCGGGAGGCGCGCGCGTTGTTCGAGCGCGCCGAGTTCGAACTGACGGGAGCCGTGACGCGACGCACGGGAGGAGTGCGGCTCACCTTGCGGCTGACGTCGCGACACGACGGCCGCGTGCGCGGCGGTATCGTGGTGGAGGGACCGGATCTGTTCGCTGCCGTGGACCAGGCGACGGCGGAACTCGCCGTCCTGCTCGGCCAAGAGATGCCGTCGTCTCCGCTGGCGCGGGTTTCGACCGCCTCGTTAGACGCGTTCCAGCTGTTCGAGCGGGGCGAGCGCGCGCGGGCCGCCGGCGACCGCCAGCGAGCCGCAGGCTACCTGCGCGACGCGCTTCGTGCCGACACCGCCTTCGCGCTCGCCCGGCTGCGGCTCGCACAAGCGCTGGGCGACTTTGACAAGGAGGGTGCACACGCGCAGCTCGACACGGCCCTGCTCGCCACCGGCCGCCTGCCGGAGCGCGAACGGCTGCTCGTGCGCGCGTGGCGCGCCATGATCGACGAGGATCCGGTGCGCGAGGTGCTCGCCGACTCCATCGTGGCGATGTGGCCGCTCGACCCGAATGGCCATCTCATCCAGGGGCAGGCCCGGGCGTGGCGCGGCGCCTTCCTGCTGGCCGAGGGCTCGTTTCGGCGCGCTATCGCGCTGGACGGCCCCGGCCTCGCCGGGCTCGAAGCGAGTTGCCTCGCGTGCGACGCCTATGAGGGACTGGTGACGGCGCTGTTGCTGGCCGATTCGCTGCCCGCCGCCATGCGCGTGGCGCGCGAGTGGGAGCGGCGCCAGCCCGACGGCGCGCGCGCCGCCGCCACGGTGTCGATCGTGGCGCAGAGCGGCGACCAACTGGGCGTCGCCGCCGCCGCCGCCCGTCGCCTCGTCGCACGCAACCCTGCCGACGAATACGCGGGCGTGTACGACGCCGCGTGGGCGATTCGCGGGGGACGACCAACGCAGGCGGTGCAGCTCCTTGACGCCGAGCTGCACCACCCATCGCTGGCGAGGCGACGCCAGGCCACGTGGTTTGCCGCCATCGCCGAACGGAACGCGGGGCGTTCCGCGGACGCCGCCGCCCGCCTGCGCCGCTTCGTGGACGCGCTTCCGCCGGAGGCGCGTCACATGGTCACGACGCTGAACCTGCAGCGCGCACAGGCCATGCTGGAGGCCGGCGAACGGCGGCAGGCCGCCGTACTGTTCGACTCCATCGCGGACGGCGCCTCGGCGGTGTCTCCGCACCACATGGGCCGGCTCCGAGCGTGGTACGGCACACTCGCCGCCGATGCGTGGGTCGCGGCGGGCGACACCAGCGATCTCGCGCGCCGCATCCGCGAGGTCGAGGCCTGGGGCAGCCAGAGCGCGTACGGCCGAGACCGGGTGCTGCACCACCATCTGCGCGGCCTGCAGGCGCTGTCGCGCAACGACCTTGAGGGCGCGCGCCGGTCGCTCGAGCGCGCCCGCTGGAGTCCGACCGGCACGTATGCGAGGACCAACCTCACCCTCGCGACGGTCTTGCTGCGGCAAGGACGCGTGGGCGACGCGCTGCGGCTGCTGGAACAGACGAGCCATGCGGGGATGGAGAGCGTGCACCTGTACGGCACGCGACGGGACATTCATCGGTTGTTCGCGCAGGCGTACCGCGCGGCGGGCCGCCCCGATTCGGCGGTCGTGCACGAACGCTGGCTGGCGCGCGCGTCGCAGTAAGGGAGGGCGCGGCAGGCCCGCACCTCAGTCCTCGCAGGCGCTCGGACGGGCGAGGGGCGCGGCAGGCCCGCACCTCAGTCCTCGCAGGCGCTCGGACCCTACGAGCGCGCGCTGCGCGCGCGCCGTCTGTGGGTCCTGCGGCCGCCTGCGCGGACTGAGGTGCGGGCCTGCCGCTGTGGGGGATGGGACGAACTGCGCGGGCGCGACGATGGCACCGTGCCCGCGACGCGCGCGGTGCGGCCTACCGCCGCAGCGGTGCCGCCGCGCTGTGTGCGCCGTCGAGCAACGCGACGAGGTCCGGCCGCGAGGGTGGCACGCAGAGCACATCGGCCTCGTCCGTGACGTCGGCGAGGCGGGTCACGGGCGAGAACCAGACACGCGGACGTCTCATCCATCGCTCGAGCACACGTCCGCGCCAGAACCGGTACCTGTACGCCTGCAGCAACGCGCCCAACTCCGCCGGCGACGAATGCGCGGCCTCGAGCGACGCAGGGTTGACTTCCATCCAGAGCACCGGCGCGTGGTCGGCAAGCAGCCGCGTTGCGCCGCGCAGGACCCCGGCTTCGCCTCCCTCGACGTCGATCTTGACCCAGGTCACGCGCGCACCCGCTGGCGGCGCACACGAGGCAAGCATGTCATCGAGGGGACGCATGGGGAGCGTCACGCGCGCCTTCACGCTCTCGCGTTGCAGCGTGTTTGGCGTGCGTGACGACCAGCCGACGAAGTCATTGAGGACAAACTCGACATCGCCTTCACCTTCGCCCGCCACGGCGCGCACGAGTGTGACGTTCGCACAGCGATTGCGCTCGAGATTCGCCTGCATCAGCTCGGCTGCTGCGGGATCGGGTTCGACGCTGAGGACGTGACCGGCGGGGCCGACGGCGCGGGCGAGCAGCATGGAGTACCACCCCTTCTGCGCGCCGACATCAAAGGCCCAGTCGCCGGCATGCACGGCGAGGGGCATGAACTGCCGGTAGCTCTCGTCAGGGCTCGCGTAGGCGTAACAGGCGTCGAAGAAGTCGCCGGGCCGCAGAAACATCCAGAGCCCGTCGGGCGTGCGGCGCCAGACGCCATCGGCGGGCCAGTGCCATTGGCGAACGATCCCCCACCGGCGGCGTATCGCGCGCCCGATTCGGACCGCCAGCTTCACCGCCTACTCCTCCCGGTTTCCGCAGATCCGGTCGAGGTCATCAAGACCGACGAGCACGTCGCGCGGCTTCGAACCGTCCGGCGGGCCGAGCACGCCGGCGAGGTGCAGCTGGTCGATGACGCGCGCGGCACGGCCGTAGCCGATCTTCAGGCGGCGTTGCAGCAGCGACGTCGAGCCGCCCTGATTCTGAATGCACACCTCCGCCGCCTCACGGAACAGCTTGTCGCGGTCGCTGTCATCCGTGTCGCCCTCCTGCCCCGCCCCGGCCTCCAGCGCCTCCTGCTGGCGCACGCGCTCGAGGATGTCCATCTCTTCTTCCGTGGGCGCGTGCATGTAGCCGTTCGCCTCGAGCGCGGCCTTGCGGGCCTCGCGGCGGTCGGCGTACCAGTGCATCAGCCGCTCGGTGTCCTCGTTGCTCAGGAACGCCCCCTGCAACCGCGCCGGCTCGCTCTTGCCGGGCGGGATGAACAGCATGTCGCCATTACCGAGCAGCGACTCGGCGCCCATGCCGTCAATGATCGTGCGGCTGTCCACCTGGCTCGCCACGCGGAAGGCAATGCGCGACGGGAAGTTGGCCTTGATGAGACCGGTGATGACGTTCACGCTCGGACGCTGCGTCGCGAGAATGAGGTGGATGCCGATGGCGCGCGCCTTCTGCGCGAGCATCGCCAGCGGCGTCTCGACTTCGGCAGCGCAGGTCATCATCAGGTCGGCCAGCTCGTCAATCACGACCACGATGTAGGGAAGCACGTTTCCCTTGTACTCGCGGTCCTCGAACGCGACGTTCGGATCCTTGGGCTTCACCATCCGGTGCCCGTCGCGCACCTTCTGGTTGAAGTCCTGGATGTTGCGCGCGCCGTTGGCGGCGAGGAGCTGGTAGCGCTCCTGCATCTCGAGCACGGCCCACTTGAGCATCGCCGCCGCGTCACGGTTGTCGGTGACGACCTTGTGGCGCAGGTGCGGGAGGACGTTGTAGACGCTGAGCTCGACCATCTTGGGGTCGACCATCAGGAAGCGCAGCGTCTTGGGCGTGTGCCGGTAGATGAGGCTCGTGATGATGGTGTTCACGCAGACCGACTTGCCGCTGCCGGTGGCGCCGGCGATGAGCAGGTGCGGCATCTTGGCGAGGTCGGCCACCACCGGACGCCCTTCGAGGTCCTTGCCGATGGCCATCGGCAGGGCGAACGGCTTGGTGCTGTAGTCGCGGCTCTCGAGGAGCTCGCGGAAGATGACCATCTCCGAGATGGGATTGGGCACCTCGATGCCGACGGCGCCCTTGCCCGGAATGGGAGCCACGACGCGAATCGACTGCGCCCGCATGGCGAGTGCGAGGTCGTTGGCGAGATTCGCGAACTGGCGCACCTTCACGCCAGGCGCGGGTTCGATCTCGAACTGCGTCACGGTCGGGCCGGTGGTGCGGCCGACGAGTTCTCCGTCCACGCGGAAGGTGCGCAGCGCATCCATCAGCTTCTGGCCGGCGGCGTCCAGCTGCGCGCGGCCGGCGTCGGCGTTGCGCATGGGCGGCAGGCTCAGCAGCTCGGGCGACGGCAGCTCCTCGGCGAGCGGATCGACGAGTTCCGTGGCGTCGATCAGGTCGGCGACGGACTCGTCGCGCGACTTCTTCTTTTTCTTGTCCGACTTCGCCGCCGCGGCGGCCGCGTCGATCAGCTCGAAGGCGGCATCGGGCTTCGCCTCCTGCGCGGCAACGGTCGCGGGGACGAGGTCGGGCATCAGCGACAGGTCGAGCGCCGGCATCTCACTCGCCGGCGGTTCCATCTGCTCGGCTTTGGTGAGCTTGCCTTCGGCCGCCTTGATGGGCGTGGCGGAGCCAAGGATGGCGCGGATCGGGTTCCAGTTCAGCGCGACGGCCGAGAGGGCGCTGAGGGCGAGGGCGACGACGACCCACGCACCGCCGTTGCCGATGGCCTTCACCAGGTAGAACGCGGCGAACGAGCCCCAGAGTCCGGCGAGCGGATCGACTTCGGCGTTCGCGAACTGGCCGCGGGCGAGGGAGGCGATCAGCGGCACGAGGACCGCGAGCCCGATGGTGAACGTGAGCCAGCGGCGATCGTCGTTCTCGCCGATGCGGCCGAGGAGGCGCAGGGCGAAGACGGCCGGAATGAGCGGGACGATGGCGGCGGAGAGCGCCCCGACGAGCGTCAGGACGGACCAGCGCAGGCAGGCGCCGACGGGGCCGAAGATGGACCCGGACGCGGCGCACGAGTCTGACGTAAAGGCGGGCTGCGCAAGCAGGGCGCCGGCGATGAAGACGGCGCCGAGCATCAGGGAGATGCCCCCGACCTCGCGCTTCAGGTGTTCGCGGCGGACGGCCTTGGCGAGCTGCTCGGGCGTGGGCTCGGACGCGTCGTTCTTGCCGCGCTTGCGGCGCGGCATATTCTGCACGGGCTCGCCGATGTCGCTCTCGGTTACGGGCGCGGTGCGGCGCGCGCGGGGCGGCGTGTAGACCTCATCGTCCGGCGTGGCCGGACGGCGGCGGCGCGGGTTGGGGGCGACGTCGAGGTCATCCAGCGACGAAGCGCCCGTCGCGCCAACGCGGGACGACCGGGGCCGCATCGAGCGCGCCACAGGCGTCGAGGTCGGCTCCGAATCCGTGGTCTCGGAGGAATCGGCCGTGTTGAGCATCCGGGAAGAGCCGCGCGACATCTTCGCCATAGGCACCGTCTATGGACGCGACCGGCCGCGGGCCCTCCATCCCGGTTCGCCGGTCGCCACAGGTCAGGTGGCGCTGGGGCACGGGCGGC
>CAYQCP010000068.1:0-17471 GCA_964416005.1 uncultured Gemmatimonas sp.
GGGCAGACGGGAGACGGGAGACGGGAGACGGGAGACGGAAGACGGCAGACGGCAGACGGCAGACGGCAGACGGCAGGGCGCGGGCCGTCGGGAGAACGGTGCGGGCGGGTTGCAGGAACTCCGTACAATAATGCCGAGGCGGTGCCGCTTCCGGCCACCCGTCGCGGCCCCGATATTTCCGGCACATGGCCGCCAAATCCGCTTCCTCGCCCGATCCACGCTTCGACTGGGTCCGGATCGCCCGCACGGCCCTCGCGTCCCGTACGCTCGACGACCTCGAGGAACTGCTCAACCGCTCCAAGGCAACGACGCCGAAGGAGCACGTGGTGCAGTACCAGTTCTCGGCGAAGGGGCACGAGGTGGCGCAGGTCATCCTCGGCTCGCTGCTCACCGGCACGCACGACGCCGCCGGGGCGTACTATCGCTCGCGGCCGCTGCTGCTCTCGCTCGGGCTCAGCATCGAGGACGCGCACGGCAGCCCGCTGGGTCGCGCCGGCGGCTTTAGCGATGGCCGTGATATCGGCGTCGTCTGCAACTTCCCGCGGCCCGACGGCGGCTGCACGGTCCTGCCGATGGCGGGCGATGTCGGCTCGCAGTACACGCCGGTGGCGGGCTGGGCGCAGGCCATCACGTACCATCGCGACGTGCTCAAGGACCCGTCGTTCGACCGCGCCATCGGCGTGGTGCTGGGCGGCGACGCCTCGGTGGCGACCAACGGGTTCTGGTCGGCGCTGACGATGGCGACGACGCTCAAGCTGCCGATGCTCTTCTACGTCGAGGACAACGACCTTGGCATTTCGGTGCGCGGTGCGATGCAGACGCCGGGCGCGAACATCGCGCGCAACCTGGCGTCATTCGGCCAGCTGTTCATTCGCGATGGGGATGGCACCGATCCGCACGAGACGGCGCGCGTGCTGGCGGAAGGTGTGGAGCATGTGCGAGCCGGCAAGGGGCCCGCGCTGGTCCACCTCACCGTGCCGCGCCTCAACAGCCACTCCGGTCCCGACAACCAGAAGGGCTATCGCACCGACGCGGAGATCGCCGAGGACTTCAAGCGCGATCCTCTCCCCCGACTGAAGGCGTACCTCGTGCCGGCGTTGATGACGGCGCGGGCGTGGGATGACATGGTGCGCGAGGTGGAGGAGGAAGTGCGCGTGGCGGTCGACGCGGCGCGGGCGCGTCCCGCGCCCAGTGCGGCCGAGGTGTCGCGCTTCGTCTATGGCGACGAGGAGGAGGCGGTGATGGGCGGCGTGCCGGCCGCGGAGCGGGCGCGGCTGCGCGGCACCGACGTACCGGCGGCCGGCGGCACCGTGCTGCGCGTCCAGGAGGCGATCCGTCGCACGCTCGACGTGGAACTCGCCGTGAACCCGCGCGTGCTCGTCTTCGGAGAGGATGTGGGCCGGAAGGGCGGGGTGCACCTCGTGACCGAAGGGTTGCAGAAGAAGCACGGTGCGACGCGCGTCTTCGACACGTCGCTGTCGGAGGAGGGGATCATCGGGCGCGCGTCGGGCATGGCGATCGCCGGCCTGATGCCCGTGACGGAGATCCAGTTTCGCAAGTACGCCGACCCGGCCACGGAGCAGCTGAATAACCTCGGCACGATGCGGTGGCGCACGCGGAATCGCTTCGCGGCGCCGGTGGTGGTGCGCATGCCCGGCGGCTTTGGCAAGGACGTGGGCGACCCGTGGCACTCGCTCAGCGATGAGGTGCGCTTTGCGCATGCGTACGGCTGGCATGTGGCGATGCCGTCCAACGCCGCCGACGCGGTGGGCCTGCTCCGTGCCGCGATGCGCGGCGTCGACCCCGCCATCTTCTTCGAGCATCGCTCGCTGCTCATGACGTCGGACGGCAGCGCGCCGTATCCCGGCGACGACTACGTGCTGCCCTTCGGCCGGGCGCGCGTCGTGCGTGAGGGCGAGGCCATCACCGTGGTGACGTGGGGGGCGATGGTGCACCGCTGCGCGGAGGCCGCGGAGCGGTTTGGCGACGCGGTGGAGTTGATCGACCTGCGCACGGTGGCCCCGTGGGACAAGGCGGCGGTGCTCGCGTCCGTGGAGAAGACCGGGCGCTGCCTCGTGGTGCACGAGGACAACCTGACCGCCGGCTTTGGCGCGGAGATCGCCGCGACGCTCGCGAGCGACGCGTTCTGGCACCTCGACGCACCGGTCGGGCGACTCGCACCGGCGGACATTCCCGTGGCGTACCACACGGATCTGCTGAACGCGATTGTGCCGACCGTCGCGCGGATCGGAGATCGGATCGAGCGGCTGCTGGCGGTCTAGCGACGCCGACGGCGCGGGACCTCAGGGGTCCCGGCCGCCGACTACCGCGCAGTGTGACAGGCGCTACGGAGACCGCGTGATCTGCCCGCGGATCTCTCCGCCCGCGAAGGCCGACGTGTGGACGTTGGCGTACGTCAGCCCGGCGAAGAGCAGCTTCTTCAGCGAGTCGCCGCTCACTGTGGCGGAGATCTGGGTGGCCGCCGTCAGCGTCGCTATGCCGTGCGCGGTGCCAGCGACGACGCCGGTCGTGAAGCTGGCGCCCGGCCAGGTGGCAAAGTTGAGCGCCGCGCCCGCGTTTGCGGCGGCGGTGGCTGGCCCGTGAACGTGCCCGCTCGTCACGAGCGCGGACAGGCCGCTGAACGTCAGGTCGTAGGTGAAGACGTTGGTGACCGTGTCGAGCGTGGCAGTGAACGAGCCGGAGCCCGTGCTGGCGTTCGCGGGGATTTCATTCGTGCCGCTCAGCGTCGCCTTGAACGTCACGGTGTGACTCGCGGCGGGTGAGGCGGGGTCGTCGCCCTTGCAGGCAGCGGCGATGAGAAGGGCGGCAGCGAGGCTTGATACAACACGTCGGCGAAGCGGGGGGCGCAGCATGTGTGGATCCTCCGGGGGAAGGACAGAAAGCCGACACCAGATGACGGTGGCCTAAAGAGGTACCCCGCCTCGGGTGTTTCTGTGACCGCGGGCTGGTTGAGGGCGGCGGCGGACGAGGATGCGTGCGCCGTGGAGACGTCCGGCGGCGCGCCGCGGCAGCCTCAGATCGCCTTGAACTGCTCAAATGGCTGCGTGCACTCCTCGCACACCCACAGCGCCTTGCACGCCGTGCTCCCGAAGTCGCTGCGTCGCGTCGTGCGGGGCGACCGGCAGAGTGGGCAGCGCGGCCCGGCACCGGCGCGCTGGAGCGGCACGAGGTCGCCGATCGGATCGACCGCCCCGGGCGGCGCGATGCCATACGCCTCGAGCTTTGCCTTGGCGGCTTCGGGGATCCAGTCGGTGGTCCACGCCGGCGTGAACACGGTGGTCACCGTCACGCGGGGCGCCCCGCGGAGCAGGAGCGCATCGCGAATGGAGTCCTCGATCACGCGCATCGCCGGGCAGCCGCTGTAGGTGGGCGTCACGGTCACCGTCACGGACCCATCGGCCGCGACCACCGCACCACGGACGACCCCGAGTTCGACCACCGAAAGCACCGGCACCTCGGGGTCTTTCACGTCCTCGAGCCAGGCGAAGACCTGCTCGCGGGTCACCGGTGTGAACATGACGCGCTCACGGACGGCCCTGCGTCGCGGCGCTCACCACTGCGCCCCCGGGTGCGACCGCGCCACGATCTGCATCTCCGCCAGCAGGTGACCGAGGTGCTCCGTGTGGCGGCCTTCGCGCCCGCCGCGCTGCATCCAGTCGCCGCCGGGCGCGCGCAGCGTGGCGCGGCGCAACACGTCCTCCACCTGCGCGCGCCACGGCGCCTCGAGCTCCGACACGTCGGCGGTGGCCCCGGCCGCCACCAGGTCCGCTTCGTCGGCCGGCTGCATGAACAGCTCACCCGTGTACGGCCAGAGCGCGTCCACCGCCTCCTGCGCGCGCCGGTGGCTCTCCTCGGTGCCATCGCCGAGCCGGATCACCCACTCGCCGGCATGACGCACGTGGTAGCGGCTCTCCTTCAGCGCCTTCGCCGCGATGCCGGCGAGCGTCTGGTCGGCGGACCGCGCCAGCGCGTCCCACTGCAGCACGCTGTAGAGCCCGTGGAAGAAGTGCCGCACGATGGTGACGCCAAAGTCGCCCTTGGGCAGCTCGCACAGCAGCGCGTTCCGGAAGTCGGTCGCGTCGCGGAAGAACGCGAGCGCATCCTCGTTGCGCCCCGCCCCTTCCACGGCCCCCGCGTGCTGGAGCACGAGGTTGGCCTGTCCGATGAGATCCAGCGCGATGTTGGCGAGCGCGATGTCTTCTTCGAGGATGGGGGCGTGCCCGCACCACTCGGAGGTGCGATGGCCGAGAATCAGCCGGTCATCGGCGATGCGCAAGAGAGCGGGAACGAGTGCGGGGTGCAAGGCGCGCATCAAAAGACCTTGACCCCTTTGGGCACTTTGTAGAACTGCGGGTGGCGGTACGCCTTGTCGTTGGCGGGGTCGAAGAACGGCCCCATGTCCTCCGGCGTCGACGCCGTGATCGCCGCGCCTGGCACCACCCACAGGTTCACGGCCTCGTTGCGGCGCGCATACACGTCACGCGCATGCTGCAGAGCGTGCTCGGCGTCGGTGGCGTGCACGGAACCCGCGTGCTGGTGGGGTTCACCGTGCTTGCCCTGGGTGAAGACTTCCCACAACGGCCAGGACTGCTCTCCAGGGGGATTACTCATGAAGTCGTGACAGTGGACGGTGGACGGTGAACGGTAGACGGTGGAAGGCGCCGTCTACTGTTGTCTCTCTGTTGTCTCTCTGTTGTCTCTCTGTTGTTTCTCTGCGAACGCCACCGCCGCGTCGCGCACCCATCTCCCCTCCGCGTGCGCCTGTCGGCGGGCATCGATGCGTTCGCGATTGCACGGCCCGTTCCCCTTCACGACGCGCCAGAACTCGTCCCAGTCGATCGGCCCCGTTTCCCAGTTCCCCGTCTCCTCGTTGTACGTCAGGTCGGGGTCCGGCACGGTGAGGTCGATCGCCTTGACCTGCGCCACCGTGAGGTTGATGAAGCGCTGCCGCAGCTCGTCGTTGCTCTTGCGCTTGATTCCCCAGCGCATCAGCTCGTCGCTGTTGGGCGAGTCCTTGTCGTGCGGCCCGAACATCATCAGCGACGGCCACCACCAGCGATTCAGCGACTCCTGCGCCATCGCCTTCTGCGCCGGCGTGCCGCGCGCGAGCGTCGCCATGATCTCGTAGCCCTGCTTCTTGTGGAAGTTCTCTTCCTTGCAGATGCGCACCATCGCGCGGGCGTATGGGCCGTACGACGCCTTGGCGAGCATGGTCTGGTTGACGATCGCCGCGCCGTCCACGAGCCAGCCGATGGCGCCCATGTCGGCCCAGCTCAGCGTCGGATAGTTGAAGATGCTGGAGTACTTCGCCTTGCCGTCGAGCAGCTGCTGCACGAGGTCCTGCCGGTCCACGCCCAGCGTCTCGGTGCCGCAGTAGATGTAGAGGCCGTGCCCGCCCTCGTCCTGCACCTTGGCGAGCAGGATCATCTTCCGGCGCAGCGAGGGGGCGCGAGTGATCCAGTTCCCCTCGGGGAGCATGCCCACCACCTCGGAGTGCGCGTGCTGCGACATCATCCGGATGAGCTGCGCGCGATAGCGCTCGGGCATCCAGTCCTTCGGCTCGATGGACTCGTCCGCCGCGATGCGCGCCTCGAAGGCCGCAATCCGGGCGGAATCGTCGGCAACTGGGGGCATGGTCGTCATGCGGGGGGCCTCCTGGCGGTCTGGACGCCCGCGGGAGCCGCGGGACGCTCCGACATCGTATCTTGGGTGACGCCCCAAGCTAGCGTGCGTCTCCTCCTTTTGGTATCACGACCCACCCCGCCTCATGACCACCTCCCTGTTCTCAGCCGATGGTTCCGTGGACCTCCGCGTGGTCGGTGGTATCGCGACCATTCGCTTCGGGCACCCCAAGAGCAACGCGCTGCCGGGGACGCTCCTTCGGTCGCTCGCCTCTACCATTGAGCACACCGGCACGCGCCACGACGTCCGTGTCGTCGTGCTGCGCAGCGAAGGGAGCGGCGCGTTCTGCGCCGGGGCGTCGTTCGACGAACTGGCCGCCATCGACGACCCGGGAACGGGCCGCGAGTTCTTCCTTGGCTTCGCCCGCGTCATGCTCGCCATGGTCGGCGCCCCGATGCCGATCGTCACGGCCGTGCAGGGGAAGGTGGTGGGCGGGGGCGTGGGGGTGGTGGCGGCCTCCGACTACGCCATCGCGGTGGACAAGGCATCGCTGAAGCTGAGCGAGCTGGCCGTCGGCATCGGACCGTTCGTCGTGGGGCCGGTCATCGTGCACAAGATCGGACTTGGTGCATACGGCGCGATGGCGCTCGACGCCGACTGGCGCGACGCGGCCTGGGCCGAACGACACGGCCTGTATGCGCAAGTCGTCGCCGATGCGAACGCGCTCGATGTCGCGGTCGCCGCGCGCGCCCAGCAGCTCGCCGCGTCGAATCCGGACGCCGTGCGCGCCATCAAGCGCGTGCTGTGGGAGGGGACCGCCGACTGGGAGATCCTCCTCGAGGAACGCGCGGCGACATCCGGCTCACTGGTGCTCAGCGAGTTTACGCGCGAGGCGATAAGGCGGTTCAAGAAAGGGTGAAGGGGACGGGGTGCGGGGGTTTGGTGCGGGGGAACGAGGGAGTGCGGAGGAGGGGGGACCAGGCGAACGCCTCATCCCCCCTCACTCGTTCCTCCACTCGTCCCCCCGCACCAAGTCCCCGCACTCCGCTCTCTTATCCCCGCACCCCGAAAACCACGTTGCGCTTGTGCGAGAAGATCAGCGAGGTCTCCATGTGCGCCACTTCCGGCCGCGTCGCGAACGCGGAGAGCGCAAAGTCCCGCAGGTGCTCCGCGTCGCGCACCGCGACATGCACCAGGTAGTCATTGGCGCCGGCCACGTGAAAGACGCCGCGCACTTCGGCGAGCGTGCCGAGGTGGCGTTCAAACGCGGCGATGGCCGCGCGAGCGTGCTTCTCCAGTCGGATGGCGATGAACGCCTCCAGCGTGACCCCATGCACACGGGGATCAACTTCGGCGTGGTAGCCGAGCAGCGCCCCGCTCGCCTCCAGCCGTCGCACGCGCGCCAGGCAGCTCGACGGCGCGAGTCCGACCTTGGCGGCGAGCTCCTTGTTTGAAATCCGCGCATCGTGCTGCAAGTAGGCCAGGATGTCGCGGTCAATTCGGTCTAGCAAGGATGGGTCGGGGTGTCTCCGAATATTATTCGGCATTTCTAGGTCGTGAGAATGGATAGTGCTAATATAGCACTAGAAATCAGAACAAGGAGCTGATGATGGACAAGGCCTTCGCCACCCGCGCCGTGCATGCCGGGCGCCAGGACTTCATGAAACTGGGCGTCCACGCGCCGCCTCTCGACTTCAGTTCCACCTATCCAACGCCCGACCTCGACGTCGCAGCCCGGTCGTTCGATAGCATGGTGTCGGGTGATCTCCCGCTCGACGGGAGCTTCATCTACCAGCGCCTCTTCAACCCCACGACCGACCGGTTCGAGCGTGCACTCGCCGAGCTCGAGGGCGCCGACGATGCGGCTGCGTTTGCGTCGGGGATGGCGGCGTTCAGTGCGGTGCTGCTCGCCGCCAAGTCGCGCGGCACGCACGTCGTCGCCGTGCGCCCGATCTACGGCACGGCCGACCATCTGCTGACGTCCGGCATGCTCGGCATGACCGTGACGTGGACGACGCAAGATGCCATCGCCGAGGCGCTGCGCCCCGACACCGCGCTGGTCGTCATCGAGACGCCCGCCAATCCGACGCTGGAGCTCGTGGACATCGCCGCCGTCGTGCGGCAGGCGGGTACCGTGCCCGTGATGGTGGATTCGACCTTCGCCACACCCGTGCTGCAGCGTCCGCTCGCGCTGGGCGCGGCGCTCGTGCTCCACAGCGCGACCAAGTTCCTCGGCGGACACGGTGACCTGCTCGCCGGCGTGGTCGCGGGACCGCATGCGCTGGTGCGTGACATCAAACATGTGCGCGCCGCCACCGGCGGGCTGCTGCACCCGCTCGCGTCGTTCCTGCTGCACCGTGGCGTGCCGACGCTCGAACTGCGCGTGGAACGCGCGCAGGCCACGGCGATCGTGCTGGCCGAGCGGCTTGCCGCCGACCGGCGCATCGTGGGCGTGCGGTTCCCTGGACTGCCCGGGCAGGATCCGCGCGGGCTGCTCGGTCGTCAGATGCAGGGTCCCGGGTGCGTGGTCTCGTTCGAACTGGCGACCGAGGACCCGGCAGTGATGCAGCACTTCCTCGGCACGCTCGAACTCATCACGCCTGCCGTGAGCCTCGGCTCCACGGACTCCCTCATCCAGCCGCCGGCGGCGCTCACGCACCGAGTCGTGGAGCAGGAGGCGCGTGAGGCGGTGGGCGTGAGTCCCGGCCTGCTTCGCCTGAGCGTCGGCCTCGAGGACCCGCGCGACCTGTGGCGCGATCTCGACCACGCGCTGGCTGAAGTGGCGTCTCGCCTCGAACTTCGCGAATTGACGCCGGTACTGGCGCGCTGACGCGCCGGAAGACAGCTTGCGAAGCGTTCTCAGGTAGCCGGGCCCCGTGGACACGGGACTCGGCCATCGTCAAATTGCTTTGATGCCCTCCGCAGGCGCGGCGAAATGCGCGGGGGCACCGCGACGAGATGGTTCGTCGGTGTAGCCGCTGTCGCGGGCGGCCCTGCACTTCGCTGCCGAGGAGCCTCATGACGGTTGCGGCACTTCCCCTGATCATTCAGGGAGGCATGGGCATTGCCGTTTCCAATTGGAAGCTGGCGAGTGCCGTGGCTGCCGCCGGGCAGTTGGGCGTGATCTCCGGGACGGCCCTCGATTCCGTCTTCGTGCGACGGCTCCAGGATGGCGATCCGGGCGGTGCGATCCGCCGGGCGCTGGCGAACTTCCCCAAGCCGGACGTCGCGGCCGAGATCCTCCGCAAGTACTTCAAGCCGCACGGCCGGGCGCCCGACGAGCCCTACGCCTCGCTGCCCATGTACAAGCAGGCGGTGAGCAGGTTCCGCGAGCAGGTGACGATCGCCGCTAACTACGTCGAGGTCTGGCTGGCCAAGGAAGGGCACAGCGGGCGCGTCGGCATCAACTTGCTGACGAAGGTGCAGATGCCCACGCTGCCGTCGCTGTACGGCGCGATGCTGGCCGGTGTGGACGTCGTGCTCATGGGCGCCGGCATTCCCCGCGAGATTCCCGGCGCGCTCGACGCGCTCGCCGTGCAGGCGCCGGCGGTGCTCAAGCTCGATGTGGACCAGGCCGCCGGCCAGCAGTTCACGCTGTCCTTCGACCCGGCTGAACATGGCATGACCGACGTGGCGCTGAAGCGTCCGCAGTTCTATGCCATCGTGTCGTCGCACACGCTCGCCACCAACCTGGCGCGCAAGGCGACGGGGCGCGTGGACGGCTTCATCGTCGAGGGCGCGACGGCGGGTGGGCACAACGCGCCGCCGCGTGGCGCGCTGCAGTTGAACGAGCGCGGCGAGCCGATCTACGGCCCGCGGGACGAGTGCGACCTCGCGGCCATGCGCGAACTCGGCGTGCCGTTCTGGCTGGCGGGGAGTTTTGGCTCTCCCGACGGGCTGCAGCAGGCGCTGCGGGAGGGCGCCGCCGGAATTCAGGTGGGCACGGCCTTCGCATACAGCGATGAGTCGGGCTTCACCCCGGAAGTGAAGCGACAGGTGCTGTCGGACGTGGCGGAGGGGAAGGCGAGCATCTTCACCGATCCGCGCGCGTCGCCGACGGGCTTTCCGTTCAAGGTGGTCCGTACGCCATCCATCGCGCAGCAGGACGACACGCGCGAGCGATGCTGCGACCTGGGCTACCTGCGTACGGCCGCGCTTCGTGAAGATGGCCGCCTCGTCTATCGCTGCTCGGCGGCGCCGGTGCGCGACTACACGAACTCCGGCGGGTCCGAGGAGGATACCGTGGGTCGTCGTTGCCTCTGCAACGGACTCATGGCGGTCATCGGGCTCGGTCAACTGCGCAAGAACGGCAAGGTGGAGCCGCCGATGATTACCAGCGGCGACTACGTGACGGAACTCGCGCGGGTCGCGCGCGGCCGCACGTCGTACACGGCGGCCGAGGTGCTGGCGTACCTGCTCGGCGAGCCGGCGGCCGCGTCGGAGCAAATGGCCGAGGCGGCGGTCGCGACGACGGCGTAGCTCTTCCGAATCGGGCAGGCCTCGACCGAGGAGAGTGATTCGCATGAAATACGAGTGGACCTCGAGGATGGCCAGCGGCGATGCGGAGATCGACGCCGCGCACCGGACGCTGATCGATACCATCAATCGGCTGGATGACGCGGTGGCGCGCGGCACCGAGGCCGCCGAGGTTCCCGGCATCCTGAGCTTCCTCGAGGCGTACGCCTGGCGGCACTTCTCGCACGAGGAGGAGTGCTTCATGCGCCACCAGTGCCCGGCGGCGGGGGCCAACCAGCGGGCGCACGCGGGCTTCGTGGAGCGCTTCACGAGCCTGCGAGACGACCTCATGCGTGACGGCATCACGCCGGAGCGCGTGACGACGCTCCAGCAAGCGCTGGGCGACTGGCTCGTCAACCACATCACGAAAGTGGACACGACGCTTCTTCGCAGCATGAAGTAGCGACGTCGGCCACGCCGCCCGCCTCGTCGAGCTAACGAACGGGTGGGGCGCGCTGTAGCCACCAAGTAGAAACACCCGCGTACGCGCCGGCGTATTTTGAGTGGTTGCGTGCGGCCGTGCGTAAACCCAAGCGACCAGCCTGGGTACTAACGCATTGGTCGCTGCGCCTCGCGCGAAACTGGACCTTCACCTGCTGACTCTTCCCGATGCCCTTTCAGAGCGTCTGTCGTCTCATTGCCGCCGCGGCCATCGCCGTCTCCTGCTGTGTTCCCGCCGGCGCTTCGGCGCAGGCGGTGGACGTCATCCGCGGTCGGGTCATCGGTGAAGACTCGGTGGCGATCGCCGGCGCCCGCGTCCAGGCCGTTTCGCTGAGCGGCAACGTGACGCGCCGCGCGCTCACCGACAACAGTGGCCGGTTCACCATCACGTTCCCCAACGGGGACGGCGACTACATGGTGACCGTGCAGGCCATCGGCTTCTCGATGAAGCGCTTCCAGGTGAAGCGCACGGCGGATCAGGAAATCCTGATCGCCGACGCGAAGCTGTCCCGCGCGATGACGGAGCTCGAGGCGGTGCGCGTCACGCCCGGCGAACGCACGCGCGCCGTCCGCGACGACCGCCAGCCCGACATCTCGGGCACCGAGCGCAACGTGTCGGCAGCCAACGTCTCGGCCGGGGACGCCGGCAACATCGCCGCGATGGCGGCGTCGCTGCCCGGGGTGACGCTCGTCCCGGGAACCGCCGGCGATGCGTCGGGCTTTTCGGTGCTGGGCCTGACGCCCGACCAGAATGCGACGACGCTGAACGGCGGCTCCTTCGGCGGTGCCGACGTGCCGCGTGACGCCGGCGTGTCGAGTTCGCTGTCCACCAGCCCGTACGATGTGTCGCGCGGCGGCTTCAGCGGCGCGCAGTTCAACATCCGCTCCCCCAGCGGCAACAACTTCACGACGCGCACGAATTCGCTGAACCTCGACGCCCCATCGCTCCAGTGGACCGACCGTGCGGCGCAGGCGCTGGGCCAGCAGTTCACCAATGTCTCGCTGGGCGGCCTGCTCTCGGGACCGGTGAAGATCGACGAGGCGTTCTACAACTTCTCCTACCAGCTGGGGCGTCGCGCCAACGACCTGCAGACGCTGCTCAATACGTCCTCCACGGGTCTCGTGACCAGCGGCATGAGCCCCGACTCCGCGGCGCGGCTGCTCAACATCCTGCGCGCCAAGGGCATTCCGCTCTCGCCGCGCTCGTCGGTGAGCAACCGCTACACCGACAACGGCTCCATCCTGGCGACGCTCAACCTGGCGCCGGTGGGTTCGCGCACCGGCGCGGCGTACGCGCTGACCTTCAACGGGTCGGCCAACCGCAGCGCGCCGGTGGGCGGCTCCATCAGTGAGCTGCCGGGGCACAGCGGCGAGCGCACGGGTTACAACGGCGGCGTGCAGGGACGGCATTCGGCCTACTTCGAGTCCGGCCTGCTCTCGGGCTTCCTGTCTGAGACCAACATCACGCTCAGCGGCTCGCACAACGAGGGGAACCCGTACTACGACCTGCCGAGCGGAACCGTGCGGGTGACGTCCAACCTGCCGGACGGCACCACGGGTGTGCGGCCCGTGCAGTTCGGCGGCAGCACGTTCCTCGACAACGCGCAGGACAATTCCAGCCTCGGGTTCATCAACACCCTGTCGTGGTTCTCACGGAACAACAAGCACCGCATCAAGCTGTCCACCGAATTGCGCCGCGACGCGTTCGACCAGGACCAGACGACCAACCAGCTGGGTTCGTTCAGCTACCTCTCGCTGGGCGACCTCGAGAACGGGCGGGCGGCGTCTTTCTCGCGCCAGCTGTCGCCGCGGGTGCGGAGCGGGGCGCAGACGGTGGGGGCCATCTCCATCGGCGATGCGTGGCGCAAGTCGAACGACCTGCAGATCCAGTATGGCGTGCGCGTGGACGGCAACGCGTTCAGCGCCGGACCCACCGAGAATCCGGATCTCGCGCAGCGCTTCGGCGCTGACAACAGCTATGCGCCAAACCACCTCTACGTGAGTCCACGGCTTGGCTTCTCGTGGCAGTATGGCCAGGGCGCGCAGATTCCCGGGTTCGAGGGCGCCATCCGCGGGCCGCGCGCCGTGGTGCGCGGCGGCGTGGGCGTCTTCCAGAACCTCCCGCAGGCAACGCTGCTGGGCTCGGCGCTCGACAACACCGGCCTCGCCTCGGCGGTGCAGCAGCTGAGCTGCGTGGGCACCACCGTTCCGTCGCAGGACTGGAGCGGATGGCTCACCAATCCGGGTTCCGTGCCGGCGGCGTGCGCTGACGGCTCGGTGACTTCGCCGTTCACCAACGTCGCGCCCAACGTGAGTTTCTTCGCCAAGGACTGGCAGGCAACGCGCAGCGTGCGCGGCAACCTGCAGTGGAACGGTCCGGTGGCCAACGGGCGCTATACGGCGAATGTGGACCTCACGTACTCGCGCAACCTGAACCAGCCCGGCAGCTACGACCTCAACTTCGCGGGGACGAGCCGGTTCACGCTCGCGAGCGAGGGCGGGCGTCCCGTGTACGTCCCCGTGGCGAGCATCGATCCCGTCTCCGGCCTGTCCGCGCCGCGGGCGTCGCGCCTGCACCCGGAGTACAACGCGGTCAACGAATCGCGGTCGGACCTGCAGTCGGAGTCCAAGCAGCTCTCGGTGCGGCTGAGCCCGATGACGTTCAACTCGAGGCTGGGCTGGAACCTCGGCTACGTGTATGCCGACGTGCGCGAGCAGTACCGCGGCTTCCAGAGCACCACGGGCGACCCGCGGGCGGTGGCTTGGTCGCGGTCCGCGGCCGCGGCCCGGCACCAGCTGCAGTACTCGCTGAACTACAACTTCTTCGACGCCATCCGCGTGAACTGGTTCGGCAATGTGCGGGCCGGCACGTCGTACACGCCCGGCGTGGCCGGTGATGTGAACGGCGACGGGCTCTACAATGACCGCGCGTTCATCGCTGATCCGGCCACGGCCGGTGACGCCGCGCTTGCCAGCGCGATGCAGTCGCTGCTCAAGAGCTCGACGGGCGGGGCGAAGCGCTGCCTCGAGTCGCAGCTCGGCCGGCTGGCCGACCGCAACAGCTGCCAGGGCCCCTGGACGCACACCGCCTTCCTGAGCATCTCGTTCAACCCCATCAAGCTCCACCTCCCCCAGCGGGCGAATATCCAGTTCCAGGTGAGCAACCCGATTGGGGCCGCCGACCTGCTCGTGAACGGCGAGGACAATCTCAAGGGGTGGGGGCAGACGGTGCAGCCCGATGCCACGCTGCTGTACGTGCGCGGCTTCAACCCCGCGACGCAGCGCTACACCTATGAGGTGAACCAGCGCTTCGGCTCCACCAAGCCGTCGCAGACGTCGATCCGCCAGCCCGTCACGGTGACGGCGATGATGCGCTTCGACCTCGGGCCGGCGCGCGAGCGCCAGCTGCTCACGCAGCAGCTCGATCGCGGGCGTCGCCTGGCCGGTCAGAAGGCCTCGGAGTCGCAGCTCAATGCGATGTACGGCGCCGGCGGCGTCACCATCAATCCACTGGCGATGATCCTGCGCCAGACGGACAGTCTCCGCCTCACCTCGGCGCAGGGCGACAGCCTGGCCACGATGAACCGCGCGTACCTGATCACGCTGAACCGCCTGTGGGCCCCGGTCATCAAGGAACTCGCCGGGCTGACGGACAACTACAGCCACGACCAGGCGTACGCGCTGTACAAGAAGACCCGCGAGGCGTCGGTGGACGAGCTGCTGAAGGTGGCGCCGCGCGTGAAGAACGTCCTGACCCCCGCGCAGCGCCGCAAGCTGCCCGCCCTCGTGGCCGCGCATCTCGATCCCTGGTACCTGAAGTCCATACGCTCCGCGACGGTCGGCGGCACGGCGGGCGGTCCGTTCATGTTCATGGCCGGCGGCATGGGCGGCCCCGCCGTCCAGACCATCCACATCTCCCGCTGATGCACACCGCTCCCTACTTCCCACGCACATCCATGACTTTTCGATTTCGTGCCTTGCTCGCTCTCGCGGTGATTGCGGCACCGGCCGCGGCGCAGCAGCCGCTGCCGCCGGTGCGCCCGCTCGGGCCCGTCACGCAGGTCTCGCCTGCCGACCTCCTCGGTTCCGTCTCCGCCGTGCGGCCGCTGCCGGCCGGCGGCGCCATCGTCAACGACCTGACGCGCCGGCAGCTCATCGTGCTCGACGCCGACTTCAAGCTGAAGTCGGTCATCGCCGACACGACGCCGGCCACGGCCAACGGCTACAGCAGCCGCATCGCCGGGCTGATGGCGTACAAGGGCGACTCGTCGCTCTTCATCGACCCGCAGTCGCTCTCGATGCTGGTTATCGACGGCAAGGGGGCGGTGGTGCGCGTGATGGCGGTGCCGCGGCCGCAGGACGCGAACTTCATGATCGGCGGGCCCTTCGGCACGCCCGGCGTGGACCCGCAGGGCCGCATCGTCTATCGCGGGTTCGTGATGCCCAACATGCGCGGCATGAACATGAGTGGCCCGCCGCAGCCGGGGCAGGCGTTCCGCGCCCCCACGATGGCCGACACGGCGCCGGTCTTCCGCGTCAACCTCGCCACGCGCGCCCTCGACACCGCGACGTACTTCAAGATCCCCAGCACCCAGGTCAGCATGACGCAGGACGACCGCGGCGCGATGCGCATCAGCATGATGACCAACCCGATGCCGGTGGTGGACGACTGGGCGCTCATGCCCGACGGGCGCATCGCGGTGGTGCGCGGCAAGGACTACCATGTGGACTGGCTCAACACCGACGGTTCGTGGAGCTCGTCGCCGAAGATTCCATTCAACTGGGAGCGGCTGGATGACGATGGCAAGGAGAAGTTCATCGACTCCGTGAAGGTGGAAGCCGAGAAGCAGCGCGAGGCGATGAACCGCGCCATGGCGAGCGGCGTCAACAACGCCAACGCGGCGATGGCCGGCGCGGCTGGTGGCGGTCAACAGGTGCGGATGACGTTCGAGATGCGATCGGACGGTGGTGGCGCTGCCCGCCCGCAGCAGGGCGTACAGCAGATCGCGGCGCCCAGCATCAACTTCGTGAAGCCCAAGGACCTGCCCGACTACCGCCCGGCCTTCCGCCAGGGCTCGGTGCGCTCCGATACCGACGGGAACTTGTGGGTGCGCACGACGCAGCCCACCGACGCCGGGCCGATCTACGACGTGATCAACGGCAAGGGCGAACTGGTGGACCGCGTGAAGCTGCCGTTCGGCCGCGTGATCTCCGGCTTCGGGCCCGGCGTCGTGTACATGGGCGTGCAGGACGAGAAGGGGGCGCGGTTGGAGATGGCTCGCATCAAGTGACGATTGAGGATTCGGACCGAGGATTGCGATAGAGGATTGCGATGGAGGACAGCGACTGGCGATTGTGGTAATCGCTGGTCGCTGTCCTATATCGAAGTCATGAATCGTAATCCTGGGTCCAAATCCCCAATCAGTCCTTCGGCTTCGCCGCCCCCGTCTCCACCGGCAGCTCCGCTCGCGCCGACCAGTCCTGGAACGACCCGTCATAGAGCAGGATCGGGTGTCCGAGCACGCGCGCAGCCGTCAGCATGGCGGTCGCCTGCTGGCCGATGTGGCAGTAGCCGATGATCACGTCGCGCGGCCCGACGCCCGCCGCCGCGAACGCCGCGGCCAGTTCCGCCGGCGACTTCAAGCGCAGCGACGCATCGGTGAGCGTGGAAAACGGTACGCTGCGCGCGCCGGCGATGTGGCCGGCGCGGTGCGGCGCCGACGGCCCGCCGCCGCTGCGCGAGCCGATGTAGAACGCGGTGTCGCGCGCGTCCACGATGGAGACGCCCGGTCTGCCGATCATGGACTGCACGTAGGCCGCAGCGACCACGAAGTTCCGGACGCGCAGCGCCGACAGCGTGCCGACGGCGGGCGCGGGAATCTCGGCGGTCGTCGAGTGGCCCGCCGCCGTCCAGGCATCCATGCCGCCATCGAGAATGGATGCGCGCGCGTCCAGTCCGGCGTAGGCGAGCGTCAGGTGGACCCGCGTCGTGGGACTGACCCAGTCCTTGCCGTAATACAGCACGATGCGCGAGTCGTCACCGATGCCGAGTGCCGCGAGTCGGGCGCGCAGTGTGTCGGCGCTCGGCATCTCGAGTGCCAGCCCGCGGCCCGTACGATCGCCCACGGAGATGTCGGCGAGGTTCACGAGTCGGGCGCCGGGGATATGCGCGGCAGGATACGCCGCGGGATCCCCGACATGCAACAGCACGAGGTTGGGGTCACGCAGATGCTGCGCCAACCACTCGACGCCCACGAACAGCGACGCATGCGGATCAGCGGAGGCGGACTGGAGTGGCTGCGGCGGCGCCTGCGACGACGCGGGAAACGGCGCAATCAGGGCGAGGGCGAGCAGCAGCGGCAAGCGGCGCACGGGGAGCCTCTCGTGAACATGATCATCGAGTGTACCCACGCGCCCCGTGCACCGACAAGGTCCCGTCGCTGCCGGCCCTGAACACTCGCCGGCCTTCGCCCGTAGATTGGCAGTCGGACAGGGCCCTCCGCCCTGTCGTGCCCGCGCCACGAGAGGACTCCACGTGATCCGTCCCGCCCATCTCGTCTGCATCGTCCCCGCGCTTGCCGTCAGTGCCGTCGCGCTCTCCGCCCAGTCCCGGTCGGCCGCGTCAAGACCGGTCTGGCACGACGAAGGGCCGGCTGTCTGGGCGCCGCGTCCGACGTCCAGCGCGATCACCGCGAACGACCTGCGCACGCGACTCTACGGCATCGCGGACGACTCCATGCGGGGGCGGCGCATCGGTGAGCTCGGCAACTACAAGACCACCGAGTACATCGCGCGCGAGTTCAAGCGCCTGGGGCTGAAGCCTGCGGGTGACAACGGCACGTACTTCCAGGTGCTGCCCTTCGGCCCGCTGG
>CAYQCP010000069.1:0-17418 GCA_964416005.1 uncultured Gemmatimonas sp.
GATGTCACGGTGCGGAAGATCTCGCCCACGGGAGTGGTTTCGTAGGTCGCGGGTGTGAGGCAGAAAAGCTCGCCATCGACGACGGAATCCGCTGCGCGAGCGATCATCAGGGGTCCGACTCGGGCGAAGTTCAACAATCTCGCCGGCAGGACTCGATCGAACACTCCGGCGAGGTAGCCATGATTGCATTCGCCTCGACGCAGCGTGCCAAAGGCGAATAACGGAAGTTGCAACATCACCGGACTCGATGCATCAAATGGCTTCTTTCAGAGCGGCTTCATGGGAATGGAGCTCTTTCGCCAATCGCTGCAACTGAGTTCGCAAGTCCTGAAACTTCTCAAAGGCAGTGAGAAACCGTTCGTTGGAGTCGAAGATCGATTTGTGAATCTCCCGCAAGCTGAATTGCACTCCACGATCGAGTTGCGTCAAATCGCCTTGCAGGTGGTCGCGCAGGTGTTCGAGTAGCTGCTGAGAAACGGCTTGCGTTTCGACCGCCAGACGACGGATGGCTTGCCGATCTCGGGCACGTTCTTCTGGAGACATTTTCTTGAGTCGCACATCGACGGTCGCCTGCTTGACCGCGTGCTGATCCACCAGCCGTCCAAAGGGATTGACGGTCTCCTTGACCTGATTAATGGCCTCCTCGGCGCGAACCAATCCCCGCTTGGCACGCTCAAAATCGGGATTGATCTCCAACGCTTTTTTGTATTGCTCGATGGCGGCTTTGGGATTGTTCATCTCCAGATACGTGTTGCCCAAGTTCTGCATCCCGTCGAGCATGCGCGTGCGGGCGGGGCTGCCGGCGTCGAACAGCGGATCGAGCGCGTCGGTCACGGCCTGCGTCGTGAACGCGTCCTGCACGAACTCGGGCGCCACTTCGCG
This sequence comes from uncultured Gemmatimonas sp., assembly GCA_964416005.1. Taxonomy (GTDB): domain Bacteria; phylum Gemmatimonadota; class Gemmatimonadetes; order Gemmatimonadales; family Gemmatimonadaceae; genus PNKL01. Next base: position 883 of record CAYQCP010000069.1, read on the forward strand.
CCCGGCGACCACGTTGAGGAGCCCGATGTGCGGGATGTTCACGAGGCGCCTGGCAATCTCGTAGGTGATGCGGCTCGTCTTGTACACCACGGCGCACGGACAGCCAGCCACCGCCGCCTCGAGCGTCGTCGTCCCGCTCTTGCAGAGCGCCACGTCCGCCGCGCGCAGCACGTCGAACGACTGGGCGCGCACCATCGGGAACGGCACGTGCGACGCATCGAGCTGGATCGTGGGCGCCACGCTCACCACGACCTCGAGCCCCGGCCGCCGCCGCTGCAGTTCGCGCGCGACCGCCTCGAACGCCTGCAGGTGGCGCTCGATCTCCTGGGCCCGGCTGCCCGGAAACAGCGCGAGCACCTCGCGGTCCGCCGGCATGCCAAGTCGGCGCCGCGCCTCGGCGCGGTCGGGCAGCTCCTGGGCGCGGTCGAGCAGCGGGTGCCCCACGAACGTCGTGTTGATGCCCGCCTTCACGAGCAGGGCTTCCTCGAACGGCAGGATCACGGCGGCCTTCGTGATGACCTCCGCCATCATCTTCAGCCGGCCGGGCTTCCACGCCCACACCTGCGGCGTGATGTAGTACAGCACGGGAACGCCGGCATCGTGCGCCGCGCGCGCCACGCGCAGGTTGAAGCCGGGATAGTCGATGAGGATGATCAGCCCCACGCGTCCGCTGCGCAGGTGCGCCTTCACCTCGCGGAGGAGCCGCAGGTGCGCCGGCAGGTGCTTGAGCACCTCCACGAAGCCGACGACCCCCTCGGCGCGCTCGAAGAGCTGCACGTCGGCGGCCGCCATGCGGTCCCCGCCCATGCCGACCAGCGGCACGTCCGGCCGCAGCGCGCGCAATCGCTCGGCGACGCCGGCGCCGTGCAGGTCGCCCGACGCCTCGCCGGCGATGATCAGGATCTCACGCACCGGGGCCGCGCGCCGCGTTCATCACCGAGCGCGACCGCTCGATGTCCGTCACGATCTGCAGCGCGACGGCCAGCGCATCGCGCCCGTCGTCGCCCGTCACCGGCACCGGCGCCTCACCCCGCACCGCTGCCACGAACGACTCCAGCTCCAGCTTGAGCGCATCGCCGTCCGGCGCTTCCAGCGGAATGCGCTCCACGAACGCCGTCACGTCGGGCTGCGCCTGCCGCGCCAGCGCCGCCATGTCCACGTCGCCGCGCAGGCGGAACAGCTCGCCGTTGCCCGCCGCGAGGTCCAGCGTCATGTAGCCGTTGCGCTGGAACAGGCGCAGCTTGCGCGACCGGTCGCGCGAGATGCGGCTGGCGGTGATGTTGGCGATGCCGCCGTTGGCAAACGCCACGCGCGCGTTGGCCATGTCGAGGCTGGGCGTGAGCACGCCAACGCCCGTCGCCGAGACCTGCGCCACCTTCGCCTTCGTCAGCGTCAGGACGAGATCAATGTCGTGGATCATCAGGTCGAGCACCACCGCCACGTCCGAGCCGCGCGGGTTGAAGGGCGCCAGGCGCTCGCTCTCGATGAAGAGCGGCGTCTCGACATACGGCCACGCCGCGCGGATGGCGCGGTTGAAGCGCTCGATGTGCCCGATCTGCACCAGCGTGCCCTTCGCCTTCGCCAGCGCCAGCAGGGCGTCCGCCTCGTCCAGCGTCGTCGTGATCGGCTTCTCGATCAGCACGTGCTTGCCGCGCTCGAGCGCCGCCCTGGCCACGGCAAAGTGCGCCGGCGTCGGCACTACTATGGACACGGCGTCCACGTCATCGAGCAGCGCATCGAGCGACGCCGCGGCGGCGACGCCCAGCTCCTCGCCCACCTTGGCGGCGCGCGCCGCGTCGGTCTCGTGGAACCCGCGCACGACCGCGCCGTCCAGCGTGCGCAGGTGCCGCAGGTGGTGGAATCCCAGTGCGCCCGTCCCGATGACGCCCACCCGCAGCGGCGCGCTCATATCACGATGCCTCGCTGGCTGTCTTCCACGAAGTCCACGAACGCCTTCACCTCGGGGCCCATCGAGAGCTCCTTACGCGCCATCTCGAGCGCCTGCGCAATGTTGAGCTCGCTGCGGAAGAACATGCGGTACGCCTTCTTCAGCTCGAGGATCGTCTCCGGCGAGAAGCCGTTGCGCTGGAGCCCGATGCTGTTGAGGCCGTACAGCTTGATCGGGTTCCCCACCGCCTTCACGTACGGCGGCACGTCCTTGTTCACGCGCGCCATGCCGCCGATGAAGCAGTAGCGGCCGATCTTCCCGAACTGATGGATCGCGCAGAGCCCCGAGATGATCGCCTTGTCCTCGATCGTCACGTGCCCGGCGAGCTGCGTCCCATTGGAGATGATCACGCCGTTGCCCACATGGCAGTCGTGCGCGAGATGCACGTACGTCATCAGAAAGCAGTCGCTGCCGACCGTCGTCTTGAACGACTGCGACGTGCCGCGGTTGATGGTCGTGTACTCGCGGATCGTGGTGCGGTCGCCCACCTCCACCCACGTCTCCTCGCCCTTGAACTTGAGGTCCTGCGGCAGCCCGCCGAGCACGGAGCCGACGCCGATCTTCACCTCGTTGCCGAGGCGGACGTTCTCCTCGAGGATCGCACGCGTGCTGATCACGCACCCGTCGCCCACCGTGCAGCGCGGGCCGATGATCACGCCGGCGCCAATGGTCACATTGTCGCCAATGCGCGCATCCGCGTCGATGACGGCGGACGTATGAATTCGGTTGCTCATCTATCCCTCACCATGGCGGCCATTTCCGCCTCACAGACCACTTCGCCGTCCACTTTCGCGGTTCCCTTCATGCGGCAGATCTTGCCGCGCACCTGCATCATCTCCAGCTCGAACCGCAGCTGGTCGCCCGGACGCACCGGCTTGCGGAACTTCACGTTGTCCAGCGACATGAAGTAGACGACCTTCGAGTCCGGGTCTTCCACCGTCCCCATCAGCAGCATCCCGCCCACCTGCGCCATCGCCTCGACGATGAGCACGCCGGGCATGATCGGGTGCCCCGGGAAGTGCCCCTGGAAGAAGGGCTCGTTGATGGTGACGTTCTTGATGCCGACGATGCGCCGCTCCTCCAGCTCGAGGACGCGGTCCACGAGCAGGAACGGGTACCGGTGCGGCAGCACCTTCATGATGTCTTCAATCCCGAGCACGTATCCCTCCTCCCGCCGGTCGTGCGCCAGCAGCGCGCGCACCAGCAAGACCGTTCCGCGATGGCTGGGCTTGGTCGCCGTGATGCGCGCCTGCACCCGCTTGCCGGCCAACGCCAGATCTCCCACGAAATCCATCGCCTTGTGCCGGACGAACTCGTCCGGCCACCGCAGCGTGTTGCCCACCACGCCCTGTTCGTCGAGGGCGATCACGTTGTCGGTGGTCGCCCCCTGGATCAGTCCCTTCGCGCGCAGCGCCTCCACTTCCCGCATGAAGCCGAATGTGCGCGCCCCCGAAAGCTCGCGATGGAACGTCTCGGGCGTCACCACCCACGTCCCCTGCTGGCCGCCCACGAGCGGGTGCGGAAAGTCGATGCGCACGTCCAGGGTGAGCCCGTCGGCGGGGTGCGCCTCGTACACGGACTCGCCGTCCACGATGCGCACGGGACGCGACAGTCGAAGGTACTCCACCGTGCCACCGTGCTCCACCACGCCGGCCGCGCGCAGCGCCTCGGCGAACGGGCGCGAGCTGCCGTCGAGAATGGGCGGCTCCGGCGAGTCCATCGCGATGAGCACGTCGTCGATGCCGCTCCCCGCCACCGCGGCCAGCACATGCTCCACCGTGTGGAGCGCCGCCTCGCCCGTGCCGAGCTGGGTGCGGCGTTCGGCGAGCTCGGCCGTCGCGACATGTGCCGCGGTCTCCGGCGCCCCCGGCAGGTCCACACGACGGAACCGGATGCCGCTGCCCGGAGCCGCGGGCTCGAAGGAGAGCCGGCACGGCCGGCCGAGATGCAGTCCGACGCCGGACACCGCCGCGGCGCGCGCGATCGTCCGGCGCCTGCTCACGGCGTGTCCCGCTCCAGCAGCTTCTCGAGGCGCTTCATCATCCCCGCGAGCTTGAGCAACGCGGCGCTCGCGCGCAGCGACTCACGATGCGGGCGGGCCGGATAGCCCGACCACGACTCGCCGGCGGGAACGTTGCTGATCACGCCGCCCTGTGCGCCGATCTTCGCGCCGGCGCCGATGGTCAGGTGCCCACTCACGCCCACCTGCCCCGCGAGCACCACGCCGTCCTCGAGCCGCGAACTGCCGCTCACGCCGCACTGGGCGACGAGCAGGCAGAGCCGACCCACGCGCGCGTTGTGCCCGATGTGCACGAGGTTGTCGATCTTCGTGCCCGCGCCGACCACCGTGTCGTCCACGCTGCCGCGGTCGATGCACGAGTTTGCGCCGATCTCGACGTCGTCGCCGATGATCGCGCGCCCGATATGCGGGATCTTCTCGTGCACGAACCGCCCATCCACCGTGTGCGACACGTAGCCGAAGCCGTCGCTGCCGATGGCGGCGCCGGAGTGCACGAGCACCCGGTGCCCGACCTGGCTCTGCGGATAGACCACCGCATGCGCATGGAACTGGCAGTCGTCGCCCACCACGGCGAGCGCGCCGATCACGGCGTGCGGGCCCACCCAGGTGCGGTCGCCGACGCGCGCGCCGTCCTCGATCACCGCCCCGGGCCCGATGCAGACGTCGCGCCCCAGCACCACCTCGCGGCCCACGTGCGCCGAAGGATGGACGCCCGGGGTTCGCACCACCGGGCGGTAGAAGCGCGGGACGAGCGCCAGCATCGCCTCATACGGCTTGGCGACCACGATGCGCGCCTGCGGCGTGCCGGGCGTCGCCTCGAGTTCGGGCGACACCAGCACGACGCCGGCGCGCGTGGACGCGAGCACCGGCGCGTACTGAAGCTTCGCGAGAAAGCTGAGCTCGTCCGGCCCGGCGCGGTCGAGCGGCGCGAACGCCGACACCCGCACCGTCGGATCGCCGACAAGCCGACCGCCCGTCGCCTCGGCAAGCTGGGCGGCGGTCAGGCTCTGGACGCTGACGTCCTGCGTCATTCGGCGATCGGGGGTGGGGGTGACGCTGCCGTCAGCTGACCGGCGGAACCTTCGGCTTCGCGGCGCCGGCTGGGGCCGACACCGGACCCGTCGGCGCGGCGGCCGGCGGCTTCGTGGCCGCGGGAGCGGCCGGACGGGCCCCTGCCGGAGCCGCCGGGGCCGCCACCTGCGGAACCGGCATCGTGCGAATCTTCACCAGCACCTTGTCGGTGATGTTGAGGTTCTTGTCGATGGCCACGATCGGGTTGCCCTGGCTGCCGACGTCGAGGATGAGGGTCAGCCCCTCCTCCTTCCGCACGTCCTCGAGCGCCACCTTGATCTGCTCGATGATCGGCTGCAGGAGCTGCGCCTGGCGCTGCTGCGCCTGGAGATCGAGCGCCTGCGTGCGCGTCTGGTACTCCTGCTCGCGCTCGCCGATGCTCCGCTGGCGCGTCTCACGCGCCGCCGGGCTCAGCCCCGCCTCGGCCTTCTGGTAGGCCGTGATCATCGCCTGCAGCGAATCCTGCATGCGGGTGACCTGGTCCTGCAGCGCCTGCGCTTCCTTCTTCCACTGCGCATCGGCGTCGGTGCGCCCCGGCGCCTTGTCGAGCAGCTCGCGCGTGTCGACATAGGCGACCTTCACGGCGGTGCCCTGTGCGGCGGCGAGCGCGGGCAGGAACAGGAGAGGAACGATGGCGCCAATCAGCGCGCGAACACGAACGGGCATTGCAGACTCCAGGTGTTAGAAGAACTGGCCGAGGCGGAAGTGCAGCTGGAACTTCGGATCGGGCCGCCCGAACGCATCGGTGCGGTCGAAGCCGTAGGCCCAATCGAGACCAAGTGGCCCGAGCGGCGTCACGACCGAGGCGCCGATGCCGGCGCCGCGGAACAGGCGCGACGGGTCAATCTCGCGGGGGTGGGCCCACATATTCCCCGCGTCGTAGAACACGTTGATGTACAGCTGCTGGCTCACCCGCAGGCCCACTTCGGCCGTCGAGGTGAAGAAGGCGTTGCCGAACGAATTGCGCTGCGCGTTGTACGTCCCCGTCGCGCCCGAGAAGCCGGTGGGCGTGATCGAGAACTCCGGGTAGCCGCGCAGCATCTCGCCGAACTGCACGCCACCGAGCGAGAACGACTGGGAGTAGAAGAACGCCCCCGGGTCGCCGAAGACCGCGCCCGCCTTGGCCGTCAGCCCGACCGTGAACTTCAGCGGGTTGGTGCCCGGCTTGCTGCCGCCAATCTGCCCGAGCAGCGCGTGCGAGCGCATCTCGGTGTAGTAGCGCTGGAACGTGGACGTGCCGCCGAGCAGGCCGCCGTTGAAGTCGGCCTTGATGGTCTGCATGCTCCCCTGCGTCGCGAACGGCATGTCCACGCGCGTGTCGCGCGTCAGCGACAGCCCCAGGTTGCTGCGGAAGCACCGCGTGCAGTCCACGGAGCTGGTGACGGTGCCGAGCAGGCCGTCGCTGCCGAACTTCACCGCTTCCGCCCCGTACGACACGAAGATGCGCGAGAAGCGCGAGTTCGGGAGCGGGAAGCCCATCTGCAGGCTGGCGCCCGTGCGGATGGAGCGGCCGAGGTCGGCGATGCGGTAGCGCGCCTGCGAGTTGTACGCCGTCACCGTGCCCGACAGCCGGCTCTTGCGGATGGCCGGGTCGGTGTAGCTCAGGTTGAAGTCGTTGATGTAGCGGCCGTACTGCCACTGCATCGACCCGCGCTTGCAGTTGCCCCAGAGGTTGGGCTGCTCGAGGCCGATGAAGCCGCCAACGCCCGTGCCCTGCCCCATCGACGCGCCGAAGTTGATGTTGCCGGTGCGCTTCTCCTTCACGCGGAAGATCACGTCCACGTCGCCGGCCTCGTTGGCCTGCTTCGTGTCGGGCGGCGGAATGGGCGTCTCGAAGAAGCCCATGTTGCCGAGGCTCTGGTACGAGCGGATCAGGCGGTCCTGGTTGAACACGTCGCCCGGAATGACGAACAGCTGCTCCCGGATGCACGCCTCATTGGTGTAGTCGTTGCCGAGGATGTCCACGCGGTTGATGATCGCCGGCTGGTTCTCGGTGATCTCCCAGCGCAGGTTCACGCGCGGCACCGAATCGGGGCCGAGTCCTGCCGGCTCTGCGACGGGGCGGATCTGCGCGTAGATGTAGCCGTCGTTGGAGTAGAGCGTCCGCACCTTCTGCGTCGCGTCATCCCACTGCGTGCGGTCGAACAGGTTGGACGCCGCCTTCTTGCGCCGCACCAGCGCCGCCACGCGCTGCGGCAGCGTCGGGGCGCCGCTCGTGAACGGGAAGTACCGCTGCACGTCCTCGGTGGAGAAGTGCTTGTTTCCGTCCACGGCAAAGGTGCCCACGTTGTAGCGGCGGCCCTCGTTCACCGTCAGCTCGATCAGCCCCTTGCCGCGCTCCCGGTCGATGAGGAGCGTGTCGCGCAGGAACTGGAAGTCCACGAAGCCCTGCTTTGCGAACAGCTCCGGAATGCGCTCACCCAGGTCGCCGGCGTACTTGTCCTCGTCGAAGGCGCCCTTGCGCCACCACCAGAAGCCCTCGGGACGCGTCTTCATCGACTTGACGATCGACTTGGTGGGCACCTCGGAATTGCCGATCACCTTCACGCCGGAGACGGCGAGGCGGCGCCCCTCGTCCACGCGGAAGAGAATCTTGATCTTGTTGTCGACCGTCGTCGTCTCGGGCTTGATCTGCGCCAGGTAGAAGCCGCTCGCCTGGTACACCGAGTCGATGCGCGTGATGGCCAGCGCCACCTGCGCCGGGTCCACCGGGCGCCCGATCAGCAGGTCCACCTTGTCGCGGACCGTGCGCAGGGAGACCACCTCGGGCCCCACGACGTCCACGTCGAGGAGCAGCGGGCGCTCGACCACCGTGATGAGGAGCGTCGCCTGCTGCGCGTCCGCGGACAGGACGCACGACAGCCGGACATCGTCGAACTGTCCGCCCTCGAACACCTTGCGGATGGCGCGCTGGAGGGTCGGGTAGTTCAGCGCCTCCTTGGCGCGCAGCCCGGCATCCGACAGGATGGTCGACGTCGGGACACGCTTGTTGCCGGCGACGGCAATCGTGTCCGGCGTCTGGCACCGTCCATCATCGGGCTGTTGCGCGCCCAGCGGGGCGATACCCGCCAGGGCGACCAGCGCCAGGGCGGTAAGGGTCGGTCGAAGCATAAGCAGGGAAATATACATAAGAGGCCGGGTGGATTGCAGTTGCAACCCGCCCGGCCCCGTCAGGTTCCTTCCTACGCCTTTGGGGTGCTGGCGGGGACCCGGAACTCCAGGCGCGTACCGTCGGCACTGACGTCCACCTCGATCTCATCCCCGCGGGCGAACTCCGCCAGCAGGATCTTCTCCGACAGGGGATCCTCGATGAAGCGCTGGATCGCCCGCTTGAGCGGCCGGGCGCCGTAGGCCTCGTCGTAGCCGTGCCCGACCAGGAAGTCGAGGGCGGCGTCCGAGAGCCGCATCACCAGCTCCTCCTCCGCCAGGCGCTTGTGCACGTCGCGCATGAGGATGGTCACGATCTGCGCGATGTGCTCCTTCTGCAGCGGGTGGAAGACGATGGTGTCGTCCAGCCGGTTCAGGAACTCGGGGTTGAAGGTGTGCTGGAGCTCCTCGCGCACCTTCTCGGCCATCTTCTCGAACCGCGCCGCCGTCCCGCTGCTCTCGGAGCCGAAGCCGACCGTGCGGCTCTTGGTGATGTCCTTGGCGCCGACGTTCGACGTCATGATCACCACGGTGTTCTTGAAGTCGATCACCCGGCCGTAGTTGTCGGTCAGGTGGCCCTCATCGAGCACCTGGAGCAGGATATTGAACACGTCGGGGTGCGCCTTCTCGATCTCGTCGAGCAGGACGACGCTGTACGGCTTGCGCCGCACGGCCTTGGTGAGCGCCCCGGAGTCCTCGTAGCCCACGTAGCCCGGGGGCGCGCCGATCAGGCGCGACACCGAGAACTTCTCCATGTACTCCGACATGTCCACGCGGATGAGCGCGGAGACGTCGGCAAACAGGAACTTGGCCAGTGCGCGGGCGAGTTCGGTCTTGCCGACGCCCGTCGGCCCGCAGAAGATGAACGACCCGATGGGGCGCTTGGGGTCCTTGAGCCCGGCGCGGCTGCGGCGGATGGACCGGGCGATTGCCTTGATCGCGTCCTCCTGCGCCACCACGCTCTCGTGCAGCTCCTCCTCCATCCGCAGCAGGCGCGCCGTCTCCGCCTCCTGCAGGCGCGTCACCGGGATCCCCGTCCAGCGGCTCACGATGAAGGCGATCTCCTCCTCGCCCAGCACGGGGCGGAACGACTGCCGGCGCTGCTCCCACGCCTCCTGCCGCGTGCGGATCTCGCCCTGCAGCTCGCGCTCGCTGTCCCGCAGCGACGCCGCGCGCTCGAAATTCTGGTCGCGCACCGCCGCGTCCTTCTCCGTGTTCACCGCCTCGAGCTTCCCCTTGAGCTCCGCCACTTCCGGCGGCGGCACCTGCGCCGCCAGCCGCGCCCGCGCCCCGGCCTCGTCGATGACGTCGATCGCCTTGTCGGGAAGGAACCGGTCGGTGATGTAGCGCTCGCTCAGCTTGGCCGCCGACACGAGCGTGTCGTCGGGGATCGTCACGCGATGATGGTCCTCGTAGCGCTTCCGCAGCCCCTTGAGGATGTCCACCGTCTCGTCGATCGAGGGCGGCTCCACCACCACGGTCTGGAAGCGGCGCTCGAGCGCCCCGTCCTTCTCGATGTACTTGCGGTACTCGTTCAGCGTCGAGGCGCCCACGCACTGCAGCTCGCCGCGCGCCAGCGCCGGCTTGAGCATGTTGCTGGCGTCGATCGCCCCCTCGGCCGCGCCGGCGCCGACCAGCGTGTGCAGCTCGTCGATGAACAGGATGATCTGCTTGTTCAGCGCGATCTCGTTCATCACCGCCTTGAGCCGCTCCTCGAACTGGCCGCGGTACTTGGTGCCCGCGATCACCGCCGCCATGTCGAGCGACAGCACGCGATGCTCGCGCAGCGAGTCCGGGCTCGTCCCGTTGGCGATCATCTGGGCCAGCCCCTCGACGATGGCGGTCTTGCCCACGCCGGGCTCGCCGATCAGCACGGGGTTGTTCTTCTTGCGGCGCGTCAGCACTTCCATGACGCGCTCGATCTCCTTGAACCGGCCGATGGTCGGGTCGAGCTGCCCCTCGGCGGCGAGCGTCGTCAGGTCGCGGCAGAAATGGTCGAGCGCGGGCGTCTTGGACTTTTTCTCGCCCTTGCCGCCCGGCGCACCCGGGGCGGGCGTCGGCGCGCCCGGCGCCGGCGTCCCGCCACCCTGCGCCGACTCGGTCCCGCCGAGCAGGCGCAGCGTTTCCGCGCGCGCCGCCTCCAGCGAGACGTTGGCATCGGCCAGCACCTGCGCCGCGATCCCCTTCTCCTCGCGCAGCAACCCGAGCAGGAGGTGCTCGGTGCCGACGTACGAGTGCCCGAGCTCGCGGGCCTCGCCCATGGCGAGCTCGAGCACCTTCTTGGCGCGCGACGTGTACGGCAGATCGGGGCCGGTGGCCTGCGCCGCCTTCCCCTTCTTCACCGTCTCCTCGATCTTCTGCTGGATTTCCTCGAGTTCGACGTTGAGGTGCTGCAGCACGGCGGCCGCCACCCCCTCGCCTTCGCGGATCAGTCCGAGCAGGATGTGCTCCGTGCCGACGTACTCGTGGTGGAGGCGTGCCGCCTCTTCCCGAGCCATCGCCAGCACCTTTCGCACCCGTTCGGTGAAGTTGTAGCCGTTCATCGTCTCCCCGGTCGTCGCCGGCGAGGCTGCTACGCCTCGCCCGTCTCCACGGCCAGCACCCCGCGCACGTAGCGCGCGCGGGCGAGATTGGCCTCGATCTCCGTCAGCGGACGCCCCTCCGCCAGCGAGAGGTGCGCCGCCTGGCTGAACACGAGCAGCTTGTTCAGCGTGTATACACTCAAGCCACCAATCAGGTACATACCGACGGCCAACCGGACGCCGCTCAGCAGGTTCATGGCCTCGTCAGCGCCCAGGCTCCGGGCATACCGCAAGGTTCCGTACGCCCGCCACAGCTTGTCCTCGATAATATAACCGGCATCTCGGCTGAGGACACGGCGCGCCTCCGACTCCCGCGAGATCACGTGGGCCACCACCCGCGCCAGGTGGTCGCAGAGCTCGTCCTCCGTGCGCCCCAGGGTAGTCTGGTTGGAGATCTGGAAGAAGTTCCCGACCACCTCGCTCCCCTCGCCGTACAGCCCCCGGTAGGTCAGCCCCATCTGCTGCAGCCCGGTGAGCACCTTCCCGATCTCCTGGGTCAGCACCAGCCCCGGCAGGTGGACCAACACCGACGCGCGAAGCCCCGTTCCCACGTTGGTGGGGCACGACGTCAGGAAGCCGAACTCGTGGTGGTAGGCCAGCGGGAGGCGCTCGCCCAGCTCGTGTTCCAGCCGGGCAGCCCGCTCCCACGCCCCGGCGATGTCGAAGCCCGAGCGGAAGACTTGCAGGCGCAGGTGATCCTCCTCGTTCACCATCAACGCCGCCTCGTCGCCCACCAGCACCGCCGATCCGCTGCGCGCCGTCGGCGCATCCAGCTCGGCTAGCTCCCGGCTCACCAGGTGACGTTCGTGGAGGAGGTGGCGCTCGTTGGACGTCAGCTCGTCCACCCGCAGGAGGACGGCGCGCGACAGCAGCGCCGTGTCGGCGGCCGCGTCGCGCACCTGGTGCAGGACGCGCAGCCGCTCGGCGTCCCCCGCCCGTGGGCTGAACGGGAAGCCTGAGAGGTTGCGGGCCAGTCGCACGCGCGAGGACAGCACGATGTCGGCGTGCGGCCCGGAGGCGGTGATCCACGGCATCCCCCCGTCCGGAAGGAGCGACAGGTCGAGCGTCATTCGAGCGCCCGGATCTGGTCGCGCAGCGTCGCCGCCAGCTCGAACTCCTCCGCCGTCACCGCCTGCTGCAGGCGCTCGCGCAGCTGGTCGAGCGCCGTCACCTCGCTGCTGACCGCCGGCGCCTCGTACTCGTGGCCCCGGTGCCGCGCCGCGCCGTGCACGCGCCGCAGCAGCTCGCGCAGCGCCCCCTCGAAGGCGGTGTAGCACTGTGCGCACCCCAGCCGCCCCGAGGCGCGGAAGTCGCGCAGCGACGTCTGGCAGTAGGCGCATCGCACCTGGTCGCCGGCGGAGGGAGACGACTGCTGCTGCACCGCGTGCAGGAAGTCGCCGAGCGGATGCTTGGGCATTGCCACGGTCGTCTCGATGCCCTTGGCCGCCGCGCACTTCTCGCACAGGTGCAGCTGCGTCACCTCCGCCTCGACGATCTGCGTGAGGTGCACCACGGCGTCGCGCTCACGGCACTGGTCGCACAGCATCAGACCAGCCCCGCGCCGCCGTTGGCGTGCAGCGTGCCGTCCTCGAGCAGCAGGACGCGCTGCGCGCGCGACGCCAGCGACCGGTTGTGCGTCACGACCACGAGCCCCACCCCCATCTCGGCGGCGAGCGACGCAAAGAGGTCGTGCAGCGACTCGGCGTTCACGTGGTCCAGGTTGCCCGACGGTTCGTCGGCGAGCACCAGCGGCGGTGAGGCGGCGAGCGCGCGCGCCACCGCCGTGCGCTGCTGCTCGCCCCCCGACAGCTCGCCCGGCCGATGCGTCATGCGCCCCGCCAACCCGACGCGTTCAAGCAGCGCCTGTGCCCGTGCCCGTGCCTCGCCGGAAGACCTGCCCCCGATCCGAAGGGGCATCATCACGTTCTCGAGCGCGGTGAATTCCTTCAGCAGGTGGTGAAACTGGAAGACAAAACCCACCGACCGGTTGCGCAGCGCGGCGAGTTCGACGTCCGCCACCTGGCTCACCGCCGTGCCGTCGAGCACGACGTCGCCGCCCGTCGGACGCTCCAGCGCGCCGAGCACCTGAAGCAGCGTGCTCTTGCCCGCGCCGCTCGCCCCCACGACGGCCACCATCTCGCCACGTGCCACCTGCAGGTCGACGCCGTCGAGCACGACGATCTGGCCGCCGTCACCGCCCGTGAAGACCTTCCGGACGCCGCGCGCCTCGAGGATCGGGGTCATTCGTCGCGGATTGCCTCGATCGGGTAGAGCCGGGACGCCTGCCGCGCCGGATATAGCGTGGCGAGGGCGGCCACGGCGAATCCGAGCAGCGCCATCAGCGCGGTGTCGCCGGCTTCGAGCCGCACCGGGAGGTGATCGATGAAGTAGACCGTGGGGTCGAGCGTGATGAGCCGGTAGCGGTCCACCAGCAGCCCGAGCGCGCCGCCGAGCACCGTGCCGGCGAGCGTGCCGACGCAGCCGATCACCGTGCCCTGGATCAGGAAGATCCGGCGGATGGACCCCTCGGTGGCGCCCATCGCCTTGAGGATGCCGATCTCCCGCGTCTTGTCGCGCACCACCATCGTGAGCGTGCTCACGATGTTGAAGGCCGCCACGAGGATGATGAGCAGGAGGATCACGCCCATCCCCAGCTTCTCCAGCTTGAGCGCGCGGAAGAGCGAACTGTTCTGCTCCTGCCAGTCCACCGTGTGGAACGGAAACCCGAGGTCCGTGCTCACGCGCTCCGCCACGATCGGGGCCGACCAGCGGTCGGCCGTCGCCACCTCGAGCCCGGTCACGGCGCTGTCGAGGCCGGCGAACTCCTGCGCCACCTGCAGGTCGACGAAGACGTAGGCATTGTCGTACTCGTACATCCCCGTTTCGAAGACGCCCGTCACTTCGAACTCCGCAACGCGCGGCACCAGCATCCCCAGCACCGCGTCGGGCTTCAGGCCGGCTGCCGTGATCATCGTGAGCCGCGTCCCCGGCTTGCCCGGATACGCCGAGAGCCGCTCGGCGAGCAGCTTCCCCACCACCGCGCCGCGGCGCTTACCGTCGGAGCTGTTGAAGGAGAAGTCGCCCATGATCGCGTGACTGCGAATGCTCGTTACGTGGCGTGCCGCGGAATCCGTGGGCTCGATGCCCGAGATGGAGACGCTCTCGGTGTAGTCGCTGCGGGCCTTGGCAAGCGCCTGGGTGAGCACGAACGGCGCGACGGCGACGACGGCGTCCACCTTGGCCACCTTCGCCTGCACCGCGCGCCACCCGTTGATCTTCAGGTCGTCGCCAAAGACGAGGACGCGAAAGTCGGGGCTCCCGACGAGGATCTTCTCGCGCAGGTCGGTCTGTAGCCCGTTCATCACGCCGATGATGAGGATCAGCGCGCTCACGCCCACCACGATCCCGCCGATGGCGATGAGCGAGATGAACGACAGCCACCGCGTGCGCCCCCTCGAGCGGAGATACCGCCAGGCGATTTCCAGCTCCAATCGGTTGACCATCGCCCCCCCGCGGTAATCCTCGTCCCCCCGCACCACACCCTGTTCCCTGTCCCCTGCACCACCCCCTGCACCCTTCCCCTACTCAGGCCTCATGGTCGGAAACAGAATCACATCCCGAATATGCGCCGTCCCCGTGAGGTACATGAACAGCCGGTCCATCCCCACGCCCACGCCGCCCATCGGCGGCATGCCGTACTCCATGGCGCGCAGGTAGTCCTCGTCCACGCCCGAGGCCTCCTCGTCGCCCGCCGCCTTCAGCCTGGCCTGCGCCTCGAAGCGCTGCCGCTGGTCGATGGGATCGTTGAGCTCGGAGAAGGCGTTGGCCATCTCCTTTCCCTTGGCGAACATCTCGAACCGCTCCGTCAGTTCCGGGTTCCCGCGCTTCGGCTTCGCCAGCGGCGACAGCTCCTTGGGGTAGTCCACCACGAAGGTGGGGCGGTCGATCTTGCTCTCCACGTGATGCTGGAACAGCTCGTCCATCAGCTTCGGCCGCGACAGCGCCGCGATGCCGTGCACGCCCGCGTGCTCGGCCGCCTTGCGCAACTCGGCGTCGGTCAGCTTCGTCACGTCGGGGACGCGCAGCGCCTGCGACAGCGACGGCAGCCATTCCATGCGCGGGAACGGGCCCTGCAGCACCGCCGGGTCGAACGCCGGCGCATCGGAGGCCAGCCCCGCCGCCGTCAGCGAGTCGCGCACGGCGGTGGCCGCCGCGATCATCAGGGCCTCCACGCGCTGCATCATCACGGTGTAGTCGGCGTACGCCTCGTAAAACTCGAGCATCGTGAATTCCGGATTGTGCGTCCGGTCGGTGCCCTCGTTGCGGAAGTCGTGCCCGATCTCGTACACGCGGTCGAAGCCGCCCACCACGAGCCGCTTGAGATACAGCTCGTCGGCGATGCGCAGGTACAGTGGCATGTCGAGTGCGTTGTGGTGCGTCACGAACGGCTTCGCCGCGGCGCCGCCATATAGCGGCTGCAGCACCGGCGTCTCCACCTCGAGGTAGCCGAGGCCGTCCATGAAGGCGCGCACCGCGCTCGTCATGCGCGACCGCGCCGTAAACAGCGCGCGCACCTCGGGGTGCACGGCAAGGTCGGCATACCGCTGGCGCGACCGCTGCTCGCCGTCGGCGAACGCCGAATGCCGCACCACCGCGCCGTCCACTACCTCTTCCTTGCCGAACGGGAGCGGGCGCAGCGACTTCGCGAGCAGTTCGACGTGCTCCACGTGCACCGTCACCTCGCCGGTGCGCGTGCGGAAGAGCGGCCCGCGCACGCCAATGACGTCGCCGAGGTCGAGCAATTCGCACAGCGCCCACAGCGCCTCGCCCACCACGTCCTTCTTGAAGTAGAGCTGCACGCGCCCCGACGGATCGCCGAGGTGCGCGAAGGTCGACTTGCCGTGGGCGCGCCACGCGACGACGCGTCCGGCCAGCTGCACCACCGGCCCCTCGGCCGCGTCGCCGAGCAGCGCCGGGCAGGCCGCCGCCAGGTGCTGGCGGTCGAAGCCGTAGCCGAACGGCGCCACGTTCAGCGCCTGCAGCGCGGCCAGCTTTTCGCGCCGCGCCTGCAGCACGTAGTTCAGTTCGTCGCTCATCGATCCGCTCCCGCGTTGCCCGCCACCTTGAGGTAGGCCTCGATGAACGGGTCGATGGCGCCGTCCATCACCTTCTGCACGTCCGTGATCTTCAGTTCGGTGCGATGGTCGTTGACCATCGTGTACGGCTGGAAGACGTAGCTGCGGATCTGGCTGCCGAAGGTGACGTCCGCCTTGTTCGCGTCGAGTTTGGCCTTCACCGCCGCCTGCTTGTCGAGTTCCATCTGGTACAGCTTGTTCTTGAGCTGCTTCATCGCCTGGGCCTTGTTCTTCCCCTGGCTGCGCTCCTGCTGGCACGCCACCACGATGCCCGACGGGATGTGCGTCAGCCGCACCGCGGAGCTCGTCTTGTTCACGTGCTGGCCGCCGGCGCCGCTCGCGCGGAAGACGTCCATCTTGATGTCCTCTTCGCGCACTTCGATGTTGATCTCGGTGTCCACCACCGGGTACACGAAGATCGACGCGAAGCTCGTGTGCCGCCGCGCCTGGGAGTCGAAGGGGGAGATGCGCACGAGCCGGTGCACCCCCGCCTCGGGGCGCAGGAAGCCATACGCGTAGCTCCCCTTGATCTCGAGCACGGCGCCCTTGATGCCGGCCTCCTCGCCCTCGCTCAGGTCGAGGATCTCCACGGCGTAGCCGCGGCGCTCGGCCCAGCGCGTGTACATGCGCATG
>CAYQCP010000070.1:0-16199 GCA_964416005.1 uncultured Gemmatimonas sp.
CGAGCTTCTGAGTACGTCGAAGAGTGACGGTCAATCTGTCGGTGGCTGGCTAACGTCTACGGTTCAGCTGCAGCCGCTTCAAATAGAGCGCGCGCAGCGCGCCCACAACAGTGCGGCTGTCGGCTGCAACCGTTTGTTAGGAAGCCACGCAGACGCCAATCTCATCGCGCTCGTACGTCCGCAATGCCACCGATCAGCGCCCCGATGATCCCTCCAGCGCTCGCACCAATGCCGCCAAACCAAAAGGCGAGGCCAAAAGTCTTCTTTTCCACCGAGCAACCACACTCCATGAACAAGCTTCCGACTAAGCCGCCCACGATGCCGATCGCGGCCCCCGTGCCGAGACCCTTGAGCGTATAGCTGCCGAGCTTTCGCCGTCTTATGGAATCAACTGGAAACTCGGGGATCGCTCGGCCAGGCGCCGGGTCAGATACTTTTCGCAGAAGACTCGTGGGTTGCGCGCTAGACCAAGTGACACCGCCGCGGTCCAAGCCAGCGCTTGTCGCGCTCGCCTGCTGCTGGGCAAGAAGCGCAGCAGGAAGCGCCAACGACAACACGACGATGTCACGCAACAATGGCATATGGCTTCCTAACGACCCAGGTTGTGCTGCGTGGCCCTCAATGGGCGCACCCATTGATGCTCGTTCGCTGGACTCGATGGCGCAATATCAGGACGCCTGGCGCACGCCACGCCAGCACCAACCCGGGTTAGCTCGCAGGTTGCTCGATAGTGGCGGCCGCCCTACGTGCGCCCGCCACCGCGTCCTTAATCGCCCAGACGGTGATCACCGCAAAGACGCCGGCCAGCAGGATACCCCACGTCGGTGCGAGAATCCACGCAATCACGAGAGTCAGCGATTCCGCCATGAAATAAACGCCGGCTCCTGTGCGACCCTGATGCAACTGCCCAAGCCCTGGCCAAAGCAAGCTGAGGACTCCGTCCGTCATCGGATCCGCAACGCGAGCGCCACGAGTGACATTCATCTTCTTCCTCTCAGGCGGATGATTGGACTGACGAGCTAACTCTCTATTCACCTGCCAGATATCCTACGCCGTCTTTGGATAGCGCCGCAAGCAAGTTTGCTTTATCCAATAACCGTTCGCGCGACGCCGACACCGTGCACGGCTACGCGGCAGTACGACGAGCTGGCCGCTTGACTGGGCGTTTCGTCACGGAAAGGAGGATCTCCGGGTGCGCCGCGGCAACGCGAAGCAACACCTTCGCGGGCCCCTCGGGCTGCCGGCGCCGCTGCTCCCAGTTCTGGAGGGTGTCCACGCTGATGCCAAGCAGCGCCGCAAACTTGGACTGACTTAACTTGAAATGCGCGCGCAACGCCGCCACATCCGGCCAGTCCGAAGACAACAACTCCGCGGCACGCGTCACCCGCGCTGGCTTCCGACGGCCCGCCTGAATCTCCTTCATCTGCTGCACGCTCTCGACAAGTTCGTCGAACAGGTCCTTTCGCATCGCTACGGTTCCTCGCTCCCCAATTGTCCGTCACCAGTTGCCGCAGGAGGCGCAGTTCCCGCCTGGAGAGATCGCTCCGTACGCCCTTCGGATACAAGAACAACAGGTACAGCTGGCCAGCCGCTGATTGCCAGTAGTAGATGACCCGCGCGCCGCCGCGCTTGCCGCGACCGGGCAAGCGCCAACGCAGCTTCCGGAGCCCGCCAGACCCCGGGATGAGCACGCCGGCATCGGGACGCCCGACCAGATGGAGCTGGAGCGCCCGATACTCCTCCGCCGAGAGCGCAGTCAGCACCTGCCTAGTGAAAACGGGAGTCTCGATCAGTTCCATCGGGAACATACGATGCCCGTGTATATACGTCAATGGCGTATACCGCGTGCGTGTGCCAACTGCTATCCACCCCCCAACCGATCCGCCGGACTCCGCACCCCCAACCCGCCGCGATTCAAGACGTGCGTGTACACCATCGTCGTGCTGACATCGGTGTGCCCCAGCAGCTCCTGCAACGTCCGGATGTCGTACCCGTCTTCCAACAGATGCGTGGCAAACGAGTGCCGCAGTGTGTGGCAACTGGCCCGCTTCGTGATCCCGGCCGCCCGCACCGCCCCCTGCACCGCCCGCTGCACCGCGCTCTCGTGCACGTGATGCCGGCGCTCCTCTCCGCGCTCCACGTCCCGGTACCGCCGCGCCGCCGGGAAGACCCACTGCCACGCCAGGTCCGCCGCCCAACCGGGCGCCTTGCGAGCGAACGCGTTGGGGAGTGCGACTCGCCCCGTCCCCGCCGCCAGGTCCCGCGCGTGCAACGCCCGCACCCGCTCGAGATGCCGCTCCAACAGCGGCCGCGCCAGCGCCGGGATCATCGTCACCCGGTCCTTCCCTCCCTTCCCGCGCCGCACCCGGATCTCCCCACGCTCGAGGTCGAGGTCCTTTACGCGCAGCGTCAGGCACTCCATCAGCCGCAGCCCGGCTCCGTACAACAGCAGCGCGATCAGCCGATACGTCCCCTCCAACTGCCCGAGGAGTGCGCGCACCTCCCCCCGCGTCAGCACCGCCGGCAGCCGCGCGGGCGACGTGCTCCGCAGCACACGCCGCAGATCGCCAATCGGAACCTCAAGCACCTCGCGATACAGCAGCACCAGCGCGCTCAACGCCTGCATCTGCGTCGGCCGCGATAACTGCCGCTCGTCGGCCAGATACGTGAGGTACGCCACGACCTCCCGCTCCCCGAGCTCCCGCGGATGCCGAGTGCCGTGATATCTGATGTAGCGGAGGATCCAGCCCAGGTATGCCTGCTCTGTGCGCGGGCTTAAGTGTCGCGCGCGCATGCGGCCTTTCACCTGCTCAAGCAGTCTCGGCGACTCTGCTGCCATACCCGTCCCCGTGCCAATGCCCGCCCCTCGGTATCACTGCGCTGAACCCAGAATGCGCCGGCGGTCAGCTAGAACTGTCATCAGATCATTGCGCGTCGCATCATCGCCCCGCCGCGCATGCCGCCGCGACGCCGGCACGACCAGTGCAGGGTGGAGTTGCTGCGCCGCGAGAATCGTCGCGCCGCGGGGTTTGCCCTACCGCACAATCCGCAATTCCTCACTTGCCCCACGCCCCCTTTTGCGCCTCAATACAGGGCATGCGCCCGCAATCTCCGCACGCTCCTGACGCTCCTACGTCCGAACGGCTCGTGCGCGTGGGCTGCCCGGCGCATAACTGCGGCGGCCGCTGCCTCCTCATCGCCCACATCCACAACGACCGCATCACTCGGCTCGACACCGACGACCGACCGGACACCCTCGCCGCACCGCAGCTGCGCGCCTGCGTGCGCGGCCGCGCCTACCTGCGCCGGCAATACCACCCCGACCGCCTGACCCAGCCCCTCAAGCGCATCGGCAAGCGCGGCGAAGGTCGGTTCACGCCCATCTCCTGGGATGAAGCGCTCGATCTCGTCGCGCACGAAATGCAGCGCGTCAAAGCCACCTACGGCAACAGCGCGCTTTTCGTCCCCTACGGCACGGGCAGCTACAACCAGCTCAATGGCTCGCAGACGGCCCGCCGGCTGATGAACCTCTTCGGCGGCTGCCTCGGCATCTACAACAGCTACAGCTGGGGCGCCATCAACATCGCGACGCCGTACGTCTACGGCACCCTGCAGACGGGCAACCAGCGGCAGGACTGGCTCAACAGCAACTACATCCTGATGTGGGGCTGGAACCCCGCCGAGATGCGCGACGGCACCAACAGCGACTACTTCGTGAAGCGCGCGCGCGAGAACGGCGCCCGCGTCGTCTGCATCGATCCGCGTCACACCCTGAGCGCGGCCAGCCTCGCCGACGAGTGGATTCCGATCCGCCCGGGCACCGACACGGCGATGATGACGGCCATGGCGTACGTGATGATCACGGAGCGCCTCGTCGACGCCGACTTCATCCGCACGCACTGCGTCGGCTTCGATCGTGCCCAGATGCCGCCAGGCCTCGAAGACGCCGAGAGCTACACCGACTACGTCCTCGGCGCGCGCGACGGCATCGCCAAGTCGCCGGAATGGGCGGAGTCCATCACGACCGTGCCGCGCGACACCATCGCGCGCATCGCCCGCGAGTACGCCACCACCAAGCCGGCGATGCTGTACCAGGGCTACGGGATGCAGCGCCGCGCGTACGGCGAACAGGTCGTGCGCGCCGGGTGCGTGCTCGCCGCGCTCACGGGCAACGTCGGCATCGCCGGCGGTTGGGCCGGCGGCCTCGCCAATCAGGTGCCCGACGCGCCGTTCTGGAATGTCTTCCCCGTCGGCACCAATCCCGTCGCGGCGGCCATTCCGGTCTTCCTGTGGACCGAGGCCGTCCTGCGCGGAAAGTCGATGACTTCCGCCGACGGCATCATCGGCGCCGACCGGCTGGACAACGACATCAAGCTGATCTACGCCGTCGCCAGCAACGTGCTCATCAACCAGCACGCCAACGTCAACCGCAGCGCGCGCATCTTGCAGGACGAGAGCCGCGTGGAGTTCATCGTCGTGCAGGATCAGTTCATGACGTCGAGCGCCCAGTTCGCCGATGTCATTCTGCCGGCCTGCACGCAGTTCGAGACGTGGGGGGTCGAGGACGGCTGGAAGTACGGCGACGAGGTGATCCTGATGCCCCAGCTCGTCGCGCCACTGGGGCAGACGAGGAGCGACTACCGCATCTGCGCGGACATCGCCGAACGCCTGGGCATTGGCGATGCGTATACGGAAGGGCGCGATGAACGCGCGTGGGTCGAGTGGTGCCTCGATCGCTATCGCGCCACCCGTTTCCCCGACCTGCCCGCCCTCGACGACTTCGAGCGTTCCAACATCGGCGTCTACGCCAAGCCGGTCACGAAGCCAGCCGTCGCCTTCGAGGCATTCCGCGCCGACCCAGGCGCGCATCCGCTC
Organism: uncultured Gemmatimonas sp.; assembly: GCA_964416005.1. Classification (GTDB taxonomy): domain Bacteria; phylum Gemmatimonadota; class Gemmatimonadetes; order Gemmatimonadales; family Gemmatimonadaceae; genus PNKL01. The sequence continues at coordinate 4,876 of CAYQCP010000070.1, forward strand.
GATACGCCGTCGGGGAAGATCGAGATCTTCTCGGCGCGCCTGCACGCGCTGAACCGCCCCGATGAGATTCCCGCCGTGCCGAAGTACGTGCAGGAGTGGGAGAGCCCGTTTGGGCCCGAGGCGGCGCGGTACCCGCTGCAGGTGATGGGCCACCACACGCTGCACCGTGTGCATTCCACGCACGACAACAACGACTGGCTGGCCGAGGCTTTTCCGCAGCGCCTTTTCATTAACCCCGTGGACGCGACGGCGCGCGGCATCGCCGACGGCGACCGCGTGAAGGTCTTCAACGAGCGCGGCGCGACGGTCATTCCGTGCCGCGTGACCAACCGCATCCTCCCCGGCGTGATCGACCTGCCGCAGGGCGCGTGGTGGTCGCCGGATGACGCGGGCGTTGATCGCGCGGGCAGCATCAACGTGCTGACCTCGGAACGCTGGACGCCGCTCGCCTTCGGCACCGCGCAGCATACGGCGATGGCGCAGGTGGAGAAGGTCGTGGACGACGCATGACCCAACCCGCCTTCTACCTCGACGCGTCGGCTTGTTCCGGCTGCAAGGCCTGCCAGGCGGCGTGCAAGGACAAGCACGACCTGCCCGTGGGCGTGCTGTGGCGGCGCGTGTACGAGGTCACGGGCGGCGGCTGGACGCGCGCGGGCGAAACATGGACGTCGGACGTGTTCGCGTACAACCTCTCGCTCTCGTGCCATCACTGCGACCGGCCCATCTGCGCTGAAGTCTGTCCGACGCAGGCGATGCATAAGCGCGCCGATGGCATCGTCGTCGTTGATGACGACAAGTGCATGGGCTGTCAGTACTGCGGATGGGCCTGTCCGTACGACGCGCCGCAGTACGACCCCGCGCGCGGCCAGATGACCAAGTGCGACTTCTGCGCGGACAATATCGCCGCAGGCAAGCCGCCGGCCTGCGTCGCGGCGTGTCCCATGCGGGTGCTCGAGATGCGAGACAGGGACGACGGGCGCGACGGGCGCGCGGCGTCCGCGAGCGTGACTCCGCTCCCCATCGTGTCGCTCACGCGGCCCGCGCTTATCATCAAGCCGCATCGCGCCGCAACACGGCCCGGCGTATTGGGGAACCCCGAGGAGGTGAGCGCACCGCAGGCGTCCGAGCATTCGCTCGTCGCCTTCACCATCCTGGCGCAGCTGTCCGTCGGCGTGACCTGGTTCCTGAGCGTGACCAATCAGCTCAATCGCGGGGCGCTCGCCGGCGTCGCGCTGCTCTCGCTGTTCTGCCTGCTCGCCGCATTCCTGCATCTCGGCCAGCCACGCCACGCCTGGCGCGCCCTCGCCAACCTGCGCACGTCGTGGCTCAGCCGAGAGGTGCTCTCGGCATCGTTGTTCGTGGCCGCACTGCTCGCGGCGCTGGTCACCGGCGGCAAGAGCGCCTGGACGGCGAATGCGACCGGCCTCGCGCTCATCATCAGCATGGCGCAGGTGTACCGGCTGCGCACCGTCCCAGAGTGGAACCGTCACGCGACGACGGCGTCGTTCCTCGCCACGACGCTGCTGCTGGGCAGCCTATTGGGCAGCGCCCTGATCGCAGCCGGGTCGGGGTGGGCGTTGGCGGCGATGGGGATGATCGTGCTGCGACTCCTCATCGGGTGGCGTGAGCCGCACACGCTGCAGCGGTTGCGCGCGGCGGCCATCATCGCCTTGCTCGCGACGCGGGTGACGCCGCTCGGCTGGTGGGCCGCGTTGGCGCTGGCGGCGACGGCCGAGGTGATGGCGCGCCGGCAGTTCTACGCAACGAGAGAGCCGCGCAGCGGGTGGCGCTTCGCGGCTCCTGCGGCCGAGCCTCGCTAGTTCGCCAACCCGCTCGTTCGCCAGTTCGCTAGTTCGCCAACTCCCGCTGCAACAGCTCGAGCGCGTCGCCCACCGCCGCAAAGTCGGGCCGGCCACGACGGCGCAGCAGCTTGTCGAGTCGGTCGCGTGCCGCCTGCACGTCCGGCGTGACCCTAGGCATGTCGAGCAGCAAGGCCACCGATTCCCGGGATCGCGTCCCCGCAAAGAACCCGGCGTCGCCGGCCGCCGCCGCAACGCGCGCCGCCTGCAGCCAGCCGCCAACACCCATCGGCGCCGCGCGCACGAGCGGTGACAGCGCGTGCCGCGCCGACGGCAGGCGCGCCTCGGCAGGGCCGCCCGCAAACAGCGCGCCGACCTCGGCGCCATCGGGCTCGTTGGCGAGCAGTGCCGCGATGGCGTCTCCCGGTGCGTGCGCCGACGAGTCGTTGCGCACCCACGCCCGCTCGAACTCCACCAGCAGCGCGCCAATGCGCACGGCGCGGCCGCGCTCGCTGAGTGAGTCGGAGACGCCGCGCACGAGACTCCATTCCGGTGTGAGCGCCGGGCCGGCAGCCGCGGCAGGCGAGAGCACGGCCACCAATTCCACGGGATCGCTCGGCACGGGCGGCGGCCGGTGCAGCACGCGCGACCAGACGAACACGGCGACCGCACAGGCCATCGCGAGCACGACGTACGAGGTGCGCTTCCGCCGGACGACGACGTCCGGCGGCCGCTCATCACCGCTGTATTTGCGGCGCGGACGACGCTCCGCCTCGATGGCGGCCACCGCCGCCGCGGCGAGCGCTTCCACGCGCTTCGGCGAGCGCGCGGCGGCGGAAACGTCGTACACCGCGCCGTCGCCATCATCCGCGTGCGGCGCGTCGCCGATCAGCTCCCTCAGTTGCTCCTCGTCGAGCGGCTTCTCGGCCATCACACTCCTGATTAAGGCACCACCGCCGCCCCGCCCCCAATTACATTCGGCACGTTCTTCGCCCGAAGCATCGAGTTCAATGCCACCAGATCATTCGCGAGCAAGGCGTCAATCGCGCCGACGTTCGTGCGCACCAGCTCCTTGAGAAGCGCCTGCACCTCCACCTGCTGGTTCGTCGGCCTGAAGTCGCCGCCCGCCAGCCCGTTGGCGAGGTAGCCGAGGTTGGCGAGCAGCGCCGCCGCGAACCGCACGCCGTCCTGCCCACCGCCGGTCTGCCGCAGGTCCACCAGCGGCATCTCGGCATCCGCCAGCTTCGCGTCCAGCGCCTCGGCGAGACGCCGCACTTCCGGGTCCGTCGCCGCGCGACGCAGCCCCTCGAGCTGCACGCGCACACGCTCGGCGCGCATCACGGCCGCCGAACCGGCGTTCATGTCGGCGCGAATCGCCTCGAGCATCCGGATCTGTTCGGCAATCTCCGCCGCGGTCCCCGCCGTGTTGGGATCCTTGCGCACTTCAAGCGGACGCGTCTGCTCCACGCCGCCGGCGCTGAACTTCACGGTGTACATCCCCGGCGCAACAAGCACGGAAAGCCGCGACGTCCCCGGCGCCACGCGCCCCTCCGGTCCCACCGCGATGTGCGGGGCATACCGCGGGCTCGTATACAGCCGCGTCTCGGCACTGGGTTCGTCACGCAGGTCCCACGCCACCCGGTTGATCCCCGCGCGGTTGGTGCCGCGCAGCGTGCGCACGGTGCGTCCGTTCGCGTCGAGAATCGTGATCACCGGCGCCTGCGCAGCGGGCGCCTTGAGCCAGTAGTTGATGCTCGCGCCGTACTCGGGGTCCTCGCCCGTCGTCGGGTCATCGTAGGATGACGACGGGTTCGTGATCGTGCGGAACCGGTACGCTGCGCGCAGCGCGAACAGGTGCGCCGCGGCGTTCGTCACCTCGGGCGTGAGCTGCTGCAGCGGCCCGATGTCGTCGAGAATGAAGAAGCCGCGGCCGTACGTGCTGATCACCAGGTCATTGAAGTGCTCCTGCACCACGATCCCCGACACCGGCGCATGCGGCAGGTCGGCTTGCAGCGACTGCCACTGCTCGCCCGCGTCGAACGAGACGTAGATCGCGTTCTCCGTGCCGAGGTACAGCAGGCCGCGGCGCACGGGATCCTCGATGATGATCTTGGCGTAGCTCAGGTTGTCGCGCGGCAGGCCGCTGGTGATCGACTTCCACGTCTTGCCGTAGTCCGTGGTCTTGTAGACGAACGGGTCGCGGCTGTTCATCTGGTGAAAGTCCACCGCGATGTATGCCGTCGCTGCGTCGTACTTGGACGGGGCGATGCTCCGCACCGATCCCCAGACGGGAAGGTTCGGGATGTTCGCCGTCACGTTGGTCCACGTCGCGCCGGTGTCGCGCGACACATGCACGAGTCCGTCGTTCGTGCCCGCCCAGATGAGCCCGCGCTCCTTGGCCGACTCGGCGATCGAGTACACCACACCCGCATATTCCACGCCGATGTTGTCGCCGGTGAGCCCGCCCGAGCTCCCCATGCGGCTGCGGTCGTTGAGCGTCAGGTCAGGGCTGATGATCTGCCAGCTCTGGCCGCCGTCGCGCGTGCGGTGAATGTGCTGACTGCCCACATAGATGGTGTTGTGGTCCCAGGGCGAAATCTGCAGCGGCGAGTCCCAGACGAAGCGGTACTTCACGCCCTCGGCGGGCCCATTCGACTGCTTCGGCCATATCTCCACGCTGCGGAACTGCCGCCGGTTCTCCTCGAACCGCACCACGATGCCGCCCACCATGCCGGAGCCCGATGCGGTGGACCAGATGATGTTCGGATCGGTCGGGTCGGGCGTCGCCCAGCCGCTTTCGCCGCCGCCCACCGCGTGCCATTGCCCGCGCACGATGCGCCCACCGCCCAGCCGGCTGTTGCTCGGCCCGCGGTACGTCGGTTCGTCCTGCTTGTTCCCGAACACGTTGTACGGGATCACGTTGTCCACCGTCACGTGGTACATCTGCGCGTTGGTGAGACGCTGGCGGTACCAGGTGCGGCCGCGATTCTGCGAGATGGACAGCCCCTGGTCGTGCGCCACGATCATGCGGTTCGCGTTCGTCGGGTCAATCCACATGTCGTGATGGTCACCGCCCGGCGCCTGGCCGCGCCGCACCACCTCCACCGCGCGGCCGCCGTCAATGGACTTGGAGAACGACGCCGTGAGGAAGTACGTCTCGTCCTCATCGTCGGTGGCGACGGCCATGCGCGAGTAGTAGTGCGCGCGCCCCATCACGTTGCGGTCGCGGCTGATGAGCGACCACTGGTGCCCACCGTCGTCCGAACGCCAGAGCTGGCCGCTCTCGGTCGGCTCGCCGTTCCACGGAATGCCGTCGCCGGTTTCGATCATCGCGTAGACGCGTCGCGGATTCGAGGTGGAGATGGCCACCGCCACTTTGCCCACCGGCTTGCTCGGCAATCCGCTTCCTTTGAGGCGCGTCCATGTGGTGCCGCCGTCGCGCGACACGAACAGCCCGCTCCCCGGGCCGCCGCTCGTGCGTCCGTACGTGTGGATCTCCAGTTGCCACATGCCCGCGAAGAGCACGCGCGGGTTGGACGGATCCATCGCGATGTCGGAGCAGCCGGTGTTCTCGTCCACGAAGAGCACGCGCGTCCACTTGGCGCCGCCATCGGTGGTGCGATACACGCCGCGCTCCTGCTGCGGGCCGTAGGCATGGCCGAGTGCGCAGGCGAGCACGGTGTTGGGATCCTGCGGATGCACCACGATGCGCGGGATGCGCGCCGTCTTCTCGAGGCCGGTGAGCGTCCAGGTCTCACCGGCGTCGGTGGACTTGTAGACGCCCTGCCCCACCGAGATGTGGCTGCGGATCTTCCCCTCGCCGGTGCCCACCCAGACGACGTTTTTGTCGGAGCGCGCCACGGCGATGGAGCCGATGGACTGCACGATCTGGTCGTCGAACAGCGCACGCCAGTTCGTGCCGCCGTCGATGGTCTTCCACACACCGCCCGACGCCGCGCCCACGTAGTAGGTCAGCGGGTCACCGGGGATGCCGGCCGCGGCCGAGAAGCGGTTTCCCTCGGGGCCGATGTTGCGCCAGTGCAGACCGTTCCACGGCTCTGACGTCGGTGCGGCGGCGGTTGGCGAGGCGGCAGTCGCGCGCGTCGCCGGTGTGGCGGTGCGGCGCGTGGCGGCGGTTTGCGCGGAAAGCGAGAGCGCCGCAGCCAGCGAGAGGACCGCGGCGGCGAGGGCGTATGAGCGACGTGGCATGGGAGTACCGGGCGTGGGTGACCTGGAGAATGTGCGCACCACGGTCGCGGGCGGTAAGATCCACGATCCACCGTCGCTTTTCGACCTGCATGTGAGGCCCACGATGACTGGTACGAGACTATGCGCCGCCGCGGCGCTCATTGCGGCCTTCCCCTTGGCGGCGAGCGCACAGCAGCAGTCGCTCACGCACGGCGCCGTGGAGCGCACGTACGTGGTGCGCGCGCCGCGGGGCGTCACCCGCGCATCGCCTCCACTCCCCGTCGTCGTGGTGCTGCACGGCGGCGGGGGCAACGCCGCCAATGCGGAGCAGATGACGGGCTTCACGCGCCTCGTTGAGCGCGAACAGATCCTCGTCGTCTATCCCAACGGCACCGGGCGCCTGCGCGACCGGCTGCTCACCTGGAATGCAGGGCACTGCTGCGGCCTCGCAATGACGGAGCGCGTGGACGACGTGGGATTCCTTGGCGCGATGCTCGATGCGCTGATCGAGCGGTACCCGGTGGACCGGCAGCGCATCTACGTGACCGGCATGTCCAATGGTGCGATGATGAGCCATCGCGCAGGACGGGAGCTATCGCACCGCATCGCCGCCATCGCGCCCGTCGTGGGCGCCGTCTTCGGAGACGAGGCACCGGCCGCGAGCCCCGTCTCCGCGATCATGTTCAACGGCCTGAAGGACACCTCCGTTCCGCCGCAGGGAGGCCACAGCAAGGGGGCTGGCCGTCGCGCCTGGGACGGCACTCCGGCGCGACCTAATCTCGATCAGGGGGCCTACTGGGCGCGTGCGAACGGCTGCGGCACCCCGCCCACGCTCGCCGAGCGCGAGCAGGTGCTGCACTGGACGTACCCGTGCCCGAGCGGGCGCGCGGTGGAACTCTATCAGCTAAGGGACAACGGTCACGCCTGGCCCGGCGGTCGCGCGGGTTCGCGACGCGGCGACGCGCCGAGCACCGCGCTCGACGCAACCGAGGTGATGTGGGCCTTCTTCAAGGCGCACCCGCGAAACTAGGCGCCCGCGACGGAGCCCGCGACGCCAACATCGCAGGCTCCTCGCACGTTTAATGATTGCGCCGCATAGTTGTGTTGCGCCCCCCGGAACCTTCGTCGTGCTGGAGGATCACGTGAGATACGGCCGTCTGTTGATTGCGCTTCTCATCGCCGCCGCCCCGGCCTTCGCCGGCGCGCAGCGCAGTGTCAACATCCGGGGCGAACGAGCCGGGAATGTCGGTGGACGCGGCTTTGCGCTTCCCAAGGCGTCGGACCTCGAGGACCACAGCCCTGTGGGCGTTGTGCTCGAGAAGAAGAAGAAGCTCGCCCTCTCCGACAGCCAGCTGACCGCGCTCAAGGAGATCGCCAAGCAGCTGCACGAGAGGAACGCCGACTTCTACCGGATGTGGGACTCGGTGCGAGTCGCGATGCGCTCGGCGGGCGGTGGCGCGTTCGGCGCGGCAGGCGGCGGGCGGGGCACCGCCGAGATCACCGGCATGTCGCCCGTTGATCAGGAGCGGCTGGCCACGGCGCGCACCACCACCGCGGGGCTGATGCGCGCCATGCGCGCCGGCGACGAGTGGTCGCGCGAGGAGACGCTCAAGGTCCTCACCGCCGAGCAGAAGACGAAGGCCGAGGAACTCTGGAAGGAGGACGCCGAGGACTTCGCCGGCAAGCTGCCGGGCGGCGGCATGCCCGGAGGTGGGATGCCGGGCGGTGGAGGGCCCGGCGGCGGACGTCCACCCGGTGACTGACACGCTCGTGCCCCTCACCACTCACCCGCCGGGCGCGCCTAACGGGCGCGCCCGGTCGCGTGTTTGAGGGAGTGGATGCGAGAGCCCACCCGCGAGCCGGTCACCGACGCAGACGAGACGGCGTTGGTCGCCCGCGCACGGCGCGGCGACCTGGCGGCGTTCGACGCGCTCGTTCGGCGCCATCTCCCGGGCGCTCTCGTCGCGGCTGAACGGCTATTGGGCGACCGGAACGACGCGGAGGATCTCGTGCAGGATGCCTTCCTGCGCGCCCTCGACCGCCTCCCGCTCCTCGACCCCAATCGCTCGTTCGGACCGTGGTTCTTCACGCTACTGCGCAATCAGGGCATCAACCATCTGCGCGCCAGGAAGGTGCGGCACACCGAGCCCGAACCGTTCGATGCCGCATCGAGTGACGCCTCGCCGGATGAGGAGATGGAACGCACGGAGGTGCGGGAGCGGTTCGACGCGGCGCTGTCGGCGCTCACGCCCCGCCAGCGGGAGATCGTGATGCTGTTCGAAGTGGAAGGTTGGAAGGGCCTCGAGATTGCCGAACACCTCGGCCTGACGCCCGAGAACGTGCGATGGCACCTGCACCAAGCCAAGAAGAGCCTGCGCGTCGCGCTGGCACCGTTGCGTGACGAGGGGGAAGCATGACCGACCAGATGTTCGACCCGACTGACGAGTTCCTGTCCAGCGACCCGGCGCGCGACCCGGCGCGCGACCCCGCGCTCGGCGCCCTGCTGCGCGAACACCGGCTGCGCGAGCGCATCGGCGTCATCGCGCGCCGTCGCCGGATGCGCCGCGTCGAGACGCCGTGGTACGGCTGGGTGGCGCGGTACGGCCGCGCCGCCGTCCCCATCGGCATCGCGGCGGCGCTGATCGCTGCCGTCATCCTGAACCGGTCGGTGCGCACCGAAGCTGAATACGCGGCCCAGGCGACCATCCCAGCCCGCGACCTGCGGGGCGCGGTCGCCGGTGGCTCGCGTGCCGCCGTGACCGACGCGCTGCTCGGCCCGGATTCGACGGAATACCTCATAGCGATGGTGGTGGATCGATGAACGACACGAACCGGATCGAGTCGGCGGACGACGCGCCGCTCGCCACGCCCGCCCGTTCCACGCGGCTGCTCGCCGTGGGCGTGCTCGTCATCGTCGCGCTCGCCGGCGTCATTGGCGGCGTGGCGCTCGACCGTGCGGTGCTGCGTCCACGCAGCGCGGAATGGCGCGGCGGTCCGCCGCGCGGCGGCGAGCGCAGTCGCACCCCGCGCCGTCCCAGCGCCATGCTCGGCGCCGAACTCAAGCTCACCGAGGAGCAGGCGGTCCGCATCGATACGCTCATCGAGAACCAGATGCGCGGGTTCCGCGACATTCGCCGCTCCACCCAGCCGGCCGTTGACTCGCTGATGGCGCAGACCAAGCGCGCGATCGACAGCATCCTCACCCCGGCGCAGCGCACGATGCTCGACTCGGCGCGCGCGCGGCGTGAGGCCGAGCTGAAGAAGCGCTATCCCAATGGGGTGCCGCAGCGTGGGGCGCCGGGCCGCGGGAGCAACGGATCCATGCGACTGCCGTAGACCGCTAACGACGGCTATTCGCCAGCGTCTTTCAATAATGCCCCCCGTCTTCCCCGAAACTTCGCGCGCCGCCTCCTGGGCGCGCTGGCAATTCATGCGTATCCGCCGCCGCCTCGCCGCCCTGATTCTCGTCGTCTCGCCGCACCTGGCCGCGGCGCAGGTGGGCAGCACCACGGACATCATCACCGGCACCGTCCGCAACACGGAAAACCGCCCTGTCGCGAACGCGCGCATCGAGGTGATGTCGGTGGAGCTTGGCACCACGCGCATCCGCACCACAAACGACAAGGGTCAGTACACACTGCTCTTCCCGGACGGCGGCGGACAGTATTCCGTGACGGCGCGCGCCATCGGCCTGCAACCGGCCACGGTGACACTGGTCCGCTACGCCGACGAGGACCGGCTGGTCGCCGATTTCCGGCTCTCGCCCACGGTGGCGAGTCTCGGCACCGTGGTGGTGAGCGCCCGCCAGACGCCGCGCTCCAACGAGAACCAGCCGACCCCCGGCAGCACCGAGCGCGCGCTTTCGGGTGAACAGCTCCTGCGCCTGCCCATCGACGCCTCCGACCCCAACTCCATCGCCGCGCTCTCGGCGGGCGTGGTCGGGCTTGCCGGCACCGACTCGACGTCGGCCGGCTTCTCGGTGGCTGGCCAGCGCGCCGACCAGAACCTCGTCACGCTCGACGGCCTCTCGTTCGGCGGCACTGTGCCCGCCGAAGCCGTGCGCAGCACGCGCGTGATCACCAGCACGTACGATGTGGCGCGCGGACAGTTCACAGGCGGCATGGTGGCGTCCACCTCGCGCGGCGGCACGAACGATCTCTCCGGCTCCTTTGCCTATGCCCTGCGCGACCCGGAGCTCGAGTTCGCCACCGGTGACGAGAACACCAGCTTCAGCGGCGGCTACACGCAGCATCAGGTGAGCGGCGGACTCGGCGGGCCCATCGCGCGCGATCAGACCTTCTGGTTCGCCAGCTTCCAGGTGCGTCGCCGGCTCGACGCGCTGCAGTCCCTGCTGGGCGCCGGCACGCAGACGCTCGAAGCGCTCAACGTGCAGCCCGATTCGGCAGCGCGTTTCCTGTCGCTGCTCACGCGCTACGGGCTTCCGCTGCGGAATTCACTGGTGCCGGACGACCGCATCAACGACAACCTCACCGGCATCCTGCGCGTGGACCAGCAGCTCACGGAGGCGCATTCGCTCTCGCTGCGCGCCAATGTGTCCGGCAACCTCCTCGACGGCTTCCGCAGCTCCGCGCAGAGCGTGCCCACGCACGCCGGCGAACAGAAGGGGAGCGGCGTCGGCGGCCTCATGGCGGTGTCGTCGGTCGTCGGCCAGTTCCTCAACGAGTTCAAGGGGTCGTATTCGCTCGAGACGCGCGGCGCCAACCCGTACCTGCGCCTCCCCGAAGGACGTGTGCTCGTCGGCAGCATGCTGTCGAATGGCCAGACGGCGCTCGCCGGCCTCGACTTCGGCGGCAACAGCGCGCTCCCCAACGACAATGCCTCCAACCAGCTCGAACTCACCAACGAGTTGTCGTGGTTGTCGGGCGGCGGCAAGCACCGGTGGAAGCTCGGCGGGCTCATCAACCGGTCGGGATTCCGCACCACGGCGGGGGCCAATCGCTCCGGCAATTTCCAGTTCCTGTCGCTCGCTGACCTCGACGCCAATCGGCCGAGCCAGTTCAGCCGGTCCTTTGCGCCGGCCCAGCGCACGGGCGGCGCCGTCACTGCGGCGTTGTACCTCGGCGACATCTGGCGGCCCAACCGCGCCTTTCAATTGACGTACGGTGTGCGCGGCGAAGGCAGCACCATCGACGGGCAGCCGCAGTACAACCCGGACATCGACGCGAAGTTCGGACTGCGCACCGACCGCATTCCCGCCGACGTGCGCTTCAGTCCGCGCATCGGCTTCACGCTCACGCTCGGCTTGCCGCCTGACACCGGACGCCGCGGGAACAGGCCGGGCCAGGGCGGCGCGACTGGCGGCGGTGCACCGGGGGC
>CAYQCP010000071.1:0-16116 GCA_964416005.1 uncultured Gemmatimonas sp.
GGCGCCGGCGTCGCGGCGCGGGCGGCCTCGAGCAGGCGCAGCGCGGCGCCGGCCAGCTCGGCGCCATCGTATTCGTTGAGGAGCGGTTCGAGCGACACGATCTCGCGCGCCGGATACGACCCGATGAGCACCGCCCGGAGTTCGGCGCGCAGCCGCTCTTCCTGCGCGCGTGCGGCGCTGGTGGCGCGGCGTGTGGTGAACGGCGTGACACTGGCACCGCCGGCGAGGCGCCGGAGCGCGCCGAGCTGACGGGGCGCGATGAGCGCCACGGCCCGGCCCGGCTGCGACGACATGGCTGCCTCGAACGCGGCCGGCGTCGGCAGGCCGGCGAAGACGACGAGGGCGACGTTCTGCGGTGCGGCACCGTCGCTGACCTGCACGATCGACGCGTCGGCCGGGTAGCCGTGCGCGGCAAGCGCGGACTGTACGGCTGCCGCGTCGGCCGTGACCACGACCGCCGACGGCGGATCAAGATCATCGAGCAGGGACGGGACAAGTGTTGCGGCGCCGGCGCTTCGCACGCAGAGATACTGGACGGGTGCTGGCGTCGTCTCACTGGTCGCGTCGTCGGCCAGGCGGTGCGCCTTGTGGAAGTAGCGCTCGAGCAGGACTTCGACGACCGGGGTTGCCTCCGACGCCACGAGCACACGCCGCGCGTCCTTGGGCACCGACGTCATCACCGTCGCGAGCTGGTCGGCGTCGTACTCCTCGGCGCCGACCAGCGCGACGACCTGCACGCCGTCGAGCGGCAGCGCGGAGGCGCTGAGCATGCGTTCGGCGTCGGAGGGCGTCACGATCACGATCGGCGCGCCGTAGGTCTTGAGCACGCGCGCCGCACGCAGCGCGTCGGTGACCGGGAGAATGCGCGCGATGCCTGGACGCGCCGCGCGGAGCGCGTCGGCGAGCTCCACGGCCGCGCCGGAATCGGGGACGCAGATGAGCGCGGCGGGCGATGTGCCCGGATCGCCACCATCTCGGTCAATCAGCGGCGCGAGCCGGTCGGCGATGCGCCCCCAGTGCGGGGCAACAAAATGGGCTACGGACGTAACGCGGCCGGTGCTTCCGGCGGCGGTTGGCAATGCGCTCACTGCGACCTCGATTGTCAATGGCGTCAGCGCCAGCGTGACGCTAACTTCGTGCTGCACCGATAATCTAGCGCAATTGCCCCCGGCCCTCCAATTCGGAGCCCGGTTCGACCATGTCGCATCCCTTCGTGCCCTCGCCGAACGTCGCCTCCATCAAGGAGTCGGCGACCATCGCCGTCTCGCAGCGCGCCAAGGCGCTTCGCGCCGCCGGGCGGTCCATCATCGACCTCGGGGCCGGCGAGCCGGACTTTGACACGCCGGCCTTCATTCGGGAGGCGACCAAGGCCGCGCTCGACGCGGGCCACACCCGCTACACGGCCGTGGATGGCATCCTGCCGCTGCGCGAGGCGATCGCCGCCGACGCGACGCGCCGCCGCGCTGGGCGCGATGCGGCCGTGACCGCGGGAGAAGTCGTCGTCTCCACCGGCTCCAAGCAGTCGCTGCACAACGCCACGTTCGCGCTCTTCGGGCCCGGCGACGACGTCCTGCTCGCGGTGCCGAGCTGGGTGAGCTACGTCGAGATGGTGGGCCTGGCGCGCGCGAACCCGGTGGGCGTTCCCGGTGATCCGGCGCGCGACCTCAAGATCACGCCGGCCCTGCTCGAGCGACACGCCACAGCGCGCACCCGCGGCCTGCTGCTCAACTCGCCGACGAATCCGACGGGCGCCGTCTATGACGCCGATGAGCTGCGCGCCATCACCGGCCTCGCCGCTGCGCGCGGCTGGTGGCTGATCAGCGACGAGATCTATGCGCGCATCACCTACGGCATTCCCGAGGCCCCGTCGGTGCTCGACGTGGCCGAGCGGCGTGACAACCTGGTGGTCGTCAATGGCGTTGCGAAGGCGTATGCGATGACAGGATTCCGCATCGGCTGGTCCGTGGCCCCGCGTGCGGTGTCGCAGGCGATGACCGCGCTGCAGTCGCACACCACGTCCAACGCCGCCACGGAGTCGCAGTACGCCGCGCTGGCCGCCCTGACGCGCACCGCGGAAGCCGACGCGGCGGTGCGTGCGATGGTCGGCGAGTTCCACGCGCGGCGCGACGCCGCGCAGGCCATCCTCTCGGCGATCCCGGGACTCGAGTTGGTGAAGCCCGACGGCGCGTTCTACCTCTACTTCCGTGCGCCGGGCGACGACGGCACCGCCTTTGCCTCGCGCCTGCTGAACGACGAGGGGATTGCGGTCGTGCCCGGCGCGGCGTTTGGCACGCCGGAGTGGGTGCGCGTGTCATATGCCGCGGCGCGCGCCGACGTGGAGGCGGGCATGCACGCCATCGTGCGCGCGTGGCGGGCGTGACCGGCGGTCCGGTGCGCGCTATGTTGGATTGCGCCGCGTTCCGTGCGTCCACCCCAGCATCGGTGCTTTCATGATCACGACCATTGTTCTCGTCAGGGCCGAACCCGCGCTCATCCCGAAATGCGCGGCCGCGCTCGCCGGCATCGCGGGGGTCACCGACGTCTACTCCGTGTCGGGCGAATGGGACCTCGTCTGCATCATCAAGGTCGCGGAGTACGACGAGATCGCGCACGTGGTGACGGAGGAATTCCCGAAGGTGCCGGGGCTCGTGCGCACCACGACGCTCACGGCGTTCCGGGCCTACTCCAAAGCGGACGTTGAACAGGCCTTTAATATCGGAGTGGAGTAGGCCCGGAACGAGAGAAACAACAGACAAACAACAGAGAGACAACAGAGAAACAACAGAGGGGTGCGCCGATCTCCGGCACGCCCCTCGTCTGTTGTCTCTCTGTTGTTTCTCTGTTGTCTCTCTGTCGTCTATCTCTGTTTCAGGCACCATTTCTGCGGCACCCGCAGACTCTCGCGCCACTTCCCGTTCGCGCGCGTGAGCACCAGCAGGTCGTTGGTGCTGGCGTAGCGCCAGGACTCCACGAAGATCTCGTCCGTGCCGTCGCCGGTGAGGTCCAGGTGGTCGAGCAGGCGCTGGAACTCCACCAAACGGGCTTCGCCGCTCTCGAGGTGCTTGTAGGTGACCTGATACCCCGTGCCGTCGGCATCGTCACCGAGCACCAGGAAGTGGGTTGTGTGGCCGGCGCCGGGTCCGGTATCGCCCGCGTTCGCATCCACTTGGTTTGCGACAAGCGTCGCCCGGCTGCCGCCGGCCATGTGGATGGCACGCGCGCTGAACGACGCGGTGTCGATGTCGGCGGAGTCGAGCCCCTCGGTTCGCAGCGCCATCACCGCGATGGCGCGCACCGCGGCGTCGAGGTCGTGCGGGGCCTGCGACTTCGTGGCCGCACTGCCGCCAGCGACGCTGAGGGAGAGGAACTCAAAGGCGGGGTCAAGCGCCACGCGGGTCTTGAGCGCCACCGCTGCCATCGGGCGGGCTTCGCGACATCCCGGCAGCTCGTAGAGCGGCTCGCTGTCCGGTTCCCACATCCGACGCGTGACGACCACCGTGCCCGCAGGCTGTCCGTCGCGGTACACGGGGTACTCGGTCCCCGGCTGGAAGTACGCGGAGTCGAGCCGGCGCCAGTCGGCGTCGGGGAGCTCGATCGGCTTGACGCTGCCATCAACGATGACCGCGATGGGCACGAGGCGCGTGGAGTCCAGCGTGCCGAACGCCTGGAATACGAGCGGCGGCTTGGTGGCAACGTCGAAGGAGGGCGGCGGCGGCGTGTCGTCGCCCGATGCCTGCTTCGGCTTGTCGCATCCTGCCGCGAGGGCTAGGATGCTCAGCATGAGTGCGGAACGGCGCATGGGGCCAACGTACCCGTCATCCGGAGGGGCCGCAAGCGTGCGCGACGCCCTCCGGGCGGTGCGGCAGGCTGGCGCCGCCGTGGCTGCTGGGGAGCCGCTGCTCGAGCTGCGCCCTGGGGCGCCGGAGCCGCCGCGCTTGCAGCGCGCCGAGCCGCTCGAGGGGGACGCGGTGCGCGTGCGCCGCGTTCCGGGCGACCCGGCCGTGGGCATCGCCGCCTTTCTCGGCGGCATCCAGGAAAGCCGCGTGCTCGCGCACTGGCCTGGAGGCATTCCCCTCGTGCACGGCACCGTCGCCGCCGCGGTGCAGCGTCGGCAGGAGCGCACGCTCGTGGCCTGGCATCCAGACGGGGTGCGGGTGGAGCGGTCGCTGTTCGTGCCGCGTGCCGCGATTGGCGAGGCCGCGTGGAGTGCGCTCGAGGCCGGCTGCGCGGTGCGCGACACGGTGGCGCCCGACGAGGGCGGTCCGTGGCATCCGCAGGAGCTGACGGCCCGCGCCTTGAGCGCCGTGCAGCGCCGACGCGAGGCGGTCGAGACGGCGTGCGTCGAGTTGTGGTGCGCCGAGGGCGACGGCCCTCTCTTTGTGGATGGCGGCATCGCGGCCGCCGGCACCGCCGCCCATTCGGTGCTCGCCATCGGCGTGGTGAAGTCGCATCGCACGCTCTATGTGGACGGCGACGCGCTCCCCGTCGTGCTGGGGCTGGCCGCCGGCGAGCGCACCACGGCGTTTACCGTCACCTCCCCGCGCCGCGCGCCGGTGGCGAGCTGGTACCTGCGCCTCCGCGAGCCGGAGGCGCGCGACGCGCTGTGGGGGCTCGTCCGGGTTGAAGTGGCGCTTGAGGGGGCGACGGCGGAGCGCGCCGACCTGGTGTCTCGCTGGCTGCTCGCGGAGCGGTCACCCGTCTCGCTGCCCGATCCCCGCTGGGGAGCGATGGCGTACGGCGTTAGGTTGACGGAGGAGTACCTGCGGGCGGTGACGCGGTGAGTGGTCCACGGCGCGCGCAACCGGCGGGACGATCGGCGCCATGAGCAGGAATCGCCCCTCGCAATCCTCAGTCGTCCTCCTCATTCGCCATCCGGATTCCATGTCCTCAATCGTCTTCTGATGCCCATCGGCCGCGTCGTCGCAACGGAACGTCGTCCCAACACCCCGCACGAGTTCCATTTCTGGACCGCGCTGGACGCACCCGTAGGCATCGGGACCATCGTGCGCGTCGAAGGGCCGCCCACGGGAGACGGCCAGCTGGCGACGATCTACGGCGTCGTGGTCGAGGGCTTCTCGTACACCGACCTGCAGACGCCGCTCCACGACGTCATCGGCGCCGACGGCGACCCCGCCACGGCCTTGCGCGCACCCACCGATCGCACGGAGATCCGGCTCTACACCGCCAACGCCCTGCGCCATATCCCCGACGAGCCGCTGCAGCCGGTGCCGATGGGCACCGTGCACCTGGCCACCGAGGATGACATCGCGGTTGCCCTCCGCATGGACGGCTACCTGCGCGAAGGACAGCACACCGGCATCCCCATCGGCGTCTATCGTTCCGGCACGATGCAGGCGCCGATCTACCTCGACGCCGACTTCCTCCTCGGCCCTGAAGCCGCGCACCTCAACATCTCGGGCGTGTCCGGGCTCGCGACGAAGACGAGCGCGGTGGAGTGGCTGCTGAGTTCCATCTTTGCACACTTCCCGGAGCAGAAGGGGACGGTGGCCGCGGTCTGCTTCAACGTGAAGGGGCCCGACCTCTGCTTTCTTGACCAGCCCTCCCAGAAGCTCGATGAGGCCGACCGTGCGCTGTACGCGGCGGCGGGGGTGCCGGCCGTACCCTTCACGCACGTCGAGTACTTTGCGCCATGGACGGCGCGCGGCCACGCCCTGGCGACGCTGCGCACGCATGCCGCGCTCTCCCACAACGTGCACCCGCTGTCGTGGGGACTGCGCGAGGTGCTCCAGTACGCCGAGGTGCTGCTCAACAAGGATGACGTGGACGCCAAGGCCGACGCCCTCATCGACTTCATTCGCGAGCGCGTCGTCAACCAGGAGTTCTCGGATCCCATCCTGCCGCGCGCCCACACCGTCCGGTCATTCTCGGACCTCGAACAGTGGTTCCGCGACGTCCTGCGCGGGATGGAGTCGCGCAATGCCGAGACGTGGCGGACGCACCACGTGGCGACCATTCGCAAGGTGCGCAACCGGCTGACCAACATCTCCACGCGCTGCCGCGGGCTGGTCACCGACGACGGCACGTCCCACGACCTGCCGTTCGGGGCGTTCAAGGACCGTGCGGTCTACGTCATCGACGTGGCGTCGTCCGAGGAGGATGCGCAGGACCTGATCTTCGCGCGCGTCGTCTCCCAGCTGCGCGAGCAGCTCGAGCGACGGACCCTCGGCGTCGATCACGTCGTCGTATTCGTGGACGAGCTGAACAAGTACGCGCCCTCCGACGGGCCCGACACCTACGTGCGGCAGATGCTGCTCGACATCGCCGAACGCGGCCGCTACCTGGGGCTCGTGCTCTTCGCGGCGCAGCAGTTCCGCTCGCAGGTGCATCGCCGCGTGGTCGGCAATTGCGGCACGTCGCTGTTCGGCCGCATGGACATGGACGAGCTCGCCACGCCGGGCTACGCCACCCTCGCGCCCGCGACGCGCATCAAGCTCTCGACGCTCGACAAGGGCCAGTTGATGGTGCGCCATCCGCACTTTGCGCAGCCGGTCTTCGTGCGCTTCCCGCGCCCCGCCGTGCTTGGCGGACGGGAGGGCGTGGAGCGATTTCCGGCCGAACCGGAGCCGTCGCTCGAAGTGGCGGTGACGCGTACGCTGCGTTCGCTCGACCCCTCGGTCACGCTTGAGTGGGTGAAGCAGGCCATCGTGGCGGCCCCCGAGGACGACGTGTTGCGCGCGCGCAATCGCACGCTGCAGGCACGCCCGGAGGACGTGAAGGCCTATTTCCGTGCCCAGTTCCGGTCGCGGGCCGCAGGGGAGTCGGTCGGCGCGCGCCCGGCCGCGTTGCCGCTCGCCGGTGGCGGGGGCGATGACCCGTATGGCTTCTAGCGACGCCGACTGAGACGGAATGCGCCTGA
The DNA here is from genome assembly GCA_964416005.1 of uncultured Gemmatimonas sp. Lineage (GTDB taxonomy): Bacteria > Gemmatimonadota > Gemmatimonadetes > Gemmatimonadales > Gemmatimonadaceae > PNKL01. Next base: position 6,878 of record CAYQCP010000071.1, read on the forward strand.
GTGCGACAGAGGACGGCAGCGGTGACACGGCGCCGTCCACGGCCGCACGCTGTCGCCTGCGGTCGTACTCTGTCGCACTCCCTCCCTGAGCGTAGATTTCCCTCCCTGTGCGCCTCGTCCACCTCTCCGACCTCCACCTCGGCTTCCGCCAGTTTCAGCGCGTCACGCCGGCTGGCAAGAACCAGCGCGAGGCGGACGTGGCGCGGTCGTTTACCCGTGCCATCGACGAGGTCATTGCCCTCGCGCCCGACCTGATCCTGATCGGCGGGGACGTGTTCCATACCGTTCGGCCGACCAACCCGGCCATCCTGCACGCGTTCCAGCAGTTCTCCCGTCTGCGCGCGGCGCTGCCCGGTGCGATCATCGTCATCGTCGCCGGCAACCACGACATGCCGCGATCGAGCGAGACGACCTGCATCCTGCGCCTGTTCGAGCCGCTCGGGTTCCTCATCGCCGACGTGGCGCCGCGCCGGCTGGAGTTCCCGCAGCACGAACTGTCCATCCTCGCCGTCCCCGATCTGCCGCCGGGAAGCGTGGATCTGTCGCCCGACCTCGCCTTCAAGCACAACATCCTGCTGCTCCACGGCGAGGTGGAGGGGGCGCTGCCCGAGGGCGCGCGCGAGGACGAGCGCGCCTCGATGGCGATCCCGGCGTCCGCCGTGTCGCACGAACGCTGGGACTACGTGGCGCTCGGCCATTACCACGTCTACCGCAAGGTAGGGCCCAACGCGTACTACTGCGGCTCGCTCGACTACACGAGCACGAACAGCTGGGGCGAGTACGCGGAGGAGAAGGCCGCGAAGCTCCCCGGCAAGGGACTGATTGAGCGCGACCTCGCCACGGGCAAGCAGACCTTCCACGCCTTGCCGGTGACGCGGAAGATCATCGACCTGCCGCCCATTGCCGGACGCGGGCTCTCGGCGGTCGATCTCGACGCGGCCATCACCGCCGCGGTGGAGAAGTGCCCCGACGGCGGCATCGATGGCAAGGTGGTGCGGCTCGTCGTGCGCGACGTGCCGCGCCACGTCGTGCGCGAACTCGACCACCAGCGGATGCGCGAGTACCAGCGCCGCGCGCTGCACTTCTCGCTCGACACGCGGCGTCCCACCGTGGTGCGCACCTCCGTGGCGGAGAGCGGGGCGCCGGGCAAGCGGCCGTCGCTGGCCGACACGCTGCGCGAGGCGCTGCGGAGCCGCGTGCTGACGAGCGACATCGATCGCGACCGGCTGGTGGAGCTCGGCGAGCGCTACCTGCGCGAGGCCGAGCACGACATGGCGGTGCGCGGCGTGGACGAGCCGGAGACCGCGTGAGACTCTCGCGCCTGCGCCTCGTCAACTTCCGCCAGCACGCGGACAGCACGCTCCTGTTCGACAGCGGGCTGACGGGCATCATCGGCCCGAACGGGTCGGGCAAGACGACCATCCTCGAGGCGATCAAGTGGGCGCTCTACGGTGGTGACGCGACGCGCGGCACCGTGGATTCCATCCGCTTCGCGCGCGCCAGCGCCCGGGCGCCGGTGCGCATCGAGCTCGACTTCGACCTCGCCGGACACCGCTACCGGTTGGTGCGTGCGCTGACGACGGCCGACCTCTTCGTGGACGGCGGGGAGCGCCCCATCGCCACCGGGTCGTCGGCGGTCACCGACGTCGTGCGCCGCAAGCTCGGCATGTCGCTGGACGAGTTCGACAACACGTACTTCACGGCGCAGAAGGAGCTGGCCGTGATGGCGACGCTGACCGCGGCGGCGCGCGCGCAGTTCCTCTCGCGCGTGCTTGGCTACGAGAAGCTGCGGGCGGCGCAGGACCTCTGCGACGAACGCCGCAAGGCGCTGCGCAACGAGGCGAACGGCATGCGTGCCGGGATGCCCGACCCGGACCTTCTTGCCCGGCAGCTCGCCGATGCCGAGTCGCGCCTGCGCGACGCGCAGGCGCGTGCCGCTGCCGCCGCGGTGGAGCAGGCGCGCGCCCAGCAGGAGCTTGGCGTGCTGCAGCCGCGATGGGCCGACGCCCAGCGTGCGCGCGAGGAGCTCCAGGGACTCGACGCCGAGCGCCGCGTGCTCGAGGCCGAGGCGGCGGCGCTGCGGCGGACGGTGGAGCGCGTGGAAAGCGAGCTCGTGCACGTCGCCGAGGCGCGCGCGCAGCTCGTGCCGCTGGCCGAGGCGCTCGCGCCGTTCCACGAGATCGGCGAGCAGCTGAGCAGCCAGCGTGAGCTGGCGGTCTCCGACGGACGCCGGCAGGCGCTGCAGGAGTCGGCGCTGGAGCTGGCCGCCGACCTGCAGCGCCTGCGCGAGGGCCGCTCGCGGCTCGAGACGGCGCCCGTCGTCGAGGAGCAGCTCACCGAGGAGATGGAGCAGAAGCGCCGCCGGCTCGAGGAGCTGCAGGGCCGGCTCGAACTGCGCCGCACCGAGTGGGTGCGCGACCGGCAGGAGGCGGAGACGCGCCGCAACGCGCTGCGCGCGCAGTACCAGGAGCTGCGCGAGCAGAAGGACAAGCTGAAGGCGGCGGGCGAGGAGGGGGCGTGCCCGACGTGCAGCCGGCCGCTGCTCGATCACTACCATCGCGTGATGGAGTTCCTCGAGACGCAGATCGAGGCCGTGAGCGCCGATGGGCTCTACTTCCGCCAGCGCCTCGAGCAGCTCGAGGGCATGCCCGAGGACATCGTCGCGCTCGACGAGGAGCGCCGGCAGGCGATGCAGGAGGCGAGCGCACTCGAGCGCAAGCTCGCGCGCACGCAGGTGGCGGTGGGCCAGCTCGAGCAGCTGGCACGCGACCTCGCGCAGAAGGAGCAGCGGCACGCCGCGCTCGAGGCCGAGCTGGCCTCGCTGCCCGGCGGCTATGAGCGCGCGCGGCACCAGGCGCTCGAGGCGCAGTTCGAGCAGCTGGCGGCGCTCAGCACGCAGGCCAACCGCCTGAATACGCAGGTGGAGCGCGAACCGGCGCTGCGACGCGAACTCGAGTCGGCGCAGCGCGGCATCGCCGCGGCGCAGGGCAAGCGCGACGTGATCACGGCGCGGCTCGGGTCCATCGCGCACTCGGAGGAGGAGTTTGCCGCGCTGCGCGACGCATACACACAGGCGGCGGGCACGGTGCAGGCGGCGGCGATGGCGGTGCTGAACGCCGAGGCGGAGGCACGGCTGGCGATGTCGGATCGCGATCGCGTCGTCACGGCCCAGCGCGAGCTCGCCGAGCGCCGCGATCGACTGGAGCTGGTGGAGGCCGAGAAGCGGCTGCACGACGAGTTGTACCGCGCATACTCCGACCTGCGCACCGACCTCAACTACCAGATGCGCCCGGAGATCTCGGAACTGGCGAGCGGCTTCATGGCCGCGCTGACGGACGGACGCTTCAGCGAGCTCGACCTCGACGAAAAGTACCGCATCTCGATCCTCGAGGACGGCGTGCCGATTCCCGTCATCTCCGGCGGCGAGGAGGACCTCGCGAACCTCGTCCTGCGCCTCGCCATCTCGCAGATGATCGCAGAGCGCAGCGGGCAGCCGTTCTCGCTGCTCATCCTCGACGAGGTGTTCGGGTCGCTCGACGAGACACGGCGGCAGAACGTGATTGCGCTGCTGCGCGCGCTGCGCGATCGCTTCGACCAGGTAGTCGTCATTACCCACATCGACGACGTGCGCGACGGGCTTGACCAGGTCTTCGTGATCGGCAACGACGAGAAGTCGGGTGCGTCGCGCGTGACGCGCGGCGACGCCGACACGGGGGCGGACGCGGACGGCCTGCTCGCGCTGGCCGCCGGTGCCGCGGGCGACGGCGGAGGGGGCGCGTGAGCGCCGCGGCCAAGCCGGGGCCGCGCGGCGTACGCGTGCGGCGGCTCGAGCGCGAGGACATCGGTCCACTCAACCAGCTCTTCGCCGACGCGTTTTCCGACCGCTATCGCCGCGACGGACTCGCCGGTGTGCGCGTGCCGCCGCTGAATCCGGCGATCTGGCGCTACGCGATCGACGACGCCGGCGACGGGGCCGTCTGCTGGGAGGACGTGGACGGCCGCATGGTGGCGTTCAACGTCGCGCACCAGTCGGGGACGGAGGGGTGGATGGGGCCGCTCGCCGTGCGGCCGGACTGGCAGGGCACGGGGCTGGGCAAGCAGATCGTCATGCAAGGGGTCGAGTTCCTGCGCGCGCGCGGATGCACCGTGATCGGCCTCGAGACGATGCCGCGCACCATGGACAACATCGGCTTCTACTCGCGGCTCGGCTTCGTTCCGGGGCACATGACGGTCACGTTCGCGTTCGAGGCGAAGCCCGCACGATGCGCGCTGCTCTCGCGACTGGGCGCCGCCGAAGCGGACGCGGCGTTGCAGGACTGCGCGCGGCTGGTGCAGCGGCTCCAGCCCGGCGTGGACTTCACGCGCGAGATCCAGCTGACGCGCAAGCTGGGCATCGGCGACACCGTGCTGCTGCAAGGCGCCGACGGGATCAACGGGTTTGCGCTCTGCCACGAGGCGGCGCTGATCGAGGGGCGGCCTCGCGAGGAGGTGCGCGTGCTGAAGCTCGCGGTGACGGATCTCGCGCAGCTCACGCCCTTGTTGGCCGGCGTCGGCGGCTACGCGCGCGACGCCGGGACGGCGCGCGCGGCGGTGCGCTTGCAGGGCGACTACGCGGACGCGTACCAGATGCTGGTTGCGGCGGGTGCGCGCGTGCGGTGGACGGACCTGCGCATGACGCTCGCGGGGCACGCCGAGGTGATCCCGAAGCGCGGCGTGGTCTTTTCGAATTGGGAGATCTGAGCGCGACGCCGCTCGCCTTACTTCTTGGCGTCTGCCTTCGGCTTCACGATGCCGTACACCCACAAGGCGACCCCACCAGTAAGGAGCAGGTGGATCCAACCCGGGGCCTGGTAGAACGCGGTGGCGACGCCCCAGATGACGAGCAGGGCGATTCCGGCGAGGGTGTAGGGCATGGGATGGAAGCTAAGTGCGTGATGACGCCGAGCGGAAGACGAGGCGCATGGCGGTGTGCCTCGCCGTTGGCGCCCGGGGTCGGGTGGATGCGTCCACTTTCACGACGCGGTCCCCGATGCTATTGTAGGGCCCAGAAGGAGCGAAGCGGACTTCTTTTTTGAGCCAACAAGTCCTCCGAGTGGCATCCGACAACTTGGTTGACGTCAGGCCCCCACGCGGGGAAGGCGGAAGGCCGGGTGAGGGGCTCATCATTCGACAGGGCTTCAAAAACCCCGCTTCGTTCCATCTTCGTTGCACAACGCCCCGCTCACTTTCGTGCGCGGGGCGTTGTGCGTGCGGGGTGCTCCGGCGCTACGCGAGCTGGTCGCCGATCGGCAGCGAGCGAATCCGCGTGCCCGTCGCCGCAAAGATCGCGTTGCAGAGCGCCGGGATCACCGGCGGCAGCGCCGGCTCGCCCATGCCCGTCGGCGGATTGTCGGTGATCCTGAAATGCACCTCCACCGGGAAGGCGCGCGCCATCCGCAGCAGCGGGTACGAGTCGAAGTTGCCCTGCACCGCACGGCCGTCGGTGATCGTGATCTCCTGCCCGAGCGCCGCCGACACACCGTCTATGCACGACCCCTGGCACTGGTTCTCGGCGCCGCTGAGGTTGGTGATCTGCGAGCCCACGTCGCCCGCCACCCACGCCTTGTGCACCCTAACCTCGCCGCGTGCGCTCACGGACGCCTCCACGACCTCCGCGAAGTAGCCGCGATGCGAGAAGTGGAATGCGACCCCGAGCCCGCGCCCCTTCGCGAGGGCGCGCGTGCCCCAGCCGGACTTCTCGCGCACCAGTTCGAGCACGCCGCGCATGCGCTCGGCGTTGAACGCATCCCCCTCCACCGGCGGCACGGCCGGAGTCAGCAGGTCGAGGCGGAACTGCAGCGGGTCCTTGCCGGCCGCATGCGCCAGCTCGTCGATGAAGCCCTGAATGGCGAACGCGATGCCGTTGCTTCCCGGCGCGCGCAGCGCCCCGGTGGGGACGCCATGCGTCAGCGTGGACGTCTCGAGCAGGTAGTTGGCGATGTAGCGCCCCGGGAACTCGCCAATGCGCATGTACGGCTCCACGACCACGCGGTTGTTCCAGGCCACCAGCTTGCCGCTCGCGTCCACCGCCCCCTTGAGGAAGTGGAACCCGGCCGGACGATAGTGGCCATGCCGCATGTCATCCTCGCGCGTCCACACGAGCTTCACGGGCACGCCGGCCTCGCGCGCGATCCACGCCGCCTCCACCATGTAGTCGTTCTTCAGGCGGCGGCCGAAGCCGCCGCCGATGCGCGTCAGGTGGATGGTGATGTCCTGCGGCGCGATGCCCATCGTCTTGCTCACGAGCTCGCGCCCGGGCTGCGGCATCTGGGTCGGCGCCCAGATCTCGAGCTTGCCGTCCTTGAAATGCGCCGTACAGTTCTGCGGCTCGAGCGTGGCGTGCGAGATGAACGGATAGAAGTACTCCGCCTCCACCACCTTGGTCGCCGCGGCGAACGCGGCGTCCACGTCGCCGTCCTTGCGGACCACGCGGTCGGCAGGCTTGGCCGACAGCTCCTTGGCCGTCTGCGCGAACCACTCGGTGGACTGCCTGGCCGTGGGGTGATCCGCCCACTTCACCTGCAGCTTCTCGCGTGCCGTCTTGGCGTTGTACCACGTGTCGGCGACGATGGCGACGCCGGGCATGAGGCCGTCGAGCGCCGTGCCGACGCCCTCCACGACGAAGACGTGCTTCACGCCGGGCTGCCGGCGGATCGTCGCCAGGTTCGCGCTCACCACCTTGGCGCCGAAGACGGGGCTCTTTTCGAAGACCGCGTGCAGCATGCCCGGCACCATGACGTCGATGCCGAACAGCGGCTTTCCCGTGACGATCTTGCGGTTGTCCACGCCGGGGACGCGCTTGCCCAGCAGGCGGAAGGTCTTGGGGTCCTTCAGCGTCACCGCGGCCAGATCGGGCACCGGCAGGGTGGCGGCGGTCGCCGCCAGCTGGCCATACGTCGCGCGCCGGCCGCTCGCGTTGTGCGACACCTGCGCCCGGGCCGTGGTCAGCTCCGCGACTGGGACGTTCCATGTCTTGGCCGCCGCGGCCACGAGCATGGCGCGGGCGGCGGCGCCGAGCCGGCGGTGATTGTCGTAGTTCATCGGTGTGCTCAGCGAGCCGCCCGCGAACTGCCGTCCGTACTTCGACTCGTCACTCAGCGCCTGCTCCACGGTGATCTGTGACCAGTCGGCGTCCAGCTCTTCGCAGATGATCATGGGGAGCGACTGCTTGACGCCCTGTCCCTCCTCGGGATTCTTGGCGATGAGCGTGATGCGGTTGTCGCTGGTGATGCGAATGAACGCGTTCGGCTCGAACGGAGCGGCGCCGTGTGCGACCTCGCCGGCTTCGGCGTGACGCGCGTGTACGCCGAACGCGACGCCGCCGCCGACGACGGCGAGGACCTGCAGGAATGAGCGGCGATCGGACTGGAGGGAGGGAGTCATGGTCTATTCCTCCCCGTCGCTGTCATCGCCCGGTGCACCGGCTGGCGTCACGCCCGCCGCTGCGCCGCGCGCCGCGAGGCGGATGGCGTCGCGAATGCGATTGTAGGTGCCGCAGCGGCAGATGTTCTGCATCGCCGCGTCGATGTCGGCGTCGGTCGGGTTCTTCCTGGTGCGCAGCAGCGCGACCGCCGTCATGATCTGTCCAGCCTGGCAATAGCCGCACTGCGCGACGTCGAGCTGCTCCCAGGCCTTCTGCACCGGATGCGATCCGGTCGCCGAGACGCCCTCGATGGTCGTGATGCTCATCCCCGAGACGGCGGAGATGGGAATACCGCAGGAGCGCACGGGGGCGCCGGCAAGGTGCACGGTGCACGCGCCGCACTGGGCGATGCCGCAGCCGAACTTGGTGCCCTTGAGGTTGAGGACATCGCGCAGCACCCAGAGCAGCGGCATCTCTGGGGGGACGTCCACGGTCGTGGGCTTCCCGTTGACGGTCAGGGAAATGGGCATGCGGGGGGCGGGTTGGGGGGAGCCAAAATGCCAACGCCTCTCAGAATGTGGGGGCGCTCGGCTGGAGTCTAGGGGCGTCCGTGCAGCCGGCGTCCGAGGAGGGGGTGCGAACCGACGACGGGCTGGCGGCGTTAGATTGAGACCATGCCCCGCCTCACCGTCACGCGCCGCCTGACCTTCAACGCCGCCCACCGGGTCCACAACCCGGCGCTCAGCGACGCCGAGAACGCGGCCCTCTTCGGCAAGTGCAACAACCCGAACTGGCACGGTCACAACTACACGCTCGAGGTCTCGGTCACTGGCGAGCCCGACCCGGTGACGGGCTACGTCATTGACCTCGCCGAGGTGAAGCAGATCGTCGAGCGCACGCTCCTCGATCGCGTGGACCACCGCAACTTCAACCTCGACGTGCCGGAGATGGCGGGAACAAACCCCACCTCCGAGAACATTATCCTGATGTTCTGGCGCGTTCTCGAGCCGGCCCTGCGGCCGCGCACGCTGTCGCGCCTCCGGCTGCTGGAAACCGAAAACAACTGGGTTGAATACGATGGCCGCTGACGCCCCCCGTCCGTTGCGCTCCGCCCGCCTCGACGCGGCCGGTGATCCGTTCGACGATGCCGGCTCCGCGGCCGACATCGGCGGCGACCGCTACCTCGAGTTCGAGAACCTCGTCCGCCGGCAGCTCGAGCTCCTCGGCGAGGAGCCCACGCGCGACGGGCTCGCCAAGACGCCGAGCCGCGTGGCGAAGTCGCTTACGTGGCTGACGCGCGGGTACGAGATGGACGTGGCGGACGTCGTCGGCGGCGCCGTCTTCGAGGAAGAGCACCATTCGATGGTGATGGTGCGCGACATCGAGCTCTACTCGATGTGCGAGCACCACATGCTCCCGTTCTTCGGCAAGGCGCACATCGCGTACATCCCGAACGGCAAGATCGTGGGACTCTCGAAGCTGCCGCGCATCGTGGACATCTTCTCGCGCCGGCTGCAGGTGCAGGAGCGCCTCACCGAGCAGGTCGCCGCCGCCATCGAGGATGTGCTCAAGCCGCTCGGCGTGGGCGTGGTCATCGAGGCCTATCACCTGTGCATGATGATGCGCGGCGTCGAGAAGCAGAACTCGAAGACCATCACGTCGGCGCTGCGCGGCGCGTTCCGCGACGACGCCAAGACGCGCGACGAGTTCCTGCGCCTCGCGCACGGCCCCTCGAACCCGCTGCGCTGATGACGGCGGCGGCGCTCGCGGGACGCACCGCGCTCATCACCGGGGCGTCGCGCGGCATCGGCGCCGCCACGGCGCGCATCCTCGCCGG
>CAYQCP010000072.1:0-16065 GCA_964416005.1 uncultured Gemmatimonas sp.
CGATTGGTCCGTACAAGAGCACGGTGGAGGCCTCGTCGTCGGAACGCGACCTGGTGCGCGTGATGCTGCTGCACCGCGGGCTGGCCGATGCGGTCATCGAAGGGGTGGGGCGCCTGAGCGAGGACGACGCCGACCGGCCGGAGTGGCACGACGCCGAGGACGACGAGGAGCGCGCGCCCGCGGGACTGCGTGACCCGGTGTATCGCGAGATGTACGAGGCACTGCTTGACGCCGACCCCGAGTTGCAGGGCGGTGCGCTCGTCAGTTGGCTGGCGGACCGCCTCGAACCATGGGTGGTGCAGATGGCGGAGGAGATGCTCGACACGCCGGAGAGCATGATGAACCCGCAGGCGAGCGTGGAGGATGCGCTGCGCCGTCTGCGCGAACGGTCCATGCGCGATCGCATGGCCGAGCTGGACCGCGTGACCCCGCTGGCGACGGGGGACCAGAAGGACCGGCTGATTGCCGAGAAGCAACGGTTGCACAACGAACTGCGCCACATGGGCGCGACGGGTTGGAAGGGGTATCGGCGCCCCTGAGCGCCGCGACACGGGGGAGGATCAGTGCAGCAGGAACTTGAAGCGTTGTTGGCGGTGCAGGCGGATGACATGGAGATCCACGGGCTCGAGGAGCGGTTGGCGGCGCTCCAGCCGCGGCTGAAGGAGCTCGACCAGCGACGGACGCGCATCGCGAACGAGCTGGAGCGCGCGCAGGTGCTGGTGACGGCCGAGGAGAAGAAGCAGGCGCACCTCCGCGAGAAGATCACGGAGCACAAGGCGCTGATCGACCGCAACCAGGCGCAGATGGATGCGGTGAAGACGATGCGGCAGGCCACGGCGGCGGTGGCGCAGATGGAGGAGGCGCGGCGCATCGTGGCCACCGAGGAATCGGAGCTGGTGGCCATCAACCGGCGTCTCGAGGAAGCCCGCGCGGCGCTGCACGCGCACCAGGGTGCGCTCGAGGCCTGCGAAGCGGAGCAGTCGGACGCGCGCACCGAAGTGGCGGCGGAACAGGCGGCGCTCGACAGCGAGCTGTCGACGGCGCGCGCCAAGCGCTCCGACAAGGCCACGCACGTGCCCGCGTCGCTGCTCGGCAAGTACGACAAGATCCGCCTGCGCCGCCGCGCCCAGGCCGCGTGGGCGGTGAAGGGGACGGCGTGCGGGGCGTGCGACACGGCCATCCCGATGCAGCGCCGCAATCAGATGTCGAACCACGGCGGCATCGACGTGTGCGAGGCGTGCGGCGTCCTGATGTACTTCGCGGAATAATGGTGGGGCGAATCGCACGGACGGGCCCAGCGTAGCGGCATGACCACCCTCGTGCCGCGGTAACCGCCCCCCTGTCGCCATGACCGCTCCCCTCTCGCCATGACCGCTCCCATGTCGCCTCGCCGGCGCGCCGCCGCGCGCTGGCTGCGCACGCCGCGTCCCGACGCCGACGCCGTGCAGGCCCTGCAGCGCGCCCTCAACCTCCCCGAGGCGCTCTGCGCGCTCCTCGTGGCGCGCGGCATGGCCGCCGAGGAGGACGCGCGGCGCTACCTGCGCCCGCAGTTCGAGCAGCTGCAGACCGCGGCGGCGCTCACCGACCTCGATGTGGCGGTGGCGCGGCTGCAGCGCGCCATCACCAACGGCGAGAAGATCGTGGTCCACGGCGACTACGACGTGGACGGCATGTGCTCCACCACGCTGATGACGCGCGCCCTGCGCGCGCTGGGCGGCGACGTGACGCCGTTCATTCCCGACCGCATGACCGACGGCTACGACCTCGGCCCGGCCGGCGTGCGCGCGGCGCTCGACGCGGGGGCCGGCGTGGTGCTGACCTGCGACTGCGGGACGAGCGCGGTGGCGGCGGTGACGGAACTGCAGCGCGCCGGGGTGGACGTGATCATCACCGACCACCACCTGCCGGGTGGACCGCTGCCGCCGGCGCACGCGGTGCTGAACCCGCGGCGCGTGGACGACACGTCGCCGGACAAGGACCTCGCGGCGGTGGGCGTCGCGTTCAAGCTCGCGATGGCGCTGACGCGCGCGATGGGCGGCAACGAGAACGTGGTGCTCAACATGCTCGACCTCGTCGCACTCGCCACGGTGGCCGACGTGGCGCCGCTGCGCGGCGAGAATCGCCTCTTCGTGAGGCGCGGCCTGCCGATGATCCGCGAGTCGAAGAGCGCCGGCCTGCGGGCGCTGGTGCGGGCGGCGGGGCTCGACACCAAGGAGATCACGGCGGGGCGCATCGGGTTCATCCTCGCGCCGCGGCTCAACGCGCTGGGGCGGATCGGCCGCGCGATCGAGGGCGTACAGCTGCTGATGAGCGATCGCGAGGACGAGGGCAACCAGCTGGCGCGCAAGTGCGAGGAGCTGAACCGCGAGCGGCAGGAGCTGGACCGGCGCATACTCGACGAGGCGCTGCGCGGCGCCAACGCGTTCGACCTCGACGACACGTGGGGGCTGGTGCTGCACGGCACGCAGTGGCACCCCGGCGTCATCGGCATCGTCGCGTCGCGCGTGGTGGAGCAGACGGGACGCCCCGCCGTCCTGATCGCCGTGCAGGACGGCATCGGCAAGGGATCGGGACGCTCGATCCCCGCGTTCGACCTGCATGCCGCGCTGGCGGCGTGCGGCGACCTGCTCATCAAGCACGGCGGGCACAAGGCCGCGGCGGGGCTCACGATCGACGCGAGTCAGCTGGGCGCGTTCACCGAGCGCTTCAACGAGGTGGCGCGCGCGCGGCTGACGAGCGACGACCTCGTGCCGCAGATCAAGGTGGACCTCGAGCTGCCGCTGAATGACGCGACCGACGAACTCGAGAAGCTGCTGCGCCACATGGAACCCTGCGGCATCGGCAATCCGGGACCGGTCTTCTCGGCGCGCGGCGTCTCTATCATCGGCGGGCCGGATCGCATCGGCGCGGATGGAGTGAAGATGAAGCTGGCGACGTCGCGCGGGACTCTCGATGCGGTGGGGTGGGGGATGGCGCACCGCGTGTCGGAGTTGGCCGCGGCGCGCGGCGGTTCACTGGAAATCGCGTATAAGTTGGATCGGAATGAGTATCGGGAGATGAGTGTGTTGCAGGCGCAGATAGTCGACTTCAGGGCGGGGTGATGGTGGCGGGGGGCGGGGGTTTGGGGCGGGGGGACGAGTGGAGGGACGGGGGATGAGCGACGAGGCGTCCCGGTGAGGATCATCGCGGGCGAATGGCGTGGCCGCCGGCTGGCGGCGCCGGCGGGGCGTGTGACGCGCCCTACCACCGATCGCGCGCGCGAGGCGTGGATGAGCATCCTCCAGCCGACCATCGCGGGGGCGCGGGTGCTCGACCTGTTTGCGGGGTCGGGCGCGCTGGGACTCGAGGCGCTGTCGCGGGGCGCCGGCGAGGCGACGTTCGTGGAAAGCGACCCGCGCGCCATCGCGGCGCTGCGCAAGAACGTGGACGCGCTGGGGGCTGGGGACCGCGTGACCGTCGTGCGCGCCGACGCCGTGAGGTTCGTGCAGGGGCTGGAGGCCGGGGCGTTCGACATCGCCTTCGCCGACCCGCCGTACGAGAAAGGACTGGCCACCGCCGTGGCCGACCGCTGGCTTCGGGCCGCATTCGCGCACATTCTTGGCGTGGAGCATTCGCCGCGCGAACCGCTGCCCGGGGCCGACGACACCCGTCGCTATGGGGACACGGCGATCACCTTCTACAGAGACTGATATGCCCAAGGTGGCACTGTACGCTGGCAGCTTCGACCCGATCACCAACGGACACACCGACCTCATCAAGCGGTCGCTGCAGTTCGTGGATCGCCTCATTGTCGCCGTCGCAGTGAACGTGCAGAAGCAGTCGCTGTTCACGAAGGAAGAACGCGAGTCGCTCATTCGCAGCGCGCTCGACAATGACCCGCGCGTGGACGTGCGGTCGTTCGAGGGACTGCTCGTCGAGTTCGCGCTCAAGCTGGAAGTGCCGGTGCTGATCCGCGGCCTGCGCGCGGTGAGCGACTACGAGTACGAATACCAGATGGCCCTGATGAACCGCCACCTCGCGCCGACCATGGAGACGGTCTTCATGGTGCCTTCGCTCGATACCACGTACATCAGTTCGTCGATGGTGCGCGAGGTCGCGAAGTTTGGGGGGGACATCACCAACCTGGTGCATCCGGCAGTGGCTACGGCGCTGAGGAAGAAATTCGGAACGGGGACCTGAGGGCGGCGTGCGGGGGTTTGGTGCGGGGGAACGGGTGTCGGGACGAGGAGGAGCCGGGTCGTCCCCCACTCCTCCGCACGATGCTCCGCACTCCGCACCAATCCCCCGCACCCCGCACTCCTCCCCATGACCTTCCTCTCCGACCTCCACTCCCGCGCCGCCGAAGTTCCTCGTCGTCTCGCCTTCGCCGAAGCGGCGGACGAGCGGGTGCTCGAGGCGGCGCGGCGGCTGCGGAAGCTGGGTGTGGCAATCCCGGTGCTGGTGCTCGATCCGGCCGCGCCGGACACGCACGAGGCGGCGCGCGCCACGGGGGCGGAGTGCGTGAATCCGGCGAGCGACCCGCACGGCGACCGCCTGGTGGAGGCGCTCATCAACGCCCGCGCCCACAAGGGGCTCACCCTGCAGGGCGCCGAGCGTCTCGCGCTCGATCCGCTGGTCTTTGCCACCTGGCTGCTGCATGAACGCGGGGTGCACGGGTGCGTCGCGGGGGCGGTGCGAACCACCGCCGAGGTGCTGCGATATGCGCTGTGGCTCATCGGGCCGGCGCCGGGAATCACGACCGTGTCCTCCTCCTTCTACATGCACCTAGGTGCAGGGAACAGGGAGCAGGGCGAGGTGCGGGGGGCGGGGCAGGGTGGAGTTGTTGGGGAGGGGCGTGAGGTCCTCACCTTCACCGACTGCGCGGTCGTCCCCGATCCCACCCCGTCCCAGCTCGCGGACATCGCCATTGCCGCCGCGGAGGCGCGGCGGCGCATCGTGGGGGACGAGCCGCGAGTGGCGCTTCTGTCGTTCAGCACGCGGGGGAGCGCCGACTCGGCGTCAGTCGCCAAGGTGCGGGAGGCGCTCGCCATCATCCGGGTGCGGGAGCGGGGCCTCGTGGTGGACGGCGAACTCCAGGGCGACGCGGCACTCGTGCCCGCCATCGCGGCGCGCAAGGCGCCGGAGAGCGTCGTCGGCGGGGCCGCCAACGTTCTTGTTTTCCCGAACCTCGACGCGGGCAACATTGCCTACAAGCTGGTGGAACAGCTGGCGGGGGCCCGGGCCATCGGCCCCATCCTCCAGGGGCTGGCACTTCCGGTCTCCGATCTCTCGCGCGGCGCTGGCCCCGATGCCATTTTTGATGTGGCGGCCATCACCGCCCTGCTGTCGCGCGCGCCGGCTGAGGCGCGCCCGTACTGAGATGCGCATCAGGCACTACGTCGCACGCAAGAGCAGAGGGCACGCCAGGAACTGAGTCGCACGTCACGAGGGCTCCCACCTCCCGAGGAAGCACCCGACATGAGCTTTACGGTCAAGAAAGCAGGCGACGTCACGGTCTTCGAAGTCGAGGGTACCCTGATCGTTGGCAACCGCCAGGAGCTGAAGCAGAAGGTGATTGACGAGATCGAGGGCGGCGCCCGCAAGGTGCTCGTGGACTTCGAGAAGACCACGTACATCGACAGCTCGGGGCTGGGCGTGCTCGTGTCGCTCGCCAAGAAGATCCGCGAGACGGGCGGCGACCTGCGGCTCGCCAACCTGAACGACGACCTGCAGACGCTCTTCGAGCTGACGAAGCTCGACACGCTGTTCCAGATCTCCGAGAGCCGCGACCGCGCACTCGAGAGTTTCTGAATGGGGCAGGGCCCCCTGTCGCTCGAGCTCGAAATCCCGAGCGATGTCGGCTACATCGAGGACGTGGTGGCGGAGGTCGTCCGCCGCTGCGAGGCGGCGGCATTCCCCGGCCGGCATGTCGCGTTCCACATCCCGGTCGCGCTGACCGAGGCGCTCTCCAACGCGATCTTGCGCGGCAACGCCGAGGACGCGTCCAAGTCGGTTCGGGTGCGCGTGCTGGTGGATGCGCACGCGCTCGTCGTGGAGGTGGAGGATGACGGCGTTGGATTCGACCTCGAGGCGTGCACGCTCGATCCCACCACCAGTGACAACCTGGGGCGCGAGGATGGGCGCGGCCTCTTTCTCATGCGCCGGCTGATGGACCTCGTGGAGCAGTTCCGCGCGCGCGGCAACGTCGTGCGCATGACCCTGCGGCGCCGGTCGAGCGACGACCGCGCCGCGTGAGCGCCATGGCATGATCCCTCCCGATCAGCACTTTCGCCTGATCGCCCATGCGAAGCACCTTCGCGTGAGCGCCGCCGCGTGAGCGACCTCGACGCCGTCCTGTCCGCCTTCCGCGAAGCCACGGGATGCCCGGCGTCGGTCTGGGCCCAGCCGGGGCCGCAGGAGCCGCTGCAGATCGAAGGCGGCGACCCCGGTGATTCGGCCGCGCCGCCCGCCGACCGGCGTCCCGCCGAAGGGGCGATGGAGTTCGGCACGCCGGACGGTCTGCAGATCGTCGCCCGCGTCCCCGGCGCGCGCACGGCCTGGCTCTCGCTGGGGCCGAGCGCCGACCCGGCGGCGGCGCGCCTCGGGCTGAAACTGCTGCTCCCCGTCGCGTCGCAGGTGCTGCGATCGCAACTCGAAGTGAGCCACGCCGCGGCTGACCTCGCCGAACGGTACGAGGAGATCAACCTCCTCTACTCGATCGGCGAGATCCTCGGGCGCACCGTGTCGCTGGACGAATCGGCGCGGATCATCCTCAACGAGATCTCCGAGACGGTCGGCGCGCGGCGCGGCGCGATCTACGTGATTGACCGCACCGTCGGCATGCTGCGTCCGGCGGCCGCGCTCGGCGCCGCCGCTCCGCTGGCCGACATCGCCGCGGACGATCCCCATTCGGTGACGGCGCGCGTCTTTCGTACGCATCACGCGCTGCTGGTGGCCGACGGCGCGATGCAGTCCGACGTCGAGGCGCCCATCCGGCGGGGGGCGATGCTCAGCGTCCCCATCATGTGGGCGTCGCCGCAGGGTGGGGTGCCGCTCGGCGTGGTCAACCTCTCGGGGCGCCGCGGCGGCCAGCCGTTCACCGCGAGCGACCAGAAACTCGTGTCGGCCATCGCCACGCAGGTGGGCACCACCATCCAGAACACGCGGCTGGCGCGCGCCTCCGCGGAGCAGGCCGAGCTGACGCGCGAAATGGCGCTGGCGCACGACCTGCAGATGAAGCTGCTGCCGACGCCGCAGTCGCTGGCGCCCGTCGCCGACTGCGCGGCGCGCGTGGCCCCCGCCGAGAGCGTCGGCGGCGACTTCTACAACCTGTTCCAGCTCGGCGACGGGCGCGTGGGCGTGCTCATCGGCGACGTGTCGAGCCACGGCTACCGCGCGGCGCTCATCATGGCGCTCGTGATGAGCGCCACGGCGATCCACGCGCGCGGCTCGAGCGATCCGGCGGCGACCATCGGCGCGCTGCTCGCCTCGCTGGCCGACGAACTGCGCGAGACCGAGATGTTCATGACCGTCTGCTACGCGATCATCGACACGCGGTCCGGCACGGTGACGTGGTGCAACGCGGGGCACCCGCACGCCTTCGTGGTGCACGGCGACGGCTCGACCACGCGGCTCGCCGCCACCGACCCGCCGCTGGGCCTGGTGGATGACGCGCCGCACGCCGCGTCCCAGCCGTGGCGCTCGGACGACGTCCTGGTGCTCTTCACCGACGGCATCAGCGACGAGCGTGGCACGCAGAAGAAGCGGCTCGGCGAGCGCGCCGTGCTCGAGGTGGTGAAAGCGCGGCGCGCCGAGGCCGCGTGGCGCATTGTGGACGGCGTCTTCGCGCTCGTGGAGGGACACATGGGGGCGATGACTCCGAGGGATGACCAGGCGCTCGTCGTCCTTCGGACGACGAAGATGGGAGACGGGAGAGGGGAGATGGGAGATTGATGCGTACGCCTCCCGTCACCCGTCTCCCGTCTCCCGTCTGCCTCCGATGACTCAATTTCCCCCGCCGCGCAAACGCCTCGGCCAACATTTCCTGACCGATCCGCGCATCCTCGGCCGCATCGTGGACGCGCTCGCGCCTGCGTCAGACGAAACGGTCATCGAGATCGGACCGGGGCGGGGGGCGCTCACCGACGTGCTGATGCAGCGCGCCGCTCGCGTGATCGCCATCGAGGTGGACCGCGATCTCGCGCCACGGCTGCGCGAGCGCTACGCGGACGACGCGCGGCTGACCGTCATCGAGAATGACGTGCTGAAGGTCGATTTCGGCGAGGTCGCGGGCGGCCCGTATCTGGTGGCGGGGAACGTGCCGTACAACATCACGACCCCGATCATGTTCCACGCGCTCAAGCGTCCGCGTCCGCTGCGCGCCGTCTACCTGGTGAAGCGCGAGGTCGCCGAGCGGGTGGTGGCGCCGCCGGGGAGCGAGTCGTACGGCGCGCTCTCGGTAAACGTGCAGTCGGTGGCCGTGCCGGAGCTCGTCTTCAAGGTGCCGGCCGGGGCGTTCCAGCCGCCGCCCAAGGTGGAGAGTGCGGTGCTGCGCATCACGCCGCGCGCCGATCCGGTGCTCGCGGAGCACGAGGAGGAGGCGTACCGCACGCTCGTGCAGGCCGCGTTCGGCCTGCGGCGCAAGCAGCTCCGGCGCGTCGTGCGCACGGTGTGCAACCTCGGTGCAGAGGCGGCCGACGTGGTGGTGAACGCCGCGGGGCTGGATCCCGAGGCGAGGCCCGAGGTGCTGACGCCGGAGGATTTTGCGAGGCTGCTCAGAGCTTGTCGAACGGCTGATTGAGGATTTGGACCCAGGATCGCGATTGAGGATCGCGAATCGGGATTGCGATGGGCGATGATTGCATCAATCGCAAGTCGGAATCCTCAATCGTACTCCTCAATCGTAATCCTCGTCCATATCCTCAATCGCAGTTCACCGCCCAGCCAGCGCATGGGACAGCACTTCCAGTTCCAGCGCTACATTCATCCGCCGCACGGTGACGTGCTCGGGGAGCGAGAGGGGCGCGGTGGAGAAGTCGAGGATGGCCCGCACGCCCGCCTTGGCGAGGCGCGTGGCGACGCCCTGCGCCTGATCTGACGGGACGGCGAGCACCGCGATCTGTGCGCGCAGCCGCCGCACGTCGGTCTCGAGATCCTTGACGTCGGCGATGGTCAGGTCGTCGAACGCCTGTCCCACGCGGCGTGGGTCCGCGTCGAAGATGCCGACCACGTGGAAGCCGCGTTCGCGGAGTCCGTGGTAGCCTGCCATCGCGGATCCAATTCGCCCGGCGCCGACGATGACCACGTTCCAGTTGCGGTCGAGGCCGAGGATCTCGCGAATGCGCGCGGTGAGATCGTGCGTGGAGTAGCCGAGGCCGCGCTTGCCGAACGAGCCGAAGAACGAGAGATCCTTGCGGACCTGGGCCGAGGTCGTGCCGCCGCTGCGCGCCAGTTCGCCGCTCGAAATGGTGGTGCGCCCCGCCTTTTCGAACTGCTCGAGAAAGCGCAGGTAGAGCGAGAGCCGTCGGACGGTTGGTTCAGCGATCTTCTTCACTGGAGAGGGTGCTTGTGAAATCGTTCACAATCTAGAATGGGGCCCGGCGGAGTGGTACCGTTCAGGCATGCAGGCGTTCGCCAATTGCCGCTTCGTCGTTGTGGACGTCGAGACCACCGGGACCAGCCACGGACGCGGCGACCGGGTGACGGAAGTGGCGGCGGTGGTCGTGGAGCAGGGGGCGATCACGGACGGATTCCAGACGCTGGTGAATCCGCGGCGTCCGATTCCGTGGCGCGTCACGGCGCTCACCGGGATTTCGGACGCGATGGTCGCCAACGCCCCGCCGTTTGAGGACGTCGCCGCCGACCTGGCGCGTGTGCTGGCCGACCGGACGTTCGTGGCGCACAACGCGCCGTTCGACTGGGGCTTTCTGGGGATGGAATTCGCGCGGGCGGGACTGCCCGAGGCCCTGCGAGGGACCCCGCTCTGCACGGTGCGTCTCGCGCGCCGCCTGCTGGCACACCTGCCGCGGCGCAACCTTGATTCCGTCGCGATGCACTACGGCGTGCACATCGAGAGCCGTCACCGCGCCCTCGGCGATGCGCGCGCCACGGCGCTGGTGCTGAAGGGGCTGCTGCACGACCTGGAGCGGCAGGGTGTGGACTCGATGGATGCGCTGCAGGAGTGGATGGCGCGGCGGGTGGTGGCGCGGAAGCGACGGACGGCGATGCCTCGGTGGGCGGATGATAGGGGGTTGGGGGAGGGGGCGTGATTCGGAACGAGGAGGGGGTAGAGGCGAAGGGACGAGGGACGAGGGGTGGAACGGGGAGGGAGGTCACTGGCGCGCACGGAATCTCCCTCCTCGTTCCGCCCCTCCTCGCTCCTCGCAAAGCCTCTACCCCCTCCTCGTTCCGTTCGCCGTCGCCTCTACCTCCTCCCGGTTCCGTGTAAATTGCCCGCATGACTCCTCCCACCCCTCTCGTCCAATCCCGTACCATCGGCCGGTTCTCCGTCCACGCCCTGCAGGCCGGCGGGCAGATGCTCGACGGCGGCGCGATGTTCGGCGTGGTGCCCAAGCCGCTGTGGGAGAAGAAGATTCCCGCCGATGCGCGCAACCGGATTCCCATGGGGATGCGCTGCCTGCTCATTGAACACGAGTCGGGGCTGGTGCTCATCGACACAGGAGCGGGGAACAAGGAGACGCAGAAGTTCCTCGACATCTACGGCATCGAGAACGACGGCAGCGGCCAGCGCACGATGCTCGAGCTGGCGATCATCGCCGCCGGCTTCCGGCCCGAGGACATCTCGCTGGTCATCAACACGCACCTGCACTTCGACCATGCCGGCGGCAACACGGCGATCGAGGCGGACGGGCGCGTAGTGAGCGCGTTCCCCAACGCGCGGTTCGTGGTGCAGGCGGGCGAGGCGCACTATGCGCTGCACACCAATGAGCGCACGGCGGCCTCGTACTTCCCTCGCAACTGGGAACCGATCCGCGAACTCGGCCGGCTCGACCTGGTGGAGGGGGCGACCGAGATCGTGAAGGGGATCCGCACGCTCCCGACGCCGGGGCACACGCCGCACCACCAGAGCATCCTGATCGACGGCGGCAACGAGATCGCCTGCTATCTGGGCGACGTGATCCCGACCCACATCCACATGCCGCTGCCGTGGATCATGGGCTACGACGTGGAGCCGCTGCGGACGCTGGAGTCGAAACGGGCGCTGCTCTCAGCGGCGGTGGCGGAGAAGTGGCTGCTGATCTTTGAGCATGATGCGACGGTCGCGTGGGGATACGCGGGGCATGATGGGAAGAACTACTTCTGCGAGAGTGCGGTGGGATGAGAGCGGGGGGCGGGGGTTTGGTGCGGAGGGAGGAGTGAGTGCGGTGGGACGAGATGAGAGGCGGTCGCTGGCTTTCCCCCCTGACACCTCGCCCCGCACTCCACCCGTCCCACCGCACGAAACCCCCGCCCCCCGCCCGCGTCCCTCTAACCCTAGATTCCGCCGCAAGTTACCCCCGTTGACTTCCCCCTCGAGGGTGATTAAGTTCAACGGACAACCAGAAAAGTGGGCGAGCGAATGCGCGCCCCACCCGTCCGCCACCGGTGATTCTGCCGCGTGTGCTACCGGCGTCCCGAGAGCGGCAGCGAGCACCGTGATGGTGCGCGTTTTGCTGTCTGTGCGCGGATCCGGCAACAACGGGTTCGCGTTTTTGTTTTCTCCGTCTCGAGGTACCGAGTCATTCAGGATACCACCAAGCGGCCGCCGCGCGTCAACCGGCAGATTCGCATCAGCCCAGTGCGCGTGATCGGGGCCGATGGCTCACAGCTTGGCATCATGGAAGTGGACGCGGCCCTCGCGTCCGCGGTGGAGCAGGGGTTCGATCTCGTCGAAGTGGCCCCGCTCGCCCGACCGCCGGTGGTCCGCATCATGGACTACGGCAAGTACAAGTTCGAGATGGCCAAGCAGGCGCGGCAGGCGAAGAAGAAGCAGCACGTGATCCTCCTCAAGGAAGTGAAGTACCGTCCGGGAATCGAGGACCACGATTTCGACACCAAGACGCGCCACGCGCGACGGTTCCTTGGTGACGGCAACAAGGTGAAGGTGACGTTGATGTTCCGCGGTCGGCAGATCGCCCATCCTGAACTGGGCCGGGCGGTGGTTGACCGAGTGGCAGCCGAACTTGCAGACGTGGCGAAGGTGGAAGTGGATGCCCGGCTCGAAGGCAAGTCGATGACCATGATTCTCACGCCTAAGTAAACGAGGCAGGCATATGCCGAAGATGAAGCGACATGCGGGCGCCAAGAAGCGCTTCTCCCTGACGGGGAAGGGCAAGGTGCGCCGCCTGAAGGCCTACAAGAGCCACATCCTGACCAAGAAGACCGCCAAGCGGAAGCGCAACCTGCGTCGCGCCGCGATCGTCGCCACGAACGGCGAGGCGAAGAACATCAAGCGCCTGCTGTCGGCGTAAGGAGAGACCATGCCACGCGTAAAGAGCAATCCGGTTCGCCTGCGCCGCAAGAAGCAGGTGATGAAGGCGGCCAAGGGGTACTACGGCGCCCGCAGCAAGCTGTGGGGACCGGCCAAGGAGTCCGTGGAGCGCGCCTGGCGCTACGCGTACCGCGACCGCAAGAACAAGAAGCGCGAGTTCCGCCGCCTGTGGGTCATCCGCATCAACGCGGGCGCCCACCTCAACGGCATGAACTACTCGACGTTCATCAACGGGCTCATGAAGGCCGGCATCGAGATCGATCGCAAGATCCTCTCCGATATCGCCATTCAGGATCCGGCGGCGTTTAGCGCGCTCGCCGACAAGGCCCGCGCCGCGCTGACCGCCGCGTAGACGACCGCAGTCGCACCAGCCAACGGCAGGAGGCCTTCAGGGCTTCCTGCCGTTTTGGTTCGTGTGGCAGGGGGACACTGCGAACAGCCATGACGCGGGTTACACAGATCGGGGCCGGATGAACACGGATACGACGTTGGAGGATTCCTTCATGCAGGATCCGTGGGTGTCTCTCCGTCCGGTGCCGAGGAACTCGTGGCAGGCCGGAATTCCCGGGCGCGGAAGGATCGGTGCGTCGCGCGCTGCCGGCGAGGCCCCTCCCGCACCTACAATGCGGAAACCGTAGTGATCGCCGTCGCGAGCTCAGCCGCGGTGAACGGCTTCTGGAGAAAGACGTGGCGTCCGTCGAGTACCGCGTCGTCCTCAAGAATGGTCTCCGCATACCCCGAGACGAAGACGACGCCCACGTTCGGCCAGCGCGAGCCGATGACGTCGGCGAGGACGCGCCCGGTCATGCCCGGCATCATGACGTCGGTGACGACGGCGTTGAGCGAATCGCCGCGCTCCGACAGGATCGCGAGCGCCTGCTCCCCGCCGTCCGCCTCCCGGACCTCGAAGCCGGCGACCTCGAGCGAACGCCGCATGACGTCGCGGACGATGGGCTCATCTTCCACCAGCAGCACGGAGCCCTGGCGGCGCGCCGTTGGCGCTGGCGGCACGACGGGATCGGCATCGCCGGGTGCCGCGGTCGGCGTCTCGGGGATACCGATGGTGAATGTCGCGCCCTGCCCCGGCGCGCTGCGCACCCGAATGTCCCCGCCGAGTCCCGTGACAATGCCGTAGGTCGTGGAGAGGCCGAGTCCCGTGCCCTGCCCGACGCCCTTGGTCGTGAAGAAGGGCTCGAACATGCGCACGCGTGTGGCGTCATCGATGCCGGTCCCCGTATCCTCGACGACCAGTACCGTGACGCGGCCCGCCGGCATGCTGCCACCGCCGGCATTCCACTCCGCGGCATCGCCATGCCGGGTCTCGACGCGCAGCGTGCCGCCCTGGTTCATGGCATCCGCGGCATTGACCACGAGATTCATGACCACCTGCTCGAGTTGCGACGGATCGGCGAGCACCGATCCGCCGGACGCATCCAGGCGTGTGGAGAAGTCGATGTTCGCAGGCAGCACGCGACGCAGGATGGGCTCGAGGCCGCGCACGATGTCGCTGAGGTCAACGATCCGCGCCTGCACGACCTGCTGACGCGTGAAGGTGAGGAGCTGCCGCGTGAGCGCCGCCGCGCGGGCGGCCGCCCCGGCCACTTCGCCGAGTCGCAGGCGGTCCTCTTCCGACCGCTCTTCCATCAGCATCAGCTCCGCGCACGAGGTGATGACGGTGAGCATGTTGTTGAAGTCGTGCGCGATACCGCCGGCCAGTCGGCCCATCGCATCCATCTTCTGCGACTGGCGGAGCTGCTCCTCAAGCCGCCTGTGCTCCGTGAGGTCGGTGAGCACATGAATGTAGCCGGTGGCCGCCACGCCCTCGCCGGCCAGCACACCGACGCCAAGCAGGGCGGGCACACTGGTGCCGTCCTTTCGGAGACGCGTGACCTCCCTGGGCCCGACGCCAACCGACGATACGGCCGACAAGGGCCGCTCGGCGGCCTCGTGCGGAGGCATATACGGCACCGGGCGACCGAGCACCTCGCTGGCGTTCCAGCCGAACATGCGTTCCGCCTCGTGATTCCACCGCGTGACGAACGACCCGCCGTCGGTGGTGACGATGGCGAGCGGCGCGACGTCAATGAGCGCCTCCAACAGCGCAGTGGCCCGGAGGGCGTCCGCCTCGCTGAGCGCCAGCGCGGCCCGCGCCTGCCGTTGCTCCTCGACCGCCGCGCGCAGGGCGGCCGTGCGCTCATCCACGCGTGTTTCGAGATCGGCGTTGACCGCGGCCAGCTCGGCCTGCGCGCCCTCCAGCCGGTCGATCATGCGATTGAACGCGCGCACGAGCTGCGCCACCTCGACATCCGATGTCTCGGTGGCGCGGAGGGTCAGGTCGCCGGCGGCGATGCGATTGACGGTTGCTCCGACCGCCTTCAAGGGGCGCGTCACGAACGTGCTGATGGCGAAGATGAGCACCAGGCCCACGACGATGATCAGCAAGCCGACCAGCGCCCCGATCCGCCGGAAGGACGCCACCTCCGCGCGGAGCGACGCGAGCGACAGCCCGACACTCAGCGTCCCCACCCGCTGCTGGCCGCTCATGACCGCCATGGTCGTGACGTAGTGGCCGCCGTCCGCGCTGATCGCGCCGGTCGGCTGCGGGGGCGGCGGCGCCGACGGCACCGGCGCCGAGCCGTGCACCGCGACGAGCTGGCCGTTGCCGTCCCAGACGATCAGGAACGCGACATCCTCGACTGCCGCGCCGACGAGGACCTCCGACACCGCGGCGCGATCGCCGAAGAGCAGGCCGGTCGCCACGCTGTACGCGGTCATCTGGCGAATGGCGTCGGCCTTCGCGGCGGTGGCGCGCATGGTCTGGCGCTCGAGCCGCGCGGGGAAGAAGATGAAGACACAGATGGCGATGGCCGCCACGAGCGTGGAGAAGGCAAGCACGAGCTTGTCCTGAATGCCCCTGGGGAATCGCGACGGGCGCGTCACTTGACGATCGTCGCGAGCTTCAGCAGCTCGGATGCGAGGTCGGCGCCCTCGAGACGTGCCGCCTCGAGATTGACCAGGATGCGCGGCCGCGCGTCGTGCAGGGCGACGCCGATCGCCACCCCGCGCGCGACGTACCGCGCCACGCCCGTCATGGTGGTCACGCGCGCGGCGCGCGAGGCGACGACGATGGCGTCAATGTCCGCCGCGCGCAGCGGCGTCACATACAGGAACGTCGGCGCAAGCCGCCGCAGCGCCGCATCGAGCCGCTCGTCATCGAGGTCGATGCTCTCGACCCGGATGGGGACGCCGTTAATGCCCCCGCGCACCGCGGCAAAGACCCGCCGGGCCTCCTCCCTGGCGACCCGCGACGTGCGGCTTCCTCCCTGAAACGCGATGCCGATCACGATTTCCGCGGGCGCCCTGACGGGGAGCTGTCGGTCAAACCCGATCACCTTCACGAGCACCGACACCTGGGTGCCCACGGGAACGTCCATGTCCTGCGCCCCGGCGCGCGTCGCCGGCAGCACCACCAACGCCATCAGCGCCATGAGCGCCCTCAGCGCCATGAGCGCCCTCGGCGCCATGAGCGCCCTCGGCGCCAGCCGCGCCAGCCGCGCCAGCCGCGCCAGCCGCGCCAGCCGCGCCAGCCGCGCCAG
>CAYQCP010000073.1:0-15860 GCA_964416005.1 uncultured Gemmatimonas sp.
CGAGCTGACGCTGTATCGAAGATGCACCAATCACCATGGAACGAGACATACAAGGTCGAAGGGCGCGAAGGGGCGCGAAGGAGAGACTGTGGGGCGGCTGCTTTCTGAACAGCTTTGCCGCGGATCACGCGGATCAGTGCGGATGCGCGCGGATCCCGCCTGGAAGTTCCCCAAGAACAGGATCCGTGTCATCCGTCTAGATCCGCGTCATCCGCGGCAAAGCAGTTGCCGTGCGCTTCGCGCCCCTTCGCGCCCTTCGCACTTCGTGGTGGCAGTTCGCCTATGCCGCCGCCACGAGCGTCAGTTGCGTCCCCCACGGATCGCGGAACGACCACCCAGCGCCGCCGCGCACGCCGAGGTGCCCGCGCGACTCGAGGCTGCCGCGCGCCGCATCCACCGACGCCGCATCCGGCAGCACGATCTCCCAGTCGAGCAGGCGCGCCTCGTCCGGCGCCGCACTCGGCTGTCCCTTGGCCCAGACATTCGTGCCGAGGTGGTGGTGGTAGCCGCCCGCCGAGAAGAAGAGCGCACCGGAGTACGACCAGACGATGAGGTCGAGACCGAGCGCGTCATGATAGAACGCGCGCGCCTCTTCGAGTGAGCCGACGTGCAGGTGCATGTGCCCGAGCGTCGTGCCGGCCGGCATCCCCGTCCACGGCTCGCCGGCCGCGGCCTCGGCCACGGCGCGTGCATCGAGGGGGATGGTCGCCATGGTGAGTTCGCGCCCCTCCCGCCGCCACGTGTCGCGCGGACGGTCGGCGTACGCCTCGATGCCGAGGCCGTCCGGGTCGCTCAGGTAGATGGCCTCGCTCACGAGATGATCCGACGCGCCGGCCCGCTCGCCGATGTCGCTGAGATGGACCAGGAACCGCCCGAGCGACGCGCGATCTGGAAGCAGAATGGCGAAATGGAACAGCCCCTGACGTCCCCCGCGCGGAACGGGCTTCGATGCTCCACCTCGGAGTTCGAGGATCGCGTGCTGCGCTCCGACAGCTCCCAGCGTCGCCGCGCCCTCGTGCCGCGCGAGCACCCGCAAGCCAAGCACCCGCGTGTAGAAGTCGAGCGAGCGTTCGAGGTCGGTCACCTGCAAACGAGCGGTCCCCAGCCGGGTGGCGTCGGGGAGGCGGTAGTGCGTGGGCTGAAGTCCGTAGGGGAGCGCGGTCATGGGAGGGTGTGAACGGGGCGTGGCATAGGCGCCACGGGAGGCACCAGTGCATTTATCTTATTACTGAGATATCTAATTGGCAAGTCGGCCTGGCGCGGGGAGGAAGCACGACGCGCAGGGCGTGCGGGGCGGAGGGACGATCCCAGATTGGCGGAACGAGGAGGGGGTAGAGGCTTTGCGAGGAGGGACGAGGTGCGCGAGGAGGGACAAGATCATCGCCTCGCTCGTTCCCCACCTCGTCCCTCGTCCCTTCGCCTCTACCCCCTCCTCGTTCCGTTCAGTCGCTAGTGCGTCTGCGGAACCGCCGGTGCCTCGATACCCGCAGGTGACTCGACGGTCTGCACCGTGCGCGGCGTGCTGCCGGGGTGGAAGCCGATCGTGTACAGCATCGTCATGAACCCGGCCACGTAGGCGATCGCCACCCAGTAGCCATGCCTCAGGTACTGCTTGGTGTTCTTGGCTTCGGGATACATGTTCGACAGCGCGACGCCGGCCGACGAGCCGAACCAGATCATCGACCCGCCGAAGCCGACGGCGAAGGCGAGGAAGCCCCAGTCATAGCCGCCCTGGGCGAGGGCAAGCGCCGTGAGCGGAATGTTGTCGAATACGGCGGAGGTGAATCCGAGTCCGAACGCCGTCTGCCACGAAGCGGTCGGGAGCTTCTCCACCGGCATCATGCTGGCGCAAAGCACCAGCGAAAGCAGAAAGATCGTTCCCTTGAGGTTCTCAGGGAGAAGCGACCACTCCGGCTTTCGCAGGCCAGCGGTGGCAAGAATCGCGACCCAGACCGCGAGTCCTAGGAATGGTCCCTTGTCAGACAACTCGTAGAACTTGGTGTTCATCACCACGTTCACGATGACGGCGAGGGCGAGGATGCTGAGCACCACGGCGACGCGCGGCCAGTCGATCTTGGCCTCGTCGCCTTCCGGTACATGGAGCGGAGAGTATTTCTGCTGCGTTCTCGCCAGCGGAATCAGGATGAACATCGCGACGACGGTACCGATGATCGCCTCGAAGACCTCCTGCGGACCGACGCCGGCAATCCACATCATGGTCGTGGTGGTGTCACCCACCACCGAGAAGGCGCCACCGGCGTTCGACGCGGCCACGATGCCCGCGATGTAGCCGACGTGGACCTTGCCCTTGAACACCTTGTGGGCCACCGCGCCGCCGATCAGCGCGGCCGCGATGTTGTCGAGGAACGACGAGATGAAGGCGATGAGGAGCAGGAGAATCCACGCCCCCTTCCAGTCGTTCGGCAGGTACTTGGGCAGCGAGGCCGGTACACCGCTCTCCTCGAAATGCCGGGCCAGCAGCGCGAAGCCCATCAGCAAGAGGAAGAGGTTGGCCAGAATCACCCACTCGTGCTCCAGGTGGGCGCCGAATCCGGCGATTCCCTCACCCAGGCGGAACGGGGAGAAGGCGATCTTGTAGAGCGCGATGACGGTGGCGCCGGTCACCGCGATCTTGAACGTCTGGTGGTGAAAGATGCCGACACCGGCCAGCACGATGCCGAACATGATGAACTCGACCGGCACGGGACCGACTGTGGGACCCGCAAACCCGAGAACGGCGGCGGCGGCGCTGGCCGGCAGGGCGGCGAGCAGGAATGCGGCGGCAAGCAGCGAACGCATGATCTCCTCGAATGCGCCGCGCGTCGGAGGGCGGCCCGCGGCGACGGCGAACGGTGTAGTGGCTCGCGCGCTAGTGCACGGGAGCTGTTGCAGCGGCAGGCGCCGCGACGGTCTGCACCGTACGCGGCGTGCTGCCGGGATGGAAGCCGAGCACCTGCAACATCGTGAAAAAGGCGAGCACGTACGCGATGGCAACCCAGTATCCCTTCTGCAGGTACAGTTTCGCGTTGCGCGCCTCGGGGTACATGTTGGTCAGCGCGACGCCGGCTGACGATCCAAACCAGATCATCGAGCCGCCGAAGCCGACGGTGAAGGCGAGGAAGCCCCAGTCGTACCCGCCCTGCTTGAGCGCGAGCGCGGTGAGCGGGATGTTGTCGAAGACGGCCGAGAGGAAGCCGAGCCCGAAGGCCGTCTCCCACGACGCCGCGGGGAGCTTCTCCACCGGCATCATGCTGGCGCAGAGCACCAGCGAGAGCAGGAAAATGGAGCCCTTGAACGTCTCCGGGAGCAGCGACCACTCGGGCTTGCGCAGCCAGGCCGTGCCCAGAATCGCCACCCAGACCGCGGCGCCAAGGAAGGGCGCCTTGTCGGACACCGCATTGAACCGGGTGTTGATGGTGACGTTGACGATGACGGCGAGCGCGAGGATGCTCAGCACCACCGCGACGCGCGTCCAGTCGACGCGCGCGGAGCGGTCCGCGTTGGCCTGGATCGGCTGGTACTTCTGCTGAGCGATCGAGAGCGGAATGCCGCTGACGACGACTGCGACGACGGTGCCGATGACGGCTTCGAAGACCTCCGTCGGGCCGACGCCGGCGATCCACATCATCGTCGTGGTCGTGTCGCCCACGACCGAGAACGCACCACCGGCGTTGGAGGCGGCGATGATCCCGGCGAGGTAGCCGATGTGCACCTTGCCCTTGAACACGGTGTGCGCCACGGCGCCGCCGATCAACGCCGCCGCGATGTTGTCGAGGAAGCTCGACAGCACGGCCACCGCCACGAGGAGGATGAATGCGCCTTTCCAGTCATCCGGCAGGAAGCGAGGCAACTGCGCCGGGACGCCGCTTTCCTCAAAGTGCTTGGCCAGGATCGCGAAGCCCATCAACAACCCGAACAGATTGGCCAGGATCACCCACTCATGCTCGACGTGCAACACAAAGCCCGTCACCCCTTCGCCGGTGCGGAACGGTGAGGCGAAAATCTTGTACAGCGCGATGACCGTCGCGCCGGTGACCGCAATCCTGAACGTGTGGTGATGGAAGAGGCCGACACCCGCCAGTACGATGCCGAACAGTATGAACTCCACCGGCACCGGGCCGAGGCTGGGACCGGAGAAGCCCAGCGCGGCGGCGGCGGCGGTAGCCGGAAGAACCGCGAGCAGGAGCGCGGCAATACCCAATGAACGCATGAATTCCTCGAAGAGGGAGCAGACCGCACCGCGCGGCCCGCGGCCGTGCCACTACGCGACGCGAAGTTGCGACGCGAAAGATGTGCGCAAGATGGGTGGAATTCCTTCGGGAAAGAGCGCACGTCACTGTGGGGGATCACCCCACACCGCGAAATCCTAGCGCTTCTGCCACCGCGTCGCGACTCACCTGCTCTGTACCGTCGAGGTCGGCGATGGTCCGCGAGACCCGCAGGACGCGGGCGTATCCCCGGGCGCTGAGCCGCAGCCGCTCGGCCGCCGACACCAACCAGGCATGTGCCTCGGCTGTGGGTCCGTGCGTGCCCCGCAGGGCGCGCGCCGGGGCTTGCGCGTTGGCGGTGACGCCGCGCTGGCCTGCGTAGCGCGCCTGCTGCCTCTCGCGCGCCGCCGTGATGCGCGCACGCACCTGCGCCGACGTTTCATCGCCGCCGCCGTGCATCGCCGAGAGCGCCACGGGAGCCACCGTCACGCGCAGGTCGATGCGGTCGGCAAGCGGCCCGGACAGCCGCGCGCGGTACCGGGCGATGTCGGTGGCGCTGCAGCGGCAGTCACCCCCACCGTCCTCGCGCATGGTGCCGACCGGCAGCCTGCCCTCGATGACCGGGGGACGGTCAAAGCCCAGCCGCCCGCACGGACACGGATTGGTGGCCGCCACGAGCATGAAGCGCGCGGGAAAGGCCACCGCGTGCGCGGCGCGCGCGATGATCACGCGACCGTCCTCGAGCGGTTGGCGCATGGCATCGAGCACGTAGCGCGGCAGTTCGAGCAGCTCGTCGAGAAAGAGCACGCCGCGGTGCGCCAGGCTGACCTCGCCGGGACGCGGACCACTGCCGCCACCGATGAGCCCCGCCTGCGAGATGGTATGGTGGGGCGCACGAAAGGGCGGCACGCGGGGCGGAATCACGCCCGCCGGCAGTGTCCCGCCAATCGAATGAATGGCGACCACCTCGAGATGCTCTTCGTCGGTGAGCGGCGGCAGGATGGTGGGGAGGCGCCGCGCGAGCATCGTCTTGCCGGCTCCGGGCGGTCCTTCGAGCAGGAGGTTGTGCGCCCCGGCGGCGGCGATCTCGAGCGCGCGCTTGGCCATGCCCTGCCCTGCCACGTCGGCGAGGTCGAGGCCGTCGTCGAGCAGCGAGCTCGCTTGTGCTACCGGCGCGGGCGCCAACAGTTGACCGGCGCGCAGTTGCTCGACGAGCGCGGCCAATGAAGACGCACCGGCGAGCCGAGCACCGCCAACCAGCGACGCTTCGCCGCCGTTTGCCTCGGGGAGCACCAGGGCGCGGTACCCGCGCGCGTGAACGAGTCGAGCCATGGAAAGCGCGCCGCGGATGGGGCGCACACTACCGTCGAGGCCGAGTTCCCCCGCCACGCACAGCCCCTCGACGCACTCGGCGGGGATCTGAGCGCTGGCCGCGAGTACGGCGAGCGCGATGGGAAGGTCGAACGCGGTGCCGGTCTTGACCTGGTCGGCGGGACTCAGATTCACGGTCGTGCGTCGCGCCGGCACCTCGAAGCCGGCATTCACGAGCGCCGAGCTGACGCGCTCGCGCGCCTCCTTCACGGCATTCGAGGCGAGGCCGACGATCGACCAGGTGGGCAGTCCACGCGCGACGTCGACCTCGACCAGTACCGGATGGGCTTCGACGCCGATGACCGCGGCTGAATGCACGGAGGCGAGCATGCGATACGCTGCACGCTCGCCTTGGCATTCGTGTCATCGGATCATCGCCGCATGCACCGTTTGCGCGCGGTCACCGGCGCAAGGAGCCCGACGCCCGTTCGGTCCGTCGGCAGAGGCGTCTTCGAAATAGCGTCACGGCACCATCGTCGTGTATCCCTGCGCGTGCAGCACGGCGCGCGCGATGGTCGCCGACGTCGAGACTTTCACGAACGGCAGCAGCTGCTCGCGCGCGATCTTCTGGCGCACGATGGACTGGCCGCAGACGATGATCTGCACGCCCGCCTCGGACATGGCCTTCAGCAGCGGGATGCTCGGGTTGTCCACGCCCTTCGCCGCCCGGTAGTGCGCGTTGCTCATCAGCGACGGCGTGGCCCCGCCGTGCACGAGCAGCGCCAGGTGGACGCGGCTCCGCGGCACGCCCTCCGCCTCAGCCAGCATGAAGAAGTTCGCGGGGCGAGAGAGCCCCGGTGGCACGTCGCCCGGCGTCGGCGGCGCCTCGGTGATGTCCCACACCACCTTGAGCTCCATCGCCTTGTCGGCGGCGAAGCCGGGATTCGGGATGGGCGTGAACGCACCCGCCTTCCGGAGGAGCGCTTCGCCGTCCTGCGCGGCGGCGAGATGTGGCATCAGCAACACAGCGGCAGCGAGCGCGAACGCACGGAGTCGGCGCATCAGAACCTCGAGATGGGGGATGCGCAAGAAACTACCGCGCCCCTGCCCCACCGCTACCAGATGCGCACCACCCCGTACCCGTCGAACACCTCATCGTTGCTCACCAGCGGCAGGTTTTCGGCTTGCGCCTGCGCGATGAGCATGCGGTCGAACGGATCGCGGTGCGCGCCGGGGAGCGCACCAGCGCGCTGGGCGTGTCCGATCGTGATATCGAGCGGCGTGAAGAGCTGCGCGCGGAGGCAGCCCATCACATCGGCGGCGACCTCGCGCGCCCCCGGCAGCTTGCCCAATCGCGCCTTGGTGGTGATCTCCCACGCCGAGGCCGCGCTCACGAGGCAGGTGGTGCGCGGGTCGCCGATGGCGGCGCGCGCCCGCTTGCTCAGCCGCGCGTCGCCATCGAGCCACCAGAGCAGGGCGTGCGTGTCGAGGAGGAGTCGCATCAGCCCTCCCATCCCTGGAGCTCGCCCTCGGGGAGCGGCTCGAAGAACGCCTTGGTGACCTTGGCCTTCCCCTTCATCGCCCCGAACACCCGTGCGGGGGCAACGCCGCCTTCGAGCGCGACGAGTTTCACCACGGGGGTGCTCCCCTTGGCGATCACGATCTCCTCGCCGGCCTGCGCCCAGGCGATGAGCTTGGAGAACTGGGTCTTGGCGGCATGCACGGTGAACACCTTCATGGTCGTGCCTCAGACTAAATGACTAGCTTAGTCTAGTCTTCTAGTCCATGGGCGTCAAGGGACTTAAGCGAGAACGGGAGCAGCGTAGCGCTGCCCCCGTCCCCGACTGCCATCGTTTCATTGCCGATCGGTGCAATCGCACCCGGAGTGGGCAGCGCGACCAGACCGGGCGCGCCGCGCCGCACCCCTCCTTACTGCGTCACCGGCGGGCCGTACCGGTCAAACCAGGCCCGCAGATACGCCTGCGTCCGCAGGAAGTTCGACGGCGTGGACGACGTGCCGTGCCACTCATTGTTGAACCGCACCATCGCGGTGGGCACGCCGCGGAAGCGCAGCGCCTCGTAGTACTCCTCGGTCTGCGGCATCGGCGTGCGCAGGTCGAGCACGCCGGTCATCAGCATCGTCGGCGTCTTGACGTTCCCCACATACATGATGGGCGAGCGCTTGAGGTACTCGCTCGGGTCCTCCCAGAACGGGCGCTCGAAGTTGCGGTACCAGCTCGGCCCGTCGGTGGTGCCGACGAAGCTCATCCAGTTGGTGACCGGGCAGTTGGACGACGCAGCCGCGAAGCGGTCGGTGTGGCCGACTACCCAGGCCGTCAGCACGCCGCCGCCCGAGCAGCCATAGACGAACATCCGGCGCGTGTCGATGTAGCCGCGGCCGATCACGGTGTCCACACCGGCCATGAGGTCGTCGAAGTCCTTGTCAGGGTACGCGTTCTTGATGGCGTTGCCGAACGCCGAGCCGTAGCCCGTGGAGCCGCGCGGATTGACGTACAGCGTCACGAAGCCGTTGGACGCGTGCTCCTGGAAGGCAAAGTTGAACCCGACGTTGTACATCGAGTGCGGCCCGCCGTGAATGCTGAGCATCAGCGGGTACTTCCGCGCCGCGTTGAAGTCGGGTGGCTTCACGATCCATCCCTGGATGCGGAGCCCGTCCTTGGACTTGTACCAGACCTCCTCCACCGCGCCGAGTTGCTTGCCCTCGAGGATGTCGGCATTCACCGAGGTCAGCTGCGTAAGCGTGGCCGGCGCCTTCACCGAGAATTTCACCACGTCGCTCGGCAGTTGCGGCGCGGAGCGCACGCCGACAGCGGTGCCATTGCGGATATCGGAGACGCTCACCAGCTGTGCGCCGGTGGTGATCTGCCTCACCTGCCCCGCGAGTGTCGTCGCGTACAGGTGGCGGCTGCCCTCATTCTCCGCGGTGAAGTAGATGGTCGCGCCGTCTTCCGACCAGGTGAGACCCGACGGCGAGCGGTCCATCGCCGCGGTGAGGGCGCGCGGATTGCTGCCGTCGGCGTCCATGACATAGAGCGCGGCGTCCTTCCACGTGGCGTCCGTCGAGTCGAAGCCGGAATACGCGATCTTCTTGCCGTCGGGCGACGGGGCCGGCGAGCCATCCGGTCCCTTGCGGCGGGTCAGCTCGCGAATCGCGCCGCTCTTGAGGTCGGCGGCGTAGATCTCCGAGTCGCGCCAGATGTGCTCGGCGCCGGCAACGCGCTTGCCGGTGAAGAGCAGCGTGTTGCCGTCGAGCCAGACCGCGGCGCCGTGGTTCCAGTCGCCGTTGGTGACCTGCCGCGGCGTGCCGCCGCCGGCGTCGATCACGAAGACATGGTTCCACGCGTCGTCCACGAAGCCGACCCGGTCCTGCCGGTAGTCGAGGCGGGTGACCACCTTCGGCGCGTCAGTCCACTTGGCCCCCTTCGGCGGCGCGGGCAGCGCAGCGCGGGCAAAGAGGTCGTCGCGCTTGGCGGGCACGTTCATCGAGAACGAGATCCTGGTGCCGTCCGGCGACCACTCGATGTTCGAGGGGGACTCGGTGAGCCGCGAGATCTGCGTGACGGCGCCCTCGGCGTCCATGTATCGCACGAAGATCTGCGATCCGGTGGGCTCGCCGCGGGCCACGTAGGCGATGCGGGTGCCGTCCGGGCTCCACTGCGCGCCGCTCCCGTTCACGAGGAAACGCGCCTGGGAGCCGTCAGTCTTCATCATCCAGATCGACGACTCCCACTTGTCGTTGGTCTTGTCGATCCAGCGGCGCGTAAAGGTGATGCGCGCGCCGTCGGGCGACAGCTGGGGCGACTGGACATCTTCCCAGTCGAGATAGTCCTGCAGCGTCAGCGTGGCGGGGCGCCCCTGGGCGGCTGCACTGCCGGCCAGTGTGACGAACGCGAGGGCGAGGGCGCCGTGGCGGATCAGGTGCCTCAAGACAAGCTCCGGTGGGGGTCGTCAAGAAGCTACACAGGGCTTTGTGTTTCCGTCAGTTGGTCGGTGCGAGGAGGGGGAACGGGGTTCGTCATCATAGAGACACGGAGAAGCGCAAAGGGCCACAGAGTACTACAACTGCTGGGGGTAACGACAGAGCGCCACGCTCGTTTCGCGTGGCGCTCGCAGTTCCTCCAAGCAGTGGCCGTTGCCGTCCTCTGTGGCCCTTTGTGCTCCTCTGTGTCTCTGTGATGAAAAAGCCCCGAGCACAGAGCCAGCCCTACATCGGTTCGACGTGCTCCGCTTCCCACTTGGCCGCCGTGCCGCACACGGTGCACGACGCCTTGCCCTTGCCGTAGAGCACGAACTCGGCCTCCATGCCGCAGGCCGGGCAGGTGGCCTTCACCTTGCGCAGGCCATCCGTCGAGATCCCCTCGTGGATCAGCCGCCCGACCATCGCGTTCGGCTCGGCGGCCCCCAG
This sequence comes from uncultured Gemmatimonas sp., assembly GCA_964416005.1. Lineage (GTDB taxonomy): Bacteria > Gemmatimonadota > Gemmatimonadetes > Gemmatimonadales > Gemmatimonadaceae > PNKL01. The sequence continues at coordinate 9,946 of CAYQCP010000073.1, forward strand.
CGGGCAGAGGTTGCCCGTGCAGTGCTCGCCGATTTCCAGGCAGATCAGCTCGTCGTCGTGCACGGTGGCCTGGTGCTCGCCCAGCGGGGCCTCCGAAATCAGCACACGCACCTGCCGGTCGCACGCACTGCAGAACAGTTGGCTCTTCTTCATAACAACTCCTCGCGGGGTGTCGCCAGCCAGTACTGGACGGGGAGATCAGGCGATCGTGAGGACGTCAACTCCGGGAATCTGCGTGCGTGCAAAGGCGAGCGCACGGTCCTGCGTCAGGCCAAACACCGACACGGCGCACGGCTCCGCGTCTACGCACTTGTCGGCGAGCACGGTCACGCTGCGTACCGAGGTCTGCCGCGGCGCGGCCGTGGCGGGGTCCATCAGGTGGTGATAGCGCGTGCCGCGATACCGGAAGAAGCGCTCGTAGTCACCGGACGTGGCGACAGCCCGGTTGCTCACCTCGAGCGTCTGCGCCACCCGGCGCAGGTCGTCTGGCGACCGGATGCCGACGCGCCACGCCCCGCCCTCTGGCGACTCGCCGATGGCGTAGAGATCGCCGCCGAGATTCACGATGGCCTGTTCGATGCCGCGGTCGCGCAGCGCCTGCGCGGCGCGGTCGATGGCGTACCCCTTGCCGATGCCGCCAAGGTCGAGGTGCAGGTCACGGTCGCCGTAGCGCAGGACGCCCTGCCCCGCGCCGACCGAGAGGTCCACGTGGCGCCAGAACGAGCGGTTGGCGAGGCGCGCCACCTGCTCCGACGGCGGCGGCTCGTGCCGGTTGGTCACGTCCCACAGCTCCGACGCGGCGCCGAGCGCCGGATCGAAGCGGCCGTTGCTGGCCGACGACCAGCGCAGCGCCGTCTCGACGAGGCGCGCCGTCTCGGGGCGCACCGTCACGCCTTCGCGCGCGGCGGCGGCGTTGGCGCGGCCAACGTCCGACGTCGCGCTGAAGCGCGTCATCGTCGTCTCCACCCAGCGCAGCTCGGCGAGGGCGGCCTCGAGGGCCTCCTGCGCCACCGCCTCATTGCGGTGCACGACCGTCAGCTCGGCGATGGTGCCCATCACCGGCACGGTGCGGCGCGCGATGGCCACGTGGCGGCGCAGCGCGATGGGAAGCGCCGCCAGCGCGAACGCGCCGGTGCCAATGGCGATGAACTCGCGGCGGCCGAAGGGCCGCGGAAGGGACTGGTCAGTCATTGTGGGCATGCCTCTCGTGGCTCGCACAAGCGTTGGAACATCCGTGACAGTGGCCCACGCAACCATAGTTGCGCACGAGGCCGTAGAGCGCGAAGAGCACCGCGCAGATTCCGATTCCCAGCAGGGTCTTGAGCATCAGCCGCTCCCCATGCCCGCAAAGCCCATGAAGGCCATGGACATGCACGACGCGATGATGAGCACGAGCCCCATCTTCTTGGCCATCGCCGGGACGTCGGCCACATCCAGCCGCTCGCGGATGGACGCCATGAGCGTCAGCGCGAGCGTGAGCCCAAGCCCGCCGCCGAGCGCGTACACGATCCCCTCGACCAGGCCGTACCCGCGCGTGGTCTGCGTAAGGGCGAGGTAGAGGATCGCGCAGTTCGTGGTGATCAGCGGCAGGTAGATGCCCAGCTCGCGGAACAGCACGGGCAGGAACTTCTTGATCGCCATCTCCACGATCTGCACCAGCGACGCAATGACGACGATGAACGCGATGGTCCGCAGGTACGGGGCCTGCGCGAGCACGAACGTGTTGAGCACCCACACCGCCACGGCCGTCATCACCAGCACGAACGTGTTGGCGGCGCCAAGGCGCCAGCCGGTGTCCATCTTGGTCGTCACGCCGAAGAAGGAGCAGAGCCCCAGGAACATCGCCAGCGTGAAGTTGTTGATGAGGAGCGTGGAGAAGAAGATCCACGAGAGATTCGCAATCATGCGGCCACCCCCGCGCGCTTCGCCTTCTTGCGCTCGCCCCACCAGCCCATCACCAGGAACATGAGCCCCATCGTCAGGAAGCCGCCCGGCGGCATGATCATGAAGACCCACGGCTCGTAGTTGGGGCCGAAGATCGAGTAGCCGAGCAGCATCCCGCTTCCCACGAGCTCGCGGAAGGCGCTGATTGTGCACAGCGCGAGCGTGAACCCGATGCCCATGCCGAACGCGTCAGCCGCCGCGCGCACCGGCTTCACCTTGCCGGCGAACGCCTCGGCGCGGCCGAGGATGATGCAGTTGACCACGATCAGCGGGACGAAGGGGCCGAGCGTCTTGGACAGCAGCGGGAAGTACGCCTGCATCACGAGGTCGGAGATCGTCACGAAGGTCGCGATGATCAGGATGTAGGTGGCGAGGCGCACTTCATTGGGGATCACGCTGCGCAGCATGGAGATGAGCAGCGACGAGCAGACGAGCACGAAGATGGTCGCCGCCCCCATGCCGAGGCCGTTGGCCAGCTGGTTGCTGATGGCCATCGCCGGGCAGAGCCCGAGCATCTGGATCATCACCGGGTTGTCGTCGGCGATGCCGCGCCAGAAGTCCAGCCAGAGCGGCTGCGGCGGCGGCGCACCCGGGACGATGGGTTCGGCCGCTTCCGCGGTCGTGAGCGCTTCGGCGGTCATTGGCCACCCTCCTTCGCGTACGCGTCGAGTCGTGGCTTCCACGTATCGACGGCCTTGTTGATCACCTTGATGACGGCCTTCGACGTGATGGTCGCGCCGGTGATGGTCTGCACGGTGCTGGGATCCGTCGTCGGGTTCTTGTCGCCCTTGAGCGGGTTCACCAGCTTGCCCACGAACCGCGCGACAAAGCCGGAGTCCTTCTGGATCTTGTCGCCGAGACCGGGCGTCTCCGACTGCGCGAGCACCTTGAAGCCGGTCAGCGCGCGCGTCGCGGGGTCGAAGCCGACCATCAGCCGCACCTCGTTGGCAAAGCCGGGCGCGGCCTCTTCCACGGCGACGCCGGTGCGCTCGCCCTTGTCGTTGATGCCGATGAAGACTTTCACGGCCTCGAGCTTGTCCACGCCGGCCTGCACCGACCTGCTCAGCGTGTCGCCGACGAGGAAGAGCGTGTCGAGCCGGGCCGGCGAGCCGAGCACTTCCTTGACGGCGATCTCCACCTTCTCGCCGGCGAACTTGCGGATCGGCGTCAGCGTCTTCTGGTACGTGTAGGCGAGCACGGCGCCGGCGAGCGATCCGAAGAATGCCAGCGTGATGAGCAGGCGCGCCGTCGAGCTGCCGGCGTCCGGGGTCGGGGCGGCTGGCGCCCCGTGTTGATGGCCGCTCACTTGGCCTCCTTCAGCTTCACCGTACCGAACACGGTGGGCTGCGTCACGCGATTGATGAGCGGCGTGAACGCATTCATGATGAGAATGGCGTACATCACGCCCTCCGGCAGGCCGCCGAAGACGCGGATGACCACCACGATCAGCCCGGTGCAGACGCCGAAGACCCAGCGCCCCTTGTTGGTCGTCGGCACGGTCACCATGTCGGTGGCCATGTAGACGGCGCCGAGCATCAGGCCGCCCGAGAAGACCATGAACAGGCCGTCCGGGTACTTGCCGTTGAACAAGTGCAGCAGCTGGCTCGCCACGAAGACGGTGACGAGGATCGAGACCGGCGAGCGCCAGTTGAGGTAGCCCTTCCAGGCGAGGTAGGCGCCGCAGATCAGGATCACGACCGCCGACGTCTCGCCCACCGAGCCGCCCGTCGTGCCGAGCACGAGGTCCACGACCGACGTGAGCTTCTGCTCGAACTTGAAGAGGCCCAGCGGCGTGGCCGACGTGACCACATCGGACACCGGATGCATGAACGGCGCGGCGAACAGGTCGCCCTTCAGGGCGAAGAAGTCGCCGCCGGGCGTGGGCCAGGTGGTGATGGCCACCGGGAACGCGGTCTGCAGGAAGGCGCGGCCGATGAGCGCGGGGTTGAACGCATTCTGGCCGAGGCCGCCCCAGATCACCTTGCCGAAGCCGATGCCGAACGCGCCGCCGAGCGCCGCCATCCACATCGGGATGCCGGGCGGCAGCGAAAGGCCGAGCAGGAGGCCGGTGATCACCGCCGATCCGTCCTGCAGCGTGCCGGGCTTGGAGAGCGCCCGCTCGGTGAGCAGCGCACCCAGCATCGCCGCGAGGATCACGAGGATGGCGCTGATGCCGAAGAAGAAGGCGGACGAGAGAACGACCGGCACGAGGCTCGCCGCCACCGTCCACATGATGCGCGGCGTCGTGTCGCGGTCCTTCAGGTGCGGCGACGCGGTGACAATCAGGTTGGGAGCGGTCATGCGGCCCCCGCCGTTTGGATGCGGCGCAGCGCCACCTTGCTGGCCTGGAAGAGCTGCGAGAGCGGAATGTTCGACGGGCAGACGTAGGAGCACGACCCGCACAGCATGCAGTCGGCCAGATGGTTCGATGCCATTTCGTCGTATCGCTTCACGCGCGCCAGGTCACCGAGCCACGACGGGTTCAGGAAGACCGGGCAGGCGTCGAGGCAGCGTCCGCAATGAATGCAGGGGTAGACCCTCTCGTTTCGCACCTCGTCGTTCGTCAGCACCACGATGCCCGTGGTCCCCTTGAGCACCGGGGCCTCGAGGTTCGCCACGGCCATTCCCATCATCGGGCCGCCGTTGATGACCTCGCTGGCATCCTTGGTCACGCCGTCGCAGTAGGCGAGCAGGTCCTTGAGCTTGGTGCCGACCGGGACGATGAGATTGGCCGGGCGCGTCAGTCCGTGCCCGGTGACCGTCACGATGCGCTCGATGAGCGGCAGGCCGGTGTCGAAGACCTCGGCAATAGCCGCGAGCGACCCGACGTTCTGCACCACCACACCTACCGCCACCGGCAGCTTGCCCGACGGCACTTCCACGCCCGTCACGGCGTGAATCAGCATCTTCTCGGCGCCCTGCGGATACTTCACCGTGAGCGGGAGGATGGTGATGTCGAGGTCCTTGGGCTTGGTGCGCTCCAGCGCCTCGATGGCGTCAGGCTTGTTCTTCTCGACGCCGATGACCGCCTTGGTCACGCCCAGCGTGTGCATCATCACACGGCAGCCGAAATGCACCCGCTCGGGATACTCCACCATGGTGCGGTGGTCCGAGGTGAGGTACGGCTCGCACTCCGCGCCATTGATGATGAGCGTGTGAACCTGGTAGTCCTTGGGCGGCGCCAGCTTGACGTGCGTTGGGAACGCGGCGCCGCCGAGCCCGACGACACCCGCATCCTGCACCGCCTTGACCACCTGGTCCACCGAGAGCCCTTCCCAGCGCGGGACGAGCCGCGGACGCGCCGCCTGCATGGCGTACGTGTCCACCTTGATGTGCACCGACTGCACGTAGCTGCCGTCCGGATGCGGCCAGAGGTCGATGGCGGAGACCGTTCCTGCCGCCGACGCATGGATGGGCACCGACATGTACCCGTCGGCGAGGCCGACGGGGTCCCCGCGCTCGACATAATCGCCCACCTTCACGCACAGCTTGGCGGGCTTCCCCGCGTGCTGGCGAAGGGGGAGGACGATCTCGGCGGGATACGGCATGCGGCGGATCGGGAGCCCACTCGTGAGCCCCTTCTCCTCGGGCGGATGCACGCCGTGTGCAAAGCCGAAGAATGCCATCAGTTGAACCTCGCGGCGCGCTTCACCCACTTGTCCAGGTCCTTTTCCTTCGAATTCAGCGGCGTCCCTGGATGGATGATCGAGACCGGGCAGCGCTCGGCGGCCAGCACCAGCTGCTGGAACGTGCCGGCCGAGGCGTCCTTGATCTCCGCCTGCTTGGCGGCGTTGTAGACGAACATCTTCTTGTTCAGGTTCGTGCACTCATTGCAGCTCGTGCAGCGCGCCGAGTCGATGTACGCCTCGAGGGCGAGCGAGTCGTCCTCCTCCTCGGCCGGCGCGGCGGCAGGCGTCGCCTCCGCCACCGCGACGGCGGTTGCGGCTGGGGCGGCCGCAACCGCCGTCGCG
>CAYQCP010000074.1:0-15856 GCA_964416005.1 uncultured Gemmatimonas sp.
CGTAGGTCTCGAAGCCGTCGGCGCTCGGGCCCACCGAGTCGCCGGCGTTGTCGCCCACGCAGTCGGCGATCACGCCCGGGTTGCGGGCGTCGTCTTCCTTGATCTTGAAGACGATCTTCATCAGGTCGGAGCCGATGTCGGCGATCTTGGTGAAGATGCCGCCGGCGATACGCAGCGCCGCGGCGCCGAGCGACTCGCCGATGGCGAAGCCGATGAAGCAGGCGCCCGAGTACTCCCGCGGAATGAAGAGCAGGATGCAGAGCATGATCAGCAGCTCGACGCTGATGAGCAGCATGCCGATGCTCATGCCGGCGCGGAGCGGGATCGAATACAGCAGGTACGGCTTGCCGCGCAGGGCGGCGAAGGCGGTGCGGGAGTTGGCGAAGGTGTTGACCCGGATGCCGAACCAGGCCACGCCGTAGCTGCCCGCGATGCCGACGAGGCTGAAGGCGAGGATGATCGCCACCTTGAAGGCCTCGAAGTGCAGCAGCATGCCGAAGTAGAGCACGATGACGACGGCGATGAACGCCTCGAGCACCAGGATGAACTTGCCCTGCGTGACGAGGTAGGTCTTGCAGGTCTCGTAGATGAGCTCGGAGATCTCCTTCATCGCCCGGTGCACGGGCAGGTTCTTCAGCTGCGTGTAGATCATGAGGCCGAAGAGCAGGCCCGCGGCGCAGAAGAGGAGCCCCAGGGCGAGCAGCGTGTAGCCGGTGATGCCGCCGAGGAAGGTGACGCTCGACATCTCGGGCAGGACGAGGTTGGCCTCGCCGCCCGGCCGGTGCGCCGCAGCAGGAGCCGCCGCCTGCGCATCGGCCGCCGGGGCGGCCATCTCGGCGGAGGTCGGGGCCGCAGCCGGCGCACCCTGCGGGTCGACCGCGGGGGCCTGCGCCAACAGCGGCAGGGCGAGCGTGAACACGGCGGCAAAGGCCGCCAGCGCGCGGATCCGACGGGCGGTCAACACGCGCCCAATCAAGCCCGGTGCGAGCCATCTACGCATCAGTTCTCTCCAACTAGGGTTCAACCGCGAGTGGGGTTCAGACGGGGCCGTGTAAGGCCCACTGGCCGAGCGGAAGCCCGAAGAATCCAAGGCAACTGTGTAAGGTAATGGAGTCTCTGGGCTTGAGGGAAGTTGGAACGACGAGGAAAGGGGGACGAGTACGGGGTGCGGGGGTTTGGTGCGGAGGGAGGGGTGGAGACAGGTGGGACGCGGAGGAGGCGCTTGCTCCTCCGCCCTCCGTACATCTCTCGTCCCTCCGCACCAAACCCCCGGACCCCGCCCTCGCCCCCCGCACTACCCCACCCGAAACAGCTCCAACGCCCTTCCGTACCTCGCCGTCAGCATCCGCTGCAGCGCCCGGTGGGATGGCGTGCTCAGCGTCGGATCGGCGTGCAGCAGGCGCTCCGCCGCCGCGCGGGCCAGCTCGCTCAGCTCCTCGTCGCGCACCGGGTCGGCGATCTTGAAGACGGGGAGACCGCTCTGCTGCTTGCCGAACAGGTCGCCCATGCCGCGCAGACGGAGGTCGGCGCGCGCGATCTCGAAGCCGTCCTCGGTCTCGATGACGTGCTGCAGCCGCTCCCGCGACTCCGGGCCCACGTCCCCGAGCAGGATGCAGAACGACTCCTCGGCGCCCCGCCCCACCCGGCCGCGCAGCTGGTGCAACTGCGACAGGCCGAAGCGCTCGGGGTGCTCGATCACCATCACCGTCGCGTTGGGGACGTCAATGCCGACCTCGATGACGGTGGTGCTCACCAGCAGGTCGATGCCGCCATCGCGGAACGACCGCATGATGGCGTCCTTCTCCTCGGTCGCCAGTCGCCCGTGCAGCAGCGCCACCCGACGGTGGGCGAACGGCCCCGCGGCGAGCGCCTCGAATGCCGTCGTCGCCGCCTTCAGCGCGATCTTGTCGGATTCCTCGATGATCGGATAGACGAGATACGCCTGGCGCCCGGCGGCGAGCTGGGTCTCGACGAACTCCATCACGCGGTCGCGTCCCCCCTCGGGACGCAACGCGGTCGTCACCGGCTGCCGGCCGGGGGGGCGCTCGTCGAGCACACTGACATCAAGGTCGCCGTAGAGCGTGAGCGCGAGCGACCGCGGAATCGGCGTGGCCGACATCAGCAGGATGTCGGGGGCGGCTCCCTTCTCGCCGAGCGTGGCCCGCTGCTCCACGCCGAAGCGATGCTGCTCGTCGATGATGGCGAGTCCGAGCCGCGCGAACTGCGTCCCCTCCTGCACCAGCGCATGGGTGCCCACCACGAGCACCGGGCCAGCTTCCGCCAGCCGCGCCGCCGCCGCCCGCCGCGCCTTGGCGCTCATCGAGCCGACGACCAGCACCGGCTCCACCCCCAGCGGCGCGAGCAGCGCGCTAAACGTGCGGAAGTGCTGTTCGGCGAGCAGTTCGGTGGGCGCCATCACGGCGGCCTGATAGCCGTTCTCCAGCGCGAGGCAGCAGGCGAACAGCGCCACGATCGTCTTGCCGCTCCCCACATCGCCCTGCAGGAGGCGGTGCATCCGCAGCGGGCTCGTCATGTCGGCGACGATTTCGCGCGTGGCGCGCACCTGTGCGCCGGTGAGCTCCCACGGCAGCGCCGCCTTGAGCCGGGAGGTCAGGTCCCGTCGGTTCTCGAACGTGATGCCCTGCCGCGCCTGGCGCGCGATGGCGTTGGCGCGGCGCTGCAGCAGGTGCACGAACAGCAGCTCGTCGTACGCCAGCCGGCCACGTCCACTGAGCGCCTCGGCGACGCTCGACGGGCGGTGCACGCGGCGCAGGGCGTCCTGAATTCCGGGGAGCCCGGTCGCGCGCAGCAGATCGGCCGGCAGGTACTCGTCGAGCGCTGGCACGAGCGTGTCGAGGTGCTTGTCGATGACAGCGCGGATCTGCTTGAATGACAGCCCTTCGGTGGCGGGATAGACCGCCAGCACGCGCCCTTCGGTCGTCCCCGCGTCGTCGGCGCCGAGATTCACCCACTCGCGTGGCATGAGCTGGCGGCCGTGGTAGAACCGCACCGAGCCGCTGAGGAGCAGCATGTCGCCCTTGGCAATGGAACGGTCGAGGAAGGGCTGGCCCGGCCACGACGCCTCGATGAGCCCACTCTCGTCCTGCACGACCGCCTGGAAGATGCGCAGTCCCTTCCGCGTGGGCAGCACGCCCTTGCTGACCACGGTGCCAATGACCGTCGCGTCCTCGCCGATGCGCAGCGTGGCGATGCGCCGCACGGTGGAGGCATCCTCGTATCGGTGCGGGATATGGAAGAGCAAGTCACGCGCACTGAGCACGCCGAGCCGGCGGAATGCCTCGGCACGCCGCTCCCCCACTCCCTTGAGGAAGGTGATCGGGGTGTCGAGCACCCGCGCCGGCGTGCGGCTGGTGGGCGTCACCCCTCCACGAGGTCATGCGCGAACGCGCGCGCGTCGAATGGCACGAGGTCCGCGGCCTGCTCGCCGACGCCCACGAATTTCACCGGCACGTTGATGGCCTCGTGCACGGCCACCACCACGCCGCCGCGGGCGGTGCCATCGAGCTTGGTGATCACGAGCCCCGTCACCGGCACCGCCGCGGCGAACGTCCTGGCCTGCTGCACCGCGTTCTGCCCGATCGTGCCGTCGAGCACGAGCAGCGACTCGTGCGGCGCACCCGGCATGCGCTTGGCGATGACGCGCGCGACCTTGCGCAGCTCGTCCATCAGCCCGTCACTGGTGTGCAGGCGGCCCGCGGTGTCGATGATCACCACGTCCACACCGCGCGTGACGGCGGCGTCGATGGCGGTGAAGGCGACGGCGGCGGGGTCGCCGCCCGACTGCGCCCCAATGAAGTCGCTGCCGCTGCGTTCGGCCCAGACGCGCAGCTGGTCGATGGCACCGGCGCGGAACGTGTCCCCCGCCGCGACCATGACGCGCTTGCCCTCGTCGCGGAGCCGCGTGGCGAGCTTGCCGATGAACGTGGTCTTGCCCGCGCCGTTCACGCCGAGCACGAGCACCACCGCCGGCTTGGACGCCGGGAGCACAAAGGCGGGATCACTGTTGCCCGCGGCGAGGGCGCCCGCGATGCCATCGCGAAGTGCACCGAGCAATTCCGCCTCGGTCTTCAACGTGCCGCGCTTGGCCTGGCGTTCGACGTCGCCGATGAGGCGCATCGTCACCGGAACCCCGAAGTCGGCCTCGAGCAGCAGCGCCTCGAGACGGGACATGGACTCCGCGTCGATCCCGCCGCGCGCGAGCACGCCGACGTCGAGGAGCGCGACGTCCTTCAGGCGTTGCCAGAGCGACTTCTTGGGCTTGAAGAGCGGCATCGGGGACGGTTGAGGACAGGGAATCCGGACGGCGACCAAGGGAGGCGATCCCGGAAACTGATCAGCGCTGAATCTATCGCGCCGACGGGGGGCAGTAGAACCCGTTGAGCGCACGGAGAACCGGATTCACGCCGGGGCGTCCCGCGCCCCGCTATCGCGCGTCACGCCACCGCTCCAACTTGAATCACCATGACGAATCCCTTCGGCACCCCGCCTGGCCCCAGCATTCGCATCGACCCGGCCGCCATCCTGCGCCTCGTGCGCTTCGCGCGGAATGTGTTCATTCCGGCCATCCTCCTCCTGCTCGTCATCCCCTGGCTCGGCCGGTTTGCCGTGGACTGGCTGTGGGCGCGCGAGGTCGGGTACGAGCAGGTCTTCCTGGCGTCATTCGGCTGGAGGTCCGGCCTGCTGCTGGTGCCGGGCGGGCTCGCCTTTCTCTTTCTCTACCTGAACATCCGGCGCGCGGTGCCGCGCTCCTCGCACGACGTCACGCTGTTCGCGGAGCGGCTGGGCGCCGAGCCGGCAATGGTGGGGTGGACGATGCCGATGGCGCTGCTCATCGGGACGGCGTTCATCGCGTACGCGGTCGGGATGACCGCCTCGAGCCAGTGGGCCGGCTACGTGCTCGCCGTGTTCGGGGGCGACACCGGCGTGACCGAGCCGCTCTTTGGCAACGACATCGGATTCTACCTCTTCCGGCTCTCCGCCTGGTCGAGCCTGCTGTCCACCGCGATGTTCGTCGCAACGCTGACGGCGGTGGGCGTGACCCTGCTCTACCTGCTGAAGGGCGAGCTGGCCCTGCTCCCCGGCGCGGGCAAGTCCACCGCGCGCGCGAGCTGGCACGTGGCCGCGCTCACCGCGCTCGTCTTCGTCCTGATGGCCGTGCGGCTGTGGGTGGTGTCGCGGGCCGGCCTGTCGTTCTCCACCACCGGACCGCTCGTCGGCGCCAGCTACACTGACGTGCACGCGAGCCTGCCCGCGATGGTCGCGTCGGCCGTGGCGGCCCTTGGCGCCGCCGCTGCGGTGCTGTACGGCGCCGCGCGCGGCAGGCTGCTGCGCACGCTCGTCTACGCCGTCGTGGTGTATGCCGGCATCGGCCTTGTGGGACGCGGCCTCGTGCCGCTGGCCATGCAGCGGCTGCTGGTCGCACCCAACGAACTGGCGCGCGAGATGCCGTACCTCGAGCGCCACATCGACGCGACGCGACGGGCCTGGCGCATCGACAGCGTGGCCGTGCGCGACATCTCGGGGGACGCGGCGCTCACGATGGCCAATATTCGCGCCAACGCCGCGACCATCGGCAACGTCCGGCTCTGGGATCGCGACCTCCTCGCCCAGTCGCTCGGGCAGCTGCAGGAGATCCGCACGTACTATGACTTCGTCTCGGTCAGCGACGACCGGTACATGATCAACGGGCAGTACCGGCAGGTGCATCTCTCGGCGCGCGAGCTGAACTCCGCGTCGCTGCCGACGCGCGGCTTCATCAACGAGCGGCTGACGTTCACGCACGGCATGGGCCTCGCCATGGCCCCCGTCAACGAAGTCACGGCCGAGGGACTCCCCGTGCTCTTCGTGAAGGACCTGCCGCCCGTGTCCAGCACGAACATCAAGCTCACCCAGCCCGCCGTCTACTTTGGCGAACTCACCAATTCGTACGTCTTCGTGAAGACGGCGCAGCGCGAATTCGACTACCCGGCCGGCGACGCCAACATCTACACCACGTACGAGGGACGCGGCGGCATCGGCGTGGGCTCACTGGCGCGCCGCATGCTCTTCGCCTGGCAGCTCGGCTCGCTCAAGGTGCTCTTCTCCAGCGACATCGGCGATTCGGCGCGCGTCCTGATGCGCCGGAACATCCATGAACGCGCCAAGCGGGCCCTCCCTTTCCTCGCCTTCGATCCCGAGGCCTACCTCGTCGTCACGGAAGCGGGACGGCTGGTATGGATCCTCGACGCGTATACCAGCAGCACGACGTACCCGTATTCCGCCCGCGCCACCGGCGGCGTGAACTACATGCGCAACAGCGTGAAGGTCACGATCGACGCGTACGACGGCCTCGTCACGGCCTTCCTCGCGGACACCACGGATCCGCTCGCCCGGGCCTACTCCCGGATCTTCCCGGGCGCCTTCCGTCCGCTCAGCGAGATGTCGCCCGATCTGCAGCGGCACCTGCGGTATCCGAACGGCATCTTCCGCATTCAGGCGACGCTGCTGGGCACGTACCATATGAAAGAACCCGATGCGTTCTACCACCGCGAAGACCAGTGGCAGATCCCGGAGGGGGCGCAGCGTGACCGCGCCGTCAGCCCGTACATGCGCCATATGATCATGCGGCTGCCGGGGGAGAAGGACGCCGAGTTCATCTACATGACGCCGTTCACGCCGCGCGGCAAGGACAATCTCGCGGCGTGGCTCGTGGCGCGCATGGACGGCGCCGAGTACGGCAAGCTGCTCGTCTACCGGTTCCCGAAGCAGAGTCTCGTGTACGGCCCGCGGCAGATCATGAACCGCATCGAGCAGGACACGGACATCTCGCGCCAGCTTTCGCTCTGGGACCAGCGCGGCTCACAGGCGATCCGCGGCGAGCTGCTCGTGATTCCCATCGAGGAGTCGCTGATCTACGTGCAGCCGATCTACCTGAAGGCGCAGGGCGAGACGTCGATTCCGGAGCTCAAGCGCGTCGTCGTGGCGTACGGCAACCAGGTCGTGATGGCGACGTCGCTCGACGAGGGGCTGCAAATGGTGTTCGGCACCGGCGGCCCGCGCATCACGCCGGCCGTGGACGCCGTTCCGGCCGCGGCAGCCGCGCCATCACCCAGCGCCTCCATCGACGCGCTGCTGCAGCGGTCGCAGCAGCACTACGACCGGGCCATCGCCGCCCAGCGCGCCGGCAACTGGGCGGAGTATGGCCGCGAGATCGAGCAGCTGGGCGCGGTCCTGCGGGAGCTTCGCAGCCGGACGGGCAAGCCGTAGCCGCGCCGCACCACCGCAGGCGAAACGACGAAGCCCCGGCCATTTTGGCCGGGGCTTCGCTGTCGCCATCGGACGCAGCCGCTACGCGAGCATGCCCGCGATCGAGGCCGAGATGAAGGCCGCGAGGTTGCCGGCGATCATGGCACGCAGGCCGAGCGCGGCGATGTCCTTGCGGCGCTCGGGGGCGAGCCCGCCGATGCCGCCGATCTGGATGGCGATGGACGAGAAGTTCGCGAAGCCGAGCAGCGCATATGTCAGGATGAGCGCGCTGCGCGGCTGCAGCACCTGATTGGTGCCCATGTCGCTGGCGAACTGGGCGTACGCCACGAACTCGTTGAGCGTCGTCTTGATGCCGATGAGGCTGCCAACGTAGGCGGTGTCGGCCCACGGCACGCCCATCACCCACGCGAGCGGACGCAGGAGCCAGCCAAGGATCATCTGCAGGCTCAGTCCGTCAATGCCCACGAGCCCGCCGCCCCACCCGAGCATCGCGTTGAGCAGGGCGACGAGGGCGACGAACGCCATGAGCATCGCGGCCACGTTGATGGCCAACTGCACGCCCTGCCCGGCGCCGTTGGCCGCCGCTTCGATGACGCCGCTGTCGGTGGTGACGGCCGTACGACGCCAGAACAGCCAGCGCGGGTGCTCGCTGGCGTCGGCGTCCTCCACGATGGCCGCCTTGATTCCCGCCGCCGTCTCGGGCACCTCGGTTTCGGGGAGGATCATCTTCGACAGATAGAGGCCGGCGGGCGCGTTCATCACGCTCGCCGCAAGCAGGTGCGCGGCGATCCCGGGCAGCATCCCGGAGAGCATGCCGACGTAGGCCGCCAGAACGCCGCCCGCGACCGTGGCGAACCCGCCAACCATCACGGTATTGAGCTCCGACTTCGTCATCTTGCCGACGAACGGCTTGATGAGCAACGGCGCCTCGGTCTGGCCGAGGAAGATGTTTCCCGACGCCGAGAGCGTCTCCGCGCCTGACGTCCGCAGGGTGCGCTGCATCACCCAGGCCAGCGAGTTCACGATGAGCTGCATGATGCCGAGGTAGTACAGGACCGACATCAGCGCGGAGAAGAAGATGATCGTCGGCAGCACGTTGAACGCGAAGAACGCGCCGGTCTGGGCCACCATCCCGGCCGTCGCGCCGTCGCCAACGACCGGGACGGTGTGCTGCACGAGGTTGCCGAACACGAAACGCGCGCCCTGCTCTTGGAATCCGAGGAGGGCCGTGACGAGATCGCCGATCCACTGGAAGACCGCACGCCCGGCGGTCGTCTTGAGCACGACGATGCCGAACAGGAACTGCAGGCCGAGTCCGGTGAAGATCAGCCGCCAGTTGATGGCCTTGCGGTTGTGCGACAGCAGCCACGCCAGCAGCATCATCGTCGCGATGCCGACGAAGCCGATCAGGCGCTCGGCGAGCGGGGTATCGAGCCCGGCGCGCGCAGCGTCGAGCCGATCGGCCGCCGACTGCACCTGGAACAGGACGTTGAGTCCGGCACTAACCATCATCGGGAAGCCTCCGAGGGCGTCAGTCGGAACGGGAATCCGCCCAATATAGCGTTCCGGGTGCGAACGCGGTCAGGGCCGCGCAGCCTACCAGCCCGCGGCGCGGGCGTCCCACGCGCTCGCGCGGGGATCGTCGAGGAGCTCGAGCAGTTCGTCCCACGCCACCTCGAGATGTCCGTGGGCCGCGACGCTCAGTGGCGCGCCCAGCTCGAACTGCTCGCCACGCACACCGAGCACCCAAGCCGGCGGCGGGTCGCGCCCGGTGACCTCGCGGGCGACGTGCAGCACGGCCTCGGGGCTCAGCTCGTGCGTCGTGAAGGAGCGGTCGCGCGACGGCCAGGTGCGCCGGAGGCTGAACGGCGCCGAGGCGGAGGCGTCGGCATCGATGAAGAGCACGAGGTCGGCGTCAGCGACGTCGAGCGCATGCTCCACCTGCAACTGGAAATCCTCGACGATGCGCACGTTGAGGTCGGGACGCCCGGTCAGCCAGGCGCCGGCGCGCGCCAGCAGGTCCGGGCCCAGCGCGTCGTCGCCGCGACTCGGGTTGCCGCACCCCAGCAGGACGACGCGGGCCGTCATGGCGCGTTGCGCCCCTCCGCGAAGACGCCGTCGGCACCCTTGACCAGGCGATCGATGACCTGCCCGGCCGCATCCACGAGTTCCACCTGCAGCGGCATGCGCCCCAGCGCGTGCGTGGCGCACGACAGGCACGGATCGAAGGCGCGCACCGCGACTTCAATGTGGTTGAGGAGCCCTTCCGTGAGCTTCTGGCCGTCGAGATAGCTCGCGGCGACGGTGCGCACGGCCTCGTTCATCGCCTGGTTGTTGTTGGTGGTGCTGACGATGAGATTGGCGCGCACGACGACGTCGTTCTCGTCGACCTTGTAATGATGGAAGAGCGTGCCGCGCGGCGCCTCGATCACGCCGACGCCCTCGAGCGCACGCTCGCCCCGCGTCACGAGGTCGGTGCCGGTGATGTCCGGATCGTCGAGCAGGCGCTCGATGCCCTCGGCGGCGTGGAGCATCTCGATGAGCCGCGCCCAGTGATAGGCCAGGGTGGCGTGCTGCATGCCGCCGTTCGCCGCGGCACGGAACGCGCGCCGCTCCTCCTCCGCCAGCGGCGTGTCGAGGAAGTCGGCGTTGTTCATGCGCGCGAGCGGCCCCACCCGGTACCAGCCGTCCTCGTCGCCGAGGGCGATGATGAACGGGAACTTCATGTACGACCACGACTTCACTTCCTCGTGGATGTGCCGGTTGTAGTGCGAGTAGTCGGCGTGGTCGAAGATCAGTTTGCCCTGCGCATCCTTGGCGCGCAGCCCGCCGTCGTAGAAGTCGAGCGCGCCATCGGCCCGGATGAGGCTCATGAAATTCGACGGGAAGACGCCGAAGATCGGGGCGTGCGGACTGGCATCGAGGACGCGACGGCACAGCGCCACGGCGCCCCGGCTCCACGCGACCATCTGCGAGATGTCGCGACGCAGCACGTCGCGCTCTGCCTCGCTCAGCGCCTTGTTCATGCCGCCGGGGATGCAGGCCGTGCCGTGAATGCGCTTGCCGGCGATGGCCTTGATCACCTCCTGGCCGTACTTGCGCAGCGTCACCCCCTGCAGCGCGAGTTCCGGATGCTCCGCGATCACGCCTACGATGTTCCGCCGTGCGGGCTCCGAGTCGAAGCCGAAGAGCAGGTCGGGACTGGCGAGGTGGAAGAAATGCAGCGCGTGCGACTGCAGGAGCTGCCCCTGGTGCATCAGCCGGCGCAGCTTCTCCGCCGTGGGCGTGAGCGTACGCGCGCCGACGAGCATGTCCACGGCCTTGCCGGCCGCGAGGTGGTGGCTCACCGGGCAGATGCCGCAGAGCCGCTGCACGAGCACCGGGACTTCCCAGTACGGCCGGCCCTGGATGAACTTCTCGAATCCACGGAACTCGACGATGTGCAGACGGGCCTGGTGCACGCGGTTCTGCTCGTCGAGGAGCAGGGTCACCTTGCCGTGCCCCTCCACGCGCGTCAGCGGCTCGATGGCCACGCGGCGCAGGGCGCGCGGGTGTGCGGCGGTTTCCAGCAGGTGCGTCACGTTCGTCTCCGGTCAGTCATAGCGCAGCAGTGCGGTCGGCAGGCGCGGATCGCGCCCGGTGACCAACGCGCTGAGGACGTGCCACAGCGCGTCCGCCGACGGCGGGCACCCGGGCACGTGGTAGTCCACCTGCACCACCTCGTGCAGCGGGTAGACCTTGTTGAGCAGCAGCGGCAGTTCGGGGTCGTCGGGAACGTGGGCGTTCTCGACGCCGACGCCGCGGATGTACGACTCCTCGAGGCACGCCTTGAGCGTGTGGTGGTTGCGCATCGAGGGAATGCCCCCCGTGATGGCGCATTCGCCCACCGACACGAGCACGCGGCAGTGGTCGCGGAAGTGATGGAGCAGGTGCACGTTCTCGACGTTGCACACCCCGCCCTCGATGAGCCCGATGTCGACCATCCCGCGGATTTCCTTGATGTCGTTGATCGGGCTGCGGTCGAAATCCGCGAGTTCGAGGAGGTCGAGCAGGCGCTCGTCGGTGTCGAGCAGCGACATGTGACAGCCGAAGCAGCCGGCGAGCGAGCAGGTGGCGATCTTGCGCTTGCTAGCCATGCAGCCGCACCTCCCGGGCCTGGAACTCGGCCACGGAGCCTTCGGAAATGGGCGCCTGGTCGTACGGCCGCTCGCCGATGGGGACCTTGTACGCCTCCCCCTTCATCATCAGCGCCCCCACCGGGCAGTGCTGCACCGCCTCGTCGTCGCGCGTGACCCGGCTGTCAACGAGGAGGCCTGACGGCGAGTCGATGACGATGGTGGTGGTGATGCCCCGTCCCGTCATGGCAAACACGTTCTTCTTGTCCACGCGGCGGCTGATGCGGACGCAGAGCCCGCACAGGATGCAGCGGTCACGATCGAGGATGATCTCCGGATGCGACGCATCCACGTCGCGGTGCGGGAAGAACTGTGGGAAGTGATTGTGCTGGACGCCGAGCGCGTAGGCGGTGGCCTGCAGCCGGCAGCTGCCGCTCTTCTCGCAGGCCGGGCAATAGTGGTTGCCCTCGACGAGCAGCATCTCCGTGAGCGAGCGCCGCATCTCGTTGAGCTCCGGCGTGTCGCTCCTCACATCCTGTCCGGCGACGGCGGGCTGGGTGCACGAGGCGAACGGGCGGCCATTCACGATGACGGTGCACAGCCGGCAGCTGCTGTGCGGCTCGAAATCGGGATTGTGGCAGAGGTGCGGGATGTAGATGCCGGCGGCCATCGCCGCGTCAAAGACGGTCTGCCCCTCCCGGAACGGGATCTCGACGCCGTCGAGCTGAAACGTCTTGCGGGTGTCGTGACTCATGCCGGGCTCCTCACAGGTGCGCCAGGGCGTCGTCGCGGCCGGTCAGGTCGCGGGCTTCGCCCAGCGCGGCGTCGAGATCGAATGCCGGTACGAACTCCGTCGTAATCATCCGCTTGTCCCAGTCGCCGCGGAACTTCACGAGACTGTCGAGCAGGTGATTCGGCGCGGTCTGGCCGAGCCCGCAGTGCGCCGTCGTCTTCAGCAACTGGCTGATCTTCTGCACCTGCTCGACGTCCACCGGGCTCCCCTTCCCGGCCGCGACCTTGTCCACGAGCCCGGCCAGCAGGCTCGTGCCGACGCGACAGGGCGTGCACAGGCCGCAGCTCTCGTGCTGGAAGAAGTGCGTGAAGTTCCGCACGACGTCGAACATGTCGCGGGTGGGGCCGAACACCATGCACGTACCGACCGTCGAGAGGTCCTCGTAGGCGAGGATGCGGTCGAACTCGAGCCGCGTGATGGTCGTCCCCGACGGCCCGCTGATCTGCACCGCCTGCGCGTCGAGGCCGCCGCAGTCGCGCAGCACCTCGCGCACGCTCACGCCGAACGGGTACTCATAGATGCCCGGGCGGTCGCAGTCCCCCGACACGCAGAAGAGCTTGGTGCCGGCCGAATGCTGGGTGCCGTGGCCGGCGAACCAGGCGCCGCCCTTCAGCGCAATCATCGCCGCGGCCGCGAACGTCTCCACGTTGTTCACCACCGTCGGCCGGTGATTGAGCCCCGCGACCACCGGCAGCGGCCACCGCTTGCGCGGCTTGCCGCGGCGTCCCTCGAGCGACTCGATGAGGGCCGTCTCCATGCCGCAGATGTAGGCGCCGGCGCCCCAGTGAATGTCGATGTCAAAGGCAAAGCCGGTGCCGAGGACGTTGCGGCCGAGCAGTCCGGCCTCACGCCGGCGCTCCAGCACCGCCTCGAGGTGCGGCTTCAGGTACCAGTACTCCTGGCGGATGTAGAGGATGCCGCGCGACGACCCGACGACGTAGCCGCACAGCGTCATGCCTTCGAAGACGATGTCGGTGTAGCTCGTGAGCAGGACGCGGTCCTTGAACGTCCCGGGCTCGCCTTCGTCGGCGTTGCAGACCACGTAGCGCTCGGGCGCCGAGATGTCGCGGCAGGTCTCCCACTTGATCGCTGCCTTGAATCCGGCGCCGCCCCGCCCGCGCAGGTCGGAGCGGTACAGCTCCTTGAGCGTCTCGTCGGCGCCGCGCCGCCAGGCATGCCCCGACGACGGATCCACCGCCTCCTCGTACTGGATGTCCTTCAGCGTCTCGTCGCCGCCGCGAAGCATTGCCGCCTTCAGCGCCGACCCCGGCTCCGGCGTGCGGCGGAACATGACGTCCGACCGGCGGAAGTTGTCCTCCACGCGGAAGAACTCGGGCGGCCACTGCTCTACCGGCGTCTGCGCGCTGATCAGCTTGGCGATGTCATCCATGCGCACGCGCGTCAGGCGCGTGAGCGGCAGCCCATTGACCAGCGCCGCCGGGCCCTGATCGCACATCCCCGTGCACGAGGTGAAGTGCACGGAGACGCGGCCGTCGGCCCGCGTCTTGCCCAGCTTCACGCCGAGCCGGTTGCAGAGATAGGTGGCCAGCCCGTCGCTCCCCTGCATGCGGTCGGTGATGTTGTCGCTGATGTAGACGACGTACTCGCCGAGGTACGTGTTGCTCAGGAACGAGTAGAAGCCGATGACCCCGCGGATGTGGCCGCGCGTGACGCGCAGGTGATCGGAGATCAGCGCCACCGCGTCATCGGGGATGAAGTGCAGCGCGTGCTGCACCTTGATGAGGACCTGCAGCAGCTCGCCCAGATCTCGCTCGTGCGTTTCGAGGATCGCACGCACGGGATCCATGGCGGGATGCGGTTCTTCGCGCATCATGTACCACTCCCTGGCCTGGCGGCCAACGGCACACGCACCTGGCATGCCGGCATACGACAAGCTAGGGCGCGGCGCGGCCACCGCATGTCGGGCGCAACCTCAAGTTGAGTCGGCGAGGCGTTCACGCGCAGTGCGTGGCTCCCCGACACGGCGCGCTACCGCAGCCCCACCCGCCGCCGCATCCACCACTCGGCGCATAGAAGTGCAATCACGAGTGCATACCACCACCATCCGCCGCGCATGCTGGCGCGCGCGCCCGCTGCCGGCGGACCGGCGGTCACGGAGCGCGACAGGATGGGTCGCCGCGGCACCCACTCGGCGGAGGGGTTGACCGCAAACGTCGACGTTCCGCCCGGCGTGGTGGCGCGCCAGATGCCCGCCGTCAGCGGCGCGGAGGTTGCCGAGCTGAGCGCATCGCGGAACTGCAGTGTCACGCGGTGCTCGGTTGCGGCACCGTCGCGGCGCAGGCGCAGCGTGAGGGATGAGTCGCGGCTGGCGCCGCGACGCCACGTCACCGGCTCGCCTTCGCGAAGCCACGGCGTCGCGGCAAACACCGCGCGTTCGTCGGTGCGACCCTCGGCGAGCCAGTCGAGCACGCCACCCCAGACGGCGGCGAAGGCGTCGGCGGAGCGACCGCCGCGGAATTTCCAGCGCCAGAGTCCGCGCACCGGCAGCACGGCAATGCGCCGCGGTTCGTCGAACCCTGCAATGACCACGCGATCGTCGAATCGCCGTGCGCGCCGCGCGCGCCGCGCGCTGAGCGCGCTCCACGACGTGCCAAGGGGGGCGGGCCCGACGCCGATGGGCGGCAGCGAGTCCCACGGCACACCGCTGAGCGCCGGCGCCAGCGGCGAGGCCGCGGCGCGCTCAGTGAAGTACTCGCCGTCGTCATCGCGCGGCGGCACAACGAGCGCCAGCGCGCCGCGACTCAGGCCTCGCGGCTCACCGAAGTACGCCGTGTCGCCGTGCAGCACGGCCAGCGGCGCGCGCGCGAGCGCGTCACGCACCACCGCTTCGTCCACGCGGGTCAAGGCGCCGTCCTCGCGCCACTGCCCCGGCGCGACGCGCATGAAGCCGCGCACGCCGAAGGCCAGCGCCCCGCGCATGAGGTCGAGCGCGAAGCGCGCGTCCTGGTCGGGGGCAGTGGACACGAAGACGGCCGCCGGACTGCCCCGCACGTCGAGCACCGTGGAGAGCGTGTCGTTGCGGCGCTCCGCGTCGCCCGACGCGGTGACGATCACGCGCACCACCAGCGCGTCGCGGCGCTCGGGGACGCGCACGCGCACGCGCCACTCGCGCTCACTCCACGGCGCGAACGCGGCGAGCGACGCGGTCGCGACGGCGGCGCCGTCCGGCAGCCGGACGGCGATGGCCGCGGCAGGCACAGGCGCGCCGGCGCTGACCACGAGCACGCGCAGCTCCAGCGAATCGCCGGGAGCCGCACTCGGCGGCAGCTCGAGCGAACGCACCGCGACGTCAATGGCATCAGGGGCCGGCAGGACCTCGACCTTGGACCCGGCCGGCAGCGCGCCGAGCGTCTCCGGGTCGTCGATCTGGCCATCGGTGATGACCGTCAGCGGCCGTCCAAGTGCGGCGGCGCGATCCACCGCCGGTCCAACGCGCGACGCGATATCGGACGGCGACTCCGGCGACGGCGCCGTGCGCACCGAATCGCCGAACAGCAGCGGCTGACCTCCGGCCGACGCCGCGCGCGCCTGCGCCTCGGCGTAGCGTCGCGCCCCGCCCTGCCCCCAGCTGGCCGACGCATCGAGCGCGGTCATGGGCGCCGCCGGTGCGCCCGCTCCGATGGGCGCGTCGAGCAGCAGCGCCACCGCGACGAGCACCGCC
>CAYQCP010000075.1:0-15852 GCA_964416005.1 uncultured Gemmatimonas sp.
TCGATCGCGCGCATTTCTCGGCCCGGACTGGCGCGGTGCGCGGGCCTCTATTGCGCCCTCCAGTATCCGCGCGATCGAGCACCCCGAAGCGGCGCGCGTCCACGGGGCTGCCACTGGCTCGCAGCGCCCTGCGCGAGCCCTGCTCCCCCCACCAGCGGCAGGCCCGCACCTCAGTCCGCGCAGGCGGCCGCAGGACCCATAGACGGCGCGCGCAGCGCGCTCGCAGGGTCCGAGAGCCTGCGCGGTCGGAGATGCGGGCCTGACGCGCCCCCTGCCTGCGCGGGCGGAGATGCGGGGCTGACGCGCCCCCGCTCGCTACCGCAGCGGCCCCGACGGCCGGTCGAGCGCGGCGAGCGCGACGCGCCCGATCTCGTCGAACCGCGCCCGCGCCCTCCCGGTGAGGGCGACGCCCGCCGACTGGCGGAGCGCGTTTCGCGGGTCGCGCTGCACGCCGTTGACGAGCACCTCGAAATGGAGGTGCGGCCCGGTGGCGAGCCCCGTGGAGCCGACGTAGGCCACGGTCTCCCCCTGCGTGACCGACCGCCCGCGGCGGATGCCCTTCGCGAAGCCGCGCAGGTGCCCGTAGCGCGACACAAAGCCGTTGCGGTGGCGGATCTCCAGCACATTGCCGTATCCGCCCTTGTGCCCGGCGAAGATCACCACGCCGTCGCCGATGGTGCGCACCGGCGTCCCCGACGCGGCGGAGTAGTCCGTGCCGCGATGCGCGCGCCAGATGCCGAGGACGGGGTGCTTCCGCCGGCCGAAGACGCTGGAGATGCGCCGGAAGGAGAGCGGCGCGCGAAGGAACGCGGCGCGCAGGGACTTGCCGTTCGCGTCGAAGAACTCCGCCTTGCCGTCGGCGTGCACGAACCGGATGGCCTGCAGCTCCTGCCCCCCGCGCTCGAGCCCGGCGACGAGGATGCGGCCAATGCGGTTGACCTTGGCGGGGTTCGTGGAGCGCTCGAACACGACGCGCACGCTGTCGCCCTGCTGCAGGTCGCGCGACATGTCCACGCGGTACTCGTAGATGTCGGCCAGCTCCCAGGCGAGTTCGGCGCGTGCCCCCTTGCTCAGGAAGGGGGCGCTCCCCTCCTCCAGGGCGTCATAGAGCGTGGAGGTGACGACGCCGCGCACGACGAGGGTGTCCGTCACCCACGGGATCGTCTCCTCGACGGCCGTCCACTGGTCGCCCAGGCGGCGCAGCCGCAGGATCTTGTCTTCGGAGAGCATCAGCGCGACGTCCGTGGGGCGACGACTCGCCGAGTCGCCGTGCACCTCCACCTGCATGCCGGCCGGAATGCGACGGTCGTCGATGAGGCCTTCGAGCGACTGGATGGCGGCCGCCGCATCGGCGGCGTCCATGCCGCGCCGCCCCAGAAGCGCCGCAAGCGACTCCCCTCGCCCGAGGGTGTCGCT
Organism: uncultured Gemmatimonas sp.; assembly: GCA_964416005.1. Lineage (GTDB taxonomy): Bacteria > Gemmatimonadota > Gemmatimonadetes > Gemmatimonadales > Gemmatimonadaceae > PNKL01. The sequence continues at coordinate 1,417 of CAYQCP010000075.1, forward strand.
CGCACGCCAACGATCAAGACCGAGCCGCTTGGCCGGGACGCGTCCCGGAGTATCGAGCGGCGGGAGGTATTTCAGCGCCAGCGCGGCGCCGGCCACCGCCACCACGAGGATGGCAGTCCGCCGAACGAACCGCGTCAATCCATCTGTCTCCGAATGAACGTCGGGATCTCCATGTCGCTGAGATCCTCGATCCGGCGCGGTTCAGCGGCCGGTCGTGCGCGCTGGGCGGGCACGGCGGACCCGCCCTGATAGGCACCGCCGATGACCGGGCGCGGACGGGCGCCCGCTTCGGTGATCGGAATGACCGGCGTAGCGCCGCCGCGGGCCTGTGTGCCCGGACGCTGCTGCGCGTTGGCGCGCTCGAACCCGGTGGCGACGACGGTGACGCGGACCTGCCCCACCATGGCGGGCTCGACGCCGGCGCCAATGATGATGTTGGACTCCTCGCCCACCGCTTCCTGCACGATCTGGCCGACCGTGGTGAAGTCGGTGAAGCTGAGTTCGCCGTCGCCACCCGTGATGTTGACCAGCACGCCGGTGGCGCCGGCGATGGAGACGTTGTCGAGGAGCGGGCTCGAGAGCGCGATCTGGGCCGCTTCCACGGCGCGATTCTCGCCCGAGCCGACGCCGGTGCCCATGATGGCGGCGCCGCCGTCCTTCATGACTGTGCGCACGTCGGCGAAGTCGACGTTGATGATGCCGCACTTCGTCACGAGGCCCGAGATGCCTTCCGTGGCGCGCAGCAGCACTTCATCGGCCTTTTTCAACGCGTCCTGGAAGGGAATGTTCTTGCCGACCACCGCGAGCAGGCGCTCGTTGGGGACGACGATCATTGTGTCGACGTACTTGCGGAGCTCCTCGATGCCCTCTTCGGCCTGGCGCATGCGCTTGCGGCCCTCGAAGAGGAACGGCTTGGTGACGATGCCGACCACGAGCGAGCCTGCCTCGCGCGCCAGCTCCGCGACCACGGGGGCCGCGCCGGTGCCGGTGCCGCCGCCCATGCCGCAAGTGACGAAGACGAGGTCGCTGTTGGACATCACGCGCGCCACTTCGTCGCGATTCTCCTCGATGGCCTGGCGGCCGATCTCGGGACGCGCCCCGGCGCCGAGTCCGCGGGTGAGCTTCTTGCCGATCTGGATCTTGACGTCAGACTTCGAGTTGAGCAGCGCCTGCGCGTCCGTGTTGACGGAGATGAACTCCACGCCTTCGAGCAACTCCTCGATCATGCGGTTGACGGCATTGCCGCCGCCACCACCAACGCCCACCACCTTCATGCGGGCGCCGCTCGGCCCTGCTGTCTGCTCGAGTTCGAAGTTCAGTGGCATGCGAGGTTGACTCCGTCGCGATGTTCAGGGAGCGAGATCGGACGCGGAAATATACGCGCGGGCGCGTGTCGCACCAATGAGGAGACGAGCGAGAATCAGAAAAGGCAATCGGGCGAAATCCACGAGCAGTGGCGACAGCGAAGATTTGTGATATTTCGGAGAGAAACAACAGAGAGAAAACAGAAAGAAAACAGAAAAACAACAGAGGACCGCCAGCGGCGCGACCCCTGATCGCCGCCGCCCCAGTCCCCGTCCCCCAACTGTTGTTTCTCTGTGGTCTCTCTGTTGTTTGTCTGTTGTCTCTCTTAGAAAAAGTCCTGCAGGTAGGTCTTCACCCGCCCTGCCAGCCCCGCAAAGGTCGGCGCGGCATCCGACATGCTCAGCCGCTTCCCCTTCCCCGAAATGGCGCCTTGCGCCACGCGGCCGGCCCCGTACTGCACCAGCCCCACCGCCGTCGCATAGCGCGGCGCCTGCACGCTGTCGGCCAGCCCGCCCAGGAACTCGCCCGGCACGCCGATGCGCGCCCCGATGCCGAATACCTCGCTCGCCAGCTCGGCCATCCCCGACATCGCCCCCACGCCGCCCGTCACCACCACCCCGGCGGCCAGTCGCTTCAGGAAGCCGGCCTCCTCGATGTCGCGCACGGCCAGTTCGTAGATCTCCGACGTCCGCTGGTGGATGATATGGGCCAGCAACTCGCGCGGGATCTGGCGGTCGCCCTGCGCCACGGTGCTCGGCAGGCGGATGATCTCACCGTGCTGCACCATCGGCTCGTACGCGCAGCCGTAGGCCTCCTTCAACCGCTCGGCGTCGGTCTGCGTGACGCCCAGCCCGTGCACGATGTCGCTCGACACGTTATTGCCGCCGTACCCAATGGTGCCAAGGTGGCGGATCTTCCCCTCGTGAAACACGGCGAGGTCCGTGGTGCCGGCGCCGACTTCCACCAGCGCCACGCCCAGTTCCTTCTCGTCCTCGGTGAGCACGCTCAGCGCCGCGGCCAGCGGCTCGAGCACCAGCTCCTGCACCTTGTACCCTGCCCGTTCCACGCTCTTGCGCAGGTTCATCGCCGGCGACGAGCCAATGGTGACGAGGTACATCTCGGTCTCGAGCCGCGTGCCAATCATCCCGATGGGATCGCGGATGCCGAGGTTCTTGTCGACCGTGTACTCCTGCGGGATCGCGTGGATGAGCTCGCGGTCCTGCGCGATGGGCTGCGCCCGCGCCACGGCGTTGGCCCGCTCCACGTCGCTGCGCGAGATCTCGGCGCCCGTCACCGAGGCAATGCCCTTGCTGGTCACCGCCTGCACGTGCTCGCCGGCGATGCCGCAGAAGACGCTCTCCACCTTGGCGCCGGCCATCTGCTCGGCGTCCGCCAGCGCCTTGTTGATGCAGCGCATGGTCTCTTCGATGTCGGCCACCACGCCGCGTCGCATGCCGGTGGTGCGGGCCTGGCCCACGCCGAGGATGTTGACGCTGGGGTGCCTGGGCAGGTCGCCCACGACTTCCGCGATGATGGCGGTGGTCTTGGCCGAGCCGATGTCGAGTCCGGCGACGAGGCGGTCGAGGTTCATGGGAGTCTGGCGATGACCTGGTCACGGTAACGCAGGTCGAGCTCGACAGCGCGCCGTCCACGGCGCATCAAGTCGCGTTCGACCGGCAGGATATCCGACAGGCGCGCCGCGGTGAGGTCGCGTGCGCCAAGAACATTCAGGGAGTCCACCTGCACGGACAGCTCGCCGTGCGCGAGGCGGCGCACGTCGTTGATGCGCGCGAACAGCTGCGGGGTTTCCTGCTGCACGTCGCCGAGGAGCCGCAGGGCCGCCACGTCGCGCGCGGCGACCACCGGCAGGTCAAGGTCGACCATCGTCGGGTCGATCGGCAGCGGACGGCCGGCGGCATCGTACGGCGCCAGCCCCGCCCCGGTCGGCACGAGCGCCACCGGCGGCACTTCCGTGATGTGCACCACCAGCGTGCCGGGGAGTCGCCGCGTGATGCGCACGTCGCGCACCTGCGGATGCTCCGCGATCCGCTCTTCCCAGCGGTCCGCATCGTCCCAGATGGACGCCGCGGTGTCTACCTTCATTCGCGAAACGATCTGGTCCGGCGCGATGTAACGCGCCCCCTCGATCTCCACCTTGCGGGCGCGGAAGAAGGCCATGCGCCGAGCCACTTCACGGACGGCAAACGGCGAGACGACGACCGCCAGCACCCCTGCGACCAGCAGGGTGCGCCGCGCGTAGACGCGGAATTTCGACGGCGGGTGGGCGGTGTCGTCCATGACAACTATAGACGAGCCGGACACACGCGCGGAAACACGGTCCGCCAACTGACACCGTTAAGGACGAAGGGCGCGAAGGGGCGCGAAGGAACACTTGGGGGAAAGACCCTGAGCCGCTCGGAGCTGGAGCGGCGAGCGGTCGTTCCTCCGGTGTTCCTTCGCGTCCCTTCGCGCCCTTCGGAGCTTCGTGGTATCAGTTCACCCCAGCAGCGCGGCGAGCTCCGGCCCGGTCTTGGTCACGTCCCCCGCCCCGACCGTGATCACCACGTCGCCCGACTGCACGAACCTGGCCATCGCGTCGGCCGCCTTGCCGCGCGGCCCCATCCACGTCGGCGCGTGCCCCGCCTTGGCGGCCCATTCGGCGATGAGCTGCGACGTCACCCCCGGCATCGGCTGCTCTCGTGCCGGATAGATGTCGCAGAGGAAGAGCGCGTCAGCGGCCGCCAGCGCCTCGCCGAACTGCGGGGCAAAGTCGCGCGTCCGGCTGAACAGGTGCGGCTGGAAGCAGACCACCAGGCGACGCCCGGCAAAGGCGTCGCGCGCCGCGGCCAGCGTGGCCCGGATCTCGGTGGGGTGATGGGCGTAATCGTCGATGATCTCGATGCCCCGCACCGCCCCCATCCGCTGAAAGCGGCGCTCGGCGCCGGCCAGCGACGCGAAGGCCGGTGCCATCTGCGGTACCTTCAGCCCGTACGTGCCGATGCCCACCGCCAGCGCCGCCAGGGCGTTGCGGACGTTGTACTCGCCGGGGAGCGCCAGCGCAATCGTTCCGGCCGGCTTGCCGTCGAAGACGACATCAAAGGTCGTCCCGCCATCGGCGCTGCGCAGGTTCACGGCCCGCAGGCGTGCGTCGGGGCTGGTGATGCCGTAGCGGATCACCTCGGCCGTGGCGGGCGAGGGCAGCGCGTTGGCTCCGGCATCGTCGGCGCAGAGCACCACCCAGCGGGCGCGCCCCACGAACTCGGCGAAGGTGCGCGCAATGTCCTCGAGGTCGGCGTAGATGTCGAGGTGGTCGGCTTCCACGTTCGTGACGACTGCCACCTGCGGCCACAGGGCGAGGAACGACCGATCGTACTCATCGGCTTCCACGACGAACGCCGACTCGCCACCGTACTTGAGGTTGCCGCCCCACGCCGCCACGCGTGCGCCGACCACGCCGGTGGGCGACAGCCCGGCGACGGCCAGCGCCTCGGTGGTCATCACCGTCGTGGTGCTCTTGCCGTGCGTGCCCGCAATGCCGATGAGCGTGCCGCCGGCGCAGCACTCGGCCAGCGCCTCGGCGCGCCGCACCAGCGGCACGCCGCGTTCGCGCGCCCGTGCAAGTTCGGGGTGGTCCTTGGGCATCGCACTCGTGTAGACGGCGGCGCGCGCGCCCTCGATGTGCGCGGGGTCGTGCCCCGCCTGCACGCGCACACCGACGCGCTCAAGGTCGGCAGCGCCCGCGGCGTTCTGGTCGCAGCCGGTGACGGACATGCCGCGGTGCACGAGCAGCTCCGCCAGCGCACTCATCCCAGCACCGGCCACGCCGATGAAGTGCACCGGGCGTTCGTCGAGACGGTCAATGAGGGGCATGCTCAAAGATCAAGCCTGCCGCGACGTGGTGGAAGTGCCGGCGCATGCGCCATCGAGGCAGTCTGCGTCACGCGGGGTCCGACCGCGACTCCACTGCGGCCGAGGCGGTGAAGAACCGCCGGTCCACCGGCCGTCGGGCGCACCAGCGCTCGACGAACGCCGGCAGCAGGGCGCGGCACTGGTCCAGCATCGACGTCCCGTCCTGCCAGGTGAGCCAGTCCTCGACGAGCTCGGCGTATGTGCCGCCGATGGCCCGCGCCAGCAGCCGCACGGTGTGGAAGCGCCACAGGGTGGCAGCCGTGTCGGCAATCTCCCGCGCGCGGGCCATGTCGGCGGCCGGCATTGTCGGGTGGGAGCGGATATGGTAGGGCGGCTCCGGATCGAACTCGATTCCCAGACTCTCCGCCTTTCGGCTCAGTTCGGTGCCGGGGAGGATCATCAGGGTGAAGACCGACAGGTCGGGCGGGGAGAACGAGGCCGCAAAATCGAGCGAGGCGCGCAGCGTGTCGAGCGTTTCGCCGGGGAGGCCGGCGATGAGTTGCAGCTCGTACGGCAGCCCGTGGGTGTTCAGGTGGCCGAGGCCGCTGATGAACTCCTGGCGCTTGAAGCGCCGCTCCACGATCTCCAGCACCGCATGGTTGCTGGTCTGCAGGCCGACCTCGATGAAGCGAAAGTTGGCCTGCGCGAAGAGCGATGCCATCTCGTCGTCGATGAACTCCGCCCAGACCTCGGTGTGAAACGGGATGCGCCGGTGGTTGTGCTCGATGACGAAACGACAGATCTCCTTGGCGCGCTCCGCATTGAGGTTGAAGACGGGATCCATGAGGTAGATCTCGTGCACGTCTTGCGCCAGCCAGAAGCGCAGTTCCTCCTTCACGCGGTCCAGCGAGAAGCGCCTGTTGCGGATGGAGTAGTCCTTGTTGTAGAAGCAGAAGCTGCACGTGAAGACGCAGCCGCGCTGGGTTTCGAGGCAGACAGCGCGCCCCGTGTGGTCGATGTACTGCGCGAGATGCGGCGAGGCCACGCGATCCAGGTCGCGCACGATGGCGGCGTCCGGGTTGTGCCGTACGCGGTCGCCGTCGCGCCAGGACACGCCGGCGACCGCCGACATCTCCCCGCCGTCGCGCCAGCAGCGCACGAGGTCGCACACGGGCACCTCGCCCTCGCTCCGCACGATGACATCCACATGCGGACAGCGCGAGAGGACCGCGTCCGCCACCGGCCCGACTTCCGGTCCGCCCAGCACGATCCGGGTCGCGGGAAGCGCCGCGCGCACCATGCGCGCCGCCTCCTGCAGGACGCCGATGTTCCATACGTAGCACGACAGGCCGACCACGTCCGGCGCGTTCGCGATGAGCGCATCCGCGATCTCCCGGGCCTTCGCGTCGCGGCCGAACTCGGCGATGGTCACGTCGTCCGCGCCGGCCACGCCCTGCGACACCAGCGAGGCCTTGAGGTAGAGCAGGGCCAGCGGCGTGTACAGGGTGTTCGCGTGCCGGGTGGCGAGGAGGATTCTCACGACGGCGAAGCTACATCGGGCGCAGCAGGGCGTCGATGCGTGCCGCGATCTCAATGGCGGCGTGCGGCCGGCCGCGCGCGCGCGCGGCCTCGGACATGGCACGCAGGCGCGCCGAATCAGCCAGCAGGCCGCGCACGGTGGCGTCGAGCCGCTCCACGGTGAGGTCGGCCTGCGCGAGGTGCACCCCTGCCCCGGCGCCGGCGATCACTGCGGCGTTCTTGGACTGATGGTCGGCGGCCGCGGTGGGAAGCGGCACGAGGATCATGGGGATCCCCCACGCCGAGAGCTCGCTGGTCCCCATCATGCCGGCGCGGACCAGCGCCACGTCGCAGGCGGCGTACGCCTCCGCGATCGGCGCAAGGTACGGCACGACGCGCACGTCGGCACGGTCGTACTGCTGGTACGAGTCATACTGTCCCTTCCCGGTTGCCCAGATGACGCAGAGGCTCGGGGGCAGTCCGGCATCCACCCACGACGCCATGACCTTGTTGATCGCCCGCGCTCCCTGGCTGCCGCCAAAGACGAGGAGCACGCGCGCGCTCGCGGGGAAGCCCCAGCGCTCACGCGCCATCCGCGCATCCGGATGAAGGTCGGGCGGCGGTTCGATGGGATTGCCGGTGTCGATGTACGCGCAGCTCCCCTGCGGCAGCGTGGCGGCCGCCTCCGGGAAGCCGAGGTACGCCTCCGTCGTGAAGCGCGCGCTGAGTCGCGCCGTGAGTCCGGGGTACGCATCGCCCATGTGCTGCACCACCGGGATGCCCTGGCGCCACGCATAGAGCATCGCAAGCCCGGATGCGTAGCCGCCCGTGCCGACGACCAGCCGTGGGGTCAGGTCGCGTCGGAGCCGCCCGAGGGCGCGCCAGGCGCCCAGCGCCCCGCGCACGGTGCGCCAGTTCTTCCAGACGCGCGGCCGGTACAGCGGATGCAGGTCGAGCAGCGTGTGCGGGAACTCGGTGGTGGGCAGGACGTCGCGTTCGATGCCACGCAGCGCGCCGATGAAATACGGCGCCACGTCGGGACGAAGGCGCACCAGCGCGCGGGCGATGGCGAGCCCGGGATACAGGTGACCGCCCGTGCCGCCGCCGGCGAACCAGACGGTGGTCGGCATCAGTACCGTGCGCCGGCCGCCGCCATGCCCGGTGCGGCGCGTGTGGGATCGGTGGCGGGCTCGCCGTACACGCGCTCGCGCACGCTGCCGATGTTCACGAGGATCCCGGTCATCAGCAGCGAGAGCAGCAAGTTGGACCGGCCATACGAGATGAATGGCAGCGTCAGGCCGGTGGTCGGCAGGAGACCGATGGCGACACCAAGATGCAGGTACGCAGTCGTCACCATCGTGAACGTTATGCCCATGGCGAGCAGGCGCTGGAACGACGAGCGCGCCTGCGCGGCAATGCGAAAACCCAGCCAGCAGTAGGCGGCGAAGAGCAGCGTGACGCCGGTGATGCCGATGAAGCCCCACTCCTCGCCAATGTTGCCGCCAATGAAGTCATTGTACGGCAGCGGCAGGAATCCGTACTGCTGCCGTCCTTCGCCGTAGCCGACGCCGAACAGCCCGCCAGACCCGACCGCGATGAGCGACTGCTGCAACTGGAAGTTGACCTCGCGATGCACCGCCCCGGCCTCCGAGAAGCCGAGGAGCCGCTCGAGCACGTACTGCAGGCGCTGCACCTGGCTCCACAGCACCGGCACCGATACGAGGCCGAGAAAGACGAAGTGGCCCACGCGCACGCCGCCCGCAAACAGGATCACGCCCATCAGCAGGACGTAGTAGACCGCGACGGACAGGTCGGGCTCGAGCGCGGCTAGCACGGCCAGCGCGCCGACGACGAGCAGGATGGGAAGCATCCCCTTGGAGAGATGACGCAGCTGGTCGCCCTTCTTGACCGTGAGCATCGCGGTCCAGGCGATGACGGCGAGCTTGGCATACTCCGACGGCTGGATGGAGCCGCCAAACAGGAAGCGGCGCGAGCCGTGAATCGGCGGCGCGATGCCCCGGGTAAATGGGAGCACGCACAACAGCATCAGGAGGAGGGCGCCGAGCATCAGGGGCCACGCCATGTCGCGCCACCATTCGGCGTCGCGCTTGGCAGCGAGCATGAAGAGCACGGTGCCCACGCCGATGCCGGCGAGCTGGCGCGCGAGGAAGTGCCAGCTCGGGTGCCCGGACTGCATGGCAACCATGGCACTGGCGCTGTACAGCGTGGCCAGGCCGAACGCGAGGAGGGTCGCCGTGCACATGATGAGGGCGCGCGCCTCGACGCTGGTGCGCCAGCGCTCGCGCGAAACGACGCCCATGGTGGCGCGGGGCATAGCCGTGGTGCTCACGCGGGGGCCTGCGCCAGCTGGCGGAAGGCGTCGCCGCGGGCTTCGTAGTTGGTGAACATGTCGAAACTCGAACAGGCGGGGGCAAGCAGCACCGCGTCGCCCGGCGTGGCCGCCGCGCGCGCGCGATGCATGACGTCCTCAAAGGACGATCCGCCCCGCGCGAGCGGCACGCGCCCCTCCAGGTCGGCCGCGATCAGCGGCTCGGCCTCGCCATAGGCGATCACCAGTTTGGCGTGCGCCTGGAGCGGCGCGAGCAGCGCGGTGTACGGCTCGCCCTTGTGCTTGCCACCGAGCAGGACGACGGTGGGCCGGGTCATGGAGTCGATGGCCACGCGCGCCGACGACACGTTGGTCGCCTTGGAGTCGTTGATCCACTGCACGCCGCCCTCGTCCGCCACGACTTCGAGCCGGTGCGGCAGGCCGCGGAAGGAGCGCACCGCGTCGGCCAGCGCCGCACGTGCGGCCTTGGCCTGGTGCGCCGGGTCGGCCACCATCACGGCGAGCAGGGCGGCCAGCGTGTTCTCCAGGTTGTGCCACCCGAGCAGCGGCAGGTCATGCCGCCAGATGAGCGGTTCCTTGAACAGCATCAGCGCGTCGCGCGCGCCGTCGTAGTGCGCCGCGCAATAAGCGTCGAGGCGCGAGAAGGCCCACCGCGTGCCGGGACGCTCCATCGCGAGTTCACGGGCCAGCGGATCGTCGGCGTTCACCACCCAGCGCGACGCAGTCGTCGCGTTGCGATAGAGCAGCGCCTTGTCGGCGTAGTAATCTTCCACCGTCGCGTAGCGGTCGAGGTGGTCGGGGCTCAGGTTCGTGAGCACACCCACGTCCGGCCGCAGTCCCGGTGTGTCGTGCAGCTGGAACGACGAGACCTCCAGGGCAATCCAGTCCGGGCGTTCGCCGGCGAGCGCGACGTCGCTGAGAGCGCGCCCGATGTTGCCGGCCGCCACGGTGCGGTGCCCGAGCGCGGCCAGCAGGTGGGCGGCCAGCGCGGTCACGGTGCTCTTTCCGTTGGTCCCGGTGACGGCGATGTACGGAACCCCGCGCAGCAGGTGCAGGGCGATCTCGAGCTCGCCGACGACGGAGACGCCGGACTCGCGCGCCGCGGCGATGGGCAGGGCCTCGGGCGGCACGCCGGGGCTCACCACCACCAGCGACGCGGCGCGGATGCGCGCCATGTCATGCCGGCCGCCGTCGGCCGCGATCCCCTCGGCGCGCAGCGCGGCGGCCGCCTGCGCCACGGCGTCACCGTTCCCAGCGTCCGAGGCGTAGACACGCGCCCCTTCACGCGCGAGGAGCCGGGCGACAGCGATGCCGCTGCGGCCCAGCCCGATGACGGCGATCTCGCCGCGAGCCAGCGCCGCTTCAATCACCGGAGCTTCAGCGTGCTCAGCGCCAGGAAGGCGCAGAGGATGCCGAGAATCCAGAACCGGACCACGACCTGGGTCTCAGGCCAGCCGGAGAGTTCAAAGTGGTGGTGGATCGGCGCTCGTCGGAAGACGCGGTTCTGCCGTGCGTACTCGATGCCATATCGGCGCTTGCGCCACTTGAACATCCCGCGCTGCAGGATCACCGAGGTGGTCTCGGCCACGAAGACGCCGCCGATGATCAGCACCAGGAACTCGCTCTTGAGCAGGATGGCCACCGCGCTCAGCGCCCCGCCGAGCGCCAGCGACCCCGTATCGCCCATGAAGACCTGCGCCGGATTGCAGTTGTACCAGAGGAAGCCGACGCACGCGCCGAACACCGCCGAGCAGAAGATCGTGAGCTCACCGGAGCCGCGCAGGTAGAACACGAGCAGTGCCTGGCTGGTGTCGTAGCGTCCCATCACGTAGGCGAAGATCGCCAGCGTCGCCATGGCGATCGCCATGAGTCCCGCCGCGAGCCCGTCGAGTCCGTCGGTGAGGTTCACCGCGTTGCTGGTGCCCGTCATCACGAACGTCACGAACGCCACATAGAGCAGGCCGAAGGTCGGGACGATCAGCAGGTACTTGTAGAAGGGCAGCGTGGTGGACGCGCCGGGGAGGTTGTTGATGGGGAATTGCCACAGGTAGAGGCCGAGCAGCAGGCCGATGGTCACCTGCCCCGCCAGCTTCCACCGTTCCACGAGCCCGGTGTTCTCCTTGCCCTCGCGCTTCTGCTTGAGCTTGAGATAGTCGTCGAGGAAGCCGATGCCGCCCATCCACAGCGTGACGAGAAGTGCGATCCAGACGTACTTGTTGTTCAGGCGCATCCACAACAGGGTCGGCAGCAGCGTCGCCACGAGGATGATGAGCCCGCCCATGGTGGGCGTGGTCCCCTTGCCGGCGTGCGAATCGGGCGTCCCCTGGCGCACCACCTGGTGCAGGGCCATGTGGCGCAGCCGGTCGATGATGATGGGGCCGAAGATGAACGACACGAGCAGCGCCGTCACCGCCGCTCCGGCCGCGCGGAACGAGATGTACCGGACGACGTTCAGCGGACTGAGGTGGTCCCGGAGCGGATAGAGGAGCTCGTACAGCATTAGGTGGGGGAAGCCCAGGCCTGCAGGTGGGGAAGCAACCGCTCCAGCCGCACACCGCGCGATGCCTTCAGCAGGATCGCGGCGTCCGGTTGGAGCCTCTGCATGAGGACTGGCCACAGGTCGTCCACGTCACCGGCCGTGACGACGCGCGCATCCCCCGCCCCCTCGGCGGCGAGGGCTTCCTGAAACTCGCCGATGCCGGCCACCAGGTCGGCCCCGCTCGCCAGCGCGACGCGCGCAATGTCGCGGTGCAGCTGCGCCGCGGTCGGGCCGAGTTCGCGCATCGTGCCGAGCACGGCCACGCGCTGGCGTCCGGTGCCCACGGCGGCGAGCAGCGCCAGCGCGGCGCGCGCCGACCCCGGATTGGCGTTGTAGGCGTCGTTGATCAGGAGCACCCGGCCCAACGGCTCCACCGACGATCGCATTGGCGGCTGCGGCATGTGCGCGATGCCGCGCGCGGCGTCGGCCAGCGGGATGCCGAACTCGCGCGCCGTGGCGAGCGCCAGCATCGCGTTGCGCAGGTTGTGTTCGCCGCGCAGAGCGACGTCCACGCGCACACCGTCCAGCTGCAGCCAGCCGGTGCCGTCGGCGTTGAGGCCGTGTGCGCCCGCCGCCACATCGCCCGCGCCGAGGCCGGCCGTCACGACGCGGCGCGCGCGGCGGCGCGCCTCGGCGATGAGCGCCGCCTCGTTGACCGGGACGACGGCGACATCCACCCCGTCCAGCAGCGACGCTTCCTCTGCCAGCACGCCGGCGAGGTCGCCAAAGCCCTCGAGATGCTCTTCCTGCACGCAGGTAATCACCGCGACGTCGGGGGCGACGATGGCACGCAGCAGCGCGATCTCCCCGGGCACGTTGGTGCCCACCTCCACCACCGCGCAGTCAGCCCCCTGAGGGAGCGCAAGCAGGGTGAGGGGCGTGCCGACCTGGTTGTTGAGATTGCCTGTCGTCGCGTGCACCTGACGGCGTGCGCCCAGCGCCGCCTTCAGCAGTTCCTTGGTGGACGTCTTTCCGTTGGAACCGCCGACGGCCACGACCGGCAGCGTCCAGGCGGCGCGATAGAAATGCCCGAGTGCCCCCAGCGCATGCAGCGTGTCGTCCACGGCGAAGACGGGAACGCCGAGCCCCACGGCGCGCGTGGCATCGTGCACGACGAGCGCGGCGGCGCCAGCCCGCACGGCGTCGGGCAGGAAGTCGTGCGCATCGAAGCGCTCGCCGGCGAGCGCGACGAACAGGTCGCCGGCCTGCAGCGTGCGCGTGTCCGTGCCGACTATGCGCAGCGGACGGTCGGTGCCGCCGAACGCCGGCAGGCCGAGGGCCTGCGCCACCCGCGCGAGGGTCCAGAACTCGTGGTGCATGCGCTACTCCGCCCCCAGCAGGCCACGCACGATGGCCGCTTCATCGAAGGGATACGACGTCGTCCCGCGGATCTGGTAGGTCTCGTGTCCCTTCCCCGCCAGGAGAACGACGTCGCGCGCCGGATCGGCCATCGCGATGGCGGTGGCGATGGCGGTGCGGCGGTCCTCGATGCGCTCGTAGCTGCCGGCCGGCAGCGCGGCGCAGATGTCGTCGAGTATGCGCTCCGGATCTTCGGTGCGCGGATTGTCGCTCGTCACCACCACCGCGTCGGCGAGGCGGTGCGCGACCGCAGCCATCATGGGGCGCTTGCCCTTGTCGCGGTCGCCGCCGCACCCGAAGAGCGCGATCAGCCGCCCCGGCGTGAACGGGCGCAACGCGAGGAGCGCGCGTTCGAGGGCGTCGGGCGTGTGGGCGTAGTCGCGCAGCACGGTGGGATGTTCGCTCAGGATCTCCAGGCGCCCCGGCACCTGCGGCAGCGTCGCCAGCCGCGCGGCGAGCGTCGCGACATCGAGGCCGACGGCGAGACCGGCCGCCGCCGCCGCGAGCGCATTGGCCACGTTGAAGTCGCCGATGAGCGGCAGCGCCACGTCGGCGCGATGTGCGCCGTGCGCCAGCGTCCAGCGACTGCCACGCGGGTGGAACGTCACGGACTCCGCGCGCACGTCGGCGCCCTCGGTGTGCACCGCGAACGTCAGGTGTCGCGGCGTCGTGGGCAGCTGCTTCCACGCCGGATCATCGGCGTTGGACACCAGCACCCCCTCGCCCGTCAGGCAGCTGACGAGCAGCGCCTTGGCCCGGAAGTACGCCTCGAAGGTCTGGTGGTAGTCGAGGTGATCGCGCGTCAGGTTCGTGAAGACCGCGGCCGCAAAGCGCAGCCCCTCGACGCGTCCCTGGTCGAGCGCGTGCGACGAGGCCTCCATGGCCACCGACTTCACCCTCGCGTCCACGAGCGAGCGCAGGAGGCGCTGCAACTCGATGGGTCCGGGCGTGGTCAGCCCGCCGCCGCCCGGGAGCGGCTCCCCCGCGCTTCCCACGAGCACGCCGAGCGTCCCTATGCTGGCGGCGCGCGCACCGGGCGCGTCGAGCAGGTGGCGCAGCATGCTGACGGTGGTCGTCTTGCCGTTGGTGCCCGTGACGCCGACCAGCCGCAGGAACGAGGCCGGCTCGCCGTAGAACGCGGCGGCAGCAACCGCCGCGGCGCGGCGTCCGTCGCGCACCACCAGCGCAGGAAGCGGCGTCGCCGCCGCGTCCTCGACGATCGCCAGCGCGGCGCCGGCCTGCGCCGCCGCGTCGAGGAAGGCGTGCCCGTCGCGCTGCGTCCCGCGCACCGCCACGAACGCCCCGCCGTGCAGGACCGCGCGCGAGTCGTCGGTGATGCCGGCAACGCGTGCCGGCAGCGCGCCACGCCGCGCGGCGAGAAGGCCGGCGCTCTCCAGCGCCTGCGCGACCTGCTCCACCGACGCGCTGCGGCTCATCGCGCCCCCGTCACGGGCACGCGACTTCCGGCAGGCGCCACCGCGCCCGCCGCCGGCCCCTCCCCCGCGTCCCCGCCCCC
>CAYQCP010000076.1:0-15720 GCA_964416005.1 uncultured Gemmatimonas sp.
GGAGTGGCGAGGGAGGATGGCCGACCGGTCCTCCGGGCCAGGGGGGCCGTGGCGGCGGGAACTTCGGTTCAGGCGTGTACGGCCTCTGCTTCACCCTCCCCCGTCTTCCGTCTCCCGTCTGCCGTCTTCCGCCCTGAGGATCAGCTCCTTTCTCTCCAGCCCCCACGCATACCCGCCGAGCCCTCCGCTCTTGCGGATGACGCGATGGCACGGGATGAGCAGGCTCACGGGATTCCGGCCGACGGCACTGCCCACGGCGCGCGCCGCCGCCGGCTGGCCGATGGCATCGGCGATCTCTTCGTAGGTCGTGACGCAGCCGGGCGCGATGCCGAGCAGGGCCGCCCACACCTTGAGCTGGAAGTTGGTGCCGCGCACGTGCAGCGCGAGCGGACCGGAGGGAGCGCCGAGCGCGCCGAGCGCCTGCCGCGCCGCCTTGCGCGTGCGGGCGGTGGACTCGACGAGCGTGGCCGCCGGCCATTCGGCGCGCAGTCGCGCGACGGCGGCGCGGCGATCGGCCGCCGAGTCGGCGAACTGAATGGAGCAGATGCCCAGCGGCGTGACGGCGACCAGCGCCGTGCCGAGCGGCGACTCGTGAAAGCCCCACGCGATTTCGACGCCGTCGCCGCCGCGGCGCACTTGGCCGGGGGTCATCGCCTCGGCGTGCACGATCAGTTCGTGCAGGCGCGAGGGGTTCGAGAGGCCCGCGTCGAGCGTGGTGGGGAGCGCCGCTCGATGCTCGCGGAGCAGGGAGCGTGCGAACTGCGCGGTGGCTTGCTGCAGGAACCGCTTCGGGCTGATCCCCACCCAGCGCGTGAAGAGGCGCTGGAAGTGCGATTCACTGAGGCCAACGTGCCGCGCGACATCCGCCAGCGAGGGCTGGTCGCGCCAGTGCGCCTCGAGGTACCGGATGGCGCTCGCGATGCGTTCGTACTCCGTGGTGCTGGTTCGCAGCATGCAATGAATTGAACCAATCGGCGTGAAAATGGCGACACACCTCGCGGCACCCCTCGTCATCTTGGCGGCGTGAACCACGCGACAGGGTCATAGCGCCGCCATCCTTGGCCCCGCGATCGCCTGGTTCGTGAACCAACCACGAACCCGGGAAACGCGATCATGACGAATACGCAGACGATTCGGACGGCGCGCGCTGTCGTTGGCGCCGTGCTGTTCACGCTCATGGCGGCTTGCGCAGATGCGCCATCATCCCCACCGCCCGTCGCGGCGACGCGGCCCGACAGCCGCGTGGCCGACGAGCCAGGCCCTGTGGAGCTGATGCCGATCAGGTCCCGCATTGTCGCCGAAGGGATCGATGCAACGAAGCTCGAGTACGCCACGCCGGCGAGCGACGGCGTGGCGCAGGTCAGTGGGTGGCGCATGGAGGGCGCGCGGGCGACGGCCGCCACCGCGGTTGCGCTGCGTGTCCGCGGCCGCGTCGCGAATGTCCCGGCACGACTGCGGCCCACGCGCCTGACGCTGCGGCTGCCGGACGGTCGCGTGGCCGTGGTCACGCGCACGACCACTCCGGATGGCACTCCCACGGAGATGCGCGTGCAGATTGGGGCGGCCGAATTCCGCTGGACGCGTACCTGGACGACGACACGGGGGACGGTGACGCTCCGCGAAAGCGTCGTCGAAAGCCGCCGGGACGGCCGCCTCTTGACGCGCGCGATGATCGCGCTTGGACCGCCGCAGTTCTCGGCGCAGGCGGGCGCGCACCGCGAGCAGGCCAACACGGTGCTGCTGCGGCGCTACGCGGCGCGATTCGGGTCCATTGCGGGAAAGGTCTTTCTCCCGCGCGCGGCGCAGGCACAGTCGGAGGACTACGGCAAGGCGTGCAACGCGGCGGCGACGTCGCTGGCGAACGCCTGGACCACATGGCGGGTCTCGGTCGTGACGTGGAGCATCGCCCTGACGTCTGGGAGTCTCACCGCCATCGTGGGTTCCACTTCGGCGCTCTTCGCCGCCAGCGCGAGCGTCGATAACGCGGAGGCATCGTATCTCGACTGCTATGTGGCGGCCGCGAAGGCCGGCGTGCCGGACCAGTATATCGCGCAACCGCCGGCTCAGGACGAACCCTGATTTCGGCGGAGCGTCCCCGGTGCTGGCGGACAGGTCTTCCGCCCCGAATCCGTTGCATGCACGTTGGGCCATTCCAAGGAGACGCAGATGATACGGTCGCAACACGTCGAAAGCGGGGCCGCGTTGCTTTTTGCGGCTGTCGTCGTGCTCGTCGGCTGGCAGCCGCAGTTGCAGTGGCTGTTCTGGCCAGCCGTCGGCCTTTCCACCGTGGGTACACTTGGCGCGCTCTACGTGCTGTCTCCCGCCGAGCGCGCACGCCGTGCCCAAGCGGCCTGGGTCGTGCCTCTCGCCTTCCTCGTGTTGGCGGGCGTCTTCGCCTGGATGGCGCCTGGTTTGAGCCGTGGGCGCTCGCTGCAGCTAGCGGGCATCCTCGCCGTCCTCGGTGTTGTCCTGGTCTGGGTCCGACGCCGGTTGACCTAGGCGAACGAAACGGCCCTCGGCAGCGCGCCGAGGGCCGTTTCGTGCCGGCTCAAGTCGCTAGTAATCCACCGGCCGCAGATAACTCTCACCAATCGCGGCAGCGCTCAGCATGGCCACCGTCGGCAGGCGCCGCTTCCAGTGCGTTCCGTCGAGCCGCCGCCGCACGCGCTCCACCTCGGCCTCGCTGAAGCCGCGCTGCATGACCTCCTCAGCGGTCCAGCCGTGGAGCAGCCAATTGAGGATGGCGTCGGCCCTGGCATAGGTGATGCCGAAGTCGCCCTCGTCCGTCTGTCCTTCGACGAGGTCAGCGCTCGCCGGCTTGTCGATGATCTCGGACGGAATGCCCAGGTGCCGGGCGAGGGCCCACACCTGCGACTTGTAGAGGTCGCCGAGCGGGTTTACCGGTGGCGAGTCGTCGGCATGCCAGGTGAAGTAGCCGAGCAGGCGCTCGCTCTTGTTGCCCGTGCCGAGCGGGAGCGCCCCGTAGCGCGCGCTGAGGTCGAACAGCGCAATCATGCGCGTGCGGGCCATGACGTTGCCGCGCCGTGCGGCGTCGGCGTCCGGTTCCGACGCCAGGTAGCCATCGACGGCGGCCGTGATGTCGAGCGTGCGCCCCTCGATGCCGAGCTGGTCGATGGCCAGCTGGGCATGCGAGAGCGAGTCGGCGCTCGAACTCTTATACGGCAGGCGAACGCCGATGACGTTGGACGGACCCAGCGCGCGCGCGGCGAGCGCCGCAGTCACGGCCGAGTCGACGCCACCCGAGACTCCGACGATGGCCTTGGTGAATCCGCGCTGCCCCAGTTCGTCCTTCAGGAACTGCACGAGCCACCGCTCGACCATCGGTGCATCGATGTCGAGCGGGGGTGGAGTTGACCGTCCGCCGTCTGCCGGCACGACGACGGGCAAGCCGCCCGCGCTCGATCCGCCCGACGGGCGCTGCTCCTCGGCTGCCGCCGGCGCGGTGCGCGGCACGACGCGCGGCTTGGGCGAGAGGCGCGGTGCGTAGACCGCGCGCTTCATCTCGGACGTCAGGTAGGGAATCGCGACCTTCAGGTCGCTGAGCATCGGCGCATCGGCGCGGCTGCGCGCGAGGTCGCCAAGGTCGAGCTCGGCGACGAGCAGCGCCTCGTCCCACACCGGTGCGCGGGCGCGCACGTCACCGCGCGGCCCGGCCACCAGCGATCCGCCCTGGAAGAGCTTTCCTCCCTCGCTGCCCACGAGGTTGGCGAGCGTGCAGAAGACGCCCTGCTCCTCGGCGATGTCGCGGATGAGGCGTTCCCACCGCGTAATGGTCGCGGGACCGTCCACGCCGTCGCCGCGCGGGTGCGTACCGCGCGCCACCGCGGCCGCGCTCACGAAGATCACCTGCGCGCCATCGAGCGCCGCAATAGTCCCCGTGAGTGAATGCCACGCATCCTCGCAGATGAGCATCGCGCAGCGGCCCCACGCGGTGTCGAAGGCGCGGATGTCGTAGCCGCGCTCCATGAACCGCTCTTCGTCGAACAGGGAGTACGTGGGGAGGAAGTTCTTGCGGTGCACGTGCAGCAGGACGGGTTCCGGTCCGCCGAGGCGGGCGTAGAGCGCGCTGTTGTACAGCGTCCCGTCGTGCCGCTCGTAGAAGCCTACCATGACGTCGATGGTCGAGCCGGGGCGCGCCGCCGCCCGCCAGTGGCCGTCGAGGGCGCGCACCACGTCCTCCGGCGTCATCGCATTCTCGCGAATGCCCCCTTCCACGAAGTAGCCCGAGAGAATGGCCTCGGGGAACTGGACGACGTGCGGGGGCGGTTCCATGGCGGCGGCCTGCGCCAGGATCTGGCCGGCCCGGGCGAGGTTGGCGCCGACGTCGCCCTTCTTGGGGCGGAACTGGGCGATGGCGAGGCGGAGAATGGACATCGACTGTAAGGTCGCATGGCTGACTGAACGGGGCAACACGAAGGGGGAGGCGGGCGGAGTGCGGGGGTGCGGTGCGGAGGAACGAGTGGAGCACGGAGGGAGGGGGACCGAGGGCCGCATCACTCTTCCCCCCAACCTCCACTCGTCCCTCCGCACTAAACCCCCGCACTCCGCCCCCTTCCCCTTCCCCCCCGATTCGGTGTATCAACCTGTACGCATGCGCCCCACCCTCCCCACCCTCCTGGTTCTCGCCGCGCCGCTGGCTGCCCAGCAGCCGGCGACGTCCAGGCCGTCAACGGGTGAGGCCTGGCAGATCACGCCCGTTGTCCAGTCGTCGCAGGTGTACGCCCGCGACGGGTCACTGATCGGCGAGATCGGCAAGGAATGGCGGACCTCCGTGTCCATCCGGACCCTGCCGCGCTACCTCCCGCAGGCCTTCGTCGCGGTGGAAGACCAGCGCTTCTACCAGCACGACGGCGTGGATCTCGTCGGCATCGCCGGGGCGGTGAAGGACAACCTGCTCGGCGGGAGCCGTGGTGCCTCGACGATCACGCAGCAGCTCGTCGGCAACCTGCATCCGGACATCATCGACCGCAGCGAACGGGGACTCGCCGGGGTGCCGCGCAAGCTGCGCGAGCAGCGGGCGGCGCGCGAGATGGAGCGGCACTACACGAAGGAGCAGATCCTCGAGGCGTACCTCAACACCATCCGCTTCGGGCACAACTGGTATGGAGTGGAGGCCGCGGCACGGCACTTCTTCGGCAAGAGCGCGGCGCAGGTGTCGCTCGCCGAAGCGGCCTCGCTCGCGGCGCTCCCCAAGGGGCCGGCGATCTACGATCCGGCGCGGCATCCTGAGCGCAACCGCAACCGCCGCGACGCGATCCTGAACCTGATGGTGGACCAGAAGTACATCACCAGGGAGCAGGCCGCCGCGGCGAAGCGTCAGAAGGTCGTCACGGTGAACAGCGGCGGGCTCGCCCTCGCCCCGTGGTTCGTGGACGTGGTGCGCGTCCAGATGGAGCGCGCCGGGGTGCCGGTGGGGCAGGGCGGATACAAGGTGATGACGACGCTCGATCCGGCGCTGCAGCGCGCCGCGGTCGTCGCGCTCGTGGAAGGGACGGCCGCCGTCGAGGCACGGCCGGGCTATCGCAACCCGACGTATGCGAAGCACCCGAAGGGGAGCACCGACTACCTGCAGGGCATGGTCATCGCGATGGATCCCGTCACCGGCGACGTGCGCGCGCTGGTCGGCGGCCGCAACTACGCCGAAGCGCCGTTCAACCGGGCGGTCAACGGCGTGCGCCAGCCGGGCTCGGCGTTCAAGCCTTTCGTCTATGCGCGGGCGATCCTCGATTCGATTCCCGCCAACGCCATCGTGCCCGACACGTCGCTCGAGCTGCTCGTGGACCGCGGCAACGTCTACCGCCCGCGCAACGCCGACGGCGAGTTCCTCGGCAACATCACGCTGCGCGAGGCGCTCGTGCGGTCACGCAATCCGGTGGCGGTCCAGCTCTGGCAGCGCGTGACGGGCGACTCGGTGGTGGCGCTGGCGCGCCGCATGGGCATTCGTTCGTACATCGCGCCGTGGCCATCGAGTGCCATCGGGGCGTCGGCGCTGCAACCGCTCGACCTGGTGGCGGCCTTCACCGCCTTCCCGAACCTCGGCGTCCCGGTGGAGCCGCGCTTCGTCTACCGCGCGGACGACGCGCAGGGACGCACCGTGTACAGCCAGGGCGTGCGCACGCTGCCAGCGGCGATGTCACCCGAGGTTGCGTTCATCGCGCGCGACCTCATGCGTGACGCCGTGGATCGCGGCACCGCGACGGCGGTCCGCCGCTACGTGCCGTACTCGGTGCCGGTGGCCGGCAAGACCGGCACGACTGACGACAATACGGACGTCTGGTTCATCGGGGCGACCAGCGACCTGGTCGCTGGCGTTTGGCTCGGCTTCGACCGCCCCCGTCCCATCATGTCCGGCGCCGCCGGCGGCACGCTCGCCGCGCCGGTCTTTGGCCAGATGCTGGCGCGCTCCGCCTATGGACGCGGCGCGCCATGGACGCCGCCGCCCGGTCTTGTCACCGCGGAACTTGACCGCGTCAGCGGCGCGCTGGCCGATGCGAGGACCCCGACAGAGCAACGCTACTTGGAGTACTTTCTGGCAGGCACCGAGCCCGGAGCGCTGCGCGTCGATGCGCGCCGCCTCTTCGGCTGGGGTCCGATTCCCTGAGCCACGGCCTCTTCCATGAACCTGGCACCCTTACAGAAGCTCTCGATCACGCTCAGCGTCCTCCTCGTCGCCCTCGGCGTCGTCGTCGGGGTGTCGTACTACTATGCGTCTCGCCGAGCCACGGCGGACCTCACCGTGGAGCGTGCCAACGCGAACCTCTCGGCGGCGTTTCGTGTGGTGATGGCGCGGCAGGATGGGGAGCGTGCTGCCAAGGCATACGTCGTACGGCCCGACAGCGTGGCGCGCGCGGCGCTGAGGAACGCGCAGTCGCAGGTGGAAGACGCGCTCGACGTCATGTCGCGCGGCACCGAGGACAATCCGCGGCAGCGCAACCTGCTGACCCTGCTCGCCGGTGGGGCGGCCGCCAGTTTCGAGACCTTCCGCTCCACGGTCCTCATTCGCGACCGCGCGGGTGCCGATTCCGCCCGCCGCTTCCTGTCCGGTGAGCCGTCGGCCGCCATTTCGGATTCACTCATGAGAGTCGCGTCGTTGATGCGGGACGAGGAACTCCGGGTGCTCGCCGAGCAGACGCGGCAGCAGACGCTCTTCGGTGCGACCGCCCAGCGTCTGATTCTCATCGGCATGGTGTTCACGCTGCTGCTTGCCGGCCTCGCGCTGCAGCCGATGCGCGAGACCGTCTCCGCGCGGATCACGTCGCACCTGGCGCGGGAACAGATCAGCGATGCCGAGGAACTGGCCGAGACCGCGCGAATCAACGCGGCGGTGGCGTCGGCACAGTTGAGGGCGCTGCACCGGGTGGTCGCCGCGCTTTCCAACGCGCGCGACGCGGCCTCGGGTGCCCGCGCAATCACGGACACGTCGGCGGACACGCTCGGCGCGGCGCTTGCCGTCGTCCTCGTTGCCGATGTCGCGGGGGGCCTACGGGCGCTCGCGTCGTCGGGCGGCCCGCTCGCCAGCGTCTCGCCGGCGCTCGCGCGCCCGGTTGCCGAGGTGCTGCGCACCGGCGAGGCCGCGATGTGGGAGTCGCGCGCTCAGCGGGAGCAGCGTTGGGGGGCCATCGGGGACCTCGACGAGCACGGCGCCCGCGGCTCGGCCCTTCTCGTGCCGATGGTTCACGGCGAAACTGTGACCGGCGTCCTTGTCATCGGGCATGCCGACGATCATGTCTTCGGTGACGACGAACTCACCTTCACCACCACCCTGGGCCGCCTCGGCGGTCAAGTTGTGGCCCTTCGCTCCACCGCCTCCTGACCGACCACCCATGACTCGTGCATTCACGCCGCGGCACGCGGTGCGCCGTTATTCCCTTGCCGTCATCCTGCTTGGAGCCGCCTGCGGCGGCGGCGATGGCGGCACCGCACCGCCAAAGCCGACGGCCGTGCAGTCCGCCAGCGGCGCCGGCGCTTCGGCGACCGTTGGAACGGCGTTGACCTCGGCGCCGACCTTTACCGTCACCGATGCCTCCGGCAACGCACTGGGCAACATCGCCGTCAGCATCGCGGTGACGAGCGGCGGCGGCACGCTGGTCGGGGCGCCGACGAAGTCCGCCTCCGGACCCACATCCGTGGGCACGTGGACGCTCGGGACGACGGCCGGGACCAACACGCTGACGGTCACCGTGTCGGGGCTGACGCCGCTGACCATTTCAGTCACGGGAACGCCCGGCAGCGCGGCCAAGGTCGTGGTGACCGGCGGCAACACGCAAACGGGCCTGGCCGGGGCACAGCTCGGCACACCGCTCTCCGCGTCGGTGCAGGACCAGTTCGGCAACGGCATACCGAACCAGCAGGTCACCTTCCTGGCGACCGTGGGTGGCGGCACCGTGGCGCCGGGGCTGATAACGACCAATGCAAGCGGCGTGGCGACGGGTGCCATCTGGCGCCTGGGCACCAGGGGCGGTCCACAGACCGCGACGGCAACGGCGGGGGCCTTCTCGACGTCGTTCAGCGCGACTACGCAATCGAGCTACGTGCTCGACCTCCGGTTCTTTGGTCCCGCGATGTCGGCGGAGGCGCAGACGGCGTTCGTCAATGCCGCCAACCGGATCAAGGCCGCCATCGTTGGCCAGATTTCGACGGTCAACCTGCAAGGGGCTGACCTGGCCGGGTGCGGGATCAACGGGCTGACGGGAGTCCTTCAGGAGAATTCGGCGGGGCTGATCATCTACGCGTCGGTGGCGCCGATCGACGGAGTCGGGAAGGTCCTGGCGCAAGCCGGTCCGTGCTTCGTCCGGCAGACCTCCATCCTGCCGGCCGTGGGCGTGATGCAGTTCGACGAGGCCGACATCCAGAACTACATCAACACCGGCCGCTTCGAGTCGGTCGTGCTGCACGAGATGAACCACGTCGTGGGGTTTGGCACCATCTGGCTCGACAAGAACGTCCTGCTGAACCCGGCGTTCACGAACACGGAGAATCCCACACCGACGGGGAGCACCAACCCGCGCTTCAGCGGTGCAGCGGCGCTGGCGCAGTGCCTCTCGGCCGGTGGATCGACGCACTGCACGGGTGGCGTCGCGGTCGAACACTGCGGCACGGCTGGCACCGCCGACGGGCACTGGCGCGAGGCATTCACCTCGACCTGCACCGGCTCCAACAACTCTCCCGTGGGCGGCACGGCTGCCTTCGACAGCGAAATGATGACCGGGTACATCGAGGGCACGCCGAACATGCCGTGGAGCGCGATGAGCATCGCGTCGTTCCAGGACCTCGGCTACACCGTCAATCTGCTCGCCGCCGATTCCTACAGCGTGCCCAGCCTGCTGGCCATCGCGCGCCTGCGCGCGGCGCAGGAAGCCACGGCGGGCGATCGTCCGGTCGAGCGACTCCTGCGTCCGCGCTACACCGTCGGCGGCGGCCGCGTCCAGGCCATCAAGCGGGGGAATCAGTGATGAAACGTCGCGTGCTGCTCGCACTCCTACCGGCGTTCGCCACGATCGCCGCGTGCACCGGCAAGACGGAATCGGCGGCGACGCCCGCGGTGGATTCCACCGCGGTGGCACCCGCCGCGGTCGACAGCGTCGCCGCGGCGGCCGCCGACAGCCTGGCCAAGCGGTCGGCCGATTCCACGGCGAAGAAGACCATGTCAGCACCCGCCCCGGCGAAAGTCGAGACCGGAGACTACGACAAGGCGATCCGGCCGAAGTTCAAGATCGATGAGAAGACGGGGAAGGTTGATACGATTAAGAGGCCGTGATACTAGGAACGCGTGCGGGGTGCGGCGGCTTCGTACGGAGGGGCGAGTGGAGCAAGGAGAAACGGGGGACGAGGCGATTGCCTCATCCCCCGCTCTCGTTCCTCCACTCGTTCCACCGCACCAAACCGCCGCACGCCGCCCTCCGCACGCGTCCCTCGGCTTACACGCCCACCAATTCCCGCTCCGCAACGACTTCCTCCACCAGCGCCAGCCTCAGCACATCCTGCAGCGTATCCACGAAGTGGAACGTGAGCACGGCCTTCGCCTCCTCGGGCACGTCCTCCATGTCGGCTTCGTTGTCGCGGGGGAGGATGATGTGCGTGATGCCGGCACGGAGCGCGCCGAGCACCTTTTCCTTCACGCCGCCGATGGGGAGCACGCGGCCGCGCAGCGTGATTTCGCCGGTCATGGCCAGGTCGCGGCGCACGGGGCGGCCGCTGAGCTCGCTGGCGAGCGCCGTCGCGATCGACACGCCGGCGGACGGGCCGTCTTTGGGTATCGCGCCCTGCGGCACGTGGATGTGCGTCTCGATCGCGCCGAGGCGCGTGCGCGGAATGCCCAGCTCCTCCGCGTTCTTCGTCACGAACGAGAACGCCGCGCGCGCCGACTCCTTCATCACGTCGCCGAGCTGGCCGGTGAGGATCAGTGACACGGGCACGCCCGACCCGCCCTCGCTGGACGTGCCGGCGCCGGCGGACGTCGTCAGCGGACGCGTCGAGGCCTCGACGAACATGATGTCGCCGCCCATCGGCGTGTAGTACATGCCGGTCGCGACGCCCACCTCATGCTGCGTGGCCGCCTTCTCCGGCCGCACGCGGGGGCGGCCGAGGAGTTCGCGCACCTCGTCGGCGGTGATGATGCCGTCGCCCTCGATCATCGTGCGCACCTCGCCGGTGGCGATGCGCCGCGCCACCTTGCGCGCCACCTTGCCGATCTCGCGCTCGAGCTGGCGGACGCCGCTCTCGCGCGTGTAGTTCGAGATCAGCTGCATGATGGCGTCGCCGTCGAACTTCACCTTCTTCACGGCGAGCCCGTTCTCCTCGAGCTGGCGGGGAATGAGGTACGCCTTCGCAATCTCGGACTTCTCGCGCTCGGTGTAGCCGGAGAACTCCACCTCCTCCATGCGGTCCTTCAGCGGTCCCGGGATGTTCTGCACGAAGTTCGCCGTGGCAATGAACAGCACCTCGCTCAGGTCGAACGGCACGCCGAGGTAGTGGTCGGTGAAGGTGTCGTTCTGCGCGGGGTCGAGCACCTCGAGCAGCGCGGCCGACGGGTCGCCCTGGAACGAGACGCCGAGCTTGTCCACTTCATCGAGCAGGAAGACGGGGTTCTTGGTGCCGGCCTGCTTCATGCCCTGGATGATGCGCCCCGGCATGGCGCCCACGTACGTGCGGCGATGGCCGCGGATGTCGGCCTCGTCGCGCGCGCCGCCGAGCGACACGCGCACGTATTCGCGGCCCAGCGCCCGCGCGATGGACTTGGCGATGGAGGTCTTGCCCACGCCCGGCGGGCCGCTGAAGAGCAGGATCGGCCCCTTCGCCATGGCGCGCGCCTTGGCCTCGCGCTTGTCGGTGATCGCTCGGTCGAACTCGCCGCTCGCCCGCGCCAGCGTCGGCGTGGCGTCCTCCTTCTTCTCCTTCAGCTTGGCCACCGGGAATTCGCCGGTGCGGTCCATCTCGTCGCTCAGCTGCTGCGCGCGCAGCTGGCGCACCGCGAGGAACTCGATCACGCGGTCCTTCACGTCCTTCAGGCCGTAGTGATCCTCGTCGAGCACCGTGATGGCGCGGTTGAGATCGAGCTGGTCGTCCGACCGCGTGTTCCACGGCAGCTCGGCGATCCACTCGAGATACGTGCGGATGACCTGCGCTTCCATGGACTCGCGCCCGGCGCGCTCGAGGCGGCCGAGTTCGCGCTCCACTTCGGTGCGCGCCTCCTTGGGCATCTCGAGCTTCAGCAGCTTGGCGCGCAGCTCCTCGATCTCCTTGGAGCTGTCCTCCTCGCCCAATTCTTTCTGGATCGCCCGCATCTGCTCGCGCAAGAACATCTCGCGCTGGCGCTCGCCCAGTTCTTCCTGCACTTGGCTCTTGATGTCCTCCTGCGCCTCGAGCAGCGAGATGTGGCGCTGCACGTGCACGAGGACGCGACGCAGGCGGTCCTCCACGGAGAGGTTCTCGAGGAGGCCCTGTTTTTCGGGCACCGTCAACTCGAGATAGCCTGCCACGAGGTCGGCAAAGCGCCCCGGCTCGGTGACCGAGTCGAGCACCTGGTGCACCACTTCCTCCGGCAGCCCGCGCCGCTCGCCGAGCTCCCCGGCGCGTTCGCGAATCTCCTTGTAGAGCGCCTCGAAGGCCGGGTCCTTTTCGTCCAGCGGCGATTGCTCCTCGATGTGCGTCACCACGGCCGAGAGGTAGCCCTCGGTGGTGGTGTACTGCAGCGACGTGGCCCGCTGTTCGCCCTGCAGCAGGAGCTGCACGCCGCCCAGCCCGCGCTGGATCTGCCCGATGCGGGCGATCACGCCCATCGAGTAGAGAATCTCGGGGTTCGGCTCGTCGGTGTTGTCCTTCTGGGCGACGGCGAAGACCAGCCGGTCACCCTTGAGGGCAGCCTCGATGGCCCGCAGCGTGCCCGGCCGGCCGGCCGCGATGGGGGCCGTCAAGCCGGGGAATATGACCGTCCCGCGCAGGGGCAGGACGGGAAGTGTCTGTCGAGTGCTCATCAAGGTTCCTGGGCGCCAAGGCGTCCGAACGGGGGGCTGAGGGGTGTGAACCACCTCCACCTACAGCAACTGGCGTACCACGCGCTTCGTGCCGGCCCCGCCCTGCAGCGCGGCCGGTACCCGTGATACCCCGCACGTTGAGATACGACATAACGGCGGGTCCTGCAACTTTCACCTGCCTCGGTGACGTAGGGACACTGACAAAACGCACCACGCGCGCGGCGGCGAAGCTGCGGAAAGACATCGTGTTTTCCGCGCTGTGCCCGCTCGCGCGCTGGCGGCGTGTTTCATACCTTTCCCCACCCCCGTGGAAGACTCCCTCCTTTCCAAGTCCGAGGCCGAACTTCGCTCGCATATTGCGAGCGTCCTCGACAGCGCGTACGAACTCGACAAGGAGATCGGACGCGGCGGGATGGGTATTGTCTTCAAGGCGAAGGACCGCCGGCTGAAGCGCGCCGTCGCGGTGAAGCTGCTGCCGCCCGAACTCGCGTTCCGGTCGGAGATCCGCTCGCGCTTCCTGCGCGAAGCCGAGACCGCCGCGCAGCTGAGCCACCCGAACATCGTCCCCATCTACTCGGTGGACGAGAAGGGCGGGCTCGTCTTCTTCGTGATGGGCTTCGTGGACGGCGGGAACCTGGCCAAGCGCATCCACGACGGCGGACCGATGCCGCCCGACGAGGTGCGGCGCATCCTGCGCGAGGTGGCCGACGCGCTGGAGTACGCGCACGCCAACAAGGTCGTGCATCGCGACATCAAGCCCGACAACATCCTGCTCGACGTGCAGTCGAAGCGCCCGATGGTGACGGACTTCGGCATCGCGCGCGCCATCAGCGACGGAGCGGAGGCCCGCCTCACCGCCACCGGCATCGCCATTGGCACGCCCGCGTTCATGAGCCCCGAACAGTCGGCCGGCGACCGCGATCTCGATGGGCGCAGCGACCTGTATTCGCTCGGAATCGTCGCGTACCAGATGCTGTGCGGCGACCTCCCCTTCAACGCCAACAGCACGCCGGCGCTCCTCGTGAAGCACCTCTCGGAGCGCCCAGTTCCCATTGACCAGCGCGCGAGCGTGCCGCCTGACCTGGCGCGCGCCGTCATGCTCCTTCTCGAGAAGGACCCGGCCAACCGGTTCCAGTCGGCGGCCGAGCTCAAGACGGCGCTCGAGACCGGGCAGGTGCCGTCGCTCCCAGCCGTCGCGGGGAGCGCGTATCCGCAGGAGCCGTCGCCCTACGCCACCGCCAGTGCGCGCGGCGCCACCTCGGCCGCGTTCACGCCGCAGCCGCTGATCACGCTGCCCGATGGCGAGCGTCTCCCCACCCCGGACGAGCTGGCGCGCTGGAATGCGCCGATGGTGGTGGAGTTCCGGAAACGCATCGCGCCGTTCATCTGGGTCAACGGCGCCTTCATCGCCGTGAACCTGCTCGGCGGTCCGAACCTGCTCTTCGTCACCGCGTTCTGGAGCATCAGCGTGGCGTACAAGTACGCCAAGCTCTGGAGCGAGGGATACGACTGGCATGACGTCTTCCGCCAGCCGCGCGAGCGCATGGTGGGGGACGTGGTGCAGGAATTGGGCGAGGATGTGCGCTCGGTGTTCGACAAGAACACGCGCGAACGCGTTCGCACGCGCCAACGCCTGCGGGCGCAGCGCCCCGACCTGCTGCGTTCGCCCACCGCGCCCGCCGCGCTGTCGGCGGGCGATGCCGCCGCGCTGGGGAGCGGGCCGCACGCCGCGTCGGCGCGCGACGCGCTCATGGACCGCGACGAGATCATCCGGCTCGTCGAGAGCATGCCGCGCGGCGATCGCAACCGCATCCCCGACGTGATCAGCAGCGCAACGACGCTCGCCGACACGGTGATGGCACTCGCCGCGCAGCTCGCCGATCTCGAGCGCACGGCGAAGGGGCTGTCGGCCGCCGCCATCGACAAGGAGATCACGGCGCTCGAGGCCGCGGCCAATCCGCTCGACTTCGCGGCCAGCGAGGAGCGCGTGCGGCGCCTCGCCCTGCTCAAGCGGCAGCGGCGCACGGTGGCCGATGTGGAGCGGCGCCGCGAGGGGCTCGTCGGCCGGCTCGACAGCTGCTCGCTGGCGCTCAAGAACATGCGCTTCGACGTGCTGCGGCTGAAAACCGGCGCGCAGACCTATCAGCACGTCACCACGATTGCCGAGCAGGCGATGCAGCTTGCCCGCGAGGTCGACAGCGCCGTCTACGTCGCCGACGAGATGGCGCGACTGCGCCCGCGCCCCGGCGCGCCGGGACGCCCATGACTGACGCCCTCCGCGAGCGGGTCAACGCCGCGGTCGGATCGCTGTACCAGGTCGAGGCCGAGATCGGCCGCGGTGGCATGGCAGTGGTCTACCGCGCCACGGACACGCGCCTGCGCCGGCGTGTTGCGCTCAAAGTGCTCCCGCCGGAGCTGGCCTTCCGCGAGGAGGTGCGCCGCCGCTTCCTGCGCGAGGCGCAGATGGCCGCGCAACTCGGCCATCCGAACATCGTCCCCATCTACGCCGTGGACGAGGCGTCGGGACTGGTCTACTTCGCGATGGGGCTCGTGGAAGGCGCGCCGCTGGCTAAGCTGCTCTTCGACGAGCCGCGGCCGCCCATCGCGATGGTGCGCCGCGTGCTGCGCGAGGTGGCGGACGCCCTGCACTTCGCGCACGGGCATGGCGTCGTGCATCGCGACATCAAGCCCGACAACATCCTGGTCGAGACGGCGACGGGAAAGGCCGTCGTCACCGACTTCGGCATCGCCCGTGCCGCGCAGGGTGAGGTGCGCCTCACCGCCACCGGCATCGCCGTGGGCACCCCGGCGTACATGAGTCCGGAGCAGGCGATGGGCGAGCGCGAGGTGGATGGGCGCGCCGACATCTACTCGCTGGGCATCGTCGGCTACCAGATGCTGGCGGGAGAACTCCCATTCTCGGCGCCCAACACGCCGTCGATGCTCATGAAGCACCTCAGTGAGCCGCCGCGCCCGCTGCTCGAACTGCGTCCCGACCTGCCGGCCAACCTCGCCGCCGCCATCGAGCGTGCGCTCTGCAAGGCCCCCGCCGACCGGTGGCCGGATGCGGCGTCGTTCCGTGACGCGCTCGCGGAGTCCGCGCCAGTGACGTTGACGGGCACGGCCGCTGCGGCGCGCGCTGCGGCGCAGGTGGCGCAGGCCGCACAGTCGTCGCCGGCCGCGTACGCGCCCCGCCCGAGGGCGGCTGAGGCGCTCGGCGCGCCGC
>CAYQCP010000077.1:0-15371 GCA_964416005.1 uncultured Gemmatimonas sp.
CGCTCCGCGGCGGCAGCGGCCTTGGGCGCTTCGGCCGGCGGCGCTTCAACGACGACGGGCTCGGGCGCGGGCTCCGACGCCGGGGGCGCCGCGCGACGGCGGCGCACCTTGTGCGCTTCGACGGGCTCCGGCGCGGGGGCGGGCTCCTCGACTTTCTTCTTGGCGCGCGACTTCGCGGCGGGCTTCTTCTCCTCCGCGTCGGGCTTCGCTTCGGCGGTCGCACTGCCACGCCGCCGGCTCTTGGCCGCCGATGCCGGCGTCTCCGCCGACTTCTGGGCACGCACGCGCTTCTCGCGTTCCCACCGGGCACGCGCGCGCGAAATCTGGTCGTCCGTCAAGGGCGTCAGGTTGCTGCGCACAACGACATCCATCGAGCGAAGCATGGACAACACTTCGTCGCTCGAGATGCCGAATTCGGCCGCCAGGTCACTCACCCGAAGCTTCGTCAAACCGCCTCCCTCGTGCTGCTACTCGCCCGCGGGGCGGAGCGCCCCGCGAATTCCTTTCGCCAGCTGTGCGTCAACGATGCCAATCACCGCCGTCGCTTCCCTGCCCGCCACGCCGCCCAGTTCGGACGCCGTGAACCCATCCACGGTGAGGATGCCCTTCGCCGCCAGCATCGGGACGATCTTGTCCCGGCTGTGACGCGACACATCCCCCGCCACCAACGCGACCCGCAGCGCCCCACTCTGCGCCGCGGCCCGCACCTGATCCACCCCTACCACCGCGTTGCGCGCCCGCACCCCGAGGCCAGCCAGGCCCAGCAGTCGGCGACGCAGCGCGGCGTCCATCACGTGCTCCTGCTCACGCCGGTTCGGGCTCGGCCGTGCCGCCGTCTTCGGCGGCCGCTTCGCCGCTGTTGTCGTCGGTGGTGAGCTCGTTGATCAGCGCGATGATGCGATCGGCCTCTTCCGGGGCGATGCCCGGCAAGCGCAGGAAGTCATCGCGCTCGAGGTCGAGAATGTCGTTCAGCGTGCGGAAGCCGCCGGCCTCGAGCACCGCGACCGTCGCGGGCGGCAGGCCCTCGATGGAGGAGAGGTGCACGTCGGCGGCCGCGTCGTCCTCGGGGAGCGGCTGGAAGAGCGGCATGTCCCCGCCGCGCTCGAGCCACTCGCGGCTGGAATACAGGTCGATCTTCCATCCGGTGATCTCGGAGGCGAGACGCACGTTCTGCCCGTTGCGGCCGATGGCCAGCGAGAGCTGGTCCTCGTCCACGACGGCCTGAATGGTCTTGGTGGCGGCGTCGCTGAAGACGCGCGCGACCTTGGCCGGCGCGAGCGCCAGCTTGGCGAAGCGCTCCGGATCGGGCGACCACGGCACGATGTCGATACGCTCGCCGCCGAGCTCCTGCACGACGGCCTGCACGCGCGCGCCCTTGAGGCCGACGCAGGCGCCCACCGGATCGATGGCGTCGTCCTTGGAGACGACGGCGATCTTGGTGCGGCTGCCGCACTCGCGCGACGCGGCCTTGATCTCGACGATCCCCTGCTGGATCTCGGGGACCTCGAGCTTGAAGAGCGCCTGCACGAACATCGGGTCGGCGCGCGAGAGGACGAGGCGCGGCCCCTTGGGCGTCTCCTCGATCTTCTTGAGCACCGAGCGCAGCGGCTCACCCTGCTTGTAGTCCTCGCGGTGATTCTGCTCGCGATACGGGATGATGGCTTCGGCTTCGCGGAACTTGTTGAGCATCACGACGATCTTGCCGCGCTCGATCTGCTGGATCTCGCCCGAGAGCAGGTCGCCGACGCGCCCCGCGAACTCGTCGCGGATCTTGGTGCGCTCGCCTTCGCGGACGCGCTGGATGATGCGCTGCTTGGCCGCCTGCACCGCCGACCGCCCGAATTCGGCGAACTCGACCGGCTCCTCCATGATGTCGCCGGGCTGGAACTCCGGGTCCTCGAAGCGCGCTTCCTCGAGGGCGATTTCGCGCGACGGGTCCTCGACCGTCTCGACGACGGTCTTCAGGAGGACGATGCGAATCTCGCCGCGGGCCTCATCGATGGAGATGTCGGCCTGCACATTGGGCCCATGCTTCTTGGCGAGGGCGGCATGAATGCCGTCCGTGAGCAGGGCATGCAGCTCCGCGCGGTCGATCTGCTTTGCGTTCGACAGTTCGCGGAACGCGG
Organism: uncultured Gemmatimonas sp.; assembly: GCA_964416005.1. Lineage (GTDB taxonomy): Bacteria > Gemmatimonadota > Gemmatimonadetes > Gemmatimonadales > Gemmatimonadaceae > PNKL01. The sequence continues at coordinate 2,127 of CAYQCP010000077.1, forward strand.
CAAGGATTTCAGCCGAACCAGACATCCAGACCTCGTTACGGTTTCCAGTGAAACACCAGGCGGGCCTCATCCACCTCGGCCAGCCCGAGCACGTGCTCAGCTCCCTTCGCGTCGCGGAGGCGCAGGCGCACCGCGCCGGCGTCCTCCTCGATCGCCACGATCTCCACTTCGGCGCGCCCCCCGAGGGCCGCGCTCTTCACGCTCGCCTTGCGCCCCGCGAAGCGACGCCAGTCGCCCTCGGTGCGCAGCGGCCGTTCCATGCCAGGTGACGAGACCTCGAGCACGTAGCGGTCGCCGAAGAGCGACGGATCCGCATCCAGTCGCGCCTCGATGGCCCGCGATGCCCCCGCGCAATCGTCCACGGTGACCTTCTGGAGGTCCCTGCGGTCGATGCGCACGTCGAGCAGCGGACGCTGGCGGGTGCCACCGACGCGCAATTCGACGAGGTCATAGCCCAACGAGTCAAGTGCAGCAATGACAATGGGTTCCAGCGTTTGCTTCACTTGAATTCGATCCCAAAAGAAGACAAAAAAATGTGGGGGGCGACCCCACATTCCCAAGGCGGTCGCCAGCCCCGCCCAGCAAGTAACTATAGATGTTTGCGAGGCCAGCGTCAAGAGAAACAACAGAGAAACAACAGAGAGAAAACAGAGAGACAACAGAACCCTCACGGGCGGGGCTCTGTTGTCTCTCTGTTGTTTGTCTGTTTTCTCTCTGTTGTTTCTCTTCTACGCTGCTGGTGCTATGACCGCGACCTGTCGCCCCGTATCTCCTGAGCGGTGTGAGAAGTACCGCTCATTGTTGCACTTCGTGCAGTGCGGGCTGATCTCCACCTGCTTCACGCCGGCGATGCGGGCCTGGTCGGCGAGGAGCGCGCGCAGGTCCACGGTCGCGGGGGCCGCGATGGTGCGCCGCATGAGCTGCGCGTAGACGTCGGGCCCCACCTCGTAGCACGTGCCGCAGATGGCGGGGCCGAGGTGCACCACGAGATCGCGCGCGTGGCAGCCCATGTTGGCGAGCGCGCGAATGCCGGACTCGAGGATCCCGCCCGCCGTCCCCCGCCATCCGGCGTGCAGGAGGGCCGACGCCCCCTTGGGATGCCCGAGGAAGATGGGGACGCAGTCGGCGACGGTGACGACGAGCGTGGTGTCGTGATGCGCCGTGAGGTGACCGTCGGCGGAATCGACGCGCAGCCAGCCGTCCCACCCCGGCGTGTGCGTCACGATCTTGATGCCGTGCACCTGGTGCGCCGACGCCATGCGTCCGCCCGTGGAGCGCAGGAGGGCGAGCCAGCGCTCATTCACCTCCCCCACCGGGGCGGCGTCGGTGAAGCCGTAGGTGCCGGCCTCGCGCGTCGTCGTAAAGGCGCTCAGTCCGAGCACGGCAAACGACGCCACCCGCTCGCGCGGGGGCAGTGCGCCGCTCATCGCGCCTCCGGAACGCGCGCGCCGCGGGTCACTTGTCCTCGGGCACGCGGGTGATGCGCGCCCCGAGGGCGTTGAGGCGCTCGTCGATGCGCTCGTAGCCGCGATCGATCTGGCCGACGTTCTTGATGGTGCTCGTCCCCCGCGCGCAGAGCGCGGCGAGGAGCATCGCCATGCCGGCGCGAATGTCTGGACTCTCCACCGTCCCGGCGCGCAGCTCCGACGGACCGGCGACGAGCGCGCGGTGCGGATCACAGAGCACGATGCGCGCCCCCATCGAGACCAGCTTGTCCACGAAGAACAGGCGCGACTCGAACATCTTCTCGTGCATCAGGATCAGGCCGTCGCACTGCGTGGCGGTGACGATGGCAATCGACATCACGTCGGCCGGGAAGGCCGGCCAGGGCTGGTCCTCGAGCTTGGGCACGTGCCCGCCGATGTCATTCTGGATGACCATCGACTGCGCGGCGGGGATGATGAGGTCATCGCCCTCGGCGCGGCAGGTGATGCCGAGCCGCTCGAAGCCCATGAGCGTTGAGCGCAGGTGGCGAATGCCGGCGTTGGCGATGCGCAGTTCGCTGCGCGTGACGGCGGCGAGCCCGATGAACGACCCCACCTCGATATGATCGGGGCCGATGGCGTGCGTGGCGCCGCCGAAGGTGGCGCCGCCGTGGATGGTCAGCGTGTTGGTGCCGATCCCCTCGATGCGCGCGCCGAGGGCGACGAGGAACTCGCACAGGTCCTGCACATGCGGCTCGCTGGCCGCGTTGCGGAGGACGGTCGTGCCGGTCGCGGCGGCGGCGGCCATCACCGCATTCTCGGTGCCCGTGACGCTCGGCTCGTCGAGGAAGACGTCGGCGCCGGTGAGCCCCTTGGTCGTGAAGCGGATCTGCTCCGACATCACGTGGTCGGCGCCCAGCTGCTGCAGCGCCAGGAAGTGCGTGTCGAGGCGTCGGCGCCCGATGACGTCGCCGCCCGGCGGCGACAGCGTGACCTCGCCGCAGCGCGCCAGGAGCGGCGCGGCAAGGAGAATGGAGCCGCGGATGCGGCTGCACATCGCGAGGTCGAGCGCGCGCGCCGAGACCGACTTGGCATGCACGTGCAGTGTATTCGGTCCGGTCCACTTGGCTTCGGCGCCGGTCGTCGCGATGAGCTCGACGAGGATCTCGATGTCCTTGATGCGCGGCACGTTCTGCAGCGTCACCGGATGCTCCGTGAGGAGCGTCGCGGCGACGATGGGCAGGGCCGCGTTCTTGTTGCCGGAGGGGCGGATGGTCCCGCTCAGCGGGCGGCCGCCGTCGACGAGGAATTTCATGGGTACAACTTACGTGTGATGGAGAGTTTGGGAAACGGCGATTGAGGATTTGGACCGAGGATTGCGATTGACGATTGCGATCTCGGATTTCGATGGGCGACCTCGGCCTGTCTGCGGTACGCAAGTCCCGTCTGCAATCGCCCATCGCAATCCAGAGTCGTTGTCCGGAATCGCAATCCTAGGTCCAAATCTCCAATCAGCCATTACCTGAGCCCTTGCATTTGCGCCTGCGCCGTCGGATGCTACGAACATGACTCCCCTACTCCAAGTCGCCTCGGACACGCTGATCGTGCGGCAGGTGACGCCCGATCGCGCCGGGTTTGACCAGGTCGTGTTCGTCGCGGCGGGGCTCGCGCAGATCGTCACCCTGGTCGTCGTGGTGCTGCTCGCCGTCATCTTCTTCCGCATGTGGAAGGCGCAGCAGGCCATGCAGGAGCAGCTCGGGCGGCTTACCTCCAAGATCGACCCGATGATCGCGAGCGCCACCGCCGCCGCCGAAAACGTGCGCGAGCTGACCGACGCCGTGAAGCAGGACGCGACGGCTGCCGCCGAAGCGCTGTCCAACGCCACCGAGCGCGTGCGCGACTCCGTGAGCGGGATCGCCGACCGCATCGACGACTTCGGCGACCTGCTCGGGCGCGTCACCGACAAGGCCGAGGCGGTGGCGGACGTGGCCGGCGCCGCCGTGAGCACCATCAAGGCCGGCTCGCGGCTGTTCAAGCGCGACGAACGCCCGCACCGGTCAAGCGAACCGCGTCACCGTCGCGAGGAACCGCGCCGCGAGGTGTCGCACCGCGACGCGCCCCGCCATGAGCCCAGACGCGAGGAGCCGCGCCGCGAAGAGCCACGCCGCGAAGAGCCACGCCGCGAAGAACCGCGCCGAGACGCGCCGGTGCGCCTCGAGGAGCGACCGGTGGCCGCCGCCCCGGCCTCGGTGGAGGAGTTCGACGAACCCATCCGCCTGACCGACGAGGATGAAGGGCACGAGTCGCCGTACGCCGAGGAAGGGGGCGCGGCGGCTGGTGACGGGTCGAGACCGCCGCGGGCGAAGCGCCGCCGCAATCGGCGGCGGCGCGGCGGGGGCGGCGCGGGCAGTCCCTCTGATGGCGGTTCTCAACCGCCGCAATGACGCTGTGAGGCTCCACCGCGCTCGATGGCGAACGAAGCGGCGGCCCGCGCCCCTCCTGCGCGGGGCCGTCGTCGTGGCGGTGCTGCTCCTGCTGACTCCCGCCGTGGCGCACGCCTGGACGCCCGGCACACACATTCTCCTCGGCGAGGCCGTGCTGCGGTCGGCCTTCCTGCTCCCGCCGCGCGTCGCCGAGCTGCTCCTCGCCTTCCCGTACGACTTCCTCTACGGGTCCATCGCCGCCGACACGAGCATCGCCAAGAAGTACGCGCGCTTCGGGCGGCACTGCCACCACTGGTACGTGGGCCTCGAGATCCTCGATCGCGCGCGCGACGAGACGCTGCAGTCCTTCGCGTACGGCTACCTTGCGCACCTCGCGGCGGACGTCGTGGCGCACAACTGGTTCGTGCCACACCAGCTCGCGGTGACCTCGAGCACCAGCGCCATCGGGCACTCATACTGGGAGAGCCGGTTCGAGTCGCACCTCGGCGTGCGGCACAGCCGGCGCGCGCACGAGATCATCCTGCTCGACCATGCGCGCGCCGACGACCACCTCGACCGCATCCTGAGCCCGACGATCTTCAGCACGCACACCAACCGCCGGATCTTCCGCGGCATGGTGCGCGTGACCGACGCCGAGAGCTGGCAGCGCATCTTTGCGGTGATGGCGGAGCGCAGCCGCTGGGACCTCGAGGAGCGCGAGGTGGGCGCGTACCTGACGCGCTCGTTCGACTACGTGGTGGACTTCCTGCGGCGGATGGACGGGAGCGAACCGTACGCACACGACCCGTCGGGCGAGGAGCCGCTGCGGGCGGCCAAGGCGGTGCGGCGCGCCGCGCTGCGCCGCGGCGGTGACGGCGACACGGCGCGCATGGCGGCGCTGCGGCACTTCGGGCTCCCGGTGACGTCACTGGGCTTCACGGGGCAGTTGACGGCGCCGCTCTACACGCCGGCGGCTTGACCTTTCTCGTGTGGGCGCGCCGCACCGGCAGAGTCTGCTCGCTCAATTCTCGGGCCTGACTGGCGCGCTGCGCGCGCCCATATGCCCTCCAGTATTCGCGAGCAGACTCCGCCGGCGCGACGCGCGTCGGGATCCGCGCGTCGCTGACGAACGCCGTCCGTACGCTCGACTCCGGCGCCGCGCATCTCCCACGCGACGCGTAGCGCCCGCGCCTCCTCCCCCGCGGGCGCGCCGCGAGGCGTTCACTCTCGCGAATACTTGAGGGCCCATCGCGGCTCGCCGCGATGGGTCCGAAAATTGAGCGAGAGTGAACGCCTCGCGGCGCGACCCCCTTCACTCGTCTTCGCGCTCGAGCCCGGCGAACGCCACGACGAGGCGCTTGCGACCCACCGCTTCGTCGTCGAACTCGATGGTGACCTTCGCGTCGCGCCCCTGCCCCGCCAGGTCGAGAATGGTGCCGCTGCCGAACGCCTTGTGCCGCACGCGCGCGCCCTTCACGTAGACCGGCGCGACCTGCGACTCCTCCTCCGTCGGCGGCGCCCACGCGGTGGGGCGTGTCATCGGCGCGCCCGGGCGCCGCATCGCCGGCGCCGTGTACGCGAACGCGCTCGCACTGCCGCGCAGCTTGGACGTCACCTGCGCGTCGTACAGCTCCTTGGGCACGGGCGAAATGAACGACGACATGATCCCCGGCATCAGTTCGCCGTTGCGCCGCCGCGACATCGCCCACGTGAGCGTGAGCTTGCGCTCGGCGCGCGTGATGGCGACGTAGAGCAGGCGGCGCTCCTCCTCGAGCATCTCGGGGTCGTCGAACGCCCGCGCCAGTGGGAAAAGCCCGTCCTCGAGCCCACTGACGAACACCACGGGATACTCGAGCCCCTTGGCGGTGTGCACCGTCATCAGCGTCACCGCGTCGGCGTCGGCACCCAGCTGGTCGGCGGCGGTGACGAGCATCGCCTTCTGCAGGAAATGGTCGAGCGGACGCAGGCCGAGCTCGCCCCCGTCGTCCACCACCGTCTCGGCGGCACCCTCGACCATCGCCCGCACGTTGTCGAGGCGGTCGAGCCCCTCGGGCCCCTCGGCGCGCAGCGCCTCGTCGTACCCCGTGGCCTGCAGGATCTCGATGATCAGCTGGTCCACGCTCGCCTCGGCAGCGCTCGAGCGGAAGCGATCGGCGAGGCGCACGATGTCGAGCAGCGCCTGCCGCGTTGCGGGACGCACGCCGTCGAGCTCGCCGGCGCGCCGCGCCATCTCGAGGAGCGAGATCCCGTGGCCGCGCGCGATCTCGGCCATCAGCTCCACGGTCGCCTCACCGATGCCGCGCCGCGGCACGGTGATGGCGCGGCGGAAGGCCTCGTCGTCGGCCGGGTTGGCGGCGAGGCGCAGCCAGGCGAGGAGATCGCGCACCTCGCGACGGTCGTAGAATCGGACGGCGCCGATCAGCCGGTACGGGATGCTGCGTCGCCGCAGCGACTCTTCGAGCGAACGGCTCTGCGCATTGGTGCGATAGAGGACGGCCATCTCCGACGGGCGCTCGCGCCGGCTCATCCGCCGGTGCTCGATGGCTTCGGCAATGGCATCGGCCTCGTCGCGGTCGTCGAACGCCTTGAGCACCGTCACCGGCTCGCCGGCCGGGCGCGTGGCGCGCAGCGTCTTGCCGCGCCGCGCCGTGTTCTGCGCGATGACGACATTGGCCATGGCGAGAATGCCGGGCGTCGAGCGGTAGTTTTCCTCAAGCCGCACGACGCGCGCGCCGGGGTAGTCGCGCTCGAAATCCAGGATGTTGCGCACATCGGCGCCGCGCCAGCCGTAGATGGACTGGTCGTCGTCGCCCACCACCGCGACGTTGCCCTGCGGCCCGGCGATGAGGCGCACGAACTCGTACTGCGCGTGGTTGGTGTCCTGGTACTCGTCCACCAGCAGGTGCTCGAAGCGCGCGGCGTAGTGGGCCCGCAGGTCGGCATGCTCGGTGAGGAGCTGGACGGGGAGGACGAGGAGATCGTCGAAGCTCACCGCGTTCTGCGCGCGCAGCGCGGGCTCGAGGGCGGCGTAGACGGGCGCCACCGCCTTGGCGAGCGGCGTCATGGCGAGCCGCTCGTATTCGGCCGGCGTGACGAGCGCATTCTTGGCGTCGCTGATGGCGGCCACCACGGCCTTGGCCGCGAAGTCCTTGGGACTCACCTTGGCGCGCTCCATCAGGCGGCGCACGACGGTGAGCGTGTCATCCTCGTCGTAGATCGTGTATTCGGCGGTGCGCCCCACGCGGTCGGCGTGCAGGCGCAGCATGCGCGCGCCCAAGCCGTGGAACGTGCCGATCCACATGCCGCGCGGCTCGGCGCCCAGCAGGCGGGCGATGCGCTCGCGCATCTCCCCCGCCGCCTTGTTGGTGAACGTGACGGCCAGCACGCGATGCGGCGCGACGCCCAGTTGGTCCACGATGCGCGCGACGCGGGCGGTCAGCACGCGCGTCTTGCCGGACCCGGCGCCGGCAAGCACGAGCAGCGGCCCCGTGCCGTGTTCGACGGCGGCACGCTGCGCGGTGTTGAGCGTCACTTCACCTGCGGGGCCCGGCAGTGTCATCCAGGAACGATCACGTCGAAGACCGCGCCACGATCGGACGCCACGAGCACGAGACGGCCGCCGTGCGATTCCTCGATGATGCGCCGCGCGAGGGGCAGGCCGATGCCCCACCCGCGCTCCTTGGTGGTGAAGCCAGCGGCGAAGACCTTTCGCTTCAGGGCCTGCGGGATGCCCGGCCCGTCGTCGGCGACGCGCACGCGGGCGCCACCGCCGGCGGCGCGGTCCACGCGCACGGTGATGGAGCCGCCCCGTCCCGCGAGCGCGTCCACCGCGTTCTTGATCAGCGACTCCATCGCCCACTCGAGGAGCACGCGATCCACCGGCGCGACGAGCGGCCCATCGCCGCGCTCGAACGATATGACCACCGTGTTGGCGAGCGTCGGCACGCGCGCCCGGAAATAGTCCACGACGGCTTCCGCCACGTCGGCGACATCGGTGGCGACGAGCTTGGGTGGGCGCCCGATGCGCTCGAAGCGGTGCGCCACGCGCTCCAGCCGCTCGACGTCGCCTTCCATGTGGCGCCGCGCCGATTCGGTTGCCGGATCGCCTTCGCGCTCGGAGAGCAGTTCGAGCCACCCCTTGAGCGACGACAACGGCGTGCCCAACTGGTGCGCCGCCTCGCGCGCCATCCCGGCCCAGACGCGCTCACGCTCGGCGCGCGCGCGCACGCCGAGCGCCATGATGCCGGCGACGATGAGGAGCGAGAGCATCGCCACCTGCAACAGCGGGATCACCTTCAGCCCACGCACGAGCGGCGTGTTGCCGAAGTGGATCTGGCCGATGCCGGCCTCGACGACGGGGCGGTTCTGCCGGTCGAGCGTGCGCACCATCTCCACGAGCATCGGGTAGCGCGGGTCGCCGGGGCTGATCATGCCACTGCCGATCCCCGGAATGTTCACGAACCAGTTCGGCCGTCCCCCAACGTCGGTGACGATGACGGGGACGCCCAATTCGCGAACCTCCTGTGAAAGCTGGAACAGCGCGGCGGTCTCCGACCCGTCGGTCGTGTCCGTAAGCGCCCCGTAGATCCGCCCGATCATGCGCCCGGTGCGCTCCGACTCGCTGCGCAGCTCATCCACCACGCGCTGCGCGTACCAGACGTATGACCCCAACAGCAGCAGGAGGCCGAGCGCAACAAGGATGACCGGCCCCCGGCGTCGCATGCGCTACCGGATGGTGTCGGCGCCGAGATACGGACGCAGCGCCTCGGGCACCAGCACCGAGCCGTCGGGCTGCTGGTAGTGCTCGAGGAGGGCGGCGATCACGCGCGGGAAGGCCAGGGCCGATCCGTTCAGCGTGTACACGAACTGCGGTTTCTCGCCGGGCGCCGCGCGGAAGCGGATGTTCGCGCGCCGCGCCTGGAAGTCGGTGAAGACCGAGCACGACGAGACTTCGAGCCACTTCCCGACCCCGGGGGCGAAGACCTCGAGGTCGTAGGTCATGGCGCTGTTGAAGCCGGTGTCGCCGGCGGCCAGCAGCAGCACGCGGTACGGAAGCCCCAGCAGCTGCAGCACGCGCTCGGCGTGCCCGGTAAGCAGCTCGAGCTGCGCCGCGCCATCCTCGGGGCGGCAGTAGCGCACCAGCTCCACCTTGTCGAACTCGTGCACGCGGAGGAGTCCGCGCGTGTCCTTGCCGGCGGCCCCCGCCTCGCGGCGGAAGCAGGGCGTGTACGCGCACATCGCCTTGGGGAGCTGCGACGCGTCGAGGATCTCCTCGCGATGCAGGTTGGTGACCGGCACCTCGGCGGTGGGGATCAGGTAGCCCTCGTCGCCGACGAGCGTGTACATGTCCTCGGCGAACTTGGGAAGCTGGCCCGTGCCGATCATCGACGCGCGGTTCACGACAACGGGCACCCACAGTTCCTCGTAGCCGTGCTCGCGCGTGTGCAGGTCGAGCATGAGGTTCATCAGGGCGCGCACCAGCCGCGCGCCGGTGCCACGGAAGACGATGAAGCCCGAGCCCGAGATCTTGGCGCCGCGGGCGAGGTCGAGCAGGCCGAGCGCCTCGCCCACCTCCCAGTGCGGCTTCACGCCGTCGGTGGCGCGGGGCGCGCCCCACGCGCGCACCACGGTGTTGTGCGTCTCGTCGCCCTCCGGCACCGGCGGCAGCGTGACGTTGGGGATCTCGTACATCCCCTGCTGGATCGCCGCCTCGGTTTCGGCGAGCGTCGCCTCGATGCGCGCAATCTCCTCGCCGAGGGCGCGGGTCTCGGCCTGCAGGGCGGTCGTGTCCTCGCCCGCCTTCTTCTTGCGGCCCACGTCCTGGCTGGCCGCATTGCGCGCCGCCTTTTTCTCCTCGACGGCCTGGATGGCCTGCCGGCGCTCGCGGTCGAGGGTCTCGAGCCGCGCGATGACCGGCTCGAGCTGCTCCAGGGCGCCGCGGCGGCGCATGCCGTCGCGCAGCGCCGCCGCCTGTTCACGCACCATCCGGATGTCGTGCATATCCTATTTTTCCGGAATGCCTTCGGCGAAGGACTTGAAGCCGCAGTTGGGGTTGATGACGCCCCGGCCAAAGATCAGCCCGCCCGCCTTGACCGAGTCCACCACGATCTTGGCGTACATGTCGGAAGACAACTGATAGGCGCAGCTGGCCGAGGTCATGCGCACGCCGAGCACCTCGCCCGGCAGCAGCGTCACGGCCGAATCGAGCTGCCACCCCTTGCTGGGCGCGAGCAGGACCGACTCGTAGCCGCCACTGATGCGCTGCAGCGCCACGGTGCGCGAGCCGCTGATCGGCGTGCCGACGAGCTTCTGCGGGAGGATGACCACCTTGCCACTGCCGTCGAAGTCGAAGGCGATGTCAAAGTTGAAACTCCCGTCCACGCGCACCGGCGCCCGGCCCACGAGGTCGAGGGCGGCCGGCGCGTTCGCCGGCCCAGAGCCGGAGATGCCGTAGAGCGAGTAGACGAACGGCTCGTTGCCGTACGACGCCTTGAGCTTGAACGGGTCGTCGCAGGCGGAGAGCGCAAGCGCGGCCACGGCCAGGGGGAACAGGCGGTGTGCCGCGCGACGGCCGCGGCCAAGGATGGATTTCAGTGTGTGCATGGGCTGTTTGTGAAAGTAGCGGTCGGGCGTCGTCTGGGGAAGCGAATTCGGCTTGACTTCGCTATGGTGGAGCGTACACTTCGGCAACCTTTTCTACTTCTACACCGGAGCGGGCGATGCCGACCATTCACGACCTCGTAGCGGCGATCCGGGATCGGGAGGGGGTGCAGGCCGCGGTCGTCCTCGGGCGCGACGGGCTCGTGATCGACGCCCAGGCCCTGCCGACGACCGACGCCGAGAACGTGGCGGCCCATGTCCCGCCGGTCCTGCTGGCCGCCGAGGAGCTGGGCCATGCCGGCCAGCAGGGGGGGCTCCAGACGGCCGTGCTCGAGCACGAACGCGGCTTCGCCATCGTCGCGTCGCTCTCGGCGGACGCCGTGCTGCTGGTCCTGGCGCTCCCCACGGTGAACCTCGCCCAGCTGTTGTACGAACTGCGGCGCAACCGCGCGAACATCGCGTCCCTCGTCTGAGCGGCGGCCCGGCATGACGTGCCACGTACTCGTGGCCGACGACGAGCCCCACATCGGCCGCATCGTCAAGACAAAGCTCGAACAGGGCCCCTTCCAGGTGACGCTCGTCTTCGACGGGGTCGAGGCGCTCGACGCCCTGGCGGCGCACCCCGACGTCCGGCTGGTCCTGCTCGACCTCATGATGCCCAATCTCTCCGGCCTCGAGGTGCTGGCGCGCATGCGCCAGGATCCGCGCTGGTCGTCCCTGCCCTGCGTGATCCTGACCGCGGCCGGGCAGGACCAGCGATACGACGAGGCGATGCGCCTCGGGGCGTCCGACTTCATCACCAAGCCGTTCAGCCCCAAGCGACTCTACGCCCGTGTGGTGGAGCTGACGGGCGTCGACGGCGGCGCCGAATCACCAGCTGAATCACCACCGGTGGCACCATGAACGCGCCCCAGACGTGGGTGGTCATCCTCGCCGGGGGCGTCGGGTCGCGCTTCTGGCCGCTCAGCACGCCCGAGCGCCCCAAGCAGTTCCTCCCCCTGCTCAGCAACCAGCCGATGCTGCGCGACACGCTCGACCGGCTCGCCCCCGTGGCGCCGGCCGACCGGACGCTGGTGCTGACGAACGCCGAGCTGGCGATGGGCGTGCGCGCGATCGCGCCGGAGCTCCCGTCCGACCACGTGCTCGCCGAGCCCCGTCCGGCCGGCACGGCAGCGGCGCTTGCCTGGGCGGCCAGCCGCATCGCCAAGGCCGCCGGCCCCGACACGATCATGGTGTCGGTGCATGCCGACTGGGCCATCGCCGACGTGGCGGGGTTTCGCGAGGCGCTTCAACTCGCGGCTTCCGAAGCGGTGCGCACGCGCGGCCTCGTGACGGTGGGGATCGTGCCGACGCACGCCGACACGGGCCTGGGCTACATCGAGGTGGGCGCGTCCACCTCGGGGCCGGCGCGCCGGGTAGCGCGCTTCGCTGAAAAACCCAAGCAGGCGCGCGCCAATGCGCTCGTGGCGGAAGGCGCGATGTGGAACTCCGGCATCTTCGCCTGGCCCGTCGGCGTCTTCCTCGGTGAACTCGCCGCGCTCTGTCCGTCGGTGGCGCAGCCGCTGGCAGCCGCCGGCGACGATGCCGGCAAGTTCTTCGGCGGGGTGAAGGAGCCCATCGCGGTGGACGTCGGCGTGCTCGAACGGAGCAGCAAGGTGTTCGTGCTGCCGGGGAGCTTTGGATGGAATGACGTCGGCACGTGGGCGGCGCTGCGCGGCGTGCGCGCCGGCGACGCCGACGGCAACGTGGCGCACGGCCGCGTGCAGCTGCGCGAATCGTCGGGTAACGTGGTCTACGCGGCCGGCGCCAACGTCGTGCTCTACGGCGTGTCGGGCCTCGTGGTGGTGGAGCACGACGGCGTGGTGCTGGTGACCACCGAGGAGAAGGCGCGCAACCTCAAGCCGCTGCTGGAGACGCTGCCGAGCGAACTCCGGGAACGCCGGTGAGATTCTGCACGCTCGCCAGCGGGAGCAAGGCGAACGCAACGCTGGTCGAGATTGGCGAGACGCGCCTGCTCGTGGACAACGGGCTCGGCCCGCGCATCCTCGCGAAACGGCTCGCTGAGGCCGGCGTCGTGCCGCAGTCCATCAGCGCGATCGTCGTGACACACGAACACATCGACCATGTGAAGGGGATCGCGCAGGCGGTGGCCAAGTGGCACTGGCCGGTCTACGCCACGCGCGGCACGCTGAACGGCATCCGCGACCTGCCGGAGGCGCGCCAGCACGCGCTCGCGTACGGCAAGCGCACGGCGATCGGCGACTGCGAGATCGAACTCGTGCGCGTGCCGCACGACGCGGCCCAGCCGGCGGCGGTGGTGATCACGGCGTCGCGAACAGGGGCGCGCCTGGGCGTAGCGACGGACCTCGGCCACGTGCCCGAGGATTTGGGCGCCGCGTTCGAGCGCCTCGACTTCCTCGTGTTCGAGAGCAACCACGACGAGGAGATGCTGCGCAACGGGCCCTACCCGCCCTTCCTGCAGGAGCGCATCGCCTGCGACACAGGGCACCTGAGCAACCGCCAGAGCGGCGGGCTGCTGCAGCGGGTGGCACACAAGGGACTGCGGCACGTGCTGCTCGCGCACCTGAGCCAGCAGAACAACCTGCCCGCCGTCGCGCTGGGCGCGGCGAAAGACGCACTCCGCCGGACCAGCTTCAAGGGGACGATGGGGTGCGCTTCGCAGGACGAGGTGACGTTTCCTGAGGGGAGGGGACAGATGGAACTGCACCTCTAACGGGGTGCAGGGTGCGGGGAACAGGGTGTGGTGCGGGGTGCGGGGAACAGGGTGTGGTGCGGGG
>CAYQCP010000078.1:0-15064 GCA_964416005.1 uncultured Gemmatimonas sp.
AGATCGCGCCGGCCACGAAGTAGGGCGGGAAGATCGTCGTGTGCCAGCCCGGCGTGATCGCCATCGCGAAGTCGAACGACACCACCGAGTGCACGGACAGCACCAGCGGCGTGCTCACCGCGGCGAGGAACAGGTAGGCACGGGCGAAGTGCCGCCACTCGCGCTCGGTGTTGCGCCAGCCGAACGACAGGAAGGCGAGGATCCGCCGGCGCAGCGGGTTCGTCTCGCGATCGCGCAGCACCGCGATGTCGGGAATCAGGCCGACGAAGAGGAACGTCGTCGAGATGGTCAGGTAGGTCGAGATGGCGAAGACGTCCCAGACCAGCGGCGACTTGAACTGCGGCCAGAGGAGGCGCCAGTTCGGGTAGGGGATGAGCCAGAAGAACTTCCACGGGCGCCCGAGGTGGATGATCGGGAACAACCCGGCGGTCATGACGGCTAGAACCGTCATCGCTTCGGCGCACCGGTAGATCGTCGTCCGGAAGCCGGCGCGGAACAGGTACAAGATGGCCGAGATCAGCGTGCCGGCATGGCCGATGCCGACCCAGAAGACGAACGTGATGATGTAGACGCCCCACATCACGGGCGGGTTGTAGCCCGCCACGCCCAGCCCCTGGTGCAGCTGGTAGAGGAACGCGCCAAGTCCGAGCGCGAGGCAGGCGACTGCCGTCATCAGCATCAGGAACCAGGCCTTGGTGGGCCTGAGCGTCGCGATGATTTCGTCGTCGACCTGCTCGTAGTCCCGGACCGCCGGGAGCTGCACGTTGGCCGACGAGATGTTGGGCCGCCGTGGTTCGTAGGCGATGGTTGCCATCGTCCGCGCCCCCTAAGCCGTAGCCCCGGCCGGAGCCGGGTGGTTGATCTTCTTCAGGTAGACCACCGCGGTGAACGTGTTCAGTTCCTCGAACACGTGGTACGCGCGGCGATCCTCGATGAGCTTCGTGACCGACCAGGACTCGTCGGCCGCGTCGCCGAACACGATGGCGCGCGACGGGCAGGCCTGCGCGCAGGCCACGGTGAACTCGTCGGCCTCGATCTCGCGGTTCTGCACCTTGGCCAGCGTCTCCGTGTCGCGGATGCGCTGCACGCAGAACGAGCACTTCTCCATGACACCCTTGGCCCGCACGGTCACGTCCGGGTTGAGCTGCCAGTTGAGCGGCTCCGGGAACGCGTATTGCGCGCGGTCCGGCTCGCCGTATCCGAACCAATTGAAGTAGCGGACCTTGTACGGGCAGTTGTTCGAGCAGTAGCGGGTGCCGACGCAGCGGTTGTAGACCTGCACGTTCAGCCCGTCCGGCGCGTGGTACGTCGCGTACACGGGACAGACCGGCTCGCACGGCGCGTTGCCGCAGTGCTGGCACATCATCGGGATCACCCGCGCCTCGGGGTGATGCTCCGGGTCCCACGCCGCGTCCTTGTACTCGCGGTCCATCTCGTAGTAGCGCTCGAGGCGCAGCCACGCCATCTCGCGCGAGCGCGTGATGTTGGCGCCGGGAAACTTGCGATCCGGATAGAGGATCGGGCCCTGCCACTCGGCGCCGACCGTCGGAATGTTGTTCTCGGCGTAGCACGCCGTGACGCACGCCGAGCAGCCCGTGCACTTGGCCAGGTCGATCGTCATCGCCCAGCGGCGCTTGGCACGGCCGCTCGGGTGGTTGGGATCGTACTCGCCCTTCAGCGTCGACTTGGGGTCGCTCAGCTCGCCCTGCGCGTCGGTCGCCTGCGGGGCGCGGAGGCCGGGGAGGAACTCGGTCGAGGCCTGTCCCGGGAAGTGGTGACCGCCATGCTCCTCGCCCTTGAGCAGCTCCTCGATCGTCGCCGCGCGGGCAATGCCGCGCCCATGCTGGCGGCCCGACCCCTCGGTCGTGACGATCATCGAGTGCCCTTCGGCCTTGCTCACCGTGCAGCGCACCCCGACCAGCTGGTAGCCGCCCGCTGAGTCGTTGGACGCCGGGAGCAGCCCCCACGCGTTGCGCCCGGTGCCGGTCGCGTAGCGTCCGGCCGCCGTCTGGCCGCGGCCGACCATCACGGCCACCGTGTCGGGGCGCACGCCGATGTACAGGAAGGCGGGAGCGGTGATCGAGCCCGCGACGGTCTTCACCGTCACGTGGTCGCCGCGCTCCACGCCCAGCTTCTTCGCCGTCTCCGGGTGCATCTCCACGACGGTCTGCCAGCAGATCTTGGTGACGGGATCCGGCAGCTCCTGCAGCCAGGGCTTGTTCGCCCCTCTTCCGTCGCCCATCAGCAGGTTGGCGTAGGTCGCGAGGTAGAAGTCGCCGTTCGCCTCGCCGGCGATCGCCGGCTTCATGATCTTCGCCACGGGCGCCACGCGCCCCGGCAGCGAACCGGCCAACAGACCCTTGGGCAGCGCGTTCTGCAGCTTGCCGTTGCCGCCGATGTGCGCCGCCACGACGCCGCGATAATCGGGCGGGAACTTGGCGACGTCCGCGGCGTGCCGACGCTCTTCCGCCGGATCTACCGGGCAGGAAAAGCACGGCAGCGGCGTCAGCGATGACAGCAGCACATCGGCGGTGGCCCGCGTGTTGAAGACCGGGTCCATCGTCGGCTGCTGCAATCCCAGCGTGCCCTTCACCGGCTCGGCAATGCCCCAGCTCTCGAGCGCGTGGTGGTCCGGGAGGATCAGGTCGCAGAGCGCGGTCGTTTCATCGGGCACCGACGAGAACGACACCTTGAACGGCACCTTCGCCGCGGCCGCGGCGAAGCCCAGCCCGGCCGGCGTGCTGTAGACGGGGTTCGCGCCGCGCACGAAGAGCGCCGGCACGTCGCCGGCTTCCATGGCGGCGACGACGTCGTTCAGGATGGCGGGCGGCACGACACCTTCCCAGGCGCCGTACGCCTCGGCCGGCTTCACCGTCACGCCAACGTTGCCCAGCGACTTGTTCAGGTTGTTCACTTCCGTCGCGAGGTCGAGCGCGCGCGGGCCGGAACCGCCGGCCACGAGCAGCGACGGCTTGGCGCCGGCAACTTCCTTCTGCAGCGCCGCGAGGATCGCCTGCGGCACGTCGGTGGCGGCGGCCGCGTCGGCGGCCGACATCTTGCCGGCCAGCATCTTGGCGATGGCGCCGGCCGTGCCCGGCTTGGCGGCGATCCACTGGTCGGCATTCAAGCCGGTCAGCGGGCGGCGCGGCCCGATGTAGATGAGGCGCGGTGCGCCCTCGATCTTCCCGCGCGCGTCGGCAAAGTCGAGCTGCTGCGGCACCGGCAGTCCCCAGCCATCGAGGAAGTCGGCGGCGAACGACACGATCAGCTTGGCCGCGCCGAAATCGAGCTTCGGCCACGACACGCCGTACACCGCCTTGTTCGCGGCGATCGTCGCGAACGGCGCTTCCGCGTCGTAGCTGATGTGCTTCGGCATGCCGCGGTTCGCGAGCCAGGCGTCGAGGAACGTGTGCAGCAGCCCCTGCTCATGCTGGTTGATGAAGACCGCGTGCTGCGCCTTGCCGCCCTTCATCGCCGCGTCGACGCCCTTGTGCAGCGCATCGATGGCCTGGTCCCACGAGATCGGGACGAGCTGGCCGTTCTGGCGCATCATCGGGCCGCGGAACCGGTCGGGGTTGTACAGCCCCTGCAGCGCGGCCTGGCCGCGCGCGCAGATGGCGCCGCGGTTCACGGGATGATCCGGGTTGCCCTCCGCCTTGATGGCGCGGCCGTCGCGGGTCTCCACGATGATGCCGCATCCGGCCGCGCACTCGCGGCAGGTGGTGGCGTAGTAGTTGGACACGCCCGGCACCGTGTGGTCGGGCGACGAGACGTACGGGATCAGCTTCTCGACCTGGTCGGTGCTGCAGCCGACCATCGTCGTCGCGGCGCCGGTGACGCCGAGGACCTTCAGGAAATCGCGGCGCTTGACGCCGTTGGTCGTTTCCACGGGGTTCGTCATGCGTCGGTCTCTAGTAGTGGCAGTTGGCGCAGTCGTAGGACGCGACCTTCCGCACGCCCTTACGCTCGTCGGCCAGGGCGGCCGAATCGGGCTCGTAGCCGGCGGCGCGCAGGCCCTCGGCGCGCGAATAGCCGTTCACATGGCAGCTGACGCACCATCCCATGTTGAGCGAGGCGTACTGGAAGACCTGCTCCATGTTCTGCACCTGCCCGTGGCAGGTCTGGCAGGTGACGCCGGCGTAGACGTGCCGCACGTGCGGGAAGCGCACGTACTCCGGCACCTTGTGCACGCGCACCCACGCGATGGGCTGCTTCTTGTTGAACGCCTCGGCCACCTTCTTCACCTCGGGCCGGTCGATGGCGGTGATCGTGTGGCATCCCATGCAGGTCGTCACCGCCGGCAGGCCCGGATCGGGCGACTTGAACGCGGCATTGTGGCAGAACACGCAGTTCATCTGCAGCGTGTTCACGTGCACCGGGTGCGGGAACTTGACCGGCTGCGCCGGCGAGCGGCCCGTCCCCTGCCCCAGATAGTTGGTGTACCCCGAGGCGCCGCTGTATCCCCACGGGCCGGGCTTGGCCTTGCCGAGGGCCTCGCGATTGGCCTTTTGCGTCGCCGTTTCCGTGGTGCCCGCGGCGACGGCGGCGGTCTGAAAATTACCGGCGTAGGCGGACAGCAGCGTCGAGGCAATGCCAATTGCCACGACGCCGGTGATCACCAGCCACTTCCTGCGTCCCGTCATCGGATGTCGTCCGGAAATGAGGGGTCTCGGGGGGACACGCGCATGCACGTGGTGCTAAGCAAGCGAGGGAATTTCACCGCCCGTGTAGATGTGCGCAAGGCGAAGGGGCGAAATCGTTTGAGAAGACTCCGCGTGTCGCCGTCAAGGGGCGCGCCGCGGTGCGTTCGTCAGCCAGCATCGCCCGGAGCGTCCTGGTCGTCGCGCCGCCGCCATGGCCCCTTGGCGAGTCCGCGCGTGATGCGGTCGATGGTGCGCAGCACCTCGATCGCCACCGCGCGCAGCATCGTGACCTCCCGCTCATCGGGCTTGGCGCGAAAGGCCAGACTGCGAATCGAGCGCATGACGAGCTCGGGGTTCCGGGTGCGGAAGAAGGCGATGGCGTCGAGCGCCGCCTCGGTGTCGGCGAACATCCGCTCCCACTCCTCGTGCGTGGCGGGGCCCGCCTGGTGCCGATGCGCCTCGACCTTGCGGGTCGCGTCGCCGGCGGCCACGTGGAATTCGTACAGCGCCACGAGCACCGCCTGTGCCAGGTTCAGCGACGAGTGCTCGGTGGTGGGGATCATGCAGAGCACCTGCGCGCGGTCCAGCGCCTCGTTGGGAAGGCCGCGGTCTTCCTGGCCGAAGAGCAGGGCGACGCGATGCCCGTCGTGCAGCTCGGGGAGGTAGCGGTCGGCGACGGCGCGCGGCGCCAGCCGCTCCCACTTGGCGGACCGCCGCTTCCCCGCGAACCCCACCACCCGCCGGCAGTCGGCCAGCGCCTCATCGAGGGTGTCGAAGTGCCGGATGCGCTCCACGATGTCGCGCGTGTCGTGCGCCACGCCCTCGATGCGGAACGGATCGTACGGGCACGGGCGCACCAGCCGCAGGTCGTGGACGCCCATGTTCTTCATCGCCCGCACCGTGGCCGCGATGTTGACGGGGTCCTGCGGGTAGAGGAAGACGACGGAGAGGTGGTCGAGGACGGACATGGCAAGAAGATAACTGAGGATTCGGACCTGGGATTGCGATTCAGGATTGCGAGAGAGGATCGCGATGGGCGATTGAGGACCGGCGACGCAGTGACTGATCGCTGATCGGAATCCTCTCTCGCATCCCTGAATCGCAATCCTAGGTCCAAATCCTCAATCGCCGTCGTGCATGCTAGATTCCCCGCCTATGGACTTCCTCCTCGACCTGATCCACAAGCTCCGCGACCTGAACGAACTCGTGGCGTGGGCCGGCACCGTTGGCATCGCGCTGATCATCTTCATCGAGACCGGGCTGCTGTTTCCCTTCCTTCCCGGCGACTCGCTGCTCGTGACCGCCGGGCTGTTTGCCGCGCAGCGCGAGGGTTTGGTGCCGCTCAACGTCTGGACGCTTGGGATCTGGTGCAGCATCGCCGCTATCGTGGGCGACAGCATCGCCTACGGCATCGGCCGCCGTTCGGGAGAGGCGCTGTTCAAGCGCCCGGACTCGCGCTGGTTCAAGCGGGAACACCTCCTCGCCGCCCACGCGTTCTATGAAAAGCACGGCGGCAAGACGATCATCCTGGCGCGGTTCATGCCGTTTGCGCGGACGTTCGCGCCGGTGGTCGCCGGGGCGGCACAGATGCGGTACCGGACGTTCCTGTTCTACAACGTCATTGGCGGGCTGGCCTGGATCTGGTCCATGCTGCTCACCGGGTATTACGTCGTCCGGCTCGTGCCGGGGCTCGAGCAGCGCGTCGAGGCGCTGGTCGTCGGCATCGTCCTCCTCTCCATCACGCCAGGGATCTGGGGATGGTGGAAGGGACGCCGCTCGCGCGGTGCGTGATCACACAAATTGCTTAGATTGAGATTCCTGTCAGACGCCCCCGAGGAGACCACCATGGCCCATACGCTTCCCGCCCTGCCCTACGCCGCCGCCGCGCTCGAGCCGCATATCGACGCGCTGACGATGACGATCCACCACGGCAAGCACCACAACGCCTACGTCACCAACCTGAATGCCGCGATCGAGAAGGCGCCGGAGCTGGGCAACTGGACGCTTGGCGACCTGTGCCGCAACATTGCGCAGGTGCCCGAGGCGGTGCGCACCGCTGTGCGGAACAACGGCGGCGGCCACTGGAACCACTCACTCTTCTGGGAGTTGATGGCGCCGAACGCTGGCGGCGAGCCAGGCGGCGACGTTGGCGCTGCCATCGGCAAGAGCTGGGGCGATTTTGCCAAGTTCCGCGACACCTTTAAGGCAGCGGCCGTCGGCCGATTCGGCTCGGGCTGGGCTTGGCTGGTGGCCGGACGCGACGGCGCACTGACGATCGAGAGCACGCCGAATCAGGACAACCCGCTCATGGAAGGCAAGCACGCCGTGCTCGGCCTCGATGTGTGGGAGCACGCGTACTACCTCAAGTACCAGAACCGCCGCCCGGATTACATCGACGCGTGGTGGAACGTGGTCAACTGGGGCGAGGTGGCCAAGCGGTACTCGGCGCGGTAGTCGGCGCGAGCGTTGAAGTTCACGGGGCCCGCCCGAGGATGCCTGAAGCAGGCACCTCGGGCGGGCCCCAATAGTTGGGACAGGCGGCTAGCTGAGCTTCGGCCGCGCCTGCGTTGCGCGCCGCGGCGGCGCCGGCGGCGCGCCCTCCGCCACCAGCTCGTTGAGCCCGCTGTCGCTGTCGCCGTCGCCACGCCCATTTGGCGGGGGGCCGACGATCGCCGCGAGCCACGGCGGCGTGAGAAACGTCGTCACCACCACCATCGCGATCACCGCGCCGAACTCGCCGCCGGCGAGCACGCCGGCGGCCACACCCATCTGCGCGAAGATCAGGCCCACCTCGCCGCGCGGCACCATCGCCACGCCCACGAGCAGCTTGCGCCCCCTGAACCACCATGGCGCGAACCCGGCAATCACCTTGCCCGCCACCGCGACGACAATCAGCGCCGCCCCCAGTCCAAGCGCCTGCGTTGAGGCCATCGCCCGCAGGTCCACTTCGGCGCCGACCATGGCGAAGAAGACGGGGACGAACACATGGCCGAGCGACGTCACCCACGTTTCGATCTCATGGCGTTGCGGCGTGCCGTGCAGCACGAGCCCCGCCGCGAACGCGCCGATGATCATCGCCGACCCGACTTTGGCCGCGAGCGCCGCCGTGACGAAGACGAACACGATCGCCGTCACGCCGACCGAGCCGGCGACCGGCGCACGCGCCACCGCCGCCATCAGCGGCCGGGCCACAAACGCGCCAAGCGCCACCGCGCCGACCACGAACCCGATCGCAACCAACGCGGTGGTGGTCACGCCCGCCGCCGTCACGCCCGCGCCGGCGGCGACGCCGCCGACGACCGCGAGGATGACGAGACCCATCACGTCGTCGAAGACGGCCGCGCCGATCACGATCTGCCCTTCATGCGTCTTCAGATGCCCGAGATCGCCGAGCACGCGCGCCGAGATGCCGATGGATGTGGCGGTCATCGCCGCGCCGATGACGAGCGCGGTGATCGGCGGGGCGCCGAACAGCGTCGCCACTGCGTAGCCGCCAGCGAAGGGGAGCACGATGCCCGCGACGCCCACGGTGACTGCCGCACCGCCCACCCGGCGCAGCGCCTGCAGGTCGGTTTCGAGCCCGACCTCGAAGAGCAGGATCAGGACGCCCAGCTCGGCGAGCGTCTTGAGCACCGGCTCACCGGGGTCGAGCACGCCAAGCACCGAGCCGCCAAGCAGGATGCCGGCCACGAGTTCGCCGAGCACCGCGGGCTGTCCGATGCGGCGGGCCAGCGCCCCGACGAGCTTCGTCGCGGCAAGCACCGCCGCCAGCGTAAGGAGGAGCGCTGGAATGTCAGGTCCGCCGCTCGCGGGAGCGGCGAGGATGGCCCACGGCGTCGTCACCGCGCGGCCTCGCCTTCGAGATACGTGTACCCCTCCAGCCCGGCGACGTAGTCGGCGATGAACATGTTCGCCTCGTCGCGGGTGAGGCCCGACGCGCCCTGCACCTTGCGCCGGAAGGTCGCCAGCAGGTCGGAGGCGCGGAACTGCACGTAGTTCAGCACCTCGGTCACCGTGTCGCCATGCACGAGGTCGGTGATCTCGTAGCCCCCGTCCCGCAGGCGGACGTGCACGGCATTGGTGTCGCCGAACAGGTTGTGCAGGTCGCCGAGGATCTCCTGGTACGCGCCCGTGAGGAAGATGCCCAGGATGTACGGGTCGCCGTCGGTGAACGGGTGCAGCTCGAGCGATGGATTGCCGCCCTTCTCGCCGACGAACCGGTCAATCTTGCCATCGGAGTCGCAGCTCACGTCCTGCAGCGTGCCGCGGCGCGTCGGCTCCTCGTCGAGCCGGTGGATGGGCATGATCGGGAAGAGCTGGTCAATGGCCCAGTTGTCCGGCAGCGACTGGAAAAGCGAGAAGTTGCAGAAATAGCGGTCCACGAGCGCGGCGTTGAGGTCGTGGATGATGTCCTCGAACTCGTCGGGATGGCGCTGCGCCGCCGCGCGCACGGCGTTCAGGATGCCGAGGTGCAGCTGCTCGGCGTAGGCGCGCTCGGTGAGCGAGAGGACGCCGTTGTAGAACAGCCCCTGGGCTTTTTCCTTGTCGTACGACGCGTCGTGATAGACCTCGCGCACGCGCCGCATCGACACGTTCTTGCGCGACACCGCCTTCAGGTCGTCGGCCATCTCGTGCAGCAGCGAGTGGTCGTCCTCGGTCACCGGCGGCACGGTCGGCTCCACCTGCGACTCGACGTCGATGACGCTCATGAGCATGAGCGCGTGGTGCGCCGTGAGGGCGCGCCCGGATTCGCTGATGAGGTTCGGCATCGGCTGGTCATGCTCGCGGCACATCTCCGCCAGCGTGTAGACGATGTCGTTGGCGTACTCCTGCATCGTGTAGTTCACCGACGCGACGTTGGTGCTCTGCGTGCCGTCGTAGTCCACGCCGAGGCCGCCGCCGACGTCCACGTGCGTGACGTCGAGGCCGATGCGCCGCAGCTCCACGTAGAAGCGCGCCACCTCGCCCATCGCCCGCTTGATGTAGCGGATGTCGGTGATCTGCGAGCCGAGGTGGAAGTGCACGAGCTTCAGGATGTCCAGCCGGTTGGCCGCGCGCAGCCGTTCGATGAGCGCGAGGAGCTGCGCGGAGTTGAGCCCGAACTTGCTCTTTTCGCCCCCCGACTGCGCCCACCGCCCCGAACCCTCGGTGGACAGCTTGATGCGCACGCCGGCCGTGGGCACGACGCCCAGCTCGTCGGCGGCCTGCAGCAGCACGTCGAGTTCGCTCAGCTGCTCGAGCACGATGAAGACCTTGTGCCCCAGCTTCTGCCCCATCAGGGCGAGCCGCATGAACTCGTCGTCCTTGTAGCCGTTGCAGACGATCGTGTGGTCCGTGCGCTCCGAGAGCGCGAGCACCGCCTGCAGTTCCGGCTTGGAGCCGCACTCGAGGCCGACGCCGAGGGACTCGCCGAACTGCAGGATCTCCTCGACGACGTGGCGCTGCTGGTTGACCTTGATCGGATAGACCGTGGTGTACTGCCCCGTATAGCCGAACTCGGCGATGGCGCCCTGAAATGCGCCATGCAGCGCCTCGATGCGCGATCGCAGGATGTCGGAGAAGCGCAGCAGCACGGGGAGCGCAACGCCCTGCGCCTCGAGGTCGAGCGCGAGTTCGAACAGGTCGAGCGTGCGGTCGGGATGCGCCTTGTCCGGGCGCACGACCATGCGCCCCTGCTCGGAGATGTCGAAGAAGCCGTCGCCCCACCCCTCGACGTTATAGAGGAGCTTGGCGGCGTCGATCGACCAGCGCGGCGGCTCGGTGGCCGGAACTGGATCGTGGGGAGCGGTGGTGGTCATCAGGAATCGAAACCTATCAAGGCCCGGCGCCGTACGCGATAGGCGAAGCGACGGAGGACGCCGCGGCCCTGGCATTGGACGGCAGCGCGCCGACGGTGCATACTGTCCCCCGTCTTCTCATTCACACTCGGAGGCCCCCCGTATGAAGAAGATCCTCCGCGCTGCGGCGTGGGCGGTCGGAGTTGTCGTGGTGCTCGTCATCGCGGCCGGCTGCACGCTGTACTTCATGTCCCAGCGCCGTCTCGACCGGAAGTGGACGGTCGCCGCACACGCCGTGCCGATCGCCACCGATTCCCTCGCCCTCGCGCGCGGCAGGCACGTGGCCGTCGCGATCTCGAAGTGCGGGGACTGTCACGGCGCCGACTTCGGCGGCGCGCAGTTCATCGACGCACCGCCCGTGGCGCGCCTCTGGGCGACCAACCTGACGCGCGGCAAGGGCGGCATCGGCGCCGCGTACTCCGACCTCGACTGGGAGCGGGCGATTCGTCACGCCGTGCGGCCCAACGGCGACGGCCTCCTCTTCATGCCGTCGCTGGAGTACCAGTGGCTCACCGACGAGGATCTCGCGGCGTTGATCGCGTACCTCAAGTCGGTGCCCCCCGTGGACCGAGAGTCCGTGCCGAACAGCATCGGCCCCATCGGGCGCGCGCTCTACATGAAGGGCGACCTCGTCCTCGTCCCGGCCGAGCAGGTGAATCACGACACCCACCCTGCCGCCGTCCCGATGGCGGTGTCGGTGGAGTACGGGCGCTATCTCGCCAACGTCGGTGGTTGCACCGGCTGCCACGGACCGACGCTCTCCGGCGGCAAGATTCCGGGAACCCCGCCCGACTGGAAGCCCGCAGCCAACCTGACGCCGGCCGGCCTTGGGCGGTACACGGAGGAGGACTTCTTCCGCGCCCTGCGCGAGGGCATGCGTCCGGGGAATGTGCCCATCGACACGCTGATGCCGGTGAAGGCCACGAAGCAGATGACCGACGACGAGATTCGCGCGCTCTGGATGTACCTGAAGACCGTGCCGTCGAAGCCGTTTGGTGGGCGGTAACTGCCCCTCCACCCCCAAGGTGAAGGGCGCGAAAGAGCGCGACGAACGACAAGAACGACTTTGCCGCGGACGATGCGGATGTATGCGGATGACGCGGATCGAGCTCGGGGTTCCTTAGAGCCGTATCCGCGTCATCCGTTTCTATCCGCGTCATCCGCGGCAAAGTAGTCGTAGTTCTTCGCGCCCTTTCGCGCCCTTCGAACTTCGCGGTGGCAGTTACGGTGCCGACTGGTCGATGAGCGCCGCCAGCTGCGCCTTCGGCGCGAAGCCGACCTGCCGCCCGACCTCCTGGCCGTCTCGGAAGACGAGGAGCGTCGGAATACCGCGCACGCCGTAGTGCTGCGGCGACACCGGGTTCTGGTCGGAGTTGACCTTCACCACGAGCAGCTCGCCGGCGCGTTCGCGTGCCAGTTCATCGAGCACCGGCGCCATCATCCGGCACGGCGCGCACCAGTCGGCGTAGAAGTCGACGACCACCGGCACCGTGGCGCCGGCGATCACCTTGGAGAGGTGGTCGTCCTTCGCGAAGATCGGGCGGTCGAGCAGCAACGGTTTCTGGCACTCCGCGCACTTCGGACGGTCATCGAGCCGGCCCAGCGCGACGCGGTTCAGCGTGTCGCAGAAGGGGCAGCCCACGACCGCCGCGGCGGCTGGCTGGGTGACCGGCGCGTTCATGGCAGTGCGGCGAGCGCAGCCATCGCCCGCGCCAGCCGTTCCTGGATGCCGGCGGCGGCCGGCGCCAGCGCGGTGTTGCCGGTGAGGCCGAGCAGCACGACCGGATCGAGGGCGGCGACGTGCGACTGACCGCTCCCCGCGTCGCGGACGATGACGTTGCACGGGAGGAGGAGGCCGAGGTCGGGTTCGAGCTTCAGGGCCTCGAACGCGTCCTTCGGGCTGCACGCGCCCAGGATGACATAGGGCGTGTGCTCGGCGCCGAGCTTCTTCTGGAAGGTCGCCTGGAGATCGGCCTCCATGAGGATGCCGAACCCCTCGGCGGCCAGCGCCGCCCGCGTGGCCTCGACGGCGGCGGCAAAGGGCTTGCGCAGTGCGACGGTGGTTCCGTAGGACGTCTTGGTGGTCATGGGTTCTCTGGTTGAGTCTATATAATACTATATCGCGATATAGTGTTTTGCAAGGTGCAGCCCCGCACCTCCAAGGCTGCCGGTCCCTGCCCCCCAACGCCAGAGGGCCCGACCCAACGGCCGGACCCTCTGTTGTTTCTCTGTTGTCTCTCTGTTGTCTCTCTGTTGTCTCTCTGTTGTCTCTCTGTTGTCTCTCTGTTGTTTATCTGCGGTTCAGCTGATCTTGCCCCTTCTTCAGATACGGAATCCCATATTTCATCCAGTCCGGCTCCGGTTGGCCCTGCAGCTTGGCCCCGAAGAACTGCTGCATCTTGAGGTCGATGTCCTTCTGGTTGGCACGCTTCGTCGGGTTGTGCTCGTCGCCGTTGTACACCACCAGGTACGCCTCCTTCTGCAGGCGGCGCATCGCCCCGTAGAACTCGATGCCCTGGTACCACGGCACCGCGCCGTCGTTGTCATTGGCCATGAACAGCACCGGCGTCGTGACGCGGTCGAGCTTGAAGAGCGCCGAGTTCTCGATGAAGCGCTCCGGGTACTCCCAGAGCGAGCCGGCGATGCGGCTCTGCGAGTGCTCGTACTGCATCTGCCGCAGCACGCCGCTGCCCCACCGGATGCCGCCGTAGGCCGACGTCATGTTCACCACCGTCGCGTTCGGCACCGCCGCCGCGAACATGTTCGTCACGGTGATGACGTAGGACGTCTGGTAGCCGCCCCACGACTGCCCGGTGATGCCGAGCTTCTTCGGGTCCACGAAGCCGCGATCGATCAGCGACTTCACGCCCGGAATGATCGCCTTGGCGGCGCTCGGCCCGGGGAAGCCGTCGGTGTACACGATGTCCGGCATGAAGACCAGGTAGCCCAGCGAGTTGTAGACGAGCGGGTTGATCGTGTTGCGCCCGGACGGCGCATAGTAGGTGTGCAGGCCGTCCGAGAGGCGCTCGTAGAAGTACGAGATCATCGGATACTTCTTGCTCGGATCGAAGCCCTCGGGCTTGAACAGCATGCCCTGCAGCGGCACGCCGTCATCGTTGAGCCACCGCACCAGCTCGACGTTGCCGCGCGGGTAGTCGGCATCCTGCGGGTTGGCATTCGACACCTTGCGCACGGCGTTGATGGCCGTCCCCGTCCACAGGTCCGGGAACTCGCGGTACGTCTGCTGGGTCATCAGGTACTGCCCGGCCTTCCGCGCCTTCTGGAGCCCGCCGTAGTTCTTGGGACCCATGACGAGCAACTCAGGCGCGGCGCTCGCGCCCAGCTTCGCCTGCGCGTACCCGCTTTCCTTGCTGTCGTTGTCGAACGCGCGGAGCACGAGCGGCTCCGCCGGGTTCAGGAAGCGGTCTTCGGTGTCGAGGTTCACCACGCGGTACGTGACGCCCTTCGCACGCCCGGCCCCCGCCGTCACGTTGCGCGCCGCCGCCACACCGGCCGGATCCACTTCCCAGACGTCGAACCGGTCGTACACGAGCACGCGCGCGTCATCGGTGGTCCAGCCGCCGAGGCCGTACGAGGGCGGTTCGTCCGGCATGTCGAAGAGCTCGTTCGTGAACTTCACGTCCTTGATGCCGGCCGTGATCTCCACCTGCTTGTTGCCCGTGGTGGCGTGCGTGAACCACTTGCCCCCACGGAAGAAGATCACGTACTTGCCGCCGGGCGACAGCTGCGCCGGGCCGTCGAGCCGGCTCGCGACGAGCGTGCGGGCCGCCGTCGTGGGGTCGAGCAGATAGACGTCGCTGCCGCCCTCGCCCCACGTGGACTCGATGGCGTACTGCACCGAATTGAGCGCGAGGACGACGCGCCCGTTGTCGGAGATCGTCACCTGCCGCAGCGAGTCGTTGCCGAGCTTGGCCCACTTCTTCAGCGCCGGATGATAGAGCGCCGCCCAGGTGCGGTTGCGCTCGCGCGCCGCCGTCAGCTTCTGGGTCGGCTGGAGCTGCGTGTCCTTGTAATGCCAGAGATCGTAGATCGCCTTGTCGGCGAGCGAGTCGGCGGGGATCGTGTCCATCGGCAGCGGCCCCAGCGCAAACTGCAGCGCGCCGCCATCACGCACGAAGTCCACGCGCCCGCGATCGGCGATGAGCTGATCGGCGCCAACCATTGCCGCGTCCACCACCTTGGTCGCGACCACGGGACCCTTCTGTCCCTTGGCGAGGACCAAGGAGGCGTAGTAGAGCGCGAACTTGGGCTTCGGTGACGCCACATCGTCGCGATCGGAGACAAAGGCGACCTGCGTGCCCTTGCGGTCCACCGCCACCGACCGGTAGTTGCCCTTGCCCGACGCCAGCGTGGTGATCGCGCCCGTCGCCAGCGTGCGCACGTGCACACCGCTGACTTTCGTGGAGTCGGCGCTCCCCGTCGCGTAGACGAGCACCGTCTCGTTCTCGTCGAACAGGTACGAGGTGACGTCGTCGATGCGCGTTTCCTGGCCCGTCGCGAGGTCGCGCAGCATCAGCGGCGCTGCCGGGTCGCTGCGCGTGCCGCCCGCGGCACCGCCCCGCG